>NZ_JBQFRO010000014.1:0-156577 GCF_056537425.1 Ruegeria sp. CE9 | reverse complement strand
TTTTTCCTCCTCACACCCTACACAAAAATGGCACACGGCTTCTATCGGCTTGCTGCGCTGGTCCGAGACGCTCAACGAAAAAGAGATGTGTCCATGGTCCGTTAACGGCCCGTCGCGTCTGAGTGAGCAGAAAGAACATGCAATAGGATCAAGTATGATTGTGAAGAACTCTGCGTTGCAGCACTTCGAGTGGCGGTCAACGTCCGGAAATGCCAATATCGAAGGCATGTGACAGCAGATCGGGCGTTCAACGAGAGACCGGTGCAGATAACACCCAAACTGCGATGTGCAGGGGCTTTTATCTAAGGCCTTCCCTCCGAGAACCCAAAACCTGACACTTATGCGGGACGCGGCGAATGTCTCAAAGGAGCCCACTTTGACCGATGCTGCGCGATGCCCCAATTACAGCAATGCGCAGAAAGCAGACTTTGCAAAGTCGGCTGTATCCTCGACTTCTCGCATTCTGCGATGGCTTCCAATGCTGGAAAGCGTAGCGACCAAAACCAGTCATTCGAGTTCAATGACGCATTGTCATTCTAAATTTGACATTAAAGAGAGGAACTAGAAAATTTGCATCGGCAGTTTTGCTATGCATTTCATCAGTGACTACTCAGCGTATCCAGTATCGCTTGCCGCGTTGCGTCATCATTTTGGAAAATCCTATCGGCGAGAAACTCGGATGGAAACTCAGGCCACGTCCTGCGCATTTCGGCAACGAGCCGTCGTGCTTCTTCTGAATTTCCCAACTGATCGTGCGCAACCGCTTGGAATAAGAGCGAAGGAGCACTGACTGGCGCTCCGGCAGCTGGTGCTCCCTGAAAAGCTTCGACAACATTTTCGTAGTTCCCGAGCATAAGTTGCGACACGCCCCAGATGTTTCTTGCTCCAAACCTACCAGATCCTGATCTGGACCTCTCCGGATCGCTAACCTCGGCAGCAAGTTTCGGGGCGTTAGCCAAGATCGCAGTGATACCTGCAAGGTCGAGAATATGGCCATCCTTCGGCGCCAGATCGACGGCCATTCTTGCATATTTCAATGCTTCGTCTGGCTGGTTTTTGGCAGCCAGCACCCAACCATTTGCGCCGTTTGCCCACGCATCAGCGGGGGACAATTCAAGCGCTTTTACCGAAATTTTCGAGGCTTGATCGAAGAGATCATCCCTATTTGCTTCATCTAGTGACAACACCGCCAGGATCGCCAATACCTGCGCTGACCCGGCATAACCGTCAGACAGAGCCGGGTCGAGTTCCACAGCGTGCTGGAACATTCCTAATGCTATTTGCTGACGTTTGACATCAAAAACGGGAAAAAACATGCCGCGGGCTTGATCCGCAAGGTTGGCCGCCTGAAGTCTTGTCAACGATTGCTCTCCAAGCGCTACACGTTCCGCCTGTTCGATGGATCGAGTTGTTGGCACAACCTCCGAATTATCCTGGCTCATCCAGATGCCAAGCACAGCGACTAATGCAAGAACACCCAGTCCGGCTGGCAGCAGTTTAAGCGAACGCCGCCGCTCATCAGGCTCATCGCTGTTCCACGCACTTGATGTGCGGTCTTCAATTGGTGGTACGTATGAAAACCGCGGTTTGTATCCGCCGGGGTCAACAAAAATGCGAACTCCCTTGCCGTCCCAGTGATCTTCGTAGAACTGATGCAAAAGACGCCGCAGTCGCCTAGCCTCAACGCGAACCAGGTTTTGACCACCAGTACCATCTATGCGCCGCCCATAGACCTCAACAGCGATAGCTTTGCCTCGAATCTGAGTGCTTCGACCCGATAGGGATTCCTCGACTATGTAGGTAAGAAATTGCGTGAGTCGGGGTGAAGCTTGAAACCCGTCGCTTGATACAATTCGACTCAGAGCTTCTCGGACGAGCTTCGGAGAAGGCTGCTCAACATGTTGATTTATTGTCAAATCGTTGGATTTGTTCAATGTCAACTCACCCCCAACTCACGGTGACTCACTTGGCCTTTGCGGTCAACCGCACTCATCTTGATTTGAGAATAGATAGTGGGCGTCGGATTTTTTCCAGTGACGGTAGACCTGATCGCAGAAATTCCAGAACTTTCCGATGTGCTGTCGAGGCGCATCGAAACGGACGCGCTACTTGGCGAGATCATCGAAGACCTGAAGAAAGCATCTGCGTTTTCGAAAGACGCATCGATCACGGCCTCAGAGCGCGCCGAATGGGCCCACATCAAATCTGAACTCATCAACGAGCTCCGCCAGATGGTGGAGCGCAATCCGCGCAGCAATTCCAATTGAGGGCATAGCTATGACAAAAAAAGACAACGGCAAAGATCTTAAAAACGAGCCGAACCAGCAATCTGACGACATAGAAAACCCTTCCCGGCGGCACGTTATGCAGGGACTGGCAGCAGGTGCGGTCGCAACAGGCGCCGTTAGCTATGGTGCAGGCACCGCGCAAGCGCACCAAGTCGATGGACCACTCGGTGAAACCCTTAAAAACCCTTACGGCGGCAGACCTGCCGGGGGCATCACTTTGCCAGAGTATTTTCGCCCCACGAAATACATGACAGGCTCGAACGCGAACTATTTCCCACTTTCCGAGGACCTTGGGCCTGACGAGATGCGGATTTCATTCTGTGGCTCAACGCCATTTCCACCCCGTGAAGATCAGGCGGGGACCTGTATCATGGTTGAATTGGGTAATGGAAAACGGTTCTTCTTCGATTTCGGATCGGGCTGCGTTCGAAACATCATCGGGATGCAGGTTCCGGGTCAGTTGATCAATGACATCTTCATCACGCACCTGCATGTCGATCATTATGCAGACATCCCTTACATCTACCCGTTCCGTGCGTGGTCCGGAGGGTACACACCACTGCGCATACACGGCCCCTCTGGTCGGACGCCCGAACTTGGCACAGCCGGAATGGTCAAAGGCATGCAGCAGATGCTTAAATGGCATCTGGAGGCTTTCGACGTGTTCCCAATCGGGGACGGTTACGAGATCGACGTCAATGAATTCGATTTCCGTCAGGAAGGCGGCATTGTCTATGACGAAGACGGCGTCACGGTTCGGTCCTGGCCACGCAGCCATGCCAAGGACGGTGCGGTTGGCTATCGTCTGGATTGGAACGGCCTAAGCTTTGTTTGGACTGGCGATGGCCGCCCCGATGAACTGAGCCTTGAGTATGGCAAAGGCGTAGACGTGTTTGTCACCGAAATGTCTGGTCAGGATATCGGTCAGTTGATGACCTACAAATATGGTCTGCCACAAGAGCTGTTCAACTACACAATCGATACGCACCATACTTCGCACTATGCGGTTGGTAAGATGATGGCTGAGGCGCGCCCCCGGATTGCAATGGTGACTCACTATACGCAAGACGAGGATATCGATGCCGAGATGCTGGCGGGAATCCGAGCCCATTATGACGGGCTGTTTGCCTGGGGTTTGGATGTTGCAGTAGTCAACGTTACCAAGGATGCAATCTGGTATCGGAAGGCGACACTTCCAGGCAAATCCGGCTCGGTCGCACCGTTCCGCGAATTGGGCAAGATGGAAGCAGAAGGCAGGATCACGTTACCTGATGAAATCAAGCCGCCAGCACCGCGATCATCACGTGCTGAACAGCAGGACCAGAAATACCGCGATATGGAGATCGACCCTAAGGAATACTATCCGGCTGACGTATTCCGGGCCCCCGATCCTGAGTGGCCCAGCGACTTCGTCATCAAGGTTGATGACGTCATCCCGAACCGCAAGAAAAAAGCGGAGTAACGGCATGATCGAATTCGGTTCGACATCCGCAATCCCTGTTACAATCCTTACCGGCTTTCTTGGGGCCGGTAAGACAACCCTTTTGAACCGTATCCTGACAGGCAATCACGGGCTGCGGGTTGCGGTTCTGGTGAACGACTTTGGATCCATCAACGTCGATGCTGATCTCGTTGTTGGCCTTGAAGATGATGTGATGAGTTTAGCGAATGGTTGCGTTTGCTGCTCAATACGAGATGACCTGATCGAAACAGTGGAAGCCGTTCTCGCCCGGCCTGAGAAACCGGAATACATCGTCCTTGAAGCAAGCGGCGTGTCGGACCCATCGTCAATCGCGATGACGTTTACGGATCAACGGTTCCGGGACATGATCCGCTTGGACAGCCTTATGTGTCTTGTCGATGCGGAACAGCTATTTGCTGCGCCAGAACAAATGGAACTGAAGCTTCGTCAAATTGCGTTCTCGGACATGGTCATTTTGAACAAGGTTGATCTTGTCGACAGGGCCACAGTTCAGAAGGTGCACGACTGGCTTGGCTCGCGCTTCCGTCGCTATCGTCTTGTCGAAGCTGTAAACGCAGACGTCCCTCTGGACATACTTCTTTCAGTCGGTCGCTTTGCCGCCGAACAGCTCGAAACAGAAATACCCGATCATCACGTACATGGGCCAGATTGTGGTTGCCACCACTCTGATCACTCAGACAGCTTCTCAACAACTATGATGAAAGCTGAACGCCCAATAAGCCTGTCTTCCCTCCGGAGTGCAATTCGGAAGCTTCCCGGCGACGTTTATCGCCTCAAGGGTTTTGTTTTCAGCGAGGAGCATCCAGATCATCGCATTCTTGTTCAGGTGGTTGGAAAACGAATGGACATCGCACGGGATGGTGCTTGGGGTGATCGCAAACCCGAAACAAGGCTTGTCGCAATAGGCGCACCGGGGGCGCTCTCCGAGGATGTGCTTTCGGACACGCTTATGGAGACAGTCTGAAAGCCAGTTTCGTCCAAGTATTTTAGCTATAAGTCAACCAGGTTGGATAATTTCATCCAGTTCGGCGGTGGCGGACTGTGAGTGGGCCATTGACGTCATTGCCAATCTGGCGATCTCAAGTGCAAGCCACCCATGAGGAAACGGCCAGTTGAAAGGAGACCGCCTATGAAACTAAGGTTGCTACGCTGCTCAATACTTGCCGGGATTGGTGCCCTTTCTGGTTCTGCGTGGGCAGAGTCCCAGGAAGAAGAGCTAGCAAAGCAACTTGCTAATCCCGTGGCCGCTCTCATTAGCGTGCCATTCCAGCTGAACTATGATCAGAATTTAGGTGCCGACAGAAATGGTTCGCGTTGGATATTAAACGTACAACCGGTTGTTCCCTTTGATCTTACGGATGATTGGAACCTCATATCCCGAACAATTCTTCCAATTGCCTCCATAGATGGTGGCCTAGCGGGTTCCGGTTCCGAAACTGGGCTAGGAGATACTGTTCAAAGCTTATTTCTTTCGCCCAAAAAACCAAGTGCGGGCGGTTGGATCTGGGGGGCTGGACCCGTATTTCTGCTGCCGACGTCGACAGATAACAGCTTGGGTCTAGGAGAGTGGGGTGCTGGAGTTACCGGCGTGGCTCTCAAACAGCAGGGTCCTTGGACATATGGTGGCCTGACAAATCACATTTGGGACATTGATGGTGACGCCGACATTAACCAGACGTTCTTACAGCCATTTATTTCCTACACAAATTCGAACGCGTGGACGTTCACTTTAAACACTGAGTCCACCTACGACTGGGAAAACGATCAATGGTCTGTGCCAATCAACGGTGTTGTCACCAAAGTTACCCAACTCGGGGATCAACTTATCAGCGTAGGCGGGGGAGTACGCTATTGGGCCGACGGCCCCGATAGTGGGCCCGACGGTTGGGGCATGAGACTTGTAGCTACCTTGTTATTTCCCAAATAGTTGAGCTTTTCCTGGGAGAAAACCGCTTTCAGGATATAGGCATTACGCTGATGAAAGCGCACGGCAGTTTGTCCACATCTTGGAAGTCACCATGTTTGGATTTGAAAGTCCGCTTTGGGCTGAGACCGGTCCTCAACAACCATTGAGCCTATGGCAACTTTGTCCGCTCACCTGCCATTTTCCACCTGGCTCTGAATGTCTGGAATGCTCGGTTCGCGAGATGCTGCGCACGCAAAGAATAGAAGCCTAGTCGACGGCAGGTATGGGCTCGGAGCAGCTTGATTGGGTTCGCTGCGGAGAAAGTCGGCGGCGAGCCCAGAACCAACCGTGGATCTAAAGATGGCGAATGTCAGCTTCGGCATCTGAGATACAAATAGATACGTCCAGCACTGATAGTTTGTGCTTTATTTGAATCGACATTGATCGAACGGCAGTAGTTGGAAATCGGCCATGCGCATATTTTATACAATCGTCACTTTTGTAATTCTGGCAAATCAATCATTGGCAGAGGATGCGATTCTCATAGGGGATGCCCCGCTGCCCAACGACATCGAAATCAGCAAGCAAGCAGATTCTCCCTTCATTGGGATGTGGACAGGAAGATGGGACTCTTGGAGAAGCCACATACTTGTTGTGGAAAGCCGAGACGAAGATGGCTTGTTTAATGTTGTTTACTCGGTTGGACGAGGCCAGCTTGGCATTGGAAATTGGTTCCGTACCCAAGCCCGTCTGGTGGATGACACCCTAGTCTTTACCGATGAAGACTTTGCTGCACGGTACTCACTTTCGGGTGCAGGACGGCTTCGCGGAATTTATCCAACGGAGAAGCGCTTTGCCATATTGGAGCGACAAGCTTTCTCGGAAGTTCTGGCGATGCCGACTAGTGAATGGTTTGAGCCTGGAGAACGTAGCTTCCTAAAGACGGACCTTGGAGAAGACGGTGAGACAATCGAACTTGCGGTCGCAATATACAAGCCGATTGGTGATGGGCCGTTCCCGCTCGCTCTCGTTCATCATGGCTCAACAGGCTATGGTACTGACCCAAATTCATTTGAACGGTTCTTTGCCAACGACTGGTTTGCTGATGTTCTCAACACACGCGGCTGGATTGTCGCATTCCCGCAACGTCGTGGTCGCGGTGGTTCTGATGGTTTGTACGACGAGGGAATGGCCAAAGATCGGTCGCAAGGATACTCACCCGAGACGCAGCTATCATTGGCAGGTGCTGAACGTGCTTTAATTGATGCAAACGCTGCTTTGACAGCATTGCAACAACGGTCTGATGTGAGTTCAGGACCGATCCTTCTGACAGGGTACTCTCGCGGGGCCGTTGTCGCCCTCATGCAGGCCGGAAACGATCCGGAGAACACTGCGGGTGTCATCAATTACGTTGGAGGATGGATGGGCGAGGGCGTTGGTGACCCCGAAATCAACCCCACACTCTTTCGGCGTGTTGGAAACTTCGAAGGCCCGGTTTTGTCAATTTATGGTGAGAAAGACACATTTTACAGCATAGAGCACTCCCAGTCGAACCTTGCCGCGATGGAGGGAATGGGAGTCCAAAGCGAGGTCCATATCGTGTCTGTCCCAGGCCAACTTAATGGCCACTGGGTAATGTTTTGGCCACCTCTATGGGAGGAGATTGTCAACGACTACACCCGGCGTATCGAAAGCCGACGTTGATAATTACGCGACGAACAACCGGAAAGTCCGCCGACCTGCAATCCGAATCTGGGAATTGAATGTCCGGAATGAGGGGTTTGCGACTTGCTGCACGAGCGAAGCAATCAAAGTGCGATGAAGGCCTGGTAAGGGCTCGTTCACGGTAATGGATCAGTCGTGACGCGCAACTCAAAGTGATCAGATGTTTGTAAGCAACTGATCTCAGACTGGTTTCAATTTTCGTTGAGGGAAAGAAGTTTGACTTGGGGTGCCATCTGATGTCGATCATTTACATCGTCTCTGGTCCAACTGTGACAGTTGGTTCAGGTTCGTGTGACGTTCAACAGGGTGTCGTGCGACACATAGTTTTGCCATTGAACAATGGCTAAGCCTTTGATTTTGAGTCATTCAAAATTTCATAACCGCACAGGTTTTGCCATTTGCGACTCAAAGGTCTTCATCTCAGCTATCGCTTACGCAGCTACAGTCCTATTCTGTCTGAAAGTAATCTAGTCTGGAACCCAGCGACTGGCAGTGCGGCGTGCAAAGCAGTCAATTTATGCAAGACCGAGAAAACATGGCGCTTGAAGAACCTTTCACAGACCTCAAAATAAGGACTCAGCGGACTGGCTTTTACAAAGGGTATAGCCTGCCGATTGCTCTAGTCAGCAAACTCTCGGTTTCTCTGCTCGTTCTCTGGGCGCTGGTTTGGCCATTATCAGCGAACGATACACTGCGATCTTGGAAGTCAGGAATGCTGTCCGAGTTCAATACTTTCTACAACCTTTCCGTTGGATTATTTGTACTCTTCCTCTTCCTTGTCGCGCTCATTCCATCAACTGGCCGAATAAGGTTGGGCTTACAAGATGAGAAACCGGAATTTTCGAATTTCTCATGGTTTTCGATGATGTTTGGGGCGGGTCTGGGCGTGGGCCTAATGGTCTATGCAACCGCTGAACCACTTGGCCTTTGGGAAACCAATCCATTGACTATTTCCGGGGAAATCACACCCAAAAGCGAGGACGCAATTCAAGGAGCCTACCGCTATACATTTTTGCACACCGGATTTCACGCCTGGGCAATATACGTCGTCACCGGCCTTAGCCTTGCCTATTACGCCTTTACCAGAGGCATGCCGCTAACAATCCGCACCGCACTGACCCCATTGCTCGGAGAATACTCAAACGGTGTTGCAGGGCATGTGATCGATGTGCTCGGCGTCGTTGCGACAATACTCGGCGTGGCGGTAACGATCGGATATGGCGTTTCTCAATTAGTGGACGGTGCGTTTTTAATTACCGGTGCGAATTGGCTTGTGGAAAAACAAGCAACCAAAGTGATCCCGTCGACCGCCGGCCTGATTGCCGCGTTGATCGTTGTTATGATGATGTCGACACTGTCTGCCGTCTCTGGCGTGGGGCGCGGTGTCAAATACTTGTCAAATATTAATCTTCTTTTTTCACTGGTTTTGTTGGCGGTGTTCATTGCTTATGGCTCATTCGCGTTTGCGGCGACAACCTATGCTTCGGCGCTGATTGACTATATCAAAAACTTTTTCCCCCTGAGTTTCCAAGCTTTTCGACCAATTTCTGCCATCGAGTTTGCATCCGCCTTACCTGCAGAGGCGGCCCCCTTTGTCGGTGAGCTCTTCGCGGATGCAACTGATCCATGGGGAACAAAAGCAACCTTTCTTGATGGCTTAAGCAACGATACAGCCGGTCTTTCTGATGCGACCAAAACTGCAGTTTATGACGCGGGCACACGAGGTAGGCTGTTCGGATGGCAGGCCGGATGGACTACATTTTATTGGGCATGGTGGATCGCGTTTTCACCCTTTGTTGGCCTTTTCTTAGCACGCATCTCCAAAGGGCGAACTGTACGCGAATTCATATTTGGGGCGGTCATTGCCCCTTCCCTCGTGTGTTTTGCGTGGATGGCCATACTGGGCGGGGCCGCCATCGATTTGGAGCTAAATGGAGATGCAAATGGATCTATCCTCGCCGCTTCAACGACGGCAACACTGTTTGTCACCTTGGGGGAAATGATATCGGGCGACTTGCTCACGGTAGTGAGTGTCATGTGCGTGCTATTAACCATGACATTCCTTGTTACTTCCGCCGACTCTGGCATCCTTGTGATGAACACGATCATGTCCGGTGGGTCTGAAGACACCAGCCCGATTCATCGTATCCTGTGGGGCGTTCTTCTGGCCCTTGTCATTGGAACTCTGCTTGTCGCTGGCGGCGGCGGATTAGAGGCTTTGACCAATTCCATGATAATCGGCGCGCTGCCGTTCAGTGTCGTCTTGCTGCTCATGTGCGTCTCTCTGGCCAAAGCAATGATAAACGACCTGCGCCGATTGAACCGCGAAACCCGAACTGGTTTGTGATTAACCGTAGTACACTCTCAATCATTTTTGTCGCGGTCACATGTGAAACGGCTGTGTCACAAAGTGCTTCGGAAACATTGACTGCAATACATGCAGGCAAATCTTCAAAGCCTCCTCGGGATTGAAGATTTCTGAGTGCAAATGGTAGTCGGTCCAGAGTCCTTCCAGCAAAGCAATCAAAGCGTCTGTTGCAAGTTTGGCGTCGATGTCTTCGTACTCACCTTCACTCTCAATTTGCTTCAACAGGTCTTGGATCACCGCTCGGAAACCTTTGTCCCGCGAGTCGATGAAAGGAAAAATGTGTGGATTCGAGAGCGCTTCGGCCCGAAACGAAAACCAGATCGCAACGTCCCGTGCATTAAGGACCAACGGGTCGAAATCAGCCTTTATAATAGAGATCAGCTTGTCCGCAGGGCCAAACTCGGGGTTATCTGCGATTGCCTTCCATTGCCTTGCGTAGCGCGCTGATAGCTCCTCTGCCACGGCGAGCAGCAGCTTCTCCTTTGAGCCAAAGTGCAGGTTCACCATTCCCCGCGATAACCCTGACAGCTCCTGAATTCTTGCCGAGGTCGTTCCGCGAATTCCGAACTTATGGATTGCGTCTGCCGCCGCCTGGATCAACTGCTTTCGGTTCTGCAGCTTGCTCAGATCTCGTGCATTGGTTGGGATATCAGTCTCGGCAGAAATGTCTTTTTCCTTTGTTGAGGAACGCGCCTGTTACTTGTCGCATCTAGGGGAGCAGAAGTTCAAGGATTGACATTGTATGAATGTTTATTCATTTTGTGATAAGTGTTTCATACAGGTTCCAAATGACACTCTTGAACTCCGATTTTCAGTCTGTACGTGACTGGGACAACAAACACTTCCTGCACCCTTGGGAGGGGATGCCGTACCTCGGCCAAAATGAACGAACTTTTGCCGAAAGCGGTCTTGGTATCCACGTTGTGACGGAGGACGGAAAGCGCCTGATAGACGGGCCTGCCGGGATGTGGTGTGTTCAACTGGGCTATGGAAACACCGAGATTGCCGATGCGATGGCGCAGCAGGCGAAAGAGATGGCGTATTTTTCGCCCTTCAATAATGCCAACTCGGCTCCGGCCCGGTTGGCACATGAGATTGCCAAGAGAACCCCAGGTGACCTGAACCGCGTGTTCTTCACAACGGGTGGATCAACGGCCGTTGATAGCGCCATACGTTTTGTACAATTCCGTAACAACCTGCTGGGCAAACCTGAAAAGAAGATCGTGATCTCACGGCAGAAGGCCTATCACGGATCGACTTACCTGGCGGCCTCGGTTTCCGGAAAAGAGCGCGACAAAGGTTGGATGGATCAGGCCTCGGATCTTGCGCGTTTCCTACCGAATGTGAACCCGTATACGCGTCGCCCCGATCAGACGATCAATGATTTCCTGGACGAAAAAATTGCTGATCTGGAGAACACGATCCTGCAGACTGGAGCAGGCAAGGTCGCTGCTTTCATCGCTGAACCGATCTTGTGCTCTGGTGGCGTCATTGTGCCTCCACGGGGGTATCATCAGCGCTGCCTGGAAATCTGCCGGAAATACGATGTCCTGTATATTTCAGACGAGGTCGTAACCGGTTTTGGGCGGCTTGGACATTGGTTTGCTTCGGAAGATGTCTTTGGAATTCAACCCGACATAATCACCTGCGCCAAGGGCATGACGTCCGGGTATGTACCTATGGGGGCCTGTATCATCTCTGATCGGCTGATTGCAGAAGTGAGCGGAAACAACGGGCTAGAAGCTACTTTTTCAAACGGCTTCACATATTCGGGCCATCCAGTGAGTGCAGCAGCAGGTTTGAAAACCATCGAAATCATGGAGCGCGACGGCGTTCTGGAACATGTCCTTGCAATCACACCGTTGTTCGAAGAGCGTCTGCAGGCTCTGGCCGACTTGCCACTGGTCGGCGATGCGCGCGGTATGGGGCTGGTTGGTTGCGTTGAGTGCGTTGCGGATACCGAAGCAGACAATCTGTTGGACCTAGACAAGTCGGTTGGTGCGATGATTGATCACCATTGCCAGGAAAATGGGCTGATCTTGCGGCCCATCATAAACATGTGTGTGTTCTCCCCTCCGCTGATCATCACGGAGGGCGAGTTGAACGAGATGTTTGACATCCTTGAAAAAGGAATCCGGCTGGCAACCGACGACCTGACGCGCCAAGGCGTATTCAAAGCTTAGGCACAACCGCGCCCGCCCTACGCTCAGCGGCGCTTACCCAGCGCGCATTGCCTCGGGGGGCAATTTGATCGGGAACCTGGACCGAATCTCTTCGTCCACCTTGCTGCCAAAGTAGTTCGGATAGTGATTGGACAGAATGTCATCCACAACGGATCGGCTCCGTTCGAACATGTCCTGACGACCGGCTTTCTCCCAGGTATCTGTTAATTCTCGGTCCATCAGTGTCGGGTAGACGTACTCGGTTTCCATGTAGTGCAAGGTCTGCGCGTTACCGAGGAAATGACCCGGGTCGATTGCACAGTCGTGGATGACGTCGACCGAAAGCGTGTCGTCGTTCACTTCAATCCCGCGAAGCGTACGCGAGATCATGCCTGCAGCCTCGTTATCGATGACCATTGACTCAAAGCTACAGCCCATCAGGCTACCTAGCATTCCACCAAACTCGCACAACCTGTTGGCCCCGGCATGGGCCGCCAAAGCGAAAGTCAGCGCCTTTTCCAACCCATATTGCGCATCTGGAACTTTAGAATCCGTCATGCCACATCCGACGCTGGTCGGCAGATTGTAGAAATTGCCCATCTGGATGGCCGCAGCCGAAATCAACGCCTGTTCGCCGCTGCCGCCCGTAAACGAGCCGGTACGCAGGTCGGTGATAAATGGCCAAGCTGCAAAGACGACCGGTGTTCCCGGATTGATCAAATTGGCAATGGCAACACATGACAGCGTCTCGGCCACCGCCTGCGCCAACGTACCGGCCAACGGCGCAGGGGACGTAGCCCCAGCTTGCGGTGGGACGGCCAGATCGCAGACAAGCCCCATCTTCGCAGTATCAATCAGGATTTCCAGATTTTCCCGTCCGAATCTGAGCGGTGAAACAATGGGACAGCCACCGAAGATAACCGAGGGTTTTTCAAGGAATTTGCCTTCCCCGCCCGACGCCAGATCGAACAGATAGATCGCGTCCTGAATATGCTCGCGCGTACGGAACGTCAGGCAAGATGGCTTCTCGCTACCCGCCAAGATGGCGTAGAGCATGCTCATGTCGTGCTCGTAGTCCTGCGGTACATCCGTCGCCAGAACCGTGTCGCCGGTCATGTGAATGTTGTCGAGCCGGTCTACCAAACGGGTGAAATCGTAAATGTCCTTGAGTGTTGATGGCCGGTAACTGCGAGTCTCCGCGTTGAACGTTGTCACAGCAGTGCCGGAGTTTGCGTAATACACCTTGTCCTTGGTGCAGTGCATATCGTCCTTACCGGCCCGAGATCCGCGCGCATGGACATAAAACTCGCTGGCCGCCTTGGCCATAAGGTCTTCCATCAACGCGCGAGGGAAGCACAGCCTACCATGCTCGTTCACCGTCGCCCCTTTGGGCAGCACGAGATCAAGAACTTCCTGCGTTGGATCACCAACACCCGTACGCTCCAGAATGCTAAGGGCGGCCTCATGAATGCGCGACATGTCAGCGTCTGAAAGAGGCTTGTACCGCCCACCCGAAATGCCCGGCCAGATTGCTTGCGAAGCGACGTTTCTGGTTCGCACGGCGGCTCGTGCTTCACGCCCGCCCCCGCGCCGTCCTGATCTGCGTTTCGTTAACTCCGTCATAGTATTTCTCCGAATTCTGAGCGTGTCAGATCATGCTGAAGTAATTGCGATAGAAGCCTGGAATGCTCCATTCCATTTCGGACAGCGGTCCCGGCACGAAGTGGTGGGAGTTCACGCCTTCCTGATTGTGCCGGATGATCCGCTCGTCATCGAGCGAAGTGACGTGCCAGAGCCATGTCAACGCGTCCTTATCGTAGTCGCGACCCTCTTGAGCGTCGCCGCGCACATACCAGACGATCTGAATATCCGTTTCCTGCATCGCGTGTGGGACGAACCGGTAACCAACTACGTGATCTGCATAAACCAGGAAGTAGTTCAGTGTGCCGATCCCGAGATCTGTGGCACCGCCATCGTGACCTTTCAGTTCACCCAAAGGGGGCGCCAGAGGTGCTCCATCCTTGCTTCCGGTCACATAGCCGGGAAACAACGGATAGCGGCGCCAATAGACATCTGCACCCGGCGCGAGCGCGTTTTCTCCGGTCAGGTCTAGCTCCTCCAATGGAACTCCGACTTCTCCCATCCGCTCATGAAGAGCCCCGCCGAACTCCAGAACCTGAGCAGGATCCTTCAACGAATGACTGCGCGAATAGTCCTGATGAGACGGGGCGCAGTGATAGCATTCCAGGTAATTCTCCAACGCCAGTTTCCAATTTGCTGGAACCGGGTATGAGGCTTCATGAGCGACCTTAAGGTTTTCAAAGTCGAACGGTGTTGACAGTGGGGCCAACCGCTCCAACGCAGCATCTAGCGGCGGGGCGTCTTCAGCTGCGCAGACAAATATCAGGCCCTGGAATATCTTTACCTGAACCGGGAACAATCCGTATTGGCCCGGGTCGAAATCCGACCCCATTGATCGTCCGTTTCGTAACTTGCCGTTCAGGTCAAAAGTCCACGCATGATATGGGCAGATGAAATTGCGTGCCTTGCCTTTCCGTTCAATGCAAACCCGCGATCCCCGGTGGCGGCAAACGTTCAGATGCGCGTGCACCTCGCCCTCGCGATCCCGAACGATGATGATGGACTCGGGTCCATAGTCGAACAGGAAATAGTCCCCCGGTTCTGCGACTTGACTAACATGGCCAACCCAGATCCAGTTACGGTTCCAGAACGCGCCGATATCGTTCTCGTATACTGCCTGAGACGTATAGAAGTGACGGGGCAAGGCGAAGCCTTCCCGTTGCGCGTCCATCAAGTCGCGCATTACTTGCAAATCATCTTTGGGCATGGCGCACCTCACACAGGTTCAAGGGAAACGAGTTCCCGGCGGAAAAATTCGCGGTCGATGTCGTCTGCGTTGCGTTCGAAATTTCGGGCAACCATGTGACCCGAATACACAGCATCCGCGATCAAGCCAGGGTTGGCGGCATCTCCGATTAATTCCAACGTATTCAGCAAACCCGCATTCGTACCGCACAGCTCGTCGTAAAGGGTGGTTTCTCGCATTCGCTGTGTCACCAGCACGACGGAGCTGCATTCAATGGAATTCTCTCGTCCCGTGTAGACGCACTGCAATGTTACCTGACCGGGCGCGACATTGGCCAAGGTTTGGGACAGGTTCAGGTGAACGCCTTTTTCCATCAGACTTCGTTGCACTTTAGTCTGCTCCAACGTCAATTCGGTAAACGGCGAAACGAGTGAGGCCGGCGTTACAAAGAAAACCTCTCGTCCGGCCTGAGCCAAATGGTCCGCCAAAACTCCACCGAGATAGGCTTGATCATCATCGTAGACCACAATCGCGCCGTCCTGCGGCATGACCCCGACCATAATGTCATCCGGAGTGAAAACCTGAGAACCTGAAGCGATTGATACACCGTGGAATGCAGACTTCCCGCGCCCGTCTCGCCGCCATTTTGCGCCGGTTGCAACAAAGACGTTCGGAATACCCAGCTCGACGACCTCGCTAGCTGACAAACGGCTGTTGGTGAACAGTTGAACGTTCCCGCGTTGTTGCAGGTCGTAGATTCTGTGATCTGTCACGCGCTTCCAAGCGGATAGCCCGGTCAAGGCAGCTTCCTGCAACACACGGCCGCCGAACTCTTGCTTTGCTTCCGCCAGAGTTACCTCGTAGCCCCGCCGCGCCAATTGCATGGCACATTCAAGTCCGGCTGGTCCGCTGCCGACAACAAGCGCAGCTTCTTCTTTTACCCGACGCTCAATGATCTCAGGATGCCATTTCCTCCGCCACTCTTCGCCCATAGTCGGGTTTTGGGTGCAGCGTATGGGGACGCCGAGAGAGTCGGATGAAACACAGATATTACAACCGATGCATTCGCGGATTTCTTCGATGCGACCTTCCTTGATCTTATTGGGCAGAAACGGATCAGCGATGGACGGTCGCGCCGCGCCGATAAAATCAAGGATGCCCTTCCTGACCAGTGACGCCATCAAGTCCGGAGACGTAAGACGCCCGACCCCCACAACAGACTTGGAGGTCACTTGTTTCACGAACTCGATATATGAGGTCTGAAAGCCGTCGCGGGGCTCGAACCGGGTTGTTGCCGAGTCGTTGCTCCAGTCCGCCACGTTAACATCCCAAAGGTCTGGAAGCTCGGCCAACATTTCGACTACAGCACGGCCTTCTTCCTGCGCTTGCATACCGTCTGACCCGAGCATTTCATCAACAGCAAACCGCAAGGCAATGGCGCAATCATCTCCAACTTCTTCCTTGGTTTCTTCCAGAAGCTCGCGGGTCAGTCGCACCCGGTTCTCCAACGAGCCTCCATATTCATCCGTCCGATCATTGAACTGTGGCAGCAGAAAATGATGAGGCAAAGTCATGTGGTGCCCTGCATAGACATACACAATGTCGAACCCGGCTTCGCGCGAGCGCTTTGCAGCGGCACGGTGCCACTTGCGAAACTCACGAATATCCGACTTGTCCATGGCTCTGGCCTGTTTCGGGTATGGAGTCTGCAGGACAAGTTCTGATGGGGCCAGCAAGGGTGCACGTGTCAGGTGGTTTTGGGCATGGTGCCCGTTATGCGCCAATTGGATGGCCGCAAGCGATCCGTTCTCATGAATTGAGGTGGTTATTAGACGCAGTGCGGGTATATCCTGATCGTCCCAAATTCGGTTTTCAGAATAAGGAGACAAATCCGAAGTCGGATGAATCTCGGCCTCCTGAGTGGATACAACCGCCCAACCACCCTCGGCTTTCATCGCCCGCATGGCAGCTTCGGCCTGAGGTCGCAAATGACCCAAACCATTGCAGTGGGGCACCTGGTAGAACCGGTTTCGAGCCGTCACTGGCCCAATTTGAACCGGTTCGAAGAGTACAGAGTATCCTTCAGCGCCTGACATTGCCGCGCTTCCTCCAAGAAATTCGGAAATAGTTTGGTGGGAATGGAAGGGTTCCTACGTCCCCACCATTCCCGCTGTGTTGTATCGGCGTCCTTAGAAGCCAGCTTTGATGCGCTCGAACTCCTTCAACATCTTGGCTTCCAGCTCAGGGTTAACCGCGTCAAAAAACAGGCTGCCTTCAAAGAAGCTGTCCACATCCGAGAACCCGTAGGTTTCGATCAGTTCCCGGTCAGCTTGGGCAAACGCGTCTTCGTTGGAGTGGGCGTATCCCCAGCTTTCGATGATGTATTTACCGCTTGCGGCAGAGCTAAGCGCGTTCAGCATGTCATAGACTTGCTCATCCGACTGCTTGGCAGACTTCAGATGTACATATCCGCAAACCCAGGTTGCGATGCCCTTGTCCACATCACGCATCATAACTGCGGGGGTTTCGTTCCAGATCAGGTTCAGTTCCGATTGGTTCCATCCCCAACCCAGCGTGACCTCACCGCTGGCAATTGCCTGATCCAGCTGGCCAGCGTCAGACCAATAAAAGCGCACGTTCGGATGAATCTCGCGCAGGTAGTCTGCCGCCTTTTGGAATTCCTCGTCGCTCATATCGGTATAGCTGGAGGCGCCAGTTGCTAATGCCGCCATTGCAAAGGCGCTGGAAGCGGCGTCCGGAATGGCGACTTTGCCCTGATAGGCGGGATCGGCAAGCAATTGCAGCGAAACATCGTCAGCCGAAATCATATCGGTTCGATAGATAAGGCCAGTATTGCCCCATTCGAAAGGCACCATGTAGGTCTGCCCGTCGATGGTGATGCCATCGACCTCTTTGATCTTGGGCATCAGTTTGTCCCAATTCTCCAGCTTACTCGTGTCGATCGGCTTGATCATGTCTGCCGCTACCCATTTTCTCAGGGCGTCTGTGCAGGGGTGTGCCAAATCGGCTTCAAACCCAGACTGAAGCTTGGTGAACGCTTCTTCCACGCTACCAAAATAGGTGTAGCTGGGCGGGCCGCCGTACTTTTCGACATAGTCGCCGTAAAAGCCCTGATCCTCATATCCCGACCAGTCAAAAACGGTCAGATCAGCTGCGTTGGCCAAAGCCTGGCTGGCCATAAAGGTGGCAACCACTGCTGCCGTAGGTGATGCGGTTTTATTCATTTGTCTCCTCCCACAGATTCATGATTCACGTTTCCCCAGATCAATCACCGAGGCGCTTTGAACGCCAACCCAGACGGTATCGCCCCGGCTGTGATCGACTGTGTGAAAGTAGTTCGGCACTGCGACGGCGATGCTTTCGGGCAATCCGTCGATGCGCACATAATAGTGGACGCTCTCACCATAGAAGGCGACGTCCGATACCTCGCCTTGAACATAAGCGTCGTAGCCTTCCGGTTTTTCTGCGCTGATCTCCAATTGTTCGGGCCGAACGCCGACCAGAAGTTCCTTGTCATGCATCTGAACGTTTGGATTCACCCCAATCGTCATCTGCCCAAACCCCTGAACAGTTACCTCCAGCGTTTCAGAATTTTCAGCTGTTACCTTGGCATCCAGAAAGTTCATTCCACCGATGAAAGAAGCCACTTCCCGATTGCACGGTTGGGAATACAGAACTTCGGGCTTGTCGACCTGTTTGAGTTGCCCCGCAAACATGACACCGATGCGATCGGACATGGTCATCGCCTCGTATTGGTCATGTGTAACCATGACGAAGGTAACTCCAAGCTTTTGCTGCAGACGGCGCATTTCTAGCTGCATGGCTTCGCGCAGGTTCTTGTCCAGCGCGGAAAGAGGCTCATCCAACAGCAGCACTTTCGGCCGCATAACCAACGCACGAGCGAGTGCCACGCGTTGACGCTGACCGCCCGACAACTCATTGGCCTTGCGGCCCTGCAAGCCTCCAAGCTCAACCATCTCAAGCGCTTCGGCAACGCGCTCTTTGATTTCCTTGCGCGAGAGCTTTGTTTTACGCAAACCGAACCCGACATTGTCGCCAACATTCAGATGCGGAAAGATCGCGTAACTTTGAAACACCATATTGGTGGGGCGTTTGTTGGCAGGCACCTCGCCCATTATGCGCCCATCAATCCGGATCTCGCCCTCTTCGTGATCCTGAAACCCGGCGATGATGCGGAGGGCCGTGGTCTTGCCGCAGCCCGAAGGCCCAAGCAGCGAAAAAAACTCACCCTCTTTCAAGGTCAGGTTTAGATCGGACACAGCCACAAACGAGCCAAAGCGTTTTTCAACGTCCTGAATTTCGATGATGTTCTGTTCGCTCATCTTGTTAATTTCCTTTGGCTTCAATCCGAGGACTGGGTGGAACGTCGGCGGAAATACTCGGCAATCAACAACAGCAGGACCGAAGACAGCAAAAGCAACGACCCAAGCGCCAGCGTGTTGGGCAGTTTTGCCGGGAAGCGGATCTGGCTCCAGATATAGACCGGCAATGTCGGGCTGTTCCCGGATAGGAAAAAGGCCAGGACAAATTCATCAAACGACACGGTGAATGTCACCAGCAGGCTGGCGATGATGCCGGGCGCAACAATAGGCAGAGTGACACGCCGAAAGGTTCCCAAAACGCTTTCGCCGAGGTCGAAAGCAGCCTCTTCCAACGACTGGTCGAAATCGTCAAAGGCCGATTTCATGATCGATACGGAAAAGGGCAAAGCCACGAACACATGCCCAAGAATCACGGTTGTCAGTGAAGGTTTCAACCCGACGCTGATGAACAGTACCAGCATCGAACTGGCGACAATGATACCGGGCACGACCAGCGGGAGCATGACCAGACCTTCGGAGAATTCCCGTCCTTTGAAACGGTACCGGACATAGGCGCGCGCGGCGAACAGGCCGAGAGACGTCGCCATCAAGGCAGTCACACTGCCGACGATCAGCGAATTGACCATCGCCTGCAGCAACGTGTCTTGCTGACCCAACTGCGCGTACCACTTCAAAGTGAACCCCTTTAGCGGGAAAGCCACGATGGTTCCGTCATTAAATGAAAACAGCGGCAAGAGCAGAACTGGCAGGTAAAGAAACACCAGATAGGCAATCGCGTAAACAAGCAACCATTGGATACGAATAGCCTTGGTCATCTGATCCTCCGCCCCAGTGCGGTGACGACCACCACAAACAGGATTGCGACGAAACCGACCGAAAGCATGGCAAGCAGAGACAGGGTCGCACCCAATGGCCAATTATTGGCCGCGCCAAACTGAACCTGGATCAAATTGGCCACCATTTTTCCCTGCGAACCGCCGACCAGGGCTGGCGTGACATAGTCGCCAACCGTGGGGATGAAAATGATCAAACAAGCGGCGATGATCCCTGGCACCGTCAGGGGCAAAGTGACGCGCACAAACCGTTCCAACTTGCTGCACCCTAAATCGGTTGCGGCCTCCAAGAGGCTGCGGTCGATCTTTTGCAGCGACACATAAATCGGCAGGATCGCAAACGGCGCCCAGGCATGTGCAAGTGTAAGGACAACAGCGAATTCATTGTAGAGCAGGAATGTGAGCGGCTCCCGTATCAGCCCCAGCGAAATCAATGCTGAGTTCATCACCCCATTGAAGCCAAGGATCAATTTCCAGCTGAACACCCGCAGCAGGTAGCTGCTCCAAAACGGGATGGTAATCAGCAATAGCCAGAGGGTTTTTTTCTGCGTCCGAAACGCGATGAAGTAGGCAATCGGATAGGCCAGACCGACCGTCGCCAATGTCACTGCCCCCGCAATCGCGACCGACCGGATCATCAGATGTCGAACCAGCGGGTCGGTAAACGCCTCTTGGTAATTCGCCCAGGACAGTGTGCGGTCAATCTCGACATAGGTCTGGGTCCAAAAGCTGTAGGCGACAAGAATGCAAAGCGGAACAGCTACGAGCAGGCCGACGTAGAGCGTCGCAGGCGCGCTCAGTGCCAGGCCCTTGCCCGTTTCACTTCTTAGTACTCCGGCCATGCTTCCCTGCTGAGCTTCGTTTTCGGTGGCACGACAATGTCGATCACAAAATGGACAATCGTCCATTTAAATCTGGAATTTTTGGACTAGCTGTGTCAACTGATAATTTCGCAACTGGGGATGGCCAATTTCACACCGGCTATTAGAAGACACCGCAAGAGACTGAAAACAAACAGAGCCGCCTGATCCAATGACTGGAAGACGACAAGAAATACGCGAGCGAAACCGCCTTTCCCTGATCGAGGCAGTACTCGACTCGGTTGCAGAAAAAGGGATTTCCGAGACTTCCGTCAGCGAAATCATTCAACGCGCCGAACTGTCCCGCGGCATGATTCACCTTCATTTTGGCGGCAAAGACAATTTGGTTGACGAAGCCGCCCGCTACTCATCCGAACAATACTACAATGGCATTTACGACCTGTTGGAAACGACCGGGCAAACCGGACAGGAACATATTGAGATGATTGTTCGGGGCGACTTGAGTGAAACCATTCTCAATAAGAAAAACGTTTCCATTTGGTACGCGTTTCGAGGCGAGGCCCGAAACAGAGCGGCAATCGCTGCGTTTTCAGATACCCGTGATGCTAAACTTCGTAATCTGGTTTTCAACGCATTCGCTCGAATTGCGAAAGAAGCTGGAACCGAACACCCTAATCAAGTTGCTAGGGATGCTACGCACGGCACACTCGCAATGCTGGAAGGCATGTGGACAGACTACCTACTCCACCCGGATTCATTTGATCGCGACGAAGCAATGAGAATTGTTTTTCGATTTCTGCGCGCAATGTTCCCGAAGCATTTTGACCTAAGCGGCGCTTTGTTGCTTGAGTAGAGCTTGCGACCGGTTTCCTATCTGGCTGCTCTAGAAGTGGACAATGGGCCGTCCATTGTACGACCCACGGCGGCGACGCACGCTTCGCACGTATTTGGGCCGACCAAAGCAATTTGCACTCTGGGCTCTTCCGGTTAGTTCGCCGCATCATGAACGAACGACCGAGCTTCGCCATCGCTGTCGTTGCTAAGATGGAGCATAAATAGGAAAGATGCGGGACAAGCCAGACTTTTGCGATTGGACAAGGTATGTCCGCTCAACGCCTGGTCTCCGACATTGGCGTCAGGATGTCCGACAGCGCGCTAAACTTAATTTGAGCTCATGTTTCCCAAGGAGGCTTTGCGCCAATTTCTGCGACTAGGAAGTCCATGAACACCCGCACTTTTGGGGACAATACATTGGACTTGGGATAGATCAGCCACAAGACATTGTCTTCGCTGGACTCAAAGTTTGGAAGAACTCGTAGCAAACGGCCTGACTTCAGTTGTTCATGCACGCTCCATCTAGCATTCAAGGAAATACCGGCCCCGGCCAATGTTGCGCGGACCTGGCTTTGACCGTCATCGACTATCAATTGGCCTTTGGCTGATGCGGGATCGAAAACAGAGTTTTCGCCTGCCGGTCCTATCAGTGACCGCGGTTGGAGGTTTTGGAATGCGATAAGACGGTGGTTTGTCAAATCGGCTGGTGTATCGGGAACGCCGTGCGTATCGAGGTAGTGTGGCGCCGCACAAAGTATACGCTGGTCATCAGCCAGTTTGCGGCCCTTCAGGCTGGTGTCGACAAGCGGCGCGTTCCTGAGCGCTAGATCATAGCTTCCTTCGATCAGGTCGAACTGCACATCCGACAGGCGCAGGTCAAGTGTGAGGTCGGGATGCCGTTCAAGGAACTTAGGCAAAATTGGCGCGATGTAGAGCTGTGCAAAACTGCTTGGTGCAGCAAACCGCAATGTACCTTTGATCGTTGTCGTTTGCTTGCCCAATGCAGCAAGGGCTGCCTCTTCCTGTGCAATGATCTCACGGGCAAAGGGCAAGAAATCGGCTCCCTCTACCGACAACGACACTTTGCGCGTCGTGCGGTGCAAAAGCTCGAAACCCAGGTTCTGCTCTAGCTTGGCAAGCCTTGCGCTGGAGACCGCCGGGGCCATGCCCAGGTCACGCCCCGCCCCGCTGATGTTCAGCATTTCTGCTGCCTTGATAAACAATCGAAGCGCGTCTGTGTCCAAGCCCATTATATTCATTATCCGAATTAACAATCCAATAATAAGCAGTTTATCTGCAATTTGATCAGCATTAAATCCCTTTCACAGACACAGCAGAGCTTAGGCAGGAGGCGCAAATGACACGGACAGCCATAGTCAACTACCATGTCCATAAATCCTACCGGCAAGCCTTTGAGCTTGATGCTGGCGGGGTCGCGGGCAACCTGATTTCCCCTGAACTGGTCGCGACATCCGTTGTGCTTGCGGACAACCGAACAATGACGTCGTCGATTTTATTTGCGCGTGATGCCGTTGAAATCATGCCCTCTGAAACGCAGGTCCAAGACTTTGCAGGCGACAGCTGGAAACCGATTTACGATACGGAAATCAAAGCGATGCTGCAAGACATGCTGGGTGCGAGAGAGGTCGTTGTTTTTGATCACACTGTTCGGGTGGACGACCCCGATGCAATACGTAAACCGGCGCGCAATGTTCATAGCGACTACAGCAAGGACGGAGCCGAACAACGGCTTATCGACTTGCTGGGCGCCGAGGCCGCAGCGGAGTGGGCGCAAGGTCACTACGCTTTTGTCAATGTATGGCGCCCTGTGGATCATCCGATCAATTCGGCACCTCTAGGCTTTGTTCGCCCGTCATCGGTTGATCCATCTGACTGGATTCTTCTGGACTTGATCTATCCCAACCGCACAGGGCAAATCATGGGGCTGGTGGGAAACCCCAAACATGAGTGGATCTATCAATCCAAGATGACGCCGAATGAAGTCGCGATCTTCAACATCTACGACAATCAAGGCTTGGCTTCGATCGCTCATAGCGCCCTCGATATGGTCGAGGACCCAAATGTCACGACCATTCGCAAAAGTATCGAAAGCCGCACTTTGGTGCGTTATTAAACGAGGGCCAGATATGTTGGATAAAGCGCAGCCGGTTGAGTTTGACCAAATCAATGTGGCCTATAATCGGGTGTTCCGCCCCGGAAGACTGAGCGTTGGCCTTGTGTTACCTCTCGAAGCCTATCCCGTCGGTGCAGAGCCGGCACTAAGGGGGCACCTGGAAGCGGCTCAAACAGCCGAGAAACTAGGGTTTGCAGCACTTTGGCTGCGCGACGTGCCCTTCAATGTGCCAAGCTTTGGTGATCCCGGGCAGGTGTTCGATCCATTTGTCTATCTGGGTGCACTGGCAACGGCGACCAAGCGGATTGCGCTTGGAACGGCGAGCGTGATCCTGCCATTGCGTCACCCCGCCCATGTGGCCAAGGCTGCGGCGACGGCCGATGTGCTTTCGGGCGGGCGGCTGCTGTTGGGCGTTGCCTCCGGCGATCGGCCCGAGGAGTACCCGGCGATGAACCAGAACTATGATGATCGCGGGGCCCGTTTCCGCGACAGCGTTGACTACATTCGCGCGGTTGGTTCGGCCTATCCCAAGCATGAAAATGCACAGGGCATACTGCGTGGCGGGATTGACCTGTTGCCAAAGCCGCATGGAACGCGCCTGCCGATGCTCATTACCGGTGGTAGCCAACAAACACCCGATTGGGTAGCGCAGAACGGAGATGGTTGGATGACATACCCGCGCACTGCGGCGGCTCAGGGTCAAGTCATCGCGGATTACCGAAGACGTGTGAAGGCGGCAGGTCAACCGGATAAGCCAGTTATGCAATCGCTCTATGTCGATGTTGTTGCCGACCCCGCCGGACCACCACGCCCAATCCATCTTGGGTTTCAGTCTGGAACTGATTTCCTGCGCAGCTATCTGCGTGAGATTGAGACGCTTGGCGTCAATCACGTCGCACTGAACCTAAGGTTCAATCAAGCACCCATCGATACAACCCTCGAACATTTGGCGGATACTGTACTGCCTGACTTTTCCTGAAGGATCAGACTGATGACCAAGACTATTCTCATTACAGGTTCAACCGACGGCATTGGCCTGCTGACGGCAAAGAAGCTGGTTGCCGATGGGCACAAAGTGCTCCTCCATGGACGCAGTGCCTCCAAATTGGAGCGCGCGTCTGCCGCCGTAGGAGGCGATGTCGAAACCTATGCCGCTGATCTGAGCGATCTGTCCGCGGTTCGAAAACTGGCCGAGAACGTTCGGGCCAAGCATCACAAACTGGATGTGTTGGTTAACAATGCAGGCGTGCTGAAAGCTCCGCAAACCGTGCTTGAAAATGGTCAGGACATCCGCTTTGTGGTGAACACGCTTGCACCGTTTCTGCTGACCGAGTTGCTGTTGCCGATCATTCCCGCCGACGGGCGTGTCGTGAACCTGTCTTCGGCAGCGCAGGCCCCGGTGAACATCAAGGCCATGCAGGGCAGGGTGCCGCTGGCGGATATGGAAGCCTATGCCCAAAGCAAGTTGGCGATCACCATTTGGACCCGGGAATGGGCCAAATCCCAAGCTAATGCGCCGGTGATGATTGCGGTAAATCCCGGATCACTTTTGGCCTCAAAGATGGTGAAAGAAGGCTTTGGCCTCACCGGGAACGACATGAACATCGGCGCTGATATCCTGATTGATGCAGCCTTGGGTGCGCGGTTCGCTGACGCGTCAGGCGCCTATTTCGACAATGACAGCGGGGCTTTCGCTGATCCGCATGCCGCAGCGCGCGACAAGAACCACGCTGCCGACGTAATGAACACCATCAAAGGCTTGATCAGCCAGACGGGCTGACCATCAGGCTGTAATCTGGCAACGGTGCTGCGCACTCCACTCCTGCTCAGCGACAACGGGTCCAGCTACATCTCTGGTGAGCTTGCCGAATGGCTGGAAGATCAGAAAATGGATCATGTTCGTGGGGCGCCATATCATCCGCAAACTCAGGGAAAGATCGAGCGCTGGCACCAGACTCTCAAGAAACGCATCCTGTTGGAAAACTACTATCTTACCGGCGACCTTCAGTAGCAGATCAATGCTTTCGTCGATCACTACAATCACCGGCGCTACCGCGAAAGCTTACAAAACCTCACACCCGCTGATGTCGACTTCGGACGCGGGCAGACCATTCTAAAACAACGAGAAAGGATCAAATAAGAAACAATCAAAACCAGGCGCTTGCTTCACCGCAAATCCGCCGCATAATCAAACCAACCAGATGCGCCAGATCCTCTCTAAGCTCAGGCAGCCATCTGTCCCAAAATCCCTGACGACGGACAGTGGATCTCCTGATGAGTTTGGCAGTCTGAAGGGTGGGTAGTATCCGATCTGAAGGTCTTGATTTGATTGAGCGTCTGGATGGGCTTCCTAAGATACCGCCGGTGAAAGTTCCTTGTTCGCGTACTGTTCGCGCAGCACGTTCTTTTGAACTTTTCCCATAGTGTTTCGCGGCAACTCCTGGACGAGTTCGTAGCGGCGAGGATGTTTGAATCGCGACAGTTTGTTTCTGATGATCGAGTCGATCTGTTCCACCTGAAGCTGTACTCCAGGCTCGGCAACCAAAGCAGTAATAATTGCTTCTCCAAATTCGTTGTCGGGAACCCCGAAGACCGCCGATTCCTGAACGCCATCGACATCGTTCAAAACGTCTTCAATTTCTTTGGGGTAGACGTTGTAACCACCAGTGATGATCAGGTCTTTTGACCGACCTACAATCGACAGGTAGCCATCCTCGCTGTATTGGCCCAGATCTCCGGTGATGAAAAATCCATTTTCTCGAAGCTCTTCAGCGGTTTTTTTGGGCATTTGCCAATAGCCCTGAAAAACATTGGGGCCACGTACTTCTATCATTCCGATCTCGCCCTGGGGCAGCGGTTCTCCAGTTTCAGGGTTGGTTACGATCACCTCGGTGCCGGGTAGAGCCATACCAACAGTTCCCGCGCGACGCTCACCGCCATAAGGGTTAGAGGTGTTCATGTTCGTTTCGGTCATACCGTAGCGCTCAAGGATACGGTGGCCGGTGCGCGTTTCGAACGCCACATGGGTCTCTGCCAGCAACGGGGCTGAGCCGGAAACAAACAGACGCATGTTCTCTGTGATCTCGTCGGTGAAACCATCATCCGCCAGCAACCGGGTATAGAAAGTGGGGACACCCATCAGAAGGGTTGAATTCGGCAGTTCTTCCAAGATCATACCAGTGTCGAATCTTTTCATCAGCCGCACTTTGGAACCGGTGAGTAGTGATGTGTTCATCGCCACGAAAAGCCCGTGCGTGTGAAAGATGGGCAACGCGTGAATCAAGCGATCAGCGTCGGTGATACCCCACATTTCCACAAGGCCTTGGGCATTGGACAGCAGGTTTCGGTGGCTGAGCATCGCGCCCTTGGACCGGCCCGTGGTACCTGATGTGTAAAGAAGCGCCGCGAGGTCGTCCGGCGCGCGATCCACGGTTTCGAATGCACAAGGCTGTGCGTCCGCATCGCGGCTCAGGCTTGGATTTTCGCCGCCCAAGGTCAGCAGCTTTGCGCCGGACCGGGTTGCCAATTGCTCGAATTCAACTTTGTCGTTGCTGTCGCAAACGATTAACGCAGGTTGTGCGTCAGAGATGAAATAGTCCAACTCTGCCATGGTATAGGCAGTGTTGAGTGGCAGGTAGACAGCACCTGCCTGAACCGAAGCGGCATAGAGCGCAATCGTGTCGGCCAGCTTGGGGGCCTGCACAACGATGCGATCACCAGGGGAAACTCCGCTGTTCTGCAAGACATGCGCGATCTGCGCGGTACGCTGCAGAAACGCGTCATAAGATACCACTTGGCCATTATCAAGCTGTAGAAATGGAGCCGTGTTGCCCTCGTGGTGGGCAAACAAACTGTCGTAAAGTGTATTAGTCACGCTGTATTTTCCCCAGGCGTTATCGCAAGCGTCGCAGTTGAAGCCGCGCGAATTGAACGCGAGGCTTGGATCGTGGCACGTGTCGCGAATTCTTCGTGGTAACGTTCTGTTTGGTTCAAATCGTATAGGTAGTTGACCATCGCACCTCCGGACTGGGCTAGTCCGTTTGGCGACGGGTCGGCGTCGGCATACACTTCATGAAGCTCGGCACCATTGCCCAGATGAAAGCGGGCCACGGGGTCCAGTGGCATCCCATCTTCGCGCTTGGCGAACATCAAGTATCGGGCAGCCATCGCGCGCGTGTCCTGCGGCGTGGCTGTTTCTGCCATCACGGCCTGCGCGGCATGGCCGTGTTCTGGATGTTCAGTTTCCCCGGCCAGCCAACGATTCAGTCCCGGTATCGGTGACAGGGTTACAAAGGTACCAAGTTGTTGAAGCTCTCGCGAAAGCTCGGTCACAACCTGCTTTATTAACAGATTCCCAAAGCTGATGCCCGCTAACCCCTTTTGGCAGTTTGAAATTGAATAGAACGCTGCGACTTTGGCCTGCTCAGCTTCGATCGGTTCTCGCGCCTCGGACAGAAGCGTGTCAATTGCGCCCGGGATTTCAACGGTCAGAGCGACCTCAACAAATATCAGCGGCTCATCTGGCATCGAAGGGTGGAAGAACGCAAAACAACGACGATCTGACGGGTAGAGCCTTCGCCGCAAATCGTCCAGATCGTTGATCTGGTGTACCGCCTCATAGGCGACGATTTTGTCCAGAACACGGGCAGGGGTGTCCCAGCTGATTTGTTTGAGGACAAGAAAGCCCCGGTTGAACCAGCTGCGCAACAAATGGACGAAATCGATATCAGTTCGCTTGAGTTCGGGGTTGGATTTGAGAAAGCGCAGCAGATCGACGCGCATGGCCACAAGTTCTTGCGTCGCACCAGACGGCTGGTTCAAACGGCGTAACAACTCTTGTCGCCTTGGCTCTGCAACTTCATTAAGCTTTTGATAAAGATCGACACTTCGATCATTGGCGTAGAGGCGCGCCGTTTGGGAAAGCTGATCGGCGTCTAGCTCTAGATGGTCATTCAAATAGGCAAAAAAGTCTAGCTTCTCGGGATCATCCAGAGTGTGGTAGCGGTCAAGAATCGTAGACGCCAGTGTGAAACCCGATACTTCACCCTCTGCGGACAGAAGCGCCTCACTTAGCTCGGCAATGGATCGTTGGTCATCCTTGCCACGCCTTTTGTCGGGACGGTCCAGCAATTGGTTTAAAAGATCACCCAGAAACCAACTCCGTTGCATTTCAGGGCACCATCTGGCTGCTCAGATACTCGCCTGTTCGCCGATAATGGTCGACCAAATGCCGAGTAGCGCTGTCTGCGTCGTGATTTAAAGCGGCGTCTAGAATTTGCCGATGCTCGGCGGCAATGTCCCTCTTTTTGTAGCTCGAACCGCCGGCGGCCAGATAGCGGTAGCGAATGTTCAGGTCGTAAAGCTGCGAACAATAGCGCAGCAGCAACGGCAGTTTCGAATTCTCCAGCAGGGCCATGTGAAAGGCTTTGTGAGCGTCTTCAAAATCGCGCGCGCCGTTTTGACTGGCTTTATTCATATGGTGGTGACGTAAAACAAGCCTGTCCTCCCAAGCTGCATCCGCGTTGGCGATAGAGGCGCGAAGCGCGGTTTCCTCGAGGTTGCATCGCAGCAAGAGTATTTCTTCAAAATTACATTTGCTCACAGGCGCAGCCCTGAATCCGCGTTGGTCTATACGTTCGACCAACATGTCCGAGGTCAAAAGGCTAAGCGCCTCGCGAACCGGGCTGGCGCCAGTGTCCAATAGTCCGCGGAGCTGTTCGATCTTGAGTTTTTGCCCCGGAGGCAATTCGCCGGTCAGGATCATTTCGCGCAGCCTTCGATACGCACCATGAGTGGCTGATGTTTCTTTGCCCTCTGTATCAAGCATGGCGTCCATATCCGACCGTTCCTTTTTTGCGGCTCAAACTCTTGGGAGCTCTTAACTGAGGACACTCGTTCCAGTCGATAGGCCAACCGAAAGGTTCAACGAGCCTTCGTTGATCATCCAGCGACGCAGCACAAAGCTGCGCGCCCCGCATTTATGCATGGGGTCGTCCTCGGCCAGTTTCCGCGCTGCCTCAAGGCTGTCGGCTCGATAGATGATCAGGCCCATTCCCTGCATATGCGCGCCGGTTTCATCCGACATGGGACCCGCAAAAGCCAGCTGCCCCGAATGTTCAAGCTGCGCCTGATACGCCAAGTGATCTGGCAGTGACGCCTTTACATCTTCGGGTGCTTTGGCTGGCGTGCTCAGCGCGACGTAAAGCTCCAAAGCAAGCGCACCGCGGCTTTTTGCTTCTGATTTGTAGTCTGCCCAAGCAACCATTTGCGGCCTCCAAAAATATCGATATTATTTGACATATGGCAAAATAGTCGGCAAAAATCAAGCAAGCTAATATGGAAGGTGACAATGAAATACCTGGTGGGAGAGACTTCGGAAGGCACAGCGGTTTTTGCTGTAAACGGTGAAAACGCTGTGAATCTAACGGCTTTGGACCCTGCCGTCGGTTCCGACTTGATGGGCGTGATCAGCAAGCCTGGTCTGGCCGACTCGCTGGCTGAAAAAGTCACCTCGGCAGATAGTGTGCCGTTATCCTCAATCACACCGGCGTTGCCCGTGGCGTCACCCGGCACGATCATTTGCATGGGGTTGAACTATACGGATCACATCAAAGAGGGCGGCTACGACATCCCTGAATATCCAACGCTGTTCATGCGCGGTAAGAATTCGGTCATGGCGGCTGGCAAGCCCATGGTGCGACCGGCGGCTTCCGAGCATTTCGACTACGAAGCGGAGCTGATGTTGATCGTCGGTAAACGCGGCCGCCATATCTCGGAAGAGGACGCGTTGGGCCATGTGTTTGGGTATACGGTTTTCAACGATGGGTCGGTGCGGGACTATCAGCGTAAAACGGTACAATGGACACCGGGTAAGAATTTTGACGACACGGGTGCAATTGGCCCCTTCACCGTGACTCAGGATGAGTTACCCGAGGGCGCTTCGGGCCTGAAGATTGAAAGCCGCGTTGGCGACGAGGTTCTTCAAAGTTCGAATACCGCCAACATGATCTGGGGTGTTCGTCAGGTGATTGCGACAATTTCAGAGTTCATGACCATCGAACCGGGTGATCTGATTGCATTGGGAACGCCGCCGGGCGTGGGCCATGCCAAGAAGCCAAATCCTCGTTGGTTAAAGCCGGGCGAAACCGTCGAAGTCGAAATTGAGGGCATTGGCGTTTGCGCCAGCCCGATCATCGACGAAAAAGATGCCAAGTCCAAGGTGGCTGCAGCATGAGCGCACCAACCGGAACAGAGCTGGAAGCACTTCGCGCCAAGGCGCAGCAAGATCATCGCGATCTGCGCGAGCGCATTCCACGTCTTTCAGACGACGCGATCGCTTTGATCCTGCGCGAATCCAGATCGCACTACGCGTGGACCAACAAGTCTGTTTCTGACGACCTACTTGAAGAGATCTACGACATCACGATCAACGGCGCGACCAGCATGAATACGTTGCCCGCGCGTTTCGTTTTCGTGAAAAGTCCCGAAGGGAAAGAGCGGCTTGCAAAGTCTTTAAAGCCGAAGAATGTGCCAAAGATGATGGATGCTCCGGTCACGGCGATCATTGCCTATGATATGGACTTCTGGAAGGAACTGCCCTTTCTTTTCCCGCACGAAGACCGCCGGCCATTGTTCGAAAACAAGCCCGACTACGTGGCAGACACGGCCTTTCGAAATGGCACGCTTCAGGGCGCTTACTTCATGATTGCGGCCCGGGCCGTCGGGTTGGACGTCGGCGCCATGTCTGGTTTCTCGAACAAGATCGTCGATGAGGAGTTCTTCGCGGGCACGACGCTCAAGTCCAATTTTCTTTGCAATCTGGGTTACGCGGACGAAACCGGATTGTTCCAGAAGCTTCCACGTTTTCCATTCGAAAAGGTTTGCTCTTTTGTATGAGGAGGTGACGCTGTGGCTATGAAAGTGAAACCCGTCGTGACGTACCGCACGACAGCTCAATGCCCGACTCATGCGCGGACTGAGATATCAATTCGCGATCTTGATGTTGTTGTCGATGAACCCGTCGAACGCGGCGGGACAAATCTTGGTCCGTCTCCGACCGAAACTGCAATGGCAGCCCTGATCGCCTGTACGAATGTCATCGGGCACAAGAACGCACATCGGTTGGGAGTTGAACTCGGCACGGTAACAATCGACGCAAAATGCAGGTTGGACCGGCGTGGTGTGCTGATGGAGGAGGAGATCGACGTTCCGTTTCCGGAAATCGAACTCACCGTGAATTGTGAGACACCCGCCAGTCAGGAGGAACTGACACTCGTGGGCGAGGAGACAGCCAAGTATTGCGCCATTGCAAAACTGTTCGAAGCGGCAGGCACTGACCTGACCGTCAACTGGGTCAAAACAAACAATTAAAGACAAAAGACCCGACTTTCTGGGAGGAGAGAAATGAAAAACTGGACCAAACGCAGCCTGATGGGCGCTGCTCTGGCAGGCGTCATGGCGATGCCCCTCGCGGCAGAAGAGACTATCTCTGCCGTCGTAATTGATGGCTATCCCGACCGCGCGTTGTGGGTGAAAGAATTCACCAACTTCTTCATTCCAGAGGTAGACAAACGGCTGGGCGAGGCCGGCAATTACAAGATGAACTGGCAAGAGAACTACGGCGGTTCGATCGTCAAGCCCAAGGGCGTTCTGGAAGGTATTCAGCTTGGCCTTGGCGACATTGGAATCGTTACCACAATCTTCCATTCTTCGAAGCTTCCCAGCCAGGGCATATCTGGATCGACACCTTTTGTGGCATCGGATTCCCGCGCCGTTGCAAAGGCCGTGGATGAAATCGCTCGTGAATTCCCGGCAATGCAAAACGAGTTCGCCGCGCAAAACCAGGTCTATCTGGCAACCGGTGTTGTGCTCGATACCTATCAGATATTCTGCACGGAACCTGTTTCGTCGGTATCCGATCTTGAGGGCCGCAAGATTGCCGGAGCAGGGTTAAACCTGCGGTATCTTGAAGGCATTAAGGATGCGGCAGGTGTACGTGGCGGCCTGACTGATTTCTACAACATGCTTCAGACCGGTCTGGTCGATTGCGGCATGCTGTGGCCCGAAGCAGCAAAAACGTTCAAGATCGCTGAAGTTGCCCCTTATATGCTCAAGGCTGATCTGGGCGCTGTGAACTCCAAAACCATCACGGTGAACTCGGACTATTGGGCTGGATTGCCCGATGAAGTGAAAGATGTGTTAAAGGCTGTCGCGATCGACTACCGCGACCATGTCGCCGGTATTGCGATGGACCGGGCTGCGGCTTCACGGGATGCTTATGTCGAGGCTGGTGGAACCATTGTCGAGGTTTCGGATGAAGACCGAGCGGCCTGGGCAAATGCAATGCCGAACGTCGCACAGGAATGGGCTGCGACTTTGAACGATAACGGTGAGCAAGGCACAGAAATGCTGGCCGCCTATATAGGGAAGCTTCAGGATGCCGGTTTCACCGGAGTACGCGATTGGACGGCCAAATAACCGGCTGGCGATCCACGAAAGGGGCCTTTCATGCTGAAGACCGCAGTTGCTGGCTTGTCGCGGGTCGCCAATTCGCTTGCTATCGCCACCAACGCATTGGGTACGCTTGTCGTCCTTGCGTTGGTGGTCATTCTGAATGTCGACGTCATTGCGCGCGGTCTGTTTTCAGCCCCTCTGCGCGGGACCTACGAAATGGTCCAGTTTTCGGTCGTGATGATCGTTTTTTTGCAGTTGGCCGACGTCGTCAGAGTGGATCGGCTGACGCGCTCAGACGGGTTCCTGAACCTGCTGCACCATCGCCGCCCGGGTCTGACAGCCAGCCTGAGGCGCATCATCAACGCCATATCGGCAATCTTTATGGCTTTGATTGCGTATGTGACTTTTCCCGAATTTCTTCATATGTGGGAGACGCAGGACTATTTCGGAGTACCCGGTCTTTTCACACTGCCATGGTGGCCGGTCAAACTGGTCATCGCGTGCGGTACTGCGCTTGCCTGCGTGATCTTCCTGCTTAAGGTCGTCACGGCGCAAGACCGCCCGCAGCTTGTCCGCACCCCTGAGCATGACGAGGCCGCAGAATGACGCCGATTGAGATTGGCCTGATCTCGGTCGTCGCTATCGTTTTCCTGATTTACGCGGGCGTTTACATTCCAATTGCTTTGGGTGTGGTCTCGTTCGTGTCGATCTGGCTGATGCGGGACAATTTCACACTGGCGCTCAACCTGTTGAAAGTGGCGGTTGGCGACAGCGCGATGGAATATAGTTTCGCGACCATCCCGTTGTTTACCTTTATGGGACTTATCGTCTCAAAAGCTGGGTTAGGCAGGGATATCTACGAAGTTATGACCATGCGGTTTCGCAAGGTCAAAGGCGGTATCGGTATGGCAACCGTCGGAGCCAACGCCGTCTTTGCGGCGGTGACAGGGTCGTCCATTGCATCCGCCTCTGTGTTCACCAAGGTCTCGGTCCCGCAAATGATGGCGCAGGCCTATAACCCGCGATTTGCGGTTGGCGTGGTCGCGGGGTCCTCGGTGTTGGGCATGATAATCCCACCATCTGCCATGTTGATCATCTATTCCTTTGTTGCCGAGCAATCCGTGGGGGACATGTTCCTTGCGGGCGTCATTCCGGGGATCATGCTGGCGATCGCCTATGTCGCCGCGATCTGGGTCATGGGGCGATTCACCCCAGCATTCGTCGGTGGCCGCGTCGTCGAAGATACCGAATGGATGTCAGGGCGTGAGATCGCGTCCAAAACCTTGCCGACATTGTTCATCATCACTGTAGTGCTCGGCGGTATCTACACTGGCTGGCTGACAGCGGTCGAAGCCGGTGCCGCCGGTGCATTGGTGGCGCTGATCATCGCAATTGTGCGCAAGTCGATGACACCAAGAGCGTTCTGGGACGCATTGCTGGAAACCGGTCACATCACGGCGGCGATCCTGTTTCTGATCACGGCGGCGTCGATCTATAGTCGAATGTTGGGGCTGGCCGGGCTGCCCAACCAATTGCAGGACCTGCTTGCAGGGAATTCCGCGTCATTCTGGTCGATCATGCTGCTTTACGTTTTGTTAATGCTTTTCCTTGGAACACTTCTGGATACTGCATCGATCATTCTGATCGTTGTCCCGCTGTTTCTGCCCATGGCCGAAGCTCTGGATATGTCGCTGATCTGGTTCGGGATCATCACCGTTGTCGGCGCTGAAATCGGACTATTGACCCCGCCGCTAGGCATATCCTGCTTCGTTATCAAATCTACGATTAACGATGACCGCATATCGCTGAAGGACGTGTTCATGGGTGCGCTGCCATTTGCGTTCGTAATGCTGATTGTCCTGTTCATCCTGATCGAATTCCCGATCCTCAGCCTTGCCCTGATTTAAGGAGGCACAGATGCGTACTGTCACCAAAGACAACATAACCGACGTGTTTATGGGGTACTTGTCCGCGGACACTGAACCGAGGATGCGCGAAATCATGGGGTCTTTGGTCAGACATCTTCATGACTTTGCCCGTGAGACCAATCTGACACATGACGAATGGCGCGCCGGGATTGCATTTCTGGAAGGATGCGCTGCGGTAGAGACTGAGGACAGGCACGAGTTTGTTCTGGCGTCAGATGTGCTGGGCCTGTCGTCGCTGGTGGATATGCTGCATTCCAGTCCCGACGCGACCAGCTCGTCCGTACTGGGCCCATTCCATGTCTCCGGCGCACCCTCGCTGCCGATCGGTGGCGATATGAAACGTCACTATGGAGGGCCGGTTCTGCTGGCCGAAGGCGTGATCCGGGATACAAAGGGCAATCCGATTGCGGGTGCTGAGCTCGACATTTGGCAAACCGCGCCAAACGGGCTTTACGCCAGTCAGGATGAGGAACAGGATACCTATTCTTTTCATGGCTTGATGACGGTCGGCTCAGATGGCCGCTATGCTTTCACCACTGTCAAGCCAGTGGAATACACTGTACCATCGGACGGGCCGGTCGGGGATATCCTGCGCGCCTGCGGCCGCCATCCCTGGCGACCGTCGCACTTGCACTACATCATCAAGGCCCCCGGTTATCGCTCGCTGGTGACGGAAATATTTCCCGACGATGATCCCTATCTGGATGAAGACACGGTGTTTGGTGTGCGCGACGATCTGGTGATGACATATTTTGAACGTCCAGCTTCTGAATTTCCTGATGGCATGGAGCTATCTGGTAAGATCTCTGAACCTTACTTGCATGTGAATTTCGACGTGACGCTTGCCAAGGACTGATTGATAGATAGGAGGCTTGAGGTGCTGAAACGTATCTTGATTTTGGGAGCTGCGCTGTTTTGCAGTACCGCTATCGCACAAGAGCGCCCGATCTTCGACGCGCATATTCATTATAGCCACGACGCCGTCAAACTGGTTCCTCCAGAACAAGTGGCCAAAATCCTTCGAGATGCGGGCGTTCGGAAAGCGCTGGTTTCCAGCTCAGACGATAATGGCACTCAGCTGTTGTTGGCCGCGGCACCGGACATCGTTGTTCCAGCGTTGCGCCCATACCGTCGTCGCGGTGAAATCAACACCTGGATGCACGATGAAACTGTAATCGACTATTTGGAAACAAATCTTGCCAAGAACGACTACGAAGCCATCGGCGAGTTTCACGCTTACGGCGACGATATCAAAACGCCGGTCGTCCAGCGTATGATTGCACTGGCCAAAGAGCGGAACCTCATTCTACACCACCACGGCGATCGAGAGGCCGTCGACCTGATCTTCGAAACCTGGCCTGAAGCTCGTGTCCTGTGGGCCCACTCTGGCTTTGATGATCCAGCAAGCGTTGTTGACGCGCTGGACACGTATCCCAGGCTTTGGGCCGACCTGGCGTTTCGTTCAGACATGGTCTCACGAGGCAGAGTTGAGCCGGATTGGAAGGCGGCTTTCGAAGCTCATCCAGATCGCTTCATGGTTGGAACGGATACATTTGCCCCGGAACGATGGTATTACGTAGGACCACATGCCGATTTTTCGCGTGAATGGTTGGATTTGCTGCCGGACCAGATTGCGGACAACATCGCCTATGCCAACGCAGAACGTTTGCTGGCATCAAAATGATCCGTTACGCTGTCTGGTTCATGATTTGGTCCAGCGCCGCTTTTGCTTGTGACGTAACTGGGCAACGTATGAATTCGGATGTTCAAAACGCACCCGAGGTTTATCTGTCTGTTGATGAAATGCCGTTGGCTCAACCGTTTTCCGTGCTGGTTTCAGTTTGTAGTGAAACTGCCGTGGGCCAATTGCGTGTGGATGCAATCATGCCCGCTCATCAACACGGTATGAACTATACCCCCAAGGTTTCCGCGTTGGGCGGTAGAGCGTTCCGCGTTGATGATATGCTGTTTCACATGCCGGGTTTGTGGGAGCTGCAGGTTGAGGTCGACATCAATGGCCAATCAATTTTTTACACGTCAGAAATTGCGCTGAAATGAAGCCGTGGGTTTCAGCTGCGCTAATGGTCCTGACAGGTGCAGCGCGTGCAGAGGTCTTGCTGTCTGCTGAAGAAATTGAACAAACGCTTTCCTTTGGACCGTGGCCACCATCCTTCCAGTCTGACCCAAGCAACGGCGTTTCCAATGACGCCAGAGCGATTAAGCTTGGTGAGTCCTTATTCAATGATCCGGTACTGTCGTTCGACGGGGCGTTTTCCTGTGCCAGTTGTCATGATCCTGAACAGGCTTTTACAACGCCAGAGGCTCGAGCGATCGGCAGAGGCTTGTTAGATAGGAATTCACCATCGCTGCGGGACCTTGCCGGTCTCCGTTGGTACGGATGGGGCGGCAAAAGCGATAATCTTTGGGCGGCCAGCCTGCACCCGATCATCGAAGAACAAGAGATGGCGCATAGCCCCGAAAGCCTAGAAACAGCAATCTCCGAAAGTGCCTATATTGATGATTTTGAAGCTATTTTTGGCGACATCCAAAATCAAGGCCCAGAGCTTGTTCTGGTGAATACTGCAAAAGCTCTTTCGGCCTACTTGGAGACTTTGGTTACCAACCGGACGCAGTTTGACGATTTTCGCGACGCTTTAGAGCGCCGAGATTTTCCAGCTGCAGCGAACTACCCCGAAGCGGCCCAGCGAGGTCTTCAGCTGTTTTTAGGGCGTGCGAATTGCGTGTTTTGCCACAACGGCCCGAGGTTTTCCAACAATGAGTTCCATGATGCTGGTGTACCATATTTTCTGAATGAAACTGAGGTCGACGAAGGTCGATTTGGTGGATTGAACTTTTTGCTCTCGAGCCCCTATACACTGGACGGCGTCTGGAATGATGATCCGGACAAGCAAGGTGCTTGGGCCGTTGGACATGTACGCCGGAGCCACGCTGATTTTGGAACCTTCCGCACGCCCAGCCTGCGCGGGGTGGTTGAAACCGCACCGTACATGCATGACGGCAGCCTAGGGGATCTGAACGCTGTGATCCGGCATTACAGCAAAATTAATACGGAAAGGCTGCACGCCGACGGTGAAGCCATTCTCTCGCAATTGAATTTGTCTGAGCAAGAGATTGAAGACTTAGTTGCGTTTTTGATGACGCTGTCCAAGGCGCCTTTCTAAAGCGTTTGTGTTCAACGCCCGAGAATGGGCAATTTGACAAGCTGGTTCGGCTACTATCGGTAGCAGTGCAGATGAGGGGGGGTTTGCTCATTCTGGGTCAGAATTGCTTGACGTTTGTGTCAGAAAGGGATGACGTGATCGGCCGATTTGTTGAGGTTTTGGATGTCGATTGAGACAAGTATCGGTGACGTTCCACATTTGCTATGTGGCGACAAATAGTTTTGCAATTTGCGACAGAACTTTTCCTTTGCGCCGCATACTTTTGCCTTCTGCCAACTGGTTACGTTGCGCATGTTTCCCCTTAGCAACTGTTTTTGAGCGAAGCCCTTCAAGGCGCTCGTATCCAAAACCTGCTCCCGGCGAGGGTTGGGGGTAGCAAGTGCAATACAATTCGACAGGGTGGCGCGGCCCACAGGCGTTAGACAACCGGAATGTGCCGTTAACTAGACTTTGCAAAGTCTGCTTTCAGGCGGGCGTATGAACTGTGTTGTTTGGCTTATTGATACGGCGATCGCTCAATCAGGGATCGCTTCACATAACACCCCTAAGCGATGTTCGCGGCTCGTTACGATGCCGACAAACATCCAATGATTGCAAAACTTGCGATTCAACACGAATGTCAACCTTCGCGACCATGCGGAACTAGCCGCAATTCGTTGCGTGCAATGTATGGACTTTTTTCGTTGAAAGCGCGGGCTGCCAGACAAGGTCGGTCGCGAAACCAATCTGCCTCAAGTCAGCTTCACAAGCTTATTGGAAGGTTTGATGTATATTTGTTGACGTCTCAACTAGCGCTTGTTCGATGGTTGCTCTTTGCCGTGCAAATCGCGTCGTTGGCACTGGAATTGAGATCGCGTGCAGGTCTCCGACCCAGTCGACGAAAGAAAACCCGATCGCCGACACGCCGGCAGAATGCTCGTCCAAATCATAGGCAAGGCCATGTTCGCGGACCTTGTCCAGTTCGGAAAGGAACTCATCCAAATTCCTTTGGATACCATTCCGTTCCCATTCGTTTTGAATGAGTTTTGACGCATCTCCTTTATCGAGTTGAGCGAGACAAGCTTTCCCATTTGCGGTGGTGGTCAGCGGAAAAACCTCGCCCACCTGCGAAACGGTCGTCAATCGATAGACACCTGGGACCTGATCTAAGAAAACCATGCCGATACCGCGCATGACGGCGAGGTCTGTGGTTTCCCCGGTCTTTTGGGTCAGTTCCGTCAAAAGGAGCCGGCAGTGTTCGACGATGCTGTAGTGCGCGGCACCTGCGAGGGCGCTGAGTTCGGGGCCGAGCCTTAAGCCGCCCCCATTTGCATCCGCTATGACAAGTTTCTCTTCAGCAAGTGCGCTTGTGATTCTTTGTACCGTAGAGCGGGGCAGGTCAACGCGCTCGGCGATTTTCCCCAAGCTCAATCCGGATTGGTTTTCTTTCAGTACACGCAAAATCGAGGCCGCTCTGGAAATGACCTGAATACCACCTTTACCTGCTTTTTCAGACATTTAACCTACCTCATCCTGTCTTGGCATCGTAGTTCTAGATGCCTGGTGATTTTTTAGTGTTGTATCACAATGCGGTGCAAGTCAACCGTATAGTGAGTTTTTAGTTGACCATAATGCGGTGCGCGTGCATCATCATTCGGGACAGGTGGGGAGGCCACCCAGACAACTGAAAAGCGAACACCGCCGCGCTGGCCGGCGAACAGAGGAGATATGCCCAATGGTCGAAATCCGTGGCATTGAGTTTCAAGCAAACACCGACAACGACATGGGGCTCGAATTCTACAACCTGAGCCACAGATACGGGTTTCAGTGTCCCAACTGGCCCTACTTCAAGGACGTCCAGATCGACCGAAAGCACTATATGGCCAAGTCGGGGGTTCTGTCGCAGACGATCACGACGACGATGCACGTGACCACGCATATTGATGCACCGGCACATGTCGTTCAGGGAACACCGTTCATCGATGAGGTGCCTCTGCCGCATTTCTTCGGCTCGGGTCTGGTAGTTTCCATACCAAAAAAGAAATGGGAGCAAATCACCGGAGATGATCTGGAAAAGGCCTGCGGCCATGCCATCCGCAAAGGCGATGTGCTGATCATCAACACCGGTTGGCACAAGCAGTATGAAGATGGCGACTATTTTGCTTATTGCCCGGGTCTCGTTCCTTCCGCCGCTGAATGGATGATCGAGAAAGGTGTGAAAGTCGTTGGCCACGATACCCAGGCGAACGATCACCCGCTGGCAACTGCCATTGGTCCGCAGCGAAACGGTCCGATCATGCCTCATCTTGAGAAAGAGTATCTTGAGTGGTCAGGCGGGACACCGTGGGAGGTTGATTTCCCCGAGTGGGAGCCAGTGCACAACATGCTGTTCTCCAAGGGTATTCTCGGAATTGAAAATGTCGGTGGTGATTTGGATGCGGTGACCGGCAAGCGGTGCACCTTCGCGTTCTTCCCTTGGAATTGGGACCGTGGCGACGGCTGCATTATCCGATTGGTTGCGATGATCGACAAGAACCAGTCCTACCGCATCGAGGCTGGTGAAGATTTCTGAACACTCACGGACCGGTCGCCGCTTCACCGGTGGCCGCCACTAAACCTGAGCGGAGACGGACATGCATCTGAAGCGCTTTCAAGACGCCCAACCCTACGAAGCACCGAACCATTTTGGGTGTCATGGGCTTCGTCTGCAGGGGTTTGAGAAGGGCGGGCCGGCAAATCAGTGGATCGGCTTCAGCCAGTTCCTACCAGGCGGTGGCGCAGGGCCGGACTCTACGCCTTTTGAGAAAGTCTACGTCGTTCTGGAAGGCGAAATGACCGTCATCGTTGACGGCACCGAAATCATTCTTGGGCCGATGGATAGTTGCACGATCGCACCGGACGAAGTGCGCAAAATTGAAAACCGCGCCAACCACACCTGCAAAATGCTGGTGGTCATTCCGTATCCGCCAGAAAGCTGAGGACAAAAAGAATGTCTGATCCACTCAAGATGTTTGACGTAAAAGACAACGTCGCACTGATCACCGGAGCATCCGGCGCGTTTGGCATGGTCGCTGCGCGCGTCTTGGCCGGAGCTGGGTGCAATCTGGTTCTGGCTGCGGGCAATCTGGACGCTCTCGATGAGATTGCCAAAGAGTGCGAGGCGCTTGGTGCGACCGTCGTTGCGGTGAATGCGCGCCCGTCCGACGAGGCATCCTGCAGAGCGCTGGTAGAAGAAGCAGTCAATAATTTTGGTAAGCTCGATATTCTCGTTGTCGCGTCTGGTATGAACAAAGTTGCGCCGATTAACGAAATGGCACCGGAAACCTTTGACGCAGTGATGGACGCCAACGTGAACCAAAGCTGGCTTTTGGCACGCGCGGCGGCGGCGCATATGAAGCAAAGCCAATACGGCAAGATCATTTTCGTCAGTTCCGCGCGCAGCATCCTTGGGCACCCTGCTGGCTACACGGCGTATTGCGCGTCAAAGGCTGCTGTGAACGGGATAACCAAAGCCTTGGGATGTGAGCTGGGTCCGACAGGGATCACCGTCAACGCGATCGCGCCGACGGTATTCCGTTCGCCTTTGACGGCTTGGATGTTTGAAGAAACCGATGAAGCGAAGGCAGTGCGTGATGGCTTCCTGACCCGTGTTCCCAAGGGGCGGTTGGGTGAGCCGGAAGACCTTGCCGGGCCTCTGCTGTTCCTCGCGTCGCGGGCATCTGATTTTTACACCGGGCATATCCTTCATGCCGACGGCGGATATACGGCGGGTTAACGGATGGTGCGTAAAAAGCAGCAGATAGCCGTAATTGGCGCGGGCCTAATGGGGCACGGGATTGCCCTGACTTTGGCAAAAGCGGGCCAGTACGTCGCCATCACGGATCCCGTTGAGGAGGCGCGGACTACCGTGCCAGATCGCATTCGCACCAGCATGGATGCGATGGGGGATGACGAGGCCACTATCACAAAAACCCTCAAGATGATTGAGATCTTTGCGACGACGGAAGGGGCGGTTCGAAACGCTGACGCCGTGTTCGAAGCGGCACCAGAAAAGCTGGAGCTCAAGCAGGCGATTTTTGCTGAGATCGAGGCGCACGCACCAGAGACCTGCATACTCGCGTCTAATACGTCGGTCATGCCCATCACTCAGATCATGTCCGGATTGCAACTGAAAAGCCGTGCGTTGGGAACACATTGGTGGAACCCGCCGCACATGATTCCATTGGTCGAAGTCATCAAGACGGAATGGACTGACCCCAAGATCGCGCAAACCATGTTCGATCTGCTGAAGGACGCTGGAAAAACTCCGGTGATGGTCGAAAAGGACGTGCCGGGTTTTATTGGCAACCGCCTTCAGCATGCGCTGTGGCGCGAAGCAGTCAGTCTGGTTGAAAACGGAATTTGTGACGCGGAAGCTGTTGATACTGTGATCAAGTCCAGCATTGGGCGGCGATTGGCGGTTCTCGGTCCGCTAGAAAACGCTGATCTGGTGGGCACTGACCTGACGCTCGATATCCACGAAAACGTATTGCACGATCTCGAAGCGCATAAGGGACCCTCATCTTACCTCAAGTCGCTTGTCGACGCAGGTAAGCTAGGCATGAAATCCGGCGAAGGTTTCAGGAAATGGGCCGAGGGCGAGGCGGATCAGGTTCGCCAACGTGTCGCGACACATCTGAAAAATCTCGAGAAGACTTTGTAAGATCAATCAAACACTGGCGGGAGGCCGGTGAAGGGAGGACGCAATGACAATGACTTTTAAGGCGGCCACAAGGCGCGGTTTTATTGCCGGGGCTACGGCGGCAATCGCTGCTCCGGCCATCCTCCGGGCAACGCGTGCCTATGCGGCAAACCCGACGCTAAGGATAGGCAATGTCAGCCCACGTACCGGGCCTCTGGCCGGTTTTGCTGAAGCCGACGAGTATGTGCTTCAAGCCATACAGCAGGTCTTTTCGGCTGGGTTGGACAACAATGGAAAGACCTGGAATGTCGAGATCATCTCAAAAGACAGCCAGTCCAACCCGAACCGCGCAGCCGAGGTTGCCGCAGATCTGATCCTGGGTGATGAGGTCGATATCATTGTCGCCGCTTCTACCCCGGATACGGTGAACCCGGTCGCCGATCAGGCAGAGATCAACGAAGTTCCCTGCATCACGACCGACTGTCCATGGCAGCCCTATTTCTTTGGTCGCAATGGTGTTCCGGGTGAGGGTTTTGAAACGACCTATCACTTCTTCTGGGGCCTGGAGGATGTGATCGCAGCGTTCCTTGATATGTGGGATAAAACTGGCGTGACCAAGACAGTGGGTGGTCTATTCCCCAACGATGCTGACGGCAATGCATGGGGTGATGCGGAACTGGGCCTGCCAAAACCTTTGGCCGCAGCTGGTTATACGCTGACCGATCCCGGTCGGTATCAGCCTCTGTCCGACGACTTCTCAAACCAGATCGCAGCGTTCAAGGCTGCTGGCTGCGAAATCGTCACTGGCAACATGATCCCCCCCGATTTCGCAACTTTCTGGAGCCAGGCCGCCCAGCAAGGCTTTAATCCAAAGGTCGTGACCATTGGCAAGGCACTGCTGTTCCCATCCGTTATTGAATCGCTCGGTGACCGCGGGGACGGGTTATCGACCGAGGTCTGGTGGTCTCCACATCATCCGTTCTCGTCCTCGCTCACCGGTATTTCTTCGAAAGATCTTGCAGAAGGTTATACGGCAGAGTCGGGCCGTCCTTGGACGCAACCCCTTGGCTTTAAACATGCCCTGTTCGAAGTCGTCGCAGATGTCATCAAACGGGCTGATGATCTGGAAGACCCGTCTTCGATCATTTCGGCAATCACGTCCACTAATCTGAACACAATTGTCGGGCCGGTGAACTGGGGTGATGGGCCGATGAATAACGTTACCAAAACTCCGCTGGTCGGTGGCCAGTGGCAGAAGTCTGGAGACGCATACGAGTTGCAGGTCGTTGCCAACAGCACCGCGCCCGAAGTTCCGATAACGGCAGACATGAAACTGCTGGGCTGACCAGACATTCGGCGCTGATCTTGGCGCCGAGCCCTCCATCCGAGAGAAACATGACGACAATCTTGAAACTCCAAGACCTGAGCAAGGCATTTGGCGCGGTCACTGTCGCCGATGCCATGAGCTATGAGGTCCAGCAAGGCGAGGCACTCGGGGTAATAGGCCCCAACGGCGCTGGCAAAACCTCGATGTTCAACTTGATCACTGGGACGCTCAAATCCAATTCCGGGGTGATAGAATTCAGTGGGCAGAACGTCACCAAATGGAGCGCGGCAAAGCGCAGCCATGCAGGCATCGCGCGCTCTTTTCAGGTTCCGCAGCCGTTTTCGGGCATAACTGTTTTCGAAAACGCGATGATCGCCGCCACGCAATCAGCTGGCATGCATGGACACCAGGCCGAAAACTTTTGTCTGGAGGTTCTGGACCAAACAGAACTGCTGCCCAAGGCAAACGTTCTAGCGGGCAGCCTTACACTGCTGGAACGCAAACGCCTGGAACTGACACGGGCGCTTTGCGCCAAGCCCAAACTGCTGCTGTTGGATGAGATCGCCGGTGGTTTGACCGAAGCCGAGTGCAAGTCACTGGTTCAGACAATCAAGGATATCCACGCCTCTGGCGTTACCATCATCTGGATCGAACATGTTGTGCACGCCCTGCTGGCCGTCGTGGATCGTCTGATCGTCATAGACTTCGGAAAGAAGATCGCCGAGGGCGAGCCGCAGGCAATCATGGAAAGCGCGGAAGTCAAAGAAATCTATCTGGGGATCGAAGCCGATGCCTGACTCAATTCTTCAGACACGCGGTTTGAACTCCTATTATGGCGATTTCCAAGCGCTTTATGATGTCGAATTGGACGTCGGCGAGGGAGAAGTTCTGGCCATCATTGGTGCAAACGGCGCAGGCAAGACGACCCTGATGCGATCTATCACCGGGCTGCTGACGAATGGGCCGGATCAGATTCACTACCGAGGTCAGGATATCAGCCGGCTTCGCGCAGACGAGGTGGCAGAACTTGGCCTCGCCATGGTTCCAGAAGGTCGCCAGTTATTCCCATCGTTGTCAGTCAAAGAAAACTTGATGATCGGGGCCCAAGTTGGTCGCGCGGGCCCTTGGGATCTGAAAGCTGTCTATGATCTGTTTCCGATCCTTGATGAGCGCAAAGATCAGGCCTCTACATCGCTGTCGGGCGGCCAACAGCAGATGGTCGCCATAGGGCGTGCCCTGATGTCCAATCCAGACCTCATCCTCTTCGATGAAATCAGCCTCGGGCTGGCACCGATCATCATCAAAGACATCTACGAGGCGCTACCCGGCATCATCGGCGAGGGCATGAGCGCGATCATCGTCGAGCAGGACATCACCAAGGCACTATCGGTCTCAAGCCGGGTCTACTGCCTGCAGGAGGGGCGCGTTTCGCTGGAAAGCGCGTCCGACACCGTTTTGCGCGAAGACATTTCGCGCGCGTATTTCGGGATCGAATAATATGGAATGGCTGAACGCTATCGTGCAGGGAACTTTGCTAGGTGGGCTATACGCGCTGTTTGCTGCGGGTCTGTCGTTGATCTTTGGAGTCATGCGGCTTGTCAATATTGCCCACGGCGATCTAATTGTGCTGGCCGCGTACCTCGGGCTGACCGTGACGACCGCGACGGGTATGCATCCGATGGCCGCCCTGGTGATCGTTGTGCCCGCCATGGCATTGATCGGTTATGCCCTTCAACGCGGCCTACTGAACCAAACTCTGGGCGACGATATTCTTCCACCGCTGCTTGTGACCTTTGGGCTGAGTGTAATTATCCAGAACGGGCTGTTGGAGGTCTACACGGCCGACCCCCAAACACTGAATGCCGGTGCGCTGGAAACAGCCAGCGTTGCAGTAGGCGGTGTGACCCTCGGGATACTACCGCTACTGACCTTCGGGATTGCGATCGCTGTGATCTGGGGGCTGCAATGGACTTTTTATCACACCGCACTTGGTCGTGCATTTCGAGCGGTATCCGACAATCAGGACATCGCCCAGCTCATGGGCCTCAATCGCCGGCACATCTTTGGGCTGGCCATGGCTCTGGCGCTGGGCGTGACAGCAATCGCCGGTATCCTGCTTGGCATTCGGACAAGCTTTGATCCTTCGATTGGCGGGGGCCGTCTGATCTTTGGCTTTGAGGCTGTTATCATCGGTGGACTCGGCAACCTGTGGGGCACGCTAATTGGCGGCGTTATTCTTGGCGTCGCGCAAACCATCGGAGCCAAGATTGATCCGGGCTGGCAAATACTAGCCGGCCATATTGCCTTCCTTGTTATTCTTGCCGTTCGTCCGAACGGCCTCTTCCCGAGGGTTTCTGGATGAATCTGCAAGGTTATTCTGTATCTCGATCATCAAAAGCTGCCAGAATTGCTGCGATCCTAACCGCAATTGCTCTGCTTGTTCTGATTGCAGCGCCCTGGTGGGCAGGCCGCGCAGACATGCGCCTGATGGGTGAACTTTTCCTCTACCTTTCCCTCGCCACCCTTTGGAACCTCATGGCGGGTTACGCTGGTCTCGTCTCGGTCGGTCAGCAAGCCTATGTCGGCTTTGGTGGCTATATGCTGTTTGCACTGACGATGCTGGGCGGTTTGCATCCATTGGTTGCTATCGCAGCCGCAGGTGTCCTGGGAGCGTTGATCTCGATCCCGGTCGCCGTCCTGATCTTCAGGCTTCGGGGGGCATATTTCGCAATAGGCACCTGGGTTATCGCTGAAGTCTTTCGGCTGAGCTTCGCGCAAATCTCAGCGCTTGGCGGAGGGTCAGGATCTTCGTTGCCAGTCGCCATCGTTAAATCACTGGCATCCGGGCGCGCGATGCGTGAGGCGCTGAGCTATTGGCTGGCGCTCGGAGCCGCTGTGCTGGTGGTGACAGCCGTGTATCTCTTTCTGCGCTCGCGCCAAGGTTTGGCGTTGACTGCAATTCGCGATAACGAATTGGCTGCCGGTAGCCTCGGCATCGATATCTGGCGAACGAAGTTCATAGTGTACGTCGTCACGTCGGCATTCACGGCGATGATCGGCGCGCTCATCTTCTTGCAAAAGCTGCGCATATCACCGGATGCGGCGTTCAGCGTAAATGACTGGACAGCCTTTGTCATCTTCATCGTGGTGATCGGCGGCATCGGCACCATCGAAGGACCGATCATCGGCACACTTGTATTCTTTGCGCTGCGCGAAACGCTGGCCGACCTCGGAACAACTTACCTTATTGTTCTGGGCGTCGTTGCGATTGTCGTCATGCTCAAGGCGCCAAAAGGCATTTGGGGCGTGATCCGTAGCCGCTATGATCTGCAACTTTTGCCGCTGGGCTATCGCGTAAAGCACACCGGACAATCCAAGGAAAACTGAACCTATGGCCCGTCAGAAAAAGACCATCATTACATGTGCTGTAACAGGAGCGATCCACACACCAACTATGTCGGATGCGCTCCCGTACACTTACGACGACATCGCACGGCAGGCGATCGAGGCCGCCGAGGCCGGAGCGTCGATCCTACACCTCCACGCCCGCAACCCTGAGAACGGGTCGCCATCGGTCGACCCAAATGACTTTGCGCCATTTCTGCCCCGTATAAAACAGGCAACGGACGCTGTTGTGAACCTATCGACCGGTGGATCGCTAACATTGTCCATTCAGGACCGGATCAATCCGGCCAAGACTTTCAGCCCCGAAATGTGCTCGATGAATATGGGTTCGATGAACTTCTCGTTTCACCCATTGGCCAACCGGTATGGCGATGAAGATTGGAAGTTTGATTGGGAGAAGGATTATGTCGCGAATTCCGATCAGAACATCTTTCGCAATACGTTCCGGGACATTCGCGAGGCGGCAGAAACTCTGGCTCCGCATGACATCAAATTCGAGCATGAATGCTACGATGTCGGCCACTTGTACAACCTGAAATTCTGTATGGATATCGGGCTGTTCAAGGCGCCAATCTTCATTCAGTTCATCTTTGGTATCCTTGGCGGCATCGGGCCCGAGGTCGACAACCTGATCTTCATGAAACGCACTGCGGACCGTCTGTTCGGCGATGACTACCGCTGGTCCGTTCTGGGGGCAGGCGGGGCACAAATGTCGCTTGCGACCACGGCAAGTCAGATGGGCGGCAACCTTCGCGTCGGTCTCGAGGACAGCTTGTTCATCTCACGCGGGAAACTGGCCGAGAGCAACGCCCAGCAGGTCGCCAAGATCCGTCATATTGTCGAAGATCTGGGCAGTCAGGTCGCGACACCTGACGAAGCTCGAGAAATCTTGGATTTGAAAGGAGGAGACCGCGTCGCATTCTGAGGATTGGACGCTTGGCCTAACCTCTCATCGAGTGGCTTATTTTGGGAATTTCGAAAACCCTTAGGAGATTGAACCATGCGAGTGGAGATTTTGACATTCAGCGCGCTTTTGACAGGATTTACGGCAGTTCAGGTTCGTGCGCAGAGTGCAGCTCAGGACATCACCAACCTTTTGCTCAGCAACCGATCTGGAGACTGCGCGGATTATGCAGGAGTGTATTCCGCTTCAGTGGAGGATGTAACGCGCCAACAACGGTTTAACTCCGAAATCGAAATCTCGGCAGAAAGCCAGCACTGCACCCTCAAGACCAATGGCATTCCTAACCATGATTTCAACGGGCCTACAGCCAACTTCGCTAACAATGTACGCGAATTGCCTGGCACTTTTCGGATTCCCAGAAATCCGGAGAAGGCCCGCAACCAAACCGCGCTGTCGCAACGGAGTTATGATGCCATTTTATTGAATGGCGTGCCGGTCGATTTGCTTTCGGCTGGGTGTTATCGCCCGAGCGGCCCGCGAGCAGACAAGAACGGCAATGTATTGGCGGGGTGTCGAGATACTGATCCATGGTTGCTAGATCCGCCGTCCTACGATCAGTATTTTGGTGTAGATCTGCACAATGCCCATGCCCAGCCCGATGGCAGGTATCATTACCATTCCAACCCAAATGCTCTGTTTTTGGATCACGACCTTGATAAGCCGTCACCAGCTATCGGCTTCGCCGCAGACGGCTTTCCGATCTACGGGACGATATTCAAAGACAGCGATGGTACGATAAGACCTGCGATTTCCGGCTACCAACTCAAAACTACGCCTCGGCCTGCGCCGCCTAACGGGCCGGGTGGTACTCCGGACGGGACATATATCGACGACTACGAGTTCACTGGGGCTGGCGATCTAGATAAGTGCAATGGCATGACTGTGGATGGCCAGTACGGATACTATGTCACGACAAGCTACCCGTGGGTATTGAACTGTCTGGTCGGAGAACCTGATCGCTCATTCGACAAAAGATGATCGTTAGTCCTGACTTGGAGGCGCAGTTTTGACCTATCCTCGAATGATACTGATGCTTCGCGTTTCTTCTGCCGTGCTTACCGGTATTGCAGCTTTGCTCGCAATTCTCATCTGGTTAGGTTTGTCGCATTTTGGAGCAAGTGATGAAGCCGTTTCGGCGATCAAGAGTTCATCTGCGATTTACTTTCTGATCGGGTTTCTTTGCCTGTCTGTTTTCTTGACGCTATTTGCGCCGATCGCGATCCCAAGGCTGGTTTTTCTGCTGGGGTTGTTCCCCCTTTTGGTCGGCTGGCGTATCTCCGCGCTGACAGGGATGGGAGCCATCAACATTCTATGTGCCTGCGCGTTTGTCGGTTTTCTCGCAATATTCGCTGTTTTGATTCTTCTCGGATTGCGTACACCGGCAACAGCGGGTCGTCCTCAGACCAGCTATGCAAGTGTCCAACTTGCCTTCATAAGGCTCTATATCGGGTTGGATCTAGTTCCGCATTGCACGGAAAAGCTCTTTGCTGGGCCAGCAGTTCGAAGTGGGGATGTGCAATCCTTTCAGGCGCTTGGCGTACCCGACGCTCTGCAATTTGTTTTGCTGGCCGGGATTATCGAGTTCTCGGCCGCCATTGGCGTTGGACTTGGACTGTTCACGCGCCTCGCGGCCGTTCTGACGGTGGTTTATTTGATGGTTGCTACAATAATGGGCCACCATTTTTTACTGGGTTTCATCTGGGCGTCGCCCGGAGGAGGATGGGAGTACCCGGTGCTCTGGTCTGTTCTTATGCTCAGTTTCGTCTTCGGTGGGGGACGTTGGATGTCGCTGGACGAAGTGATTAGCGAACACGCGAAACTTCCTCGCTGGGTATTGGCACTGATGGGGGATACTTCTTCACATTGCCACACCCGCATGGCTGAAGAAAAAAGCTGATCAAAACTGCTGCTTGCCAAAGGCAGACAGACAAAAGGTGGTTTAATTTAATCCGCAAAAGTTGAACCGAAGTTCACTCGAATTGGGGTGGTTCTCTCTTTGCAGTCGCGTCACACGTTTGGGACCCGGGCGTCTCAACACACCCCTGTTGTCCGGTGACACAACCGATTACGCTGTTAACGCCCACTGTTGAGGCATGGTAGTGGTACCCCAGTTTTTCGGACACGTGCCCGCGGCACTCGTCCAAGTCCACAGGTGCTGACCCGTCCAGATTCAACGACTTGTAGAGACTATACCCAACTATCGTTATCAGGACGTCAGATCAGTGTATTTTCCGACGCGGCACGACATCGTTCCCCCACGAATGATTTAACTGCGGTCAAGTCGTGTTCCAGAACTGTTTTATGATCTTCACTTGGTCCACTGCGTTTGTCGTGCCACATATCTTGCGACGTCCAGACCGGTGGCCTGCTTCGCGGTGTCACCGAAATTGATGGGATGCGCCGTCGAAAGTGTCACCATCGGGTTATCATCGTCTAGAAAGTCATGGGCAACATGTGTTCTAACGGCCGAATGAGGATCGCAAACATAACCCTTCTTCCCTGATAAGCGCAATTTCTGATATAATATCAGCTCCGGTTGCTTTACCCGCAGAAAAGTCCTGAGCGATGGTGCTCAGAATACCTTCCGGCAAATTGAAACCACTGGATACTTTCATCTGGGTCATCAGCGAATTTACATGCAAATGACCGCGCCTTGAGGCCTCGAAAAGCAGCCTTTCAAAGTTTAACGAATGCTGGATATCCATGCTGGGCGTAATTGTTGCTTTCACCTCGCCCAATTTGTGCTCTCCGGAACGCAACACACGCACCAATATATCGTTTTCATTGGTCGCGATGACCAATTTGCCGATTAGCAATCCCATTCGCTTGGCCACGTAACCCGCGTAAATATCCCCGAAGTTCCCTGTTGGGACAGTAAAACTCGCAGCCCGGTCGGGGCACCCAAAGCCACAGCGAATGCAAAGTAGTAGACGGTCTGGGCCATGATCCGACCCCAGTTTATCGAATTTACAGCCGAAAGCTCAACATCCATTCGGAAACGCTCATCTGCAAACATGGCTTTGACCATGTTCTGACAGTCGTCGAAAGTTCCCTTAATCGCGATAGCTTGTGCATTGGGCGATGCAACTGTTGTCATTTGCAGCCGTTGAAATTCTGAAAACCGCCCGTCAGGGAACATAAAGAAAGTGTCAATTGCGTCGCAGTCTTTGAACGCATGTAATGCAGCGCCGCCTGTATCTCCGGATATCGCACCCACAACCCGAGGGTTCAATATGACCTACAACGAGCAATTGGAGTGTTGGGCATTTGAACGACTTGTCCCCAACCCTTCTTGGATGGGATCACTTCGGGGTGATCGACACTCCAGTATTCTATTCCCTGCTATCGATGGAGGGTTTCAGTGACTTGGATTTTGCGTGCTTTGTAGAAGCGTTCTCGGCTGCAAATCGCGGGAACGAAAAACGGCAAGTGAACTGGCGATCAATAGGTTTGGAAAATGGCTGTGTTACCTCCGCTGGGCGCTGGTATGGCTTTTGATCACGCAGAGTTCTCATTTGATTGACATGCTGACCCTTATTTTAAACTAATCTAATATATGGCAAGAGTTTAGCCTTTTCACCCTCAAAAATGATAAGGATTAAATGCAGGTTTTTCTCGACCGCAGCGATTGAGTTCCAGCGGACTGGGAGGAAAAAATGTCACAAATCACGATTGAAGGTGCGCGGATTTGGGATGGCGTATCAGAAACACGCTATCCTGGTTCTGTCACGATTTCGGGAAACAAGATCACCAAAATCACGAAAGGCGAAACCGCACCTGCAGAGATACAAGGTGAGGTTATTGACGGCACAGGTCACACTCTGATGCCGGGCATGGTCGAAGGTCATTGCCATCCTAGCTTTACTGGTGTCGGCGAACCATGGGAGCTTGGTCAGCTCTGTCCTGAACAGCATATGTTGTTGACTGCGCAGAACCTGCGTCTGCTGCTCAGCCATGGGTTTACATCGATATTCGAAGCCGCCTCGGCCAAACCGATGCTAGGTGTTGCCGCACGCGATGCGATCAATGAGGGAATGTTGGACGGCCCGCGTATGCGTGCCTCAAGTCCCGAGATCACCACAACTGCCGGTTTGGGAGATGAACGCAAACGGCACATCTATCAGGAAAGCTTTGGTCTCGTCGCCGATGGCCCTATTGAAATGCGCCGAGTTGCACGAGAATGCGTGCGTGACAATGTCGACAATATGAAGATCAACATCTCGGGGGATGAGTTCGTGTCCTTCGCGCGGGCCGAGATCACACCGTTGGAAGATGATGAACTTGCGGCTTTCATAGCTGTTGCAAAAAAGTACGGCAAAACTGTTGCCGCCCACGCACGGTCTTCTGAATCCGTCAAAATGGCTGTGCGTCACGGCGTAAATTGTATCTATCACTGCGATTTCGCCGATGAAGAAGCGCTGGATATGTTGGAAGAAGCCAAGGATCGCGTCATCCTCGGCCCTGCCTTTGGCCTTGTTCACAACGCAACCCGTGAGGGGGATGCCGTCGGTCTCACCAAAGAAGTGGCGGAGCAAATGAACTTGTTCCGCAAGTTCGATGCCACTTGCGCCACCTATCATAAAATCCGCAAACGCGGGCTGCGCGTGGCGGTTGGTGGGGACTATGGTTTCGCCATTACGCCAATGGGGCAGAATGCCCGCGATCTGGAACACTTCGTGCGCTATTTTGGCTACTCGCCGGTCGAGGCGCTGCGCTGTGCCACCACGGTCGGCGCACAACTGATGCAAATGGAGGATCAGATCGGTCAAGTCAAAGTGGGTTTTCTGGCTGATCTTTTGCTGGTCAAGGGCGATGTCACACAGGATGTCAGCCTGGTTCAGCATCAGGACAATCTGTCGATGATCATGAAGGACGGGGTGATGTTCAAAGACCCCCGGACCGGCATCAATGCAGGCGGTCTGATCCGCGCTGCCGAATAAAATCAATACGTTAGGGAGGAAACGCATGCGTATTTTGAAAACCGCGGCAGCCGTCGCGACTCTCGGGCTGTTTGCTGGATCGGCGATGGCGGATGGATATCAAGGGGTGCCTCGCACCTTTCTATGGAACCCGGGCGCATCGGAAATCTATGACGCCGCCGAGTACAAGAAAGAGGGTCCATATACGATTGGGTTCTCGAACGCCTCGATCTCGAACCCATGGCGTGTGGCGATGTTGCATGGCATCGAAGCGGCGGCGGAACGCAATGCTGACAAGCTGAGCCGCTTTATCATCACGGACGCCAATGACGATCCCAGCAAACAGGCTGCTGACGTGCAGGACCTGATCGCGCAAGGCGTCGACATCCTGCTGATCTCGCCCGCCACAGCCGAGGCTATGGACCCGGTTATTCGTCGTGCAAAACGCCAGGGAATCCCTGTGGTTCTAGTAGACCGCTCGGTACCTTCGGATGAAAACTTCATCAGCTTTGTCACTGCATCGGATCAGGCCTTAGGCCGGATTTCAGCCCAATGGCTGGCTGAAAAACTCGACGGCAAGGGTAAGGTCGTGATGCTTGGCGGCCTCGCTGGCGCATCACCCGCCGAGGCGCGAATTCGGGCCGCGATGGAAGTATTCAACCAGTTCCCCGAATTGGAGGTGCTTGAGACCCAGTACACAAGCTGGTCGCCTGCCAATGGCAAAACCATCATGTCCGCTCTGATCCAGAAATACGGTGATGAGATTTCGGGCGTCTGGGCCGACTCGGGCCTGCAGGGTTCAGGTTCGATCGAAGCTTTCCTTGCAGCAGGGTACGAAGCTGGCACTATCCCTCCGCATACCGGCGGTGACTTCAACGCGATGTATCAGCTGTCGGTCAATGTTGATGTGCCGATGATCGGTATTGACTATCCGCCAGCCATGGGCGCGCAGGCTTTCGAAGTGCTGTTCGACGTCCTTGACGGTAAGGGCATCCCAAAGCGGATCGAGGTGAACCAGCAGGTGGTTGTCTCGGAAGGGCATGAAACGCCTTCAGTTCAGGCCGATGTGTTTGTTTCTGACTATGCGCTGATGGACAAGCCGGGATCAGTCATCATGTCCTCGGGTGTTGGCGCCGACTATGATCCAGCCACATTCTCGGCGGTCTATCCCAAGTAAACGGGATTAACACAGGCAGGGGCGGCATCGCATCGCCCCGCCTACACGGGAGGAAATAACAATGGCACAGCCATATCTGGCCGCACGCGGCCTCAGCAAATCATTTGGCCCCAACGAAGTGCTCAAAGGGATCGAGTTCGAAGTCCATGGCCACCATGCCGTCGCGCTGTGCGGTGAGAACGGAGCTGGGAAATCGACCCTGATCAAGCTGCTGACCGGGCTCTACACGCCAACTGGCGGACACGTGGAGTTCGATGGCCAGGAAGCGGGTTGGTCTGATCCGCGCCAGAGCCTCGCCGCCGGCATCGCGGTTGTCCATCAGGAGTTCTCGGTGCTGGGGGCGCTGTCGATCGCCGAAAACATCTATCTGGGCGCCGAGCCGAGGACCAAGTTCGGCCTGATCGACCGCAAGGCTTTGAAACGCAACGCGCAGGCCTTGTTGGATGATCTGGGAATCTCTTTGAATCCCGACAATCTGGTCGAAACCCTATCGGTCGCCGACAAGCAGATGGTTGAGATTGCCAAGGCGTTAAGGGTCGAGGCTAAGGTTCTGATCCTGGACGAACCGACAGCTGTGCTGAGTCAAAACGAAACCAAACACCTAATGCGTATCATCAATGACCTTCGGGAACGCGGTATGGGTTTGGTTTACGTCTCACACCGTCTGGACGAGATTTTTGAGATTTGCACCGATATCACAGTGATTAAGGACGGGGTCGTGACCTCGAAAGGGCCGACGACGGACTACACCCATGACAGCGTGATCGCTGCCATGGTGGGTCGCGAGCTGGGTGACATCTTCCCGCACAAGGCCGCGAACCCAACGGCAGGCGAGAAGGTGCTGGAGGTGCAGAACCTTGTTGTGGCTCCGCACCTTCCGCCTGCTAATCTGGACGTCCATGCCGGCGAAATAGTTGGGTTGGCCGGACTGGTCGGCTCGGGGCGGACGGAACTGGCATTGGCGCTCTTTGGGGCGGCCCCGTCGACCGGAAATGTCACTCTGATGGGAGAGCCGATGCCGCATCGTGATCCGGCAGGGTGCATTGAGGCGGGCATTCTGATGCTGACGGAGTCCCGCAAAGATGATGGTTTGTTCCTGAACTCATCTGTCGCACGGAATTTTGCGGCTACGACACCGGGATTCGGCGTGCATCACAACGCCATTCCGCCGGGGCATGAGGAGCGTCGTGCTGCGGTGCTGAAAGAACGCCGAGGCGTAGTTGTTGACCACGTGGGTTTGCCGATCTCAGCGCTGTCAGGCGGGAACCAGCAAAAGGTCTTGATCGCGCGCTTGCTCGAAAACCGGCCCAAGCTGCTGATCCTTGATGAGCCGACGCGCGGCGTGGATGTCGGTGCAAAATCCGAGATCTACAAGACCCTGCGCGAGCTGGCGGATGAGGGCATGGCGCTTCTGGTGATCTCGTCCGAACTGATCGAGATCGTAGGGCTCTGCGACCGTGTTCATGTGATGCGCGACGGAGAGCTGGCGAAAGAACTGGTCGGGGAGCAGATCACCGAAGAGGCGATCATCACCGTGGCCGCAGCCGAAACCTCAACCCATCACGGAGTAGCGGCATGAGCACGATCGTACGCGCCACGCGCGCCCAGCCCGTTCATTTGGTCGTTGTTGCCCTGATTGCCATCGTCTTTGTGATTGGCATCTCGGCCTCGGACCGTTTCGCGACGCCACTCAACATGGCCAATGTGCAGGACCAAATGGTTGCTTTGGCGATTGTCGCGCTGGCACAGACCATCGTGATCCTGTCCGGCGGCATCGACCTCAGCTATGCCGGGGCATTGAGTTTCCTCTGCGTGGTTTTTGCCGCCATTGCCGGAGACACAACGGGGACCTTGTTGTTGGCGATGGCTGCCGTTGTTGCGCTTGGCATCCTGATCGGCATGATCAACGGAGGGATCACGGCCTATGTTGGCGTGCATCCCCTGATCACGACGCTTGGCACCTCAACGATTCTGGCAGGTGCCGCGCTGCTTATCACCCGGCAGCCGTCGGGCTCGGTGCCGTTGTTCTTTGAGGATTTTACCTATAGCCGTCTTGGCGTGGTGCCCTACGGCATGTTGTTCGTAATCGCGCTGTACCTGCTAATCGGCTTTATGCTGTGGCGTACGACCTTTGGCACTCGCATCTACGCCATCGGAGACAACGAGGCCGCCGCTGCGGTTTCCGGCCTGCCGGTAAAACAGACCAAGGTGGCGATCTACGCGCTGTCCGGGCTGCTTTGCGCAGTGGCCGCAATGTACATGACCGGGCGATTTGGAGTCGGCGACCCACGCGCGGGCGTCGGGTTCGACCTGCGTTCGATCACACCGGTGATTGTTGGCGGCACGCTGCTTGCCGGAGGCAAAGGTGGTGTTCTGGGCACGGCGCTAGCGGTGATCCTGCTAGCGTTTCTGGCCAATGTTCTGAATTTCATAAATATCTCCAGCTATTACCAGTGGATCGCCGAAGGTTTGATCATTATTGCCGCCGTTTCATTCTTTGCAGGAAAGGGCAAGTCATGACCGCGACCGCCACCAACCCCGCAAACATAAAAACCAACCGCGACACTGTGCGCGCGACCCAGCGCCGAGAGCTGCTGATCCTGCTCGGGTTCCTAGCGGTGATCTGGGCGGTGACCACCATGCTGTCTCCCCGGTTCCTGACACCGGCAAACCTGAAGGACATCCTGATCCAGGCTGCTCCATTGGGTTTTGTGGTGATCGGGCAGATGATTGTCATCATCGTAAGAGGGCTGGATCTGTCGGTGGCCTCGATCATGGCGACGGTTGCTGTTCTGTCGACCTCTCTGATCGACTCCACGCCTGTCATCTTCATCGTGGGCCTTCTATTGGGCGCATTCATAGGCGCGATCAACGGCTACCTTGTGGCTTACAGAAAGGTGACACCGTTTCTCGCGACACTTGCCACCATGATCGTGCTGCAGGGCATCCGCTTTGCCTATACCAAGGGCGCTCCGGGCGGTACATTGCCAGACACTTTCCGATGGCTTGCGACCGGCGACGTTTTTGGAATTCCCGTGGCGCTGATCGCACTGGCCATCGTGGGTTTTGGCATGCACTGGCTGCTTGAACGAACGATTTTTGGCCGCCGCCTGAAACTTTATGGCGACAGCCCGGAAGCCGCCTACATGACCGGCGCGCCAACCCGATTTTTGGTTGTTATGGCCTTTGTCATCTCAGGTGTTTTGGCGGCTGTGGCGGGGCTATTCCTGGTGGGCTATGTAGGGATCGTCGATAACTGGACCGGACGGGGCTACGAACTTGACAGTATCGCAGCAGCCGTAATCGGCGGCGCCGCGCTTTCGGGCGGCAAAGGCTCTGTTCTTGGCGTTCTGCTGGCGGCTTTGATCCTGGTGTCGTTGTTCAATATCGTCGTCATTCTTGGCCTGTCGATCGAGTTGCAGTTGGTGATCAAGGGGGCACTGATTATCCTCGCCGCAGCCGTTTACATGCAGCGGTCGCAAGGCTGATCGGGGAAAACGCCCATGTCTCAGGATGACAAATCTAATGTACAGCGCATCGCGGCGATCCTGAAAGGGTTCGACGCAAGCAATACACCGCGTCGCACGCATGACATCCTCGAAGAGCTGGGCGTTACCCGCTCAACCGGTTTTGGTTTGCTGCGGGCTTTGGTTGCGGCGGGTTTGTTGGAACGGTTCGACCATGGCTTTCTGCGACTGGGTCCTAAAGCCCGCGATTTGATCTTTGCCGCACTCGAGGTACCTGAAACCACCGAGCGGAAGAAACTGCTAGCACGGCCAGGAGTTGCCGGCGCCGAAAAACAAGAGAACCTTCCTGATCTGGAGTGGGACCCGGCGCTGGTGCGAACTGTCGATGCCAGCCGATACAGGAGCGCTGCCCCATATCGTATCGGTTTTTCCAACGCATCAACCAGCAATGCCTGGCGGCGTGCCATGTTGCAGAGCCTGTTCTATGCGGATCGGATTGCGCAATCTCAGATCGAAACCCTCATCGTGTTGGATGCACAAGATGACCCGACCTTACAGCTTGCTCAGATTGATGAGTTGGTGGCGCAGGATATAGATCTTTTGCTGATCTCAATCACCTCGGTCAACAATCAGGCGCTCAGTGACCGGCTGGGCGAGCTGGCAGACCAAGGCCTGCCGATTGTCGCCGTCGACCGGAGGCCGAATGATCGGTCTTCGCTTGTCTCGTTTGTCACGGCATCGGACAGTCGGATCGGACGTATCAGCGCCCAATGGATGGCTGAAACTTTGTCGGGTCAGGGGCGGGTCTGGATGCTCAGCGGTCTCGAAGGGGCCAGCCCGGCCCTGCGTCGACAGCAGGCGGCTCTGGCCGCATTTTCAGCGTTTCCAAACATTCGGGTCGAGAATGTCAGCTATACCGATTGGACCGAGTCAGGTGGTTATAAGGCAATCGACAAGGTGCTGGCCGAAGCACGCCGACCACCGGATGGAGTTTGGTGCGACAGCGGCCTGCAAGGGGTGGGCTCGGTCAAGCGTTTTCTGGATGGCGGCTTCGACATACCGGTCCATACCGGCGGCGACCTGAACGAGATGTACAAACTGTGCCTGCATCACAAAGCGCCGATGGCCGCATTGGATTATCCTGCCAGCATGGGCGCGCGGGCGCTGGGGCTGGCGCTGGATATCCTTGGCGGGAACACGGTACCACAGCGGGTAGAAGAGCCAGTGCAGATCGTCCTACCCCGAGGGTTGGAAACTGCGTCAGTCAAAGCCGACACGTGGGCTGAGTTACACGTCGCCTGGGATTTGCCGGATGACGCGATCCTCTCGCAAGGCCCAGCCTTGCACCGAGATAAACGATCCATCAAAGGGAGCGCTACGGGATGACCCATTCTGCCTATGCTCGTGCAGTCGACGCATTTGAAGCCCTCATAAATGCACTGGGGCGCGATGCCTTTGCCTCTCCGGCGGGGCTGATCCGGGCCGCAGGGGTACCCGCCAGCAGCGGCTATCGCCACACCGCCACGCTTGAGGCCGAGGGGATGCTGCGCCGGGATGCTCAGGGTCATTACCTGCCCGGCATGTCCACCATTCGGGTCGGCCTGCGGGGATTTGGTTTTGGGCGGATGGCACCGCTGGTGCAGCCCATTCTTCTACAACTGCGCCAGAGCACTCAACTAACCTCTTTCCTGGCTATCGCGCAGGATATGGAGTTGCGCATGGGCCCGCACACGGTCGGGCGCGAGACTCGCGGCATTCCGGTGCAGCCCTCTTATGGCTTTGAAACTATCCCAGAACTTGTGATCGGCGATGTATCAGAGGTAGGGTTGCGCTGGTTCGAAGGCCCGGTGGCTCGTCGCACCGGGGTGGCTTTGATCCCCGTCGAAAGCTCGACCAGCAGCATTGCGCTGATCGGGCTGGTTGTGAATGCAACGCGCGGCACCAGCGAGGTGCAGATCCGCGCTTTGCAACAAGCATACGAACAGATCAAAGAGCAAGAGGTCTGATTATGCAGGCTTTCTGGGATCGTCAGTTAAAGTTTTCCGAGGCCATTCCCAATTTTGCCGATGTGTTGGATCGCATGGCGCAGGACAGTGATGCCGTAGCAAGACAGTTGCGTTTTTCACACGCGACTTATGGTGATCATCCTCGGCAGTGGGTGGAGTGGGTTGAGAGCACGGGTCCTCAGACAGTATTGCCTGTGATCATCCACGGCGGGTATTGGCGAGCGCTTCGGGCGGAGAACCATCGTTTCATGATGCCGGGGTTTCTATCATCCGGGGCGGCAGTCGCCAACATAGAATACCGTCTGATGCCCGAGGTCCGACTGGCCGATGTCGTGGCGGACGCCAAGTCGGCCTTGAGCGCGCTCGCCGAGGTTTTTCCCGCGGCGCAGTTCGTGCTGGTTGGCCATTCCGCCGGAGCGCATCTTGCCCTGTCCTCCTTGACCGATTCCATGTTGGCGGATCGGACACTGGGGGTGCTTTCGATCAGTGGGGTGTATGATCTGGCGCCGGTGCGCCTGTCCTTTCTGCAATCGGAATTGGGTTTGACGCCGGGCGAGGTGGCAGCGTTCAACTTGTCACCCGAGGCGATGCGCCCACCCGTCCTCTACATCAACGGCAGCGCGGAAACGCACGAGTACCTGCGGGGCGGAGGGCTTATGTCGCAAGCCGAAAACGCCGATTGGCATGTGATCGATGGGGAGGACCACATGTCGCTGACTTGGGCTACCTGCGATCAGGCCCAAGAGCTAATCTCCAAACTTTATTCTCTGGGAAACACCAAATGACACTGAACTTACCCGACACCGGAACGTTCGTCGGCCGGATCTGGCTGCCTCAGGTGCAAGGTCCGGCGCTAGTGGTGCGGCGGGGCAACCGCCTCATCGACATTACGTCTTCAGACCTGCCGACTATGCAGGCGTTGTTGGAATTGGACGACCCGGCTGCAGTCGCGCAGACTTTTGTCGGTACAGACGTTGGCAGCATTGAAGAGGTCGCCGCCAATTCGACGGAGACACCAGAGCCTTCCAAGCCTTATTTCTTGGCGCCTTCTGACCTGCAACCGATCAAAGCCTGCGGGGTGACATTCGTTTCGTCTATGCTGGAACGTGTCATCGAAGAGAAGGCCAAGGGCGACCCGGCCAAAGCCGATGCAATCCGAGCTCGCTGCACCGAGATTCTGGGCGACAGTCTGCGCGCGGTAGAGCCGGGGTCAGACAAGGCGATAGCCTTGAAAGACGCCTTGATCGCAGAAGATGTGTGGTCGCAATACCTTGAGGTTGGGATAGGACCGGATGCTGAAGTGTTCACAAAATCGCAGGCCATGTCGGCGGTAGGTTTTGGTGCAAGCATCGGGTTGCACCCAATCTCAACCTGGAACAATCCCGAGCCCGAAGTGGTTTTGGCCGTCGACAGTTTGGCCCGTATCAAGGGTGCCACCTTGGGCAATGACGTGAACCTGCGCGATGTGGAAGGGCGCTCGGCCCTGCTGCTGGGCAAGGCCAAGGACAACAATGCCTCATGCGCGATTGGCCCGATGTTACGGCTGTTTGACGATAGTTTCGGGCTTGATGACGTCCGAATGGCCGAACTGACCCTGAAGGTTACTGGCGAAGAAGGATTTGAATTGCACGGAACCAGCTCGATGGCTGAAATCAGCCGCGATCCGGAGAATCTTGTGGGTCAGGCGCGCGGCTCGCATCACCAGTACCCGGATGGTTTTTTCCTGATGCTGGGCACGTTTTTTGCGCCCACGCAGGACCGCGATACACCCGGCGGCGGGTTTACCCACAAGATGGGGGATCTGGTCGAAATATCGAATCCGTCGCTTGGGCGGCTTGCCAACACAGTGCGTCTGTCAACTGAGTGCCCGCCCTGGACCTTTGGCACCAGCGCCTTGATGAAAAATCTTGCTGCACGCAACCTGATCTAAGGAAAATGAGATGAACGGACACAGCCTAATTGCCGGAGAATGGATAGCTGGCGATGGCAGCTTTCAATCTGCCCCCGCGATCGGAGAGGCCAAGACCTACTCCGCAGGCACACCGGAACTGGTAGAGCGGGCCTGCACGGCCGCCGAAGACGCCTTTTGGTCTTATGGCTATTCAACGCGTGAAGAGCGTGCGGTGTTTCTGGACTGTATCGCCGACGAAATCGAACAGCGCGGCGCAGCGATCACAGAAATCGGGTGCTCGGAAACTGGTTTGCCTGCTGCACGGATGGAAGGTGAGCGTGGACGCACCACGGGTCAGTTACGCCTGTTCGCAAATCATATCCGCGATCGGGCCTATCTGGACTACCGTCATGATGCGGCCCTGCCGGATCGCCAGCCCTTGCCGCGCCCGGATCTAAAGATGGTGCAACGTCCCATCGGTCCGGTGGCCGTTTTTGGCGCGTCGAACTTTCCATTGGCCTTTTCGACCGCGGGCGGCGACACCGCAGCGGCTTTGGCCGCAGGGTGTCCTGTCGTGGTCAAAGGCCATTCGGCGCATCCGGGGACGGGTGAGATCGTGGCCGAAGCTATCGACGCCGCCCGGCAGGCCCTTGGTCTGAATCCAGGAGTGTTCAGCTTTGTGCAGGATGGCGGTGTCGCTGTCGGAGGCGCGCTGGTTCAGAACGCGTTCATCAAAGCGGTTGGTTTTACAGGCTCCTTGCGCGGTGGTCGCGCCTTGTTCGACCTATGCGCGGCGCGGGACGAACCCATCCCGTTTTTTGGTGAGTTGGGGTCGGTCAACCCGATGTTCCTGATGCCAGAAGCCCTAAAGTCACGCGGTGCCCAAATTGCGCGGGGGTGGGCAGCGTCCCTGACAATGGGTGCAGGGCAGTTCTGCACAAATCCCGGAATCGCCCTTGTTTCAGATGGCCCGGACGCGGAGGCCTTTATCCATGAGGCGACCGCTGCATTGCAGGACACGACCCCTCAAACCATGCTGACAGATGGAATTGCGCAAGCGTTCTGTGAGGGTCGTGATCGTGTTGCCTCAGTTTCCGAAGTAACAACCTTGGTCTCCGGAGCCGTCGAGAACCGCGATGCGAGCCCCTTTCTTTGTAGGGTTTCGGCTGTCGAGTTCGAAGCCAACCCGGTTTTGGCGCATGAGGTCTTTGGACCATTGGGCGTCGTGGTTGTTGCCGAAGATGTCGGTGCGTTCGCATCTATCGCACGTGCGTTGGAGGGTCAGTTGACCGCAACCGTGCATATGGACATTGAGGACACCGAGCATGCGGCCAAGCTGGTGCCAATATTGGAACGCAAAGCCGGACGTGTTTTGTTCAATGGGTTCCCGACCGGAGTAGAAGTCGCCGACAGCATGGTGCATGGCGGTCCCTATCCGGCATCGACGAATTTTGGGGCGACCAGTGTCGGTACCCTCTCGATCCGTCGCTTCCTGCGACCCGTTTGCTACCAGAACGTGCCTGAAGAGATCAACATTGCCACCTGATGTCCCGCACGTCACAGTTGGTCAGCTCAATCTTGCGAGCGATATTTCCCATTCCCAAAGTGTTACAGCTGAGACGCTTTTCTTTGCTCTCTCGGTTAGGCAGGCGAAATAGCCCTTGTCGGTTTCGACTATTCTATGCACCAGACGTATCAACTGGCCGTCGAGCACATCCCAATTGAGCCAGAGCTTGAGCTAACTTTGCCCAAAAGAAAAATCGAGCCTTCAGTCTGACATTTTGAACGGGTATTTTGGATTATCTGGGGTGCGCAAACGCGGTCTATAGGCCCAGAATACTTCGTGCTTGGGCCGCTGTTGCAACTGGGCGATTGTATTGGTCACAGATCTCTGCAGTCCGCGTTACAAGCGCCGCGTTTGATGGTGCCAATGTATTGCGATCCAGTCGCACATTGTCTTCCAAACCCGTTCGCGCATGGCCACCTGACGAAATTGCCCAGTGGTTAAGAACCTCCTGCTGCGCACCAATGCCTGCAGCGCACCAGGGCGCACCCGGAAACAGTCGGTCAACAGTTTTCACGTAGAAATCGAATGCGTCTCGATCCGCAGGCATCGCGTTTTTCACACCCATGACAAATTGCACATAAGGCGTGTCTTTGATTTGACCTTTCTTGTGCATCTCGGCCGCCTTCAGGATGTGACTAAGATCGAAGGCTTCGATCTCTGGTTTGACGTCATAAGTGGCCATCTCACCCGCGAGCCAGTCGACAAGATCGGGTGGATTTTCGTAAACGCGCGTGGGAAAGTTGTTCGATCCTACCGACAAAGACGCCATATCCGGCCGCAACGGCAACATCCGGCCGCGCATCTTGCCCGCTCCGGACCGACCGCCCGTCGAAAACTGGATGATCATGCCGGGGCAGTGTTTCACAAGCCCCTCTTTCAACCTTGCGAACTTTTCTGGGTCGCTCGACGGCGTTTCGTCATCATTTCGAACATGGGCGTGGCAGATCGACGCCCCTGCCTCGAAAGCGGCCTGTGTGCTTTCGATTTGTTCTTCGACTGTTATTGGCACGGCCGGGTTGTTGGCTTTGGTGGGAAGAGAGCCAGTGATCGCGACGCAAATTATACAAGGCTCTTTCATCTCATGTCTCTTTCGGTGCGAGGACAAAATCAAATTCGACATCCCAATAGGAACCGTCGAAGCCTACGTCTTTAGACCGCGCGGCATCATCGACGCGGTTGAATTCTGCAATTAGGCTTTCTTTGACCCCAAAAACGGAATCCGAATGGATATACTTGTCCTCGGGATCAAATATGTGGGTTGTCAGTTCGTCATACCCATCCTTTGACACAATGTAGTGCAAATGGGCTGGACGAAACGGGTGGCGACCCAGCCGGTTCAACAAATCTCCGACGGGGCCATCGTCAGGAATGGAGTAATGTTTGGGCCGGACGGCGCGGAACCAGTATTTTCCGTCCGGTCCCGTTCTAAAGACACCGCGCAAATTGAAATCGGGTTGGATGCCCTTTTGCTGAACGTCATAGAACCCTTCGTCGTTTGCCTGCCAGACATCGATTTTGACGCCTTCCAGCGCGTTGCCATCAACGTCTGTAACGCACCCCCGCACCACCATATCTTCGCCCTTTTGATCGAGGCATATGTTGTGCCCCATTGCATATTCAGGGGCATCGCCGACGTGAAATGGGCCCAACACAGTGTTCTCCGAAGCCCCAGAGGGGCGACGGGAATTTACAGCATCCACCAACATCGACACGCCCAAAACATCGGACAAAAGTATGAATTCTTGCCGCCAGTCGTCGCACATGTGACCAATCTTGGTCAGGAACATAATGGCTTCGAACCATTCCTGCTGCGTCGGCTCGATTTCCTTAACCGCTTCATGAAGCTTGCGGGTGATCACCTCCATCACCTCTTTAAGCCGTTCGCTTTCCGCGTTTTTGTTGCGGGCCGCAACCACCTCGGCCGAGTTTTCCTCGGTGAAGTATCCCATCTCATGCGCGTCCATTGTGATCTCCTAACCTGAAAAAACCTGATCCATTTCTGCTCATCGTGAAAGCACTGTGGTCAGAGCACGCCGCAACTCGGCTTCGGCATCTGCGGCCATGTCAGCTGCGCGCCATGCGACGTGTTGATCGGGGCGGACCAGTAAACAGCCGGTATCCGAAATTTCCGACGCCCGTGCCCAGTCTCCTGCGTGATCGACATAAGTCTGGCGAGGGCCAATGACGTGGCAGCGAATGGGCATCCCCAGTTCCCGGGATACGGCCTCGGCCGCCGTGACCCACGCTTCTCCACCTATACCGGTCAGAACCGTGAACTCGCCACGACCGCAAAGATCCAGTGTTGAATGCTTGTTGCCCGTGTCGTGATCGAACACCCAGACATGGGGAATGCGCGCGCCAGGCCAGGTGGTCGGCTGGTAATGCAGCTCGGCATCCTGATCAAATCCGGGATTTGGTTGGCCATCTGTTTCGATTGCCCCAGAGTCGTACCGCTGGTTCATTTCGACACCGTGGGCGTCGAATTCATATTTCTTAAAGGCGATGGCCTCGCGGATGGCCTGTCTTTGCGCCGCAGCTTCCGGCGTTGACCCGGTTCTTGCCTCAAGGTTGCATTGCATGACCTGCGGGTCGACCCCTTCGGCCATACCAAGTGCTTCGAAGATCGGTCCGAATTCACCAATCGACTGGTTGGCCCGCGTGACGATCTGCTTTGCCACCGGCGCGCGTTCTTCGCTGTAGCTGTCCAACAAGCGTTTTCCAGCATGGCCTTTCAATACGGCCGCCAGCTTCCACGCGAGGTTGAAGCTGTCCTGGATCGACGTGTTCGACCCCAACCCGTTGGACGGCGGATGGCGATGCGCGGCGTCACCCATGATGAACACGCGATCCTTTTGCATATGGGTCGCGTACATATTGTTGACGGTCCAGGTGTTGGCGCTGATCAGTTCGATCTCAAGCTCCGGGTCGCCAACAAGCTGGCGTGCAACCTGCGTGGCCATCGCCGCGTCAACCTCTGGCGCGGGTTGGTTGATGTCATAGCCCCAGACGATCAGCCATTCGTTCCACGGGCGAACCATGCGGACCAAACCCATACCGATGCCACCGACATTCGCGCCGGGTTGCATCACCCAGTAGAGGACCGAGGGCCGATGCGCGACGTATTTGCTGAGATCTGCACGGAACAGGATGTTCATGGACCCGCCGACGCCCATCTGTCCTTCGAACGGTAGCCCGGCATGCTCGGCGACCAGTGAATTACCCCCATCCGCACCGACCAGGTATTTCGACCGGATGGTGATTTCTTCACCCGACAAGCGATCAAGGCAGGTCGTCGTCACGCCATCTGCGTCCTGATCATGGCGCAAGTATTCGGTGCTCATCCGCGCCTGAGTGCCACGGCGGCAAGCAGTGCCGAACAGTATCGGTTCCATGAAGGTCTGCGGTAGATCATTCATCATGGTTGGGCTGGACAGCAGGTGTTCGGCCTTGGAAAGCGGGTGATTGCCCCAGCTTTTCATGCGCCCGATTTCCTCACCGGCGAGGCTTTCGCAGAACACGTTCTCGCCCATCAGATCCTGATGCGCGGCGTGCATGTAGGCTTCGGCTTCGACCTCGTGACCAAGGTCGCGCAGCACCTCCATCGTTCGCTGATTGGTGATATGCGCACGCGGCGTGTTGGCCAGCCAGCGATAGCGGTTGATGACCATGTTCTCGACGCCATAGCTGGACAGCAAAGCCGCCGTTGCAGACCCCGCCGGGCCGGTGCCGATGATAAGGACATCCGTTGTGATGGTGGCCATGTTACGCCTCCCTTTGTTTGTCAGATTGAATTGAACGGGTGCCGTCGGCTTGGTTCGTCAGCACCAGGCGACGGCGCACGGGAAATATTTGAAGTCCGGTTTTTTCGGTGATCAGTCCCCAGATGCCGCGCGGGGCGAAAAGCATGACGGCGATCCCGATCAGACCAAGCACCATGAGGTACCAGGAGCCGTAGTCGGCCAGCAGGCTTTGTAGGACAAAGAAGATCAGCACCCCCAGGATCGGGCCTTCGATGGTGCCGATGCCTCCGATCACGACGATGAAGATCACATAGGCCGTCCAGTCGGTGACCGAGAACGCGGCATCCGGTGAAATCCGCAGCTTTTGCACATAGATCAAAGCGCCGGTCAGCCCGGTTCCTGCGGCCGAGACCAGGTAGACCAGCCACTTCATCCGCACCGCATCGACGCCGACGGATTTCGCGGCTTCGACGTTGTCGCGGACGGCGGCCAGCGCCAGCCCGCGTTTGGTTCTGAGCAGCCAGTAGATACCTGCGATCGTTGCGATCACCAGCGCCAAGGCCAGCCAATAGGTCAGGATATCCCGCGCTGCCGCACCGCGAACGTCAAACGTGGTCTGGATCCACTCAGTGGCCCACATCTCACGCGTTGCGGTGCGCGGCAGAGATGTGCCAGTGCCGCCGCCCAGCACTTTCCATTGGGCCACCAGCAGGCGCATGACCTCGGCGATGACCCAAGTTCCGATGGCGAAATAGGCCCCTTGCAAGCGGAAGGCGAAAAAGGCCGTGGGGATGGCGACAATCAGGGCCGCAACGCCGCCCAGAAGGATCGCCGGAACTGGGTCCATACCCCAAAGGATGACACCGCCGAACATGGCGTATGCACCCATGCCCACAAAGGCTTGCTGGCCGACGGACACAAGGCCACCATACCCCGCCAGCAAGTTCCAGAACTGCGCTAGTACAAGCATGGTGAAGATGAAGAACAGGTCTTGGATCAACCCCCTGCTGGCGAAGGTTGGCAGCAGGATGAATAGGATGATCAGGGCGACGCAGACGGCTCCGGCACTGTAGGACGCACGGGTCTGCGTTTGGACACGGTACATCGAAATATCTGTCATCAGTCCACCGCCCTTGGAAACAGGCCCCTGGGTTTGATCAGAAGCACGATGAGAAAGGCCAGGTGACCGGCCAGGATTTGCCATTCGGGGTTGATTGCTGCGCCGACAGTCTGAGCGACGCCGATGATGATGCCTCCGATCAAGGTGCCCCACAGGCTGCCAAGGCCACCAATGATCACGGCCTCAAAAGCATAGATCAGGCGCGCTGGGCCGATATTGGGGTCAAAGTTTGCGCGCATTCCAAGGTATAGCGCCGCCAACGTGACCACGAGCATTGCGATGGCGGTCGCAGTGGCGAAGATACGTTCTGGCCGGATACCCATCAGACCCGCTGTCACCGCATCGTCCGAGGTCGCGCGGAACGCCCGCCCCAATTCCGTGCGATAGAAAAGCTGGTTCAGACCGATGATGACAAGGATTGCCGAGGCAAAGGTCAGCAGCGGCAGAACGCCGAGGTTCAACCCGCCCATTTGAACGGAGGCCGTGGTGATCTCGCCCGCCGGCAGACGTTGGCTATCAGCCGAGAACCCTTCGAGCAGAGCATTCTGCAAGACGACCGATAGACCGAATGTCACAAGCAAAGGCGGCAGGATATCAGGCCCCAGCACGCGGTTCAGCACGTGCTTCTGCAAGGCCCAACCCACGCCAAACATGATTGGTGCGGCAATGATTGCTGCCAGAAACGGCGAGAGCCCGAGCAGCGAGACCAGCAAAAGGATCAGATAGGCGGCAAATACGATTAGATCGCCATGAGCCAGATTGACCAATCGCATGATCCCGAACACAAGGCTCAGGCCTGCCGCGAACAGTGCGTAGAGCCCGCCCAACAGAACGCCCTGAATGATGGTGTCGATCCAAATCATGCGGCGGCTCCTCCGAAATAGGCATCGTGAATGGCCTCGCGGCTGAGCGTATCTGCGGTGCCTTCCAGCGTGACGCGACCCTCCATCATGCAATAGACGCGATCGGCGACTTTCATCGCCTGGCCAATGTCCTGCTCCACCACGATCAGGCTGGCTCCGGCCTCCTGAATGCGGGGGACGGCATCGTAGATGTCTTTGATGACCACCGGCGCGAGGCCAAGACTGATCTCGTCACAGAGCAGAACACGGGGGTTGCTCATCAGCGCGCGACCGATTGTAACCATTTGCTGTTGCCCGCCAGACAGGGCGGTGCCGGGATGATTTCGGCGCTCTTTCAGGATTGGGAAAAGGTCGTAGATTGTTTGCAAAGACCAATGCCCTTGTACCTTTCGGCCATAGGTACCGATCAGCAAGTTTTCCTCGACACTAAGCGACGGAAACAGCCGGCGGCCCTCGGGCACCATGGCCACTCCGCGCGCCATGATTTCATCCGCCGCAAGGTCTCCGATGGGTCGGCCATCAAATCGCACCTGGTCGGACCCGTTGGTCAGAACACCTGAAATCGAGCGCATGAGGGTCGATTTTCCGGCCCCGTTTGCACCGATGATGGCGACGGTTTCACCTTCGTCCAGATGGATATCCACGCCGAACAGGGCTTGGAAATCTCCGTAGTGCGCGGTCAGCCCTTGGGTCTCTAGCAGGTTCATCAGACTTCGATCCCCAGATAGATTTCTTTGACTTCCCGGCTGTTCATGATCTCGTCCGGATCACCGAGACCGATGACTTTGCCGAAATCCAGAACCAGCAGCCGCTCAACGACCGAGGTGAGCGCATGCAGGACGTGTTCGATCCAGATGATCGTGACGCCGCTACGGTGCAGCCCCTTGATCGTGTTGATTAGCGCTGTGCATTCCGCGTCGGTTAGACCCCCGGCAATCTCGTCCAAAAGCAACAGTTTTGGATTGGTTGCCATCGCGCGGGCCAACTCCAGTCGTTTGCGTTGCAATAGCCGCAATCCTCCGGCCGTGTGGTTGGCCACATCCAACAACTCCGTTTGCTCGAGAATACGGGCGCAGTCCTGTTCGACCTCGTGTTCGGATTTGCTCTGCCCGTGCGTCGCGGCCACCAGCAAGTTTTCGAACACCGTCAGATGATCAAACGGCTGAGGGATCTGGAACGAACGTCCTATGCCCGACAAGCAGCGCTGCATGGGCGGCACACGCGTCACATCATCTCCATCGAAATGGATTGACCCTGCATCAGAGGTCAAATTACCCGTTATCAGGTTGAACAGCGTCGACTTCCCGGCGCCATTGGGTCCGATAATCCCAAGGGCCTGCCCCTGCGCGACGTCAAAGCTGACATCGTTGGTAACGGTTAGAGCACCAAAGCTCTTGGAGACATTTTTGAGCGAAAGAATGGTCATGCCGGTATTCCTATCCCGGACTGCAGTCCGGGACGTTGGTTTCGTTGCAATCAGGAGATTTCTTCCATCACACCCGCGGTCGGGATTTCGGGCGCTGAGGAATTGTCGACGATCACGAGGTCATAGCTGCCGTCGTCGAGAAGCCTCCATTGCCCGCCAACCAAAGGCGTCTTAGCAACGTTCTGCGCAGCGAAGGGCGGCAGGCCCGCGCCATCAAAGGCGATCCGGCCAACAATCGAGTCCAGCTGCGTAGCTGCGATAGCCTCGGCGACCGCATCCCCATCACCCGCGTCATCAACGCGGCCCATGACGTTGGCTGCCATTTCGAATAGCGCGTGCACAAAGCCGATGGGTTGCGTCCACTGACGACTTGTGGCGGCCATATACCCCTGCGCCAAATCAGCCGAACTCGCACCGGTCAGCGATGACGAGAACGGATGCGTTGGCGACCACCACACCTCGGAACTCAGGTTGTTACCTGCGTTACCCAGGGCCTCCACGGCTTGCGGGAATAGGATGGCTTTGCCGATGCTCGCGGCTTTCGGAGTGAAGCCTTGCTGCTTGGCTTGGCTCCAGAAGGTGGTGAAATCAGGCGGAATGGGAACGCCGGTTACAATTTCAACATTCGCTTGGCGAAATGCGTTGATTTGGGCCGAGAAATCATCGGTCAGGTTCTGATATCGTCCGGGATCTGTCAGGCTATATCCCAGCTCGGACAGAACCGGCGGAAAGCCCACATTCGGATCCCCCCAAGCATTGCCATCGCCGTCATTTGGGAACAATGCACCGACCTGCTTGTTGGTTTCCAACTGGCTCCACATCGCCGTGAAGACCGAGATCACATCCTCAAGCCCCCAGAAGAAGTGATAGGCGTAATAGAACGGCTCCCAACTGGCTGGATCGCCGGGATTGCCCTGTTGGCCGATGAACCACGGTTGCCACGGCGCAACAGTTGAAATGCAGGGCACTTCCTCGGCCTCACAGGTCGAAGCAACCGGGTTGGTCGTTTCGGGTGTTGAGGCGACCAGCATCAGGTCGACCTCATCATCCACGATCAACTCGCCCGCCACGTCTGCCGCCCGGTTCGGGTTCGACTGGCTGTCTTTGACGATGACTTCGAAATTTGCGCCGGCATCGGACGCGGCAAAGTTCTCCAGAATGAACTTGTCGGCCTCCGAGAAAGCGGCCAGAGGACCTGATTGTGGGCTGACATAGCCCAGCTTAATCTTCGCGCCCTGTGCGATAGCAGGCGCAGCGAGCGTGCCGGCAGCCAACCCGAGGCCGGTTGCGGCGCTGGATTGCAGCAATTTGCGTCGTGTAATCATGTGTCCCTCCCTTGATACGGTAAGCTCAAACGCCGGGGGCGTTGCCCGCCCAAGCGTTTTGCAGAAGCGCCCGCAGACCATCAGCAGTGACCGGCTGCGGGTTCCAATACGGGTTCTTGAGTGCGATTTCGGTGGCACGGTCCAGATCGGCCTCTGACAGACCAAACTCCTTAAGAGCCATTGGTGCGCCCGTGGATTTGGAAAAACTCCAAAGCGCCTGACCTGGCTCAGGACCGCCGAGAATATCTGACACGGGTGCCAGCAGCTCCGGCACACCTACCGTGTTGTACGCGATGGCATGGGGCAGAACGATCGCGTGGGTTTCCGCGTGCGGCAGATTGAAGGACCCGCCCAGCGTATGGCAAAGCTTGTGGTGCAGGGCCATTCCAACCAAACCAAGCACCGTGCCGCAGGCCCATGCACCACGCTGCGTTTCTTCTCTGGCTTTGAGGTCGTCGGAGTTTTCCACAACGATCGGCAGACTTTCCGCAAACGCCCTCAGGCCGTCGATAGCTAATTCCGTGGTCTGATCCGTGCGATCCTTGGCATATAGCGCTTCGGCTGCGTGAGCCATTGCGTTCAAGGCGCTGGTCACGGTCATTGCGGGCGGCAATGACGCCACAAGTTCGGGATCGTACAGAATGACGCGGGGCAGAACCTTTGGGTCTGTTAGGGTGGTTTTGATGCCATCCTCGGTCTGACCCAGAATCGGAGTTGCCTCGCTGCCGGCATATGTGGTTGGGATAGCGATCTGAGGCAAACCTGTCCGAAGGGCTATCGCCTTGCCCAAACCAATCGTCGAACCTCCACCGATAGAAACGATACTATCTGCTTTGACAGACAAAGCGTGTTCAACCGCTTCTTCGGTCACGCCGACCGGGGTGTGCATTGTTGCCCGCGTAAAGACGCCTGCAGCACGATCCCCAACTGTTGTCGCAAGCTCCATTGCCATATCGACTTGCTGAGGAGTCGACAGGATCAGCGCCTTGTTCGATCCCAGTCCGGCCAACTCCGCGCAGATGTCGTTGCGCAATCCAGCGCCGAACCTGACGTTCTGGCCATTGATGCTGGTGGTTCTAAGAGCCATTGGACGCGTTCCTGACAAGCGATGGATTGCGGGTGTGAGGGGAACGCTAGCAGGCAAAGACAGCACTCTTGATCGAATTATCGACCATCAATATAACTTTGAGTTATGAAGCTTGATCCTAGACATCTCGAGATCCTCGCGGCCATTGTTGAGGCCGGAGGATTGACCGAAGGCGCTGCTTTACTTGGAAAATCTCAACCCAGTGTCTCCAGAAGCGTCTCGCTCTTGGAGGACAGGGTGGGTGAGCCCCTATTCCTGCCGACCCGAAGACCTTTGCAACCTACTGAGCTTGGTCTTGCGCTTGCTCAGGAAGGTCAAAGAATCCTAAGCGCGGGTCGCCATGCAAGCCGTGTTGTGGACGAACACCGTCAAGGCATTGCCGGTGCAGTGCGGGTGGCAGGTACGCCGATCTTTATGGACGGGGTCATCTCGAACGTGATTGCAGAGTTTCAGGCCGAGTACCCCAGTATTCGGATCGACCAATCCTATGGATACCCCACGGAACTTTTGTCCCAGCTGTCCGCTGAAACTCTGGACTTGGCAATACTCCCCATGCGCCCGGCAGATGTGTCTGATGAGTACAAATTCCGTCAAATCCTGCCTGGTCGAAACGTCGTTGCGTGTCGTGTTGCGCACCCTTTGGCACGCAAAAAAGAGGTGAAGCTGGAAGATATCACAGAGTTTACCTGGATCGCGCCACCTGCCAATAGCCCGCTGTTTCGTGACTTGCGAAACACGCTGGACGGTATCGGCATGCGAGACCTCAAAATCAGTTTCACGGGCGGGTCTTTGAGTGCGGTTGTGAACGTTCTGACGGGTTCAGACTCCCTGACCGTTTTGCCCTTTTCGGTGGTCTTTATGATGCAACGGCAAAAAACTCTGACAGCCCTGCCAATAAAAATCGGTGATCCCGACCGACACTTGGGTTGCGTAACGCTAAGCGCCCGAAGCATGCCGGCTTCGTCAAACCGCGTGCTTGAGTTCATAAAGCAGAAGTTCGAAATGCTTGATCGGTTGATCTGCGGCGCGGGATGATCTCTCTGACCGATCTAGTCTGGAAAAGCACGAGAAACTTAGTTGCTTTGTGAAGCAAGTACGAAGCTTGAGGCGGATGTTGTTCAAAGCGTGCTGCCTCAGAGGTCCTTTTGGGTTTGTTGGTCACCTGTGTGTTTCAATTGTTCGGGTCAGAAATGGATGACGTGATCGGCCGATTTGTTGAGGCAAAACTCAGCAGGCGTTGCAACCGAACCTAGAATGGCCTCCCCTTGGGACTAGGTCTCGGGCCGACAGAGTATCGATATGATAGTGCATAATGGCAATTATGCATCACATATTGTGAGCTTTTAGATCTCACCAAAAGGTTAATTTGAAAATCGCCAAAACTGCCGTGCATTGAGCGGACGTGACCGCACGTCGCAAAACTCACAATGATAACGAAATACCGAGGGTAACAAGTAGGGCAAATGCAGTACTTCAGCAGCATGGATCGACAAGCACGCAGGAAATCAATCGCTCTGGCAGGGAACGAAAACACAGACAAATACACTGTCGGAAGATCGACTGAGGGTTATCTGATGAAAGCAGGTGCGGTAGGGGTTGCCGCATTGTTGGGGATGTCGCATGGAACCATAGCTCAGACGGTCGTTCCGCCCTCAAATGGCCCCTGTGTTGTTGATGGAACCATTGTAACTTGTACTGGCGATGTCTCTGCCGGCGTCGAGGTGACCGGGGCCACGATCAACACCCTTATCATTGAAAATGTTGACGCCTCTGGAATAAACCCAGCGCCTGGTGTTGACGGGATTAACTTCACTACCACTGCCAATAGTCTGAATATTCGCTCGACCAGCGACGTAGTTGCAGACGAGTTCGGGATATTCGCCGATCTAAATGGCGATGGGAATGTTTCGATAGATAGCACCGGGGACATTACCTCTCGGGAAGAAGACGCAATCGATCTGGAAACGACCAATGGCAACATCAACCTGAGGGTGAACGGAAACATCACGTCACTGGAAGAACATGCGATCGACGCAAACGTCGTAAACGATGGCGATATCAACATTGTCGTTAATGGCGATATCACGACGCTACCTGATGGGAGTGAAGCGATTGAAGCCGATGTAAACGGTGACGGCAACATCACCGTAATATTTGAAGGGAACATCAATTCTGACAACGACGGTATCGAGCTTGAGATTGATGGTGACGGCGATATCAGAATTGTGTCTCGGGGCAATATCTTTGCAGAGACTGACGATGGTCTTGAAGGCGATGTAGACGGCGATGGCGATATCACGATTATTTCTATCGGAAGCGTCGACGCGGCCAACGGTGGCATCGAATCTCAGGTGGAAGGTGACGGCAACATCACTATTGAGACCAGCGGGAGTGTAACCGGGCGCGGTAACGATGGTGTTCAGGCCGACATTGACGGCGATGGTGCAATTTCGATTGCGACCAACGGAACGGTGTTTGGCGATGACTTCGGTATTGTTGCCGAAGTGAACGGCGATGGTTCAGTCGACATTGTCAACACTGCAGACGTTACCTCTGTCCGTAGTGCTGCAATCGGCGTGATTGGTCGTGCCGGCGTATCGCCTGCGACAATCACCAACAGTGGCACTCTTACCGGTGGAAACGGCTTTGCTATCGATCTTCAGGATGAAGGGAACGATGTTGTAAACCTGTTGCCGGGTTCGCGTCTGAATGGCGCTGCCGACTTCGGAAACAACAATCCCAACGATGTTGACACTCTGAACTTTGCGCGCGGTCTCAACACATCTGTGAATTTCGCGGATGCCTCTGGAGATGACACCGATCTGGCGTCGGCACCCGAGATTATCAACTTTGGCGGCGCGGGTGTGTTGATCAACAATGGGCTCACTGCTGTGGCGGTGGATACCTCAGGCTTTGCTGCGCAAGGGACAATTATCAGCGATTTGACCGATTCCATATTCAACACGATCGAGACGGCTGATCCTGTTCCTTCAGCACCGGAAAATCAGGTCAGTCAAGGCTACGGAGCACTGGATCGCTTTGGCGTAGAAAGCGGTTCGCAGGTTTGGGTTTCCGGCGTCGGCGGGTATCGCGAAGTCACTGCTGACGGCTCTAACGTAGGCTATGATCATCGTTTCTATGGTCTGATCTCAGGGGTTGAGAGCAGTGAAATCATCGATGCTGGTACCGTAGGTTTTCTTGCGGGCTATAGTGACAGCCGCGTGTCGCTGGACGAAGACGCTGGCGAAACGGATGTCTCTTCCTACTTCGGTGGCGCTTATTGGAAGCGTGACTTCGATGGTTTCAGCCTGAACGCGGCATTCGTGGCTGGTGTGACAGACAACGACACGACAAGGAACGTTGATGGCCAGCAAGCCGAAGGCGATTTCGACGGAACATTCTATGCACCCTCAATTGCGGTTGCCATACCAATTAACAACTGGGCAAAGCCAGCGTATTTCAGCGCGCGAGCGAACTATGTTCTGTTGCAGCTGGATGAGTACACAGAGACTGGAGCCGACTTTCCTCTGACGATAGAAGACCGCGAAGTATCGCTGTTCAACACACGTGCGCTGCTTAACTTCCCTCAGACTATCACGCGGTCGAATGGTGGTGTGCTTGACCTCAATTGGACGTTGGGTATCGACGCGACATTTGATGCTGGATCAGACGAAATCGATGCGGTTGTTGCCGCGACCCCGTTCTCGTTTGTTGCAAATGCTGACGATACTGTTGCGGGGTTCTTTGGCCTGGATCTTGGGTATTCATCTGCAGACGGGCTGCGCACAGTTGGCTTTAATGGTGAATTCCAGCCAACATTCGATGGCGGTTTCGGCGCTGCTGCTGAACTTAGGGCGATCTTCCGGTTCTGAGCTATGCCGCTTTCGTCAGGAAGCGACGAGCACGTTTGACGAGTGATGAGGCCACCTGCAGCAGTAGGTGGCCTCGTCTCGATAGACCCATGCACCGCAGCTTTCATTGCCTGCGGAAAGTCCAACCGCAGGTATACCCTGGGTGGGCAGAAAACTCCGACCTGACGTAACGTTTACTTAGGCGCTTTACTTAGGGTCGCCAGTAACCCAGACAATGTAGTCATTCATTTCCGTGGGCTGGCTTTTCGCGGCGTGTTTGGTTAGTTTGTGCATTCGCCATAATTTTTCGATCATCGCACTGTGAAAGTATCGAGGAAGCAACTGGCAGTGTTTCACGGCGTAAATGACAGAAACGGAGCTTGCTCGTCTTCAGTGATGAAAATCGGTTACAATATGATGCCGCAGATCAGTAATTCCTGGCATCGCCGAGGCAGCAGGTGTAAGCCATTTTATCATCTGATGGTCAGAGGTTCAAATCCTCTCCTTGCTACCAACTTTCTAAGCAGCCCGTTTGGTCCACAAACACTCCGCCAAACTGTTCGCGTCACGAATAAAATCAGCAAGCTGATAGCTTCCACACTTGGATTAAGGCGCGCTGACACGATCTGAGGAAATAAACTTAGTCTGCCGGATGTCGAACAATTCGCCATTGGGACGCGCTGTTGCTGCAATTGCACACACAAAACCCATGACAGGTCGGTGCTGATTGCCTAGAAATGCCTATTAAGTTTGCGATTGGAACCAGGTGATCTTAGTGGAGCAATTGGCGTTTACATACGAAATGGGTGTGGTCTCGGCGCTTTTGGCCTTTACTGTTTTCTTGTTCGTGTCGGAAATTGTCAGGATCGATCTTTCTGCCATTTTGGTTTTGGTGATGGTCGGCCTTCTCAGCTATGCGCCTGGTCTGGAAAATCTGGCTGATGTTCCTCATCTGTTTGATGGGTTTGCCTCCAATGCGGTCATTTCGATTATCGCGGTCATGATCGTCGGGGCGGGGTTGGACAAGACGGGGCTGATGAACAAGGTTGCATCGGTCATTTTGAAATATGGCGGTAAGTCCGAGAACCGGGTGTTGCCGATTGTATCGGGCACCGTTGGTGTCATTTCTTCCTTCATGCAGAATGTCGGGGCGGCGGCGCTGTTTCTGCCTGTGGTTAGCCGTATCTCGTCGAGATCCGGAATTCCGCTGTCACGGCTGCTGATGCCGATGGGGTTCTGCGCCATTTTGGGCGGGACGATGACGATGGTGGGGTCCTCACCCCTCATTCTCTTGAATGATCTGATTCAGACCGCAAATGATGGCCTGCCCGACGCCCAGAAGATGGAGCCTTTTGGGCTGTTCTCGGTCACTCCTATTGGCGCGGTGCTGATCCTGACGGGGATAGGGTATTTCTTGCTGTTGGGGCGATGGGTTTTGCCGGGGGACGCAGGTTCAAAAAGCACCGGGACCGGTCGCGGCACGCAAGAGTATCTACAGCGTGTTTATGGATTGAAGGCGGATGTGTTTGAGGTGGTCGTGCCGGCCGAAAGCCCGCTCGTCGGGCAGATATTGGCAGACATCAATTTTGAAAACCACCTCTATATCATCTCGACCTTCTATCGCGGCAAGACCTCGATGGTGCAGGTGCTGACAGCTGAGATCGCGGCGCCTTGCCGGTTAGCGATCGTGGGACGGCGCTGGGTTGTCGAAGAATTCGCCCAGAAATACGGGCTGACCGTGCTGCCCGATCTGGATGTGTTTGTCGAGGAATTTGCACCGACAAATGCAGGGATCGCCGAGGTGGTCGTGACCCCGGAAAGCAAGCTGATCGGCAAATGCCCGCGAGAGCTGTTGTTTCGCAAAACCTATGGCATGTCCTTGCTTGCAATCCATCGAGGCGAGGAAACGCTTAGCCACGTTGAGACAGACACCCATGAATCCACCCAGATCGGGCTTGAGAAGTTCAAGGCGGGCGACATGCTGGTTGCCCATACCCGATGGGATAACCTGATGCGGATCAAGCGCGATCCGGATTTTGTGGTCGTCACGTCTGACTTTCCGCAAGACGAACTGCGCCCGCAAAAGGTTGGATGGGCCCTTTTGTTCTTTGTGATCTCACTGTCGTTGATCCTGTTTACGGATGTGCGGTTATCGCTTTGCTTGCTGACGGGGGCGGCAGGAATGATGTTGACCCGTGTTCTGAGCGTGGATGAGGCGTATCGCGCGGTTGGATGGAACACGGTCTTTCTGCTGGCATGTTTGATCCCGTTGGGTCAGGCGGTGCAGAACACCGGGACCGCCGCTTGGATCGCGCAGCAGATCATGATCATCCTGGATGGATGGCCGAACTGGGCGCTTCAGGCCGGGGTGGCCATATTGGCGACGGCGTTTTCTCTGGTGATGTCGAATGTCGGGGCGACGGTTCTGCTGGTGCCCCTTGCCGTTTCCATTGCGGTTGCAGCAGGTGCAAACCCGGCGGTTTTTGCGCTGACTGTCGCGATCTCGACCTCGAACAGCTTCATAATCCCGACACATCAGGTCAACGCGCTGATCATGGGCCCCGCCGGATACAAGGTGACGGATTTCGTCCGCTCGGGTGGAATCATGACGATCATTTTCCTGGTCGTGTCACTTCTGATGCTCAACCTGATTTTCTGACACCATTCATCATCCTGTCAGACTGATTGTTCGGCCCTGTTCTGAAGCTTGCTGTGCCGCAAGCCCGATACGAACGGCCCAAATCCCGTCGCTCAGCGAGACCTCGGGCGCGGTGCGTTCGCCCCGGACCAGTTCCAGAAAGCCTTTGTGCTGATAATAGGTGGAGCCATTGTGGTCCCCCGCTGCCAGCAATTCGGGATCAACGGGGATGTCACGGTGGATGGGGCCCTTTGGTGCGCGAGGGCTGATGATCAGCTGCGGCACAGGCGCATCGCCCAGATGCTCAGGCCAGAACCGGCCCGGACCGGGCACCAGCGCCTCGATCTTGGCATCAGGACCGATGGCTGAGATTTCTTCCTGATATCGCGATCCTTCGGCAAACATACAAAGCTCCAGCATCGCGCGCGCGCCAGAGGCGAAATCGACGATGACATAGCCGTGGTCCAGAATATCCGGCGTGTTGCCGTCATACTCTTCGTTCAGGTGATTGACGGCCTGACCCCCGCTTGCCGACACGCGCACCGGGTCTGATTGCAGGATCAGCCGCATGAGGTCGAAGAAATGGCAGCATTTCTCGACAAACGTACCGCCGGTGTTCTGATTGAACCGGTTCCAGTTGCCGACCTTTTCAAGGAATGGAAAGCGGTGTTCGCGGATCGACAGCATTTTGATCCCACCACTGGCGGCAGCGGCCTCGTCGACCAATGCCGCGATGGGCGGCATATAACGATATTCCATCGCCACCCAAATCGGATGCGGATAGCTGCGCTCCAACTCTTCAAGCCGATCAAGATCACCGGGATCGGTGAACAGAGGTTTTTCGATCAGCAGGGGTAGGGGGCGGGTTTCCGCGATTTCATTCAACTGTTCCACATGCAGGTGATTGGGGCTGGCGATGACCAGACAATCCAGCTCGCTGACGGATAGAAGGTCTTGAACGGACGACACCATTTGCGCCTCGGGCGCGATGGCCTGCGCCTTTTGTGCCATCTCCGGGTCAGGCTCGAATATCGCGGCGACGCGCGTGCCTTCAAGCAAGGCAATATTGTGCAGGTGTTCCTGCCCCATCATACCGCATCCGATCAGCCCGTAGTTGATGGTCCGGGTCATGCGCAGTTCCTTTTATTTTAGGCGTTGTACATAGGTGGCGCGATCAGGATCGAACCATGTTTTTGAAAACTCGACGGGTTCAGCCTTTTCTGACCAGCTGAACCGCTCGATATATCCTGCGGTTTGACCAGCAAGTTTGGTGAATCTTTCGGGTGTCCAATCGGGCAGGGCACCGACTGTAACGCGATCTTCTGCCCTCGTAATCCAGAAGCCAAGCTGTTGCTGGTAATAGCGATAAAGCGAGTCAGATAGCAGGCTCTGATCGATGGTCCCGGCTGATTCGTCCAGCCAGATTTCCTCGACCGCGATGATTGTGTCATTCAGATAGCGCATTCGGCGCACGCGCGACCCTAACTCAGACCGACCAAACTTTGGCAGGTCATCAGGTTTTTCCAGGTGATCGATTGACAGGATGTCGGCGCGCGGCAACCCGCCGCCTTCGGGCAGTTCCAGCCGGAACATGGCATAAACACTGTTTTGCGTTCCCGTCTCGCGGATGTAATTGCCCGAGCCCTGAATGCGCTCCAACATGCCTTTTTTCTCGAGCTCTGACAGCGATTTTCGCAGCGTCCCGACCGAGACCTGCAACTCGGCTGCCATGTCCCGCTCGGGTGGCAGGCGTTCGCCATCAATCAGGCGACCGGCAGCGATATCGCGGATCAGAAGTTCCGAGATCTGCACATAGATCGGCAGGGCGTTGGGGTTTCGATTGTTTGAGGTCACTCGGGCGCGCTTCATTGGGTCGCAGGAAAAATTGATACACTATTGATCTACATCAATGTGCTTGCTACGCAAGAGAAAAGTAAAAGATGCACGGAGCACGAATCAAATGACCATTGTCCCCATCACGTCCCCTGATCTGGATGCGGCTGAGGTTTCGTGGTTTGCGGCATTGTGCTCGGACGATTATCAGTTTCTGGGCGTGCCGGATGGCGATCTGCGATCAAGCTGGGATCATTGTTCGGGCATCGTAAAAGAGGCCGAGGCGCAGGGGTTTCGCAATATCCTGTGCCCGTCATCTTATCAGGTCGGTCAGGACACGCTGAGCTTTGTTGCGGGTTGTGCGCCAATCACCGAAAAGATCAACCTGCTGGCTGCCGTGCGCTGTGGCGAGATGCAGCCCATTATGCTGGCCCGCACCATCGCGACGCTGGACCACATGCTGAAGGGGCGGCTGACGGTCAATATCATCTCGTCCGATTTCCCCGGCGAAAAAGCCGACAGCGCGTTTCGCTATCAGCGTTCGCGCGAAGTCGTGGAGATTTTGAAACAGGCCTGGACACAGGATGAGATCAACCACGCGGGTGAGGTTTATAACTTTTCGGGGCTGACCACCGATCCGGCCCGGCCTTACCAAACCGGTGGTCCGTTGCTGTATTTCGGAGGCTATTCTCCGTCCGCGTTGGATCTGTGTGGCGAGCATTGCGATGTCTATCTGATGTGGCCGGAAACCAAGGACCAACTGGCTGAACGGATGAAGGCCGTTCATGCAGTGGCCGAGAATTACAACCGGACCCTGGATTACGGCCTGCGCGTGCACATGATCGTGCGCGATACCGAGGCCGAGGCGCAGGAATATGCGGACTACATCGTCTCAAAGCTGGATGACGAGTACGGGCGTGCCATTCGTGAACGGGCGTTGGACGCAACCTCGCTGGGCGTGGCGCATCAGTCCAAGAACCGTGATCTGGCGGATGAGTATGGCTATGTGGAACCGGGGCTTTGGACTGGTGTCGGACGCGCACGGTCGGGCTGTGGTGCGGCTCTGGTCGGCTCGACCGATCAGGTTATGTCCAAGATCGAAGAATATCAGAAGATGGGCATCCGCGCCTTCATCTTCTCAGGCTATCCACATATGGATGAGGCCAAGCATTTTGGCGCCCGCGTGATGCCAAATCTGAAAACCTGCTCGCTGCCCGAAGCTTATGGGCGCGTGCCTGCAAGCACCCCGGCGACCCCGCTGGGCGAAGGAGTTCGTCGCTAATGCAACGCGTGAAACTATCTGGCACCCTGGAAATGAGCCGCATTGTCTATGGCATGTGGCGGCTGGGCGATGACAGTGATACCTCGGTTGGGCATGTCGAGGCCAAGATTCAGGCCTGTCTGGATCAGGGTATCACAACCTTTGATCAGGCGGATATCTATGGCGGCTATGCGGCTGAGGCTGTTTTGGGTAACGCCCTGCGCGCCAATCCAAGCCTGCGCCAGAAGATGGAGATCGTCACGAAATGTGACATCATCGCGCCAATGGGGCGCTATGCTGATGCGAAGGTTAAATACTATGACACGTCGCGCGCACATATTCTGAAATCGGTGGATACCTCGCTGTCGGAAATGGCGATTGACCACATCGACCTGTTGTTGATCCACCGTCCTGATCCAATGATGGATCACCATGAAACCGGCGCGGCGCTTGATGAGATTGTTGCCAGTGGCAAGGTTGGTGCGGTTGGTGTGTCCAATTTCCGCCCTTGGGATTGGTCTTTGCTGCAATCTGCGATGAAGACCCAGTTGGTGACCAACCAGATCGAGATTTCTTTGGGTGAGATCAGCCCTTTCACCAATGGTGATCTGGCTTTCCACCAGCAGCATGGTCACCCGCTGATGGCTTGGTCGCCGCTGGGTGGGGGCATGCTGATGGCCGGGAACCCTCCGGTCGGGGTTGTGGCAGATGAGTTTGCCGAAGAATTCGGGGTGGATCGCGCCGCCGTTGCGGTGGCCTTCCTGCTTGCGCATCCGGCGAACATACTGCCGGTTCTGGGGACGAATAATCTGGACCGAATTAAGCGTGCATCGGACGCTTTGAAGGTCAAACTGGATCGTGAAAGCTGGTTCCGTCTTTACGAGGCGGCGTTGGGACAAGAGGTGCCGTAATGAATGCAATCTCGCGTGACATAAGCCATACATTCGTCCCGCATAAGGATGACACGCGCACCCTGCGCGATGCGTTCGGGCGGTTTGCAACGGGTGTCACAGTCGTAACTTGCGACAGCGAGGACGGGCCGATCTGCATTACGGCAAACAGCTTTTCTTCCCTTTCGCTGGACCCAGCGTTGGTGATGTGGGCCGGAGACCGCAATTCGCGCCGGTTCCGCTATTTTCAGGAGGCACGCCATTTCAGCGTGCATGTTCTGTCTGCCGAACAGGCCGAGCTATGCTTTGGCTGTTCCAAAGACGCCTTTGCATTGCGGGATATCGAACATGACCGTTGTGTAAACGGGACCCCTTTGTTGCCGGGCAGCCTTGCCCGGTTTGAATGCGAGCAGCACGCCTATCACGATGCAGGCGATCATGTGATAATGGTGGGCAAAGTCCTGAAGGTCAGCATGGCGGATGGAGACGCGCTGACTTTCTTTGCCGGAAAACTCGGCCAATTCGCGCAAAACTAAGCGCGATATGACGACCGCGGGTCAAACTCGCGGCTGACACTGGGAGGATCCGCATGGGCGGACTGGCATCGGCGTTGACGCCGATTGCATTCGTGAACGAAACCTTGCTGCGACTGGGCCGCGCGGTTGGTGTCGTTGCGATTGCATTCATGGTGATCGCAATACTGATTCAGGTGTTCTTTCGATACGTCCTCGGTAACGCCTTACCCTGGCCGGATGAGGCTGCCAGGTTCTGCATGCTCTGGATGACTGGCTTGATGGCGCCCACTGCGTTCCGTCGCGGGGGCTTTGTCGCGATTGATATGTTGCAGCGCTTCCTGCCGCGTGTACTGGGCATGTCACTTAATCTGTTTCTGTTGCTGATTTCGTTGGCGGTGCTTCTGGTAGCGGTCAATATCGGCTGGTCCGAAGTCACCGGCTTTGGTGGCAAGTTCGCCACCGCAGCCTTGTACCTGCCAACGTCCTTCAGTTTCGACGAGTGGTACCGCATTCCGCGCAGTTGGATGATGGCATCGCTGTTGGTGGGGGTCGTACTGCTGATCTCGGTCAATATCGAGCTGATCTTGAGGTCCATCGTCACCATGATGGGTGGCGCACATCTTCTGCCCGAAATCCCCGAAGCCGCAGTAGGAGCTGAATAAATGCTGATCTGGTTCCTGCCCACTTTCCTGATTTTCCTGCTGATCGGTCTGCCGGTCTTTTTTGCACTGCTTGCGGCACCCGGCATTCTGCTGTGGCTCAGCGGTCAGACCAACGACATCACGCTGCTGTATCGCAATGTCTATAACGGCATGGACAGCTTTCCGCTGATGGCCATCCCGTTCTTCATGCTCGCGGGCGAGTTGATGAACCGCGGCGGCATCACCATTCGCCTTGTTGAGTTCAGCCAGGCCCTGATGGGCCACCTGCGGGGCGGCCTTGCGCATGTGAACGTGCTCAGCTCGATCTTGTTCGCGGGCCTTTCAGGATCCGCCGTGGCGGACACCTCGGCGCTTGGTTCGATGCTGATCCCGGCGATGGAGAAGCAAGGTTATACCCGCAAATTCGCCGCTGCGATCACGGCGGCCAGTTCGGTGATCGGGCCTATCATTCCACCGTCTGGGATCATGATCATATATGCCTATGTCATGGGTGAAAGCGTGGCCGCGCTGTTCCTTGCGGGCATCGTGCCGGGCGTAATGGTGGGCGTTGGCCTGATGCTGATGATCAAGGTCATGGCCGATCGTTATGACTTCCCCGTCGCCAGCCGCAAATATACCTGGCCCGAACGCCGTCAGGCCAGCTTGAAGGCGTTCTTTCCGCTGATGACTCCAGTGATTATTCTGGGTGGTATTCTGGGCGGTATCTTCACCCCTACCGAGGCCGCCGCCGTCGCCGTGGGATACGCTTTCATCATCGGTTTCTTTGTTCTGCGCACCCTGACTTTGAAGGAAGTGCCTGAAATCCTCAGCAACGCGGGCATGACCTCGGCGGTTGTTCTGCTTCTGGTTGGGGCGGCGATGGCGTTCAAAACCGTGGTCAGCCTGAGCCATGCGCCGGAACAGCTGGCATCACTGATCCTCAGCCTGTCGGAAAACCCATTGATCCTGCTGTTCCTGATCAACCTGTTGTTGTTCATTGTCGGAATGTTCCTGGATGCAGGCCCCGCGATCATCATCCTTGGTCCGATCCTTGGCCCGATTTTCACAAGCCTTGGCGTAGACCCGATCCATTTTGCGATTATCATGAGCGTCAACCTGACCGTCGGTCTGGCCACACCACCTATGGGGCTGGTGCTGTTCGTGGCTGCGGCCGTGTCGCGGGAACGGGTTGAAACCATTGCCAAGGCGATCCTGCCGTTTCTGGCTGTCGAAATTATCGTGATCTTCCTGATCACATATATCCCCGCACTATCCATGACGATCCCGAGGATAACGGGATTTGCAAACTAACTGAGACCCATAGGGAGGAAACGCATGCTCAGAAGTTTCATCAAGACCGCAGCCGTCGCCACGACGCTTGTTGCTGCATCCGCCATCGCGGCAACCGCAGCGGATTACACGCTGCGCGCCACTGCGAATTCGAACGAAAACGACGAAGATTATGACGGCTTGATCGTCTTTAAAAACTACGTCGAGGCGGCATCGAACGGTGCAATCGAGGTCGAGCTGTTCATCGGTACGCAGCTGTGTTCGAACGGCGCTGAATGCCTGCAAGGTGTGGCCGAAGGTCAGATTGATATCGTGATCCAGACTTCTGGCGGTACTTCTGGCATCTTCCCATTCGTGCAGGTGCTTGATCTGCCTTACCTGATGTCTGATGACCGTGTCGCCGAGGCGGCGCTGGCCAATGGATCGCCTTTTGTGACCAAGATGCAAGAGATGGTTGCCGAGAACTCGGGCGGTGCATTACGTCTGATGACCATCGGCAATACCGGCGGATGGCGCAACTTTGCCAACACGCAGCGCCGCGTTGCCAGCCCTGCAGACATGGAAGGTTTGAAGATCCGCACTGTGGTCGCCGACCTGCCGCAGGAACTGGTGAAAGCACTGGGCGCATCCCCGACCCCGATCCCGTGGCCGGAGCTGTTCACCAGCTTCCAGACCGGTGTTGTCGAAGGCTCCAAGAACGGCATCACTGACATCATGGGCATGAAATTCCCGGATGCCGGTCTGAAATATGTCACTTTGGATGGGCACGCCTACATGGGTGCCTTGTGGTTCATGAACAACAAAAAGTTCATGTCGATGCCTCCTGAACTGCGGAATGTCATTGTTGATGGCTTCTATCAGCTTCAGCAGGCCACCTTTGCGTCGCCCAAGCGTAAGTCGATTCAAGCCTATGAAGACTTCGTCGCCGAAGGCGGGGACCTTTATGTGCCAACACCAGAAGAGAAAGCAGCCTTCAAAGAGGCTGCAGCCCCTGTGTATGACTGGTTCAAAGCCAATGTAGATGGTGGCGAAGCAGCCTTTGACGCGCTTGTTGCAGCCGTTGCCGAGGCCGAAGCGGAAATCGCGGCGACGCGCGCTGCTGAAACGCAATAAGCTCAGGCAGTTCAAAATTGTTACGCGCGGCAAATGTCGCGCGTGACGAACCCATAGAGACACCTAATCAAACCCAGATCTTTCGCTCGGGAGACCCAGCATGCTTGATCAATCCGACGCATTTCGCCGTCAAGGTTACCTCGTATTTGAAAACGCATTGAGTGATGAAGAATTGCAGATGCTGCGCGGCACCTGCGACGCGCTGCTAGAAGAGCCAGCACATGATGGTGGCGGGGACGTGCACAAAATCGGGCTGGGCGATGCGCGTCGCTTTCTGCGCCATCGGCATGCAGAATTCCCTCGGCTCGAGGATTTTCTGTTGGGCAGCAAAATCGCCGAGATCACCAGTGCCTGCGGAATTGAGGACCCGATGTTGTTCAATGAACAATTTGTGGTCAAAGGGGCCGGCAAAGGGGCAAGTTTTGCTTGGCATCAAGACGGGGCTTATGTCGGTTTTGATCACGTGCCTTATCTGACCGTATGGATCGCAGTAGACGACGCAACTGAAGAGAATGGCTGCGTTTACATCCTGCCACGCGATATCGATGCCGAGCCGGGACTGGACCGGCATGAGTGGCAGGATGATAGCAACGAGCTCAACGGATATTTTGGCACAGAAACAGGAACCCCGATGACCTGCAAAGCCGGTACTATCGTGGCGTTTTCAAGCCTGACGCTTCATAGTTCGGGCGCGAATACAACGGCTGACCCGCGACGGGCGTTCGTGTGCCAGTACTCCTCAGGCCCGATCATCGATCCGGAAACCAATGCCCCAAAACGGTTTGCGAAACCGCTCAGGGTTTAACCTGTCATCTGAAGGGGTACATCCACCCTTTGTAATCATTGACCAGAATATGCGCTCTTTCGATCTGCTCCGGCGACATTTTCTTGACCACTTCTTCAAGGCTGATCGCGGCATCGGGATCGCCGCCGATGGCGCTGAGCGTGTACCACATATAGGCTCGCACCAGATCGGGGGCGGGCATGCCCAGACCCAGCTCATAATACCAGCCGATACCGGATTGCGCCCCAGGGTGACCTTTGAGCGAGGCGCGCAGATACCACTCAAACGCGCGCTCATAATCCTGCTCGACCCCAAGACCCAGCCCGTACATGACACCGATCAACTCCTCGGCTTCGGCATTCCCGGATCGCGCCGCTGGCATCAGTTCTTCGCGCGCGGCTTCAAACTCTCCGGCTTCCATCAAATCGCGTGCCTGTTCCAACTCGGCCAGCGCCGGGGTCGCAAGCAGACAAAGGGCAAATACAAACTGACGCACGGGGTTGCTTTCCTATTGGCCGGGGCCGCGGCGGCTCAGGATTTGCCGCGCCCGCTGACGGATGCTGATTTCATTCCCTTTGATATGGAACAGGCCGCCATCGGTCATCAACTGTTTTACGATCCGATCCTGTCGGGTAACCAAAACATTGCTTGCGCTCATTGCCATCACCCGGATTTTGGCACCTCGGACGGGCTGTCTCTGGGCATCGGCGAGGGTGGGCAGGGGCTTGGCCCCGATCGCATGCCGGGGATCGGAACGGACAAGATCCGCAAGCGCATTCCACGAAACTCGCCGGGTTTGTGGAATCTTGGGGCCAAGGATATCCATACGGTTTTCCACGACGGTCGTCTCAGCATATCGGATGTTTATGGCAACGGCTTTAACTCTCCTGCGCAGGAATGGCTGCCGGAGGGGCTGAATTCGCTGTTGGCAGCGCAGGCGTTGTTCCCGTTGACGTCGCAGTTCGAGATGGCGGGGAATGTGGCTGAAAACGAGGTCACAGGCGCCGTGCATGACCGGATCGACAAGGGATGGCCCATCCTCGCCAAACGCGTACGCACCGATCCGCGCTATGGCCCAGCTATGGTCGCGGCTTTCGATGAGGTGGAGACGACCGAAGATATCACGATCACCCAAATCGCCAATGCTTTGGCGGCATTCATGGCACTGGAATGGCGCAGCACCGACAGCCCGTATGACCAATACTTGGCTGGAGATCGCGAGGCGATGTCGCCGCAGCAAATAGATGGCATGGCGTTATTCTTCGGTGAGGCAGGTTGCTCGGGCTGCCATTCAGGCCCCTTGCTGTCGGATCAGAAGTTTCACGCGCTGGGCCTGCCCCCCTTTGGCCCGGGCAAGACCCGACAGTGGGACCCCTATGCGCGTGACGTCGGTCGCATGGGCGAAAGCAACCGGCTTGAGGATGCCTATCGCTTCCGCACCCCGATGCTTCGCAATGTGACCGAGACGGCCCCGTATGGGCACAATGGTGCATTCCCCGATCTGGAAGGTATCATTCGCCACCATTTGAACCCGCCTCAAAGCCTCGCCGAATGGACCCCAGCGACGGCCGCTCTGCCAGATGTACCATGGTTAAAGAATGTGGATTTCATCGTCTGGCAGGACCGGTTCGAGATGGCGCGCCAGCGCCAGAAGGTTGATGTTGAGCCGCTTGAGCTAACGGATGCCCAGATTGATGATCTCGTGGCATTCATGAGTGCGTTGACAGGGACGACGCTGGATGCGCCTCTGTTTGGTGTGCCAGAGGGGTTTGAGCCCTAGAAATTCCGACGAACGTCATTGGATATTTAACTGAAATCTCATAATGATCGGTGCAAAATAACCGCCGAAAGCTCCAATGCAGTACCATAACAAGCCCTATGATCAGCTTCGGGTCGGCGACACTGCCGAGTTGACCCGGTTCTGTACTGAGGATGATTTTTACGCATTCGCGTCGAACTCCGGCAATCACAACCCCCTGAACCTGGCTGACGAAGACGGGGATGGTGACAACATAAACGAAGCGATCGCGCCCGAGATGTTTCTTGGGGCGCTTATCTCGGCTGTTCTGGGGAATATCCTGCCGGGTGCGGGGACGCTGTATAAATCGCAAAGCTTGGATTTTAATGCGCGGGCCTATGCCGGCGAAGAATTGCTGGCCCGAGTTACGGTGATCGAAAAGCGCGACAACCGCGAAGTGGTTTTGCAAACGCAGGTGACTCGCCCCCGTGATGAGGCGTTGATCGTTTCGGGCATCGCGGTCGTGATCGCGCCGGAAAAAGAAATGTCATTCAATGAGATTGAGGTCCCCGGACTGGTGGTTGAACGGCACAGACATTTTGATGCGCTGCTTGATCGTTCGCGCCCGCTGCCCCCGATCCCCACGGCCGTTGTTGCGCCGGAAGAACCGAACTCGCTAGGGGGTGCATTGCTGGCCGCGCGGGAAACCATCATCAAACCGATACTGATCGGTGACACTGACAAAATCACGGCAGCCGCGCTTGAGGTCGATTTGCCGCTCGGGGATGTTGAGATTGTTCCTGTTCACGGCCATCTGGAGGCGGCCAACAAAGCGGTCGACCTTGTTGCGGATGGTCAGGCCGAGGCGCTGATGAAGGGGCATCTACACACTGACGATCTGCTGCGCGCAGCCCTTCGGCGCGAGCGTGGGTTGCGCGCTGGCCGCCGCTTTACCCATGTCTTTGTCATGGATGTGCCGGGCCAGCCGCATCCCCTGCTGGTGACCGACGCGGCGATTAATATCGAGCCGGATCTGGAAACCAAGATCGATATCACACAAAACGCGATTGATTTGGCAATCTCAATCGGCATCGGAGCGCCTAAGGTTGGTGTTCTGTCCGCGGTCGAAACAGTAAACCCCGCAATCCGGTCTTCGATCGATGCAGCACTGCTGTCCAAAATGGCCGAACGCGGCCAGATCAGGGGCGGTCTGGTCGACGGGCCATTGGCTATGGACAATGCGGTCAGCCTTGCAGCGGCGCGGACAAAGGGCATCGTCTCGGAAGTAGCCGGGCAGGCTGATATTCTGGTCGTGCCCAATCTGGACGCGGGCAACATGCTGGCCAAACAGTTGACCTATATCGCCCACGCCGAGGCTGCAGGCGTGGTCCTGGGCGCACGCGTACCGATCATTCTGACCAGTCGCGCAGATGACGATAGGGCGCGGTTGGTATCCTGTGCAGTCGCAGCCCTGCATGCGGCGCAGATGTCGGGTAAGATCTGATGGACCATATTGTTACGCTGAACTCGGGTTCGTCCTCGTTGAAATTCGGGCTGTTCGCATCGGGACAAGCAGACCCGCTTTTAGTCTGCTCGGGAGAGGTGGAACGCATCGGCAGCCCTCCGGCGCGCATCAAAGCAGAGACCACGGATGGCCTTGTGCTTGCCGATACCGTTTCTGAAGCGTTGCGAGATCAGGCCAGCGCGCTGGACTATATTCTGGATTTACTAGAGCAGCAGTTCCCTTCGGCACGGGTCGCGGCGGTGGGTCACCGTATTGTGCATGGTGGCCCGGACAATGACCGCCCCATTCTTCTGACCCCCGAAAGCATGCAGATGCTTGAAAAGCTTGAGCCGTTCGCGCCACTGCATCAGCCCTACAACCTACAGGGCGCGCGCACGGCAATGGACAGATTTCCGGACGCTAGGCAGGTCGCCTGCTTTGACACGGCCTTTCACCGACATCACCCATGGGTCAATGACACGTTTGCTTTGCCGACTGAATATTATGACATGGGCGTGCGGCGCTATGGTTTTCACGGGCTGAGCTACGATTACATCTCTGATCATCTGGCCAAGACGGCGCCGTTGATACATGGCGGACGCGTGGTTGTGGCCCATCTGGGCAACGGTGCCTCGATGTGCGCCATGATCGGAGGTCGCTCGGTCGGGTCCAGCATGGGGTTCTCGGCCATGGACGGTTTGCCGATGGGGACACGTTGTGGTCAACTTGACCCGGGCGTGGTGCTGTATCTGATGGACCAGCAAGGCATGACCGCGGATGAGATTTCCGACCTATTGTATCGCAAATCCGGGTTGCTGGGTCTTTCGGGCATGACGAATGACATGCGCACGCTCGAGGCCTCGGACACACCGGGCGCGCGGAATGCGATCAACTACTACACTTTCCGCATACGTCGTGAGTTGGGCGCCTTGGCCGCTGTTCTTGGCGGCTTGGATGCAGTGGTGTTTACCGGCGGGATCGGAGAGAATTCGACCTATATCCGCGACCGTATTTGTACCGATATGGGCTGGTTGGGCATTGAACTCGATCATGATGCCAATGCGGATAACCGTCGGGTCATATCGACTGACCTATCCCGAGTGAACTTGATGGTTATTCCAACAAATGAGGAATTGGTGATCGCACGGGCCGCTGCGGCACAAGCCGCGTAACCCCTATTTTTTATAGCCTCTGGCAAAATAATTGCCCCAAACCGTGCAAAAAATCCCCGTACTACGGGAATCCCCCAATTTCGCGATCCGCACAGCTGCGTTAACTTTCCATTAACTACCGGGCCAGTGTGCCCAACCACTTTCACTAATTTCCCCCGATGAGGGGCTGGCTTCTTACCCCCTTGGCCGGCCCCTCAGCTTTTTTGGGGACTATCGGTGCGATGCCGGGTTCTGCAGGATCTGCCGAACAAGTGAGGGCAAGGTGGCGCTGTCGCGATAACTTAGCGTGTGCGGAAGCTCTGATACCGGGGATTTGCGGTATCCCTCTTCGAACAACAAAAACGGCACCTCTGCGCGCTGGGCTGTTTCGGCATCAACCTCGCTGTCTCCGACAAAGATGTGCGGACCAGCTGCTGGCAAGGCCTCAAAGCTGGCATGCAGATGTGCGGGGTCGGGCTTGCGAATATCCAAGGTGTCACCGCCGAATACTGTGTCGAAATAAGGCTGCAGCTTCAATTCGTTCAGCACATGCCGCGCGGGCGCTTCGGGTTTGTTGGTGCAAACCCCAAGAACACAACCCATTTCGTACAGGTCTTCCAGCGCTTCAAAGACCCCGGGGTAGACGACGGTCTGGTCGCATGCGCCCGCATTGTAGTGCGTCAAGGTTAGCTGTGTCAGTTCCGCGTGCCGTTCCGGTGCGAAGCCGCAATGGGTCATGACACGTTCGACCAGTTTGGGCAGGCCGTTCCCGACAAAACTGCGGATTATGTCATCGGGCAGGGCGGGATGCCGCTGATCATCCAGCATGCGATTTGCTGCAGCGGCGATATCGGCAAGGCTGTCCACCAAAGTGCCATCCAGGTCAAATACAACAACTGCTGTCATCTGCGAATCCGTCTTTGTCTGTTGATGATCAATGCCTAGGTCGCAATGCGCGACGGCGCAATGGAATGCGGAACAATCGGTTTGAAAACTGCGACTTGACAAATCTTACTATTTTTATCAGATTAAGGATGTGAACAGTTAGCCAGCCCTATTCAGGGTCAGCCAGATCAAGCGAAACAATCAGATAGGCCTTGTGCCAACGACGCTCTGGAGATGCTCCGATGAATATGCAAACCCCCTCGACGACCCAAAGCTATGCTGTTTCGATGCTTCCGGCCCACAAGGCTGAAGACCTCACCAATGGCGGCAATCTGGCCCATATCGAGCTGGGCGATCAGCTTTATACGCTGCGCATCACCCGCGCCGGCAAACTGATCCTGACAAAATGAGCACACCATCTTCGCGCGGCGGGGCGGCTGTTGGTCGCCTGTCCGACCTGAACCCTGTTGAGGCAAGCGCAGTCATGTATCTGCGTCTCTGGGGCGATGGGGTCGAAGGCCGTTCCAATGCGGCAAGCGACTTTGATATCGCGCTGGGTGCAAATCAGGGCCGGGCCACGATGCTGACGCTGGACCGGCTGTGTTCTCTGTGCGCGCATCACGGTCGCAGACCGCTGGTGCGACATGGTTTGGGCTGTGCATGCCTGGGTGCGGACGAGAACTGTTTTGCCCAAATGATCGGGGCCGCCTCGGAAGGCGCGCGTGAAGATGCGATGATGATGGCTTCGTTGATAGTGCGGCCCGATTTCGCCCCTGCATTGGCTTCTTTGTCCGAGGAACTGGGACTTGCATTGCGTCGGATGACTGCCGCGATCCCATTGCTGACGACCGGGCACCAACCCCCACTTTCGGTGCTCCACTGATCTGCGATAGCGAGACCCCGGCCATTTTGCCGGGGTATTGTTCTTAGCAACAACCGCAACCCGCGTGATGATGATCGTGATCGCACACGAGGGCAGGGCTGTAATCGCTGACTTCGCCCAGCACCTCTCGGAGCGCCCAAAGGATCATGTCCACGTCTTCTGCCTCGATCGTCAGCGGTGGACGGATTTTCAGGATATTGTCCTTGGGCCCCTCGCTGCCGATCAGAATGCGATGATCGCGCATCCGGTTCTTGATGTAACTGCAGATTTCGCTGCTTTCCGATCCGTCAGGATTGATCAGCTCTACCCCAAGAAACAGACCCATCCCGCGCACATCGCCAACGCAGGCAAACTCTGCCTCGATCTGTTTGAGCCCGTCCATTAGGCGAACGCCCATGGCGCGCGCGTTCTCCCGCAGCCCTTCGTCATCGACAATATCCAAAACTTCCTTCCCGATCCGGCAGGACAGGGTTGAGCCGCCGAAGGTCGAGAAGAACTCGATCCCATTGTCAAAGCTTTGGGCAATCTCCTTTGTCGTGACCAGAACGCCCAGCGGGTGGCCATTGCCTATCGGTTTTCCCAAGACCACGATGTCCGGCAGCGCGCCCTGATGCTCAAAACCAAAGTAGAATTCGCCAAGGCGTCCAAGGCCGGTTTGCACTTCATCAGCGATACAGACCCCTCCGGCGGCGCGAATCTTTTCATAAACCGCAGGCAGATAACCCTTTGGCGGGATGATCTGCCCGCCAACCGAGGGGAAGGTTTCCGCGATAAAACCCGCAAGCCCTTGGCCATTTGCCTGAAGCGCGGCAATCGCTGGGTCCACCAAATCCGCAAATTTGCGGGCCCGGTCGGGATCATCGCGCCGGAACGAGCCGCGATAATCATCTGCGACCTCAACCAACTCCACCCAATCAGCTTGTCCGATCCCGCCGGGTTTGTTGAACTTGTAGGCCGAGATCGCCACCGCCGCATTGGTGTTGCCGTGATAGCCGTGATCTGGCGTCACGATTCCCTTGGCCCTGGTGTGGGCGCGGGCCAAACGTAGGGCCAGCTCATTGGCCTCAGTCCCCGAATTGACGAAGAAACAGACCTCAAGGTGATCCGGCAGTTTCGACAGTATCTTTTCTGCGAAGGCGGTTTGCGCCGGGTGTAGATAGCGCGTGTTCGAATTCATGCGTTTCAGCTGATCCGCCGCAACCGCCTGAATGCGCGGATGCGCATGGCCCACATGCGGCACGTTATTGTAGGCGTCCAGATAGGGCCGCCCCCATTCATCAAACAGGTGATGTTTCCAGCCTCGCACCAGCATGACCGGATCGTCATAGGTCAGGCTGAGGTTGCCGCCAAAGTGATCGCGCCGATCCTGCAGGATCGCTTGCTTGTCTGTCGGGCGATAGAACACCTTGTCATCCGGCAGGTTCAACAGCGCGGCAGGGTTGGGGCAAACAGCATGCCACAGCTCCAGCTCATCCGGGTCAGCAACGCCGGGCCAATCGGCCTGCATCCCATCCGTGGTCAACGCCAATTGGAAATGCACATGCGGTGCCCAGCCGCCGTTCTGGCTGGCATCCCCCAACCGGGCAAAAGCCGCACCCTGGGCCACCGGATCGCCGGGTTTCAACCGCGCGCTGACCTCTGGGTCTAGATGGCCATAAAGAGTATAGAACGCATCGCCTTCGGGGGTTTCGTGATGCAGGATCACAACGCCACCGTAATCGAGATGCGCGTCCCTGTTTTCAACCGCCTCGACCCGACCGCTGAGCGGCGCATGCAGCACTGTTCCAGCAGATGCAAATACATCAACGGCCAGATGCACCGTGCGCCGATCCGACGCTTTCCAAGGGCCCTTGCGGAACCCCGGTTCGGCATAGATCAGGCGAGGTTCACTGTAGTAGCCTAGCCAAAGGCCTTCTCCGAACTCTTCCCCAACCCGCGCCGCCTCGGCCAGCGGCATGTGGAACGGATTCTGCGGCCATGTTGATTCCTCAACGGATAATGAGCCCATAGGCACATCGTTTAGATCCTGCCCGAACATCTGCGCGAAATGTCCGCGATGGCTCGACAGATACGCGTGGATACGCTCAGCACCTTCGACGACCGGCACGCCACAGGCTGCGCGCAGCCGGGCAGGCATAAGCGCGCCATTGATTGTTTCATTCTCAAGCAATCGCCATGCCGGGGCTTGGCTGATCGTCACATAGGGATCGTCCGGGTTTTCAGCCGCCATCAAGGTCGAATTCACCACAGAGACCGCAAGTCGCATCTGAAGCAGTGGCCAGATCAGATCAATCTCATCCGGACGTAATCTGTTGGCAGCATGATAGCCGCGCACCAGCGCAGCCAGAGCCCGTTCCGGTCTGGGGTGGTCCAGAACGACATAAGCCCCGGCGATCGCCAACTCGCACACGCGCGGTGCGGCGCACATGTCGCCGAGGTCGATCAGGCCCGAGATGCTGCGGCGTTCGCTCAGCTCACCTTCAACAAGAATATTGTAGTCGTTGGCATCGTTGTGGATCGCCTGTTTTGGCAATGCGCACAGCCGGTCGTAAATAGCCCCGAATTCCAACGTGACCTGCTGCAAACGCGCCCGCCGGGCGGGATCAGATATCGCATCCAATTGGTCGCCGATCCACCCGGCCTGCGTGAGGTCCCATTTGAAATCCGTACGGTGCAACCCTTCATGCGTGAAACCTTCCAAGGCCCGGTCCGTCGCGCCCAGAACGCGGCCAAGCTTCAGGATGAGGTCTTCGGTTTTGGGTGCGCTGCGTGCATAACACTCCCCCGGCATCCGTTCGAGCAACCAAACAAGCCGAGGCTGCCCCTGTGCATCGGGTATCTCTGGCAGCATGGCACCATTCAGATCGGGATGTATGGTCGGAAAGGGCAGGCCCGGCGCTGCAGCGCTGAGGTGCTCCAGCGCTTTGATCTGCAAATCCACCAGTGCGGCATCACATCCGGGGCGCATCACCTTCAGCACATAGTCTTGCCCGTTGGTTGCCTTGACCAGAAAGTTGAGGTCATACTCCCCATCCAACCGCGTTAGTCGGGCGTCCAGTCCCCAATGTTCACGCAGGCGGCCAGCCCAGAATGTGTTCAGATCGCTCATACGTCACACCACGCCATGTCCAAATTGATCCTCTTCATCTGGCCAGAAATATCCTCGGGGGGAATCGCGCTTTGGCGCGATGGGGGGCAGATAGCCCCCCTTTGCTTAGTCCTGCGCTCGCAGTCGTTTGAAAAGCGAAGACGTATCCCACCGGCCCCCGCCCAGTTTCTGCACATCCTTGTAGAACTGGTCCACAAGCGCGGTGACCGGCAAAGACGCACCGGTTTTGTCCGCCTGATCCAGACAGATTGACAGATCCTTACGCATCCAATCCACGGCGAAGCCATAGTCGAAATGATCGTCCAGCATCGTTTCATGCCGGTTGACCATCTGCCAGCTACCCGCCGCGCCTTGACTGATCACCTCAACAACCGCACGACCGTCCAGACCTGCTTTTTCAGCAAAGTGCAGCGCTTCGCTTAGGCCCTGCACTAAACCCGCGATTGCGATCTGGTTGCACATTTTGGTCAACTGGCCCGTACCGCTTTCGCCAATACGACGGCAGATTTTTGAATACACATCCATCACCGGTTCGGCGGCATCATAGGCATCTTTGTCGCCACCGCACATGATCGACAATACACCGTTGACGGCCCCGGCTTCGCCGCCCGAGATCGGGGCGTCGACAAAGGCAATACCTTGCGCCTTGGCGACGTCATACAGCTCGAGGGTGACATCGGCTGAAACGGTTGTGTGATCCACAAAGATCGCGTTGCGGGCCATTCCGCTAAAGGCCCCATCCTCAGCTGTGCAGATCGTGCGCAGATCATCATCGTTTCCAACGCAGGCCATGACGAACTCTGCGCCACTAGCTGCGTCTCGTGGCGTCAGAGCCATTGCGCCACCGTGCTCGGCCACCCAGGCCTCAGCTTTGGTTGCGGTGCGATTATAGACGGTAACCTCGTGGCCTGCGGCCTGCAGGTGCCCGGCCATCGGATACCCCATGACGCCAAGACCAAGGAATGCAACTTTTGCCATGTAATGATCCTCTCCATATTCCGAACCCGGCCTAAGCGACACGGCAGATCGTGAACTTTAGCAGTGACAAAGCAAAGCTTGGGCCAAAGGGCAACCCTGTGTCACTGTTTGCCGCCGAGGTCTTGCAGGATTGGGCAGTCCGGTCGGTGATCACCGGCGCATGCGTCCACAAGATGGCTGAGCGTATCGCGCATCCCCTTGAGGTCAGCGATCTTGGCATCGATTTGTACCAGGTGATCACGCGCAACCCGCTTTACGTCCGCGCTGGCACGGGTTTCATCCTCGTACAACGCAAGTAGAGTCCGGCAATCCTCGATGGTGAATCCAAGGGTTCGGGCGCGGCCCAGAAACTTCAGCTTGTGGAGGTCCTGATCGCGGAACCGGCGATAGCCATTGTCGTCGCGCGATGGCTTGATCAGGTTGATGTCCTCGTAATAACGGATGGTTTTGACAGGCAGACCGGTGCGGGTGGAAACCTCTCCAATATTCATGCGGCAACCTCTTGAGGGGATTGTTTGCCTCCGACGTCGGGCAAGCTGGTCTGGATACGTCGCAGTCTGAGCGCATTTGAGACAACAAAGACACTGGACAGCGCCATGGCCCCGGCGGCCAGGGCAGGCGACAGCAGATGACCGCCCATCGGGTAGAGTACCCCGGCCGCAACAGGGATCAGCAACGTGTTGTATCCAAAAGCCCAGCCAAGGTTCTGGCGGATGTTGCGCATTGTGCGGCGGCTGATCTCCATCGCATTGGCCACGCCCCGAAGATCACCCGACATAAGCACTACATCAGCCGTTTCGATTGCCACATCGGTACCCGTTCCTATGGCCAGTCCGATATCTGCTGTCGCCAAGGCCGGCGCATCGTTGATGCCATCACCCACAAAGGCGAGCGTTCCGAACTGGCGCTGCAACGTCTCGATTGCTGCAACCTTACCTTCGGGCAGGACTTCGGCGGTGACGTGATCTATACCGAGCTTGTCGGCCAGAGCCCGAGCCGTTTGTGCATTGTCACCAGTGACCATCGCCAGCGTCACGCCCAACTGGTGTAGGCGCGCCAGCGCCTCGGGTGTACCCGGTTTGATCGGGTCCGACACCGTCAGCGCCGCTGCAGCTTGCCCATCGATTGCAACATAGACGGGCGTTACCCCTTCTGCAGCGCGTGCCTGTGCATGAGGCCGCAGATCACCGAGGTCAATCTTGGACTGCTCCATCAGCCGGTCAGCACCAATTATGACCGCACGTCCTTCGATCTGCGCACGCAAGCCAAGCCCTGTCACAGATTCGAACGCTTCGACCGCAGGCAACTCCTTGGAACCTGCGCGGGTAATCGCCTTGCCGATCGGGTGTTCCGAGCGCGCCTCGGCTGCCGCAGCAAGGCGCAGCACCTCGGCGTCGTCAAAGCCGTTCGTGGTCATGATGCCTTCCAGTTCCGGGCGCCCCATGGTCAGCGTGCCGGTCTTGTCGAGCGCGACCACTTTGGCTTGCTCCAACTGCTGCAACGCATCCCCTTTGCGGAACAAAACCCCCAGTTCAGCCGCGCGCCCGGTACCCACCATGATCGAGGTTGGCGTTGCCAGACCCATCGCACAGGGGCAGGCAATGATCAGCACCGAAACACCCGCCACCAGTGCCAAAGGCAGCGCTGGGGCTGGCCCAAGGATCAGCCATGACGCAACCGTAAGCAACGCTACGGCGATCACAGCGGGTACAAAATAATAGGTGATCCGATCCACCAATCCCTGAATCGGCAGCTTTGCACCCTGAGCTTGCTCGACCATTCTGATGACCTGAGCCAAAACCGTTTCGGCACCCACATGAATTGCGCGGATGCGCAGGGCACCGGTACCATTCACCGTACCAGCAACGACCGGGTCGGTTTTAGCTTTGCCGACCGGTATGGGCTCACCGGTGATCATGCTCTCGTCTATGTAGGAGGTCCCATCCAACACCTCTCCGTCCACGGGCACCCGTTCACCCGGGCGGATAAGCACGATGTCTCCGACCACGATCTCGGCGATTGGCCGGTCTTGGGTGGCTCCATCCCGTTCGACCCGCGCGGATTTGGGTTGCAGCCCAACCAGTTTTCGAATTGCAGCCCCTGTTCGTCCTTTGGCGCGGGCCTCCAGCAGTCGGCCTAGCAGGATCAGAACAACGATGACCGCAGCGGCTTCGAAATAGACGTTGGCTGTGCCCGCTGGCAACACCTGTGGCGCAAAGGTCGCGAGCACCGAATAGAGATATGCAGCCCCCGTTCCCAGTGCCACCAGCGCGTTCATATCAGGTGCGCCACGCAGCAATGACGGGATGCCCATGGCATAGAAGACCCGCCCCGGACCGATGAGCAGTGCCGAGGTTAAGGCAAATTGGATCACATGGCTTGTTTGCAGGCCGATATTTGCGTGAATCCAGTGGTGAAAAGCAGGGATCATGTGCCCGCCCATTTCCAACACAAACACCGGCAAACCGAGTGCGGCAGCGATCAATGTCGCGCGCCACAAAGCTGCAAGCTCATCCGCATTTGTGTTGCGGTCTGCCTCATCGGTGTCGATCGGCTGGGATGGATACCCCGCTTCGGCCAGAAATTGGGCGAGCGTCGCTGGCTTGGTTGATCCCTCGGCATACGTGACCGCGGCAGTTTTGGTTGCAAGATTGACCCCAACATCCAACACACCTGGGGTTGCTTGAAGCAAACGTTCGATCCGGCCTACGCAGGATGCGCAACTCATGCCTTCAACATCCAAACGGATTTGATGGGTTTCTGCTGGATAACCAGCCGCGTCAAGTGCGCTTAGAATCTCAGAAAATGAACCTTCATACGTGACATCCGCCGTATGTGTTGCGAAATTGACCACTGCCGCGCTGACCCCCGGTACTTTGCGAAGCGCGCCTTCAACCCGGCCCACGCAAGAAGCGCAGCTCATACCCGTGATCTTGATTTGTATATGTTGCGACTCGGCCATGCGAGGCATCCCAACTATTGATTGCGCCCTTGATATAAGGGTTCCAGTGACGGGAGGGTCAAGGCCTGGTATCCATATGCGCGCCATCGCCGCATGGGTCCCGACAGGGTGCATACCAATGGGGGACCCTTTCAGGCCGGAATTTTGCCGAAAACGTTGCGTAGCATTTGTTTTGGACGCCACGTCACACGGATTGGAACTGCCCGCGCGCGCGGGTAGCATTTGGCAAACACCTGATCTGGAGAGCTTTTCGATGTCGCTTTTTACCAGCACAGCCGCTTGGGTTACTGACGAACACCGGATGTTTGCCGAAATGGCGGGTCGCTTCATGGATGACGCGTTGGTGCCCAATACCGAGAAATGGGCCGAGAATGGGGTCGTCGACCGCGAGTTCTGGCGACAGGCGGGAGAGACGGGTCTGATGGCCGGCTCGATTGCTGAGGAATATGGTGGCGTCGGTGGCGGGATGGGATTCGACTCGGTCACCCTCTACGAACAGTCAGCGCGGGGTGACGCGGGCTGGGGATATGGTATCCAATCCATCGTAACCCATTACATCACCGCTTATGGCAGTGAAGATCAAAAGCAGAAATGGCTGCCGAAACTGGCCTCGGGAGAGATGATCGGTGCTCTGGCCATGACCGAACCGGGCACCGGGTCGGATGTACAGGCGGTGAAAACGACGGCTGAGAAGGACGGCAATTCCTATCGCCTCAACGGGTCCAAGATATTTATCACCAACGGGCAATCCGCTGATCTGGTCATTGTGGCGGCCAAAACGGACAAATCTTTGGGGGCAAAGGGCGTTTCACTGATCGCGGTTGAAACCGGCGGAACTGATGGATTCCGGAGGGGCCGGAACCTCAAGAAACTTGGGATGAAGGGAAACGACACAGCCGAGTTGTTCTTTGAAGATGTCAAAGTTCCAATGACCAACCTACTGGGCCCGGAGGAGGGGCAGGGGTTTTATCAGTTGATGAAACAGTTGCCGTGGGAACGGCTGACCATCGGGATCATGGCGCTGGGCGCGATCGATTTCGCGATTTCAGAGACGGTGAAGTACACTCAGGAACGCAAAGCCTTTGGTCAGCGTGTGATGGATTTTCAGAACACCCGTTTCAAATTGGCCGAGTGCAAGACCAAGGCCGAGGTGCTGCGCAGTTTCGTCAATGATTGTATCGGCAAGCTGGAAGCCGGTGAGTTGGATGCGGCGACCGCCTCGATGGTGAAATATTGGGGTTCGGAAGTGCAGAATGAAATCATGCACGAGTGCCTGCAATTGTTTGGCGGTTACGGGTTCATGATGGAGTATCCAATCGCGCGGCTCTATGCGGATGCGCGGGTTCAGATGATTTATGGCGGGACCAATGAGGTGATGAAAGAACTCATCGCCCGCTCGATCGACGTCTGATTCAAAGCGCTCCCGCCCGTCGTCGACATTCCTTGCGGAACGTCTCCTTCGGTTGGGCCGGGCAGGGCTTGCAGTTGAGCAATGGCGTTGATGCAATGCGTTCCGCCTGCCATTGTGTCGGCGGGCCGTTTAGATCGGAAGGAAAAACAGCATGGCTGCCTCCAACAAGGATCGCATATGCGCGCTGCTCAAAAGCATCGAAACCGGCGATCCTGGGCCCGTTTCGGTGGTAAACGAAGCGCGATATATTCAGCACAATCCACAAACTCACGAAGGCAGCGAAGGGCTTGCGGCGTTGTTTAATCGGCTGTCGGAAACCTCTCCGCGCGTGAACATCGTGCGTGCATTTGAGGATGGCGACTTTGTTTTTGCGCATACAGAGTATGATTTCTCGCGCCGGAACATCGGTTTTGAGGTGTTCCGCTTTGAAGACGGGCAGGCGGTGGAACACTGGGACAATATTCAGAAGCGGCAGGGGCCAAATGGATCGGGGCACAGTATGGTCGACGGCCCGACCGAGGTGGGGGATGTCGCAAAAACCGAAGAGAGCCGAGCCAGTGTTCGGGCATTCGTCGAAACGGTGTTGATTGCCGGAAAATTGGGGCGGATGGACGCTTGGCTGAACGCTGCCGCCTTTGTTGAACACAGCCCCCGCTTCTCGGATGACCTGACAGCTTTGCGGGTGGCGTTGGCGGAAACAGGCGACGTGAACTATCAGCATCTTCATCGCGTATTGGCAGAGGGAGATTTTGTGCTGACCGTGTGCGAAGGAGAGCTTCAGGGCAAGCACACCTCATTTTATGATCTTTTCCGTGTCGCGGATGGCAAGATCGTTGAGCATTGGGATACGGTTGAGACCATTGCACCACGTAGCGAGTGGAAAAACGACAACGGTAAGTTCTAAGGCAACCCTATGCGTCAGTCTCTAGCTGGTCTTGGATCCAGTCTCGGAACGACCTTAGAGGCTCGGGTGCCGAGCGGTCATTGGGCCAGACCAGATAATAACTGCCAAGGCTTGTCCCCGGACCCTCCCACGCTTGAACAAGTCGCCCGGCGCGCAAATCGTCCTGCACTAGATATGATGGCAGCAGAGCCACGCCGAGCCCATGGATAGTCGCTTGTATCATGGTCGAAAACTGATCGAACAACATGCCTTGCAGGCCCGCAACTGTCTGCCCTTGCAGCGCAAACCACCGCTCCCACGCATCTGGCCGGGATTCTAGATGCAGCAGCGGTGCGGCGCGGAGATCATCCAAACTGTCAATGTTAGCGGCAGCAAAGTCCGGAGCGCAGACTGGCAAGACCTCTTCCTGCATGATCGGCAGATAGTGAACACCCGCCCAGTCCTGCTGGCCGAAATGAATGGCGGCATCAAACGGGTCGGAGGCAAAATCAAACGGTTTCAGTCGAGTACCCAGATTGACCGTGACCTCAGGGTGGCGCCGGGCAAAATCCTGCAGGCGAGGGGCCAGCCAGTGCATCCCGAAAGCGGGAAGGATTGACAGGTTCAGTGCCCCGCCCGCCGGATTGGCTTTGAGCTTCAGTGCTGCCTGTGCCAATTCCTGCACCGCAGACCTTGCGGTTTGCACATAGTCCTGGGCGGCAGGTGTCAGGTGCAAACGCATCTGGGTGCGTTCAATCAACTGAACCCCAAGCTGATCCTCCATCGTCTTGAGTTGCCGACTGATCGCGCTTTGTGTCAAGGACAGCTCGGCCGCGGCTGCCGAAGCGCTTCCCAGCCGATCAACAGCTTCAAGCGCAAGCAGTGACGAGATTGACGGAAGGAACCGACGCGGCGCAATCATATGACAATTCCTCATACCTTCTAAACGTAATAGCACTGGTATTTTCGCACCGCCAGAGCGATGACTGCGCGAATACATTCCTTTTGCGGCCGATCAGATGAAGTACATCCGTGATCTTGAAATTCTCGTCTGCGCGCGGGACAAAACAAAGGTGGGTCGGATACGTACTGCTGTCACCTCAGGCCGATGACAATGACCAGACAAAGCGAGAGCCATGGACCGCGCACAGATCGTACATGAGAATTTCCTGACCCGTGTCGCAAACGCGGACCTGCCTGAAGGCGCATCGCCGCGACCAGGCTTGAGCAATGCCGATGCTGTTTCGTTGTTTCGATCACAGGTTCTCAGCCGGGCCCTGGACCGGACCAGCCGGGCGATGCAGAAAGCGGGTCAGGGCTTCTATACGATCGGCTCGTCCGGGCACGAAGGAATGGCGGCTGTCGCCCACGCCCTGCGCCCTACCGACATTGCATTCTTGCACTACCGGGACGCAGCATTTCAGATCGCAAGGGCGGAGCAGGTGCCGGGTCAGCAGATCGCATGGGATATGCTGCTTAGCTTTGCGTGCTCGAGCGAGGACCCAACCTCGGGCGGACGGCATAAGGTGCTTGGATCAAAGGCGCTGATGATCCCGCCTCAGACGTCGACCATTGCTAGCCATTTGCCCAAAGCGGTGGGTGCAGCCTATGCGCTTGGTGCCGCACGCCGAAACGCGCCCGAGCATCGCGCGTTGCCAGAGGATGGGATCGCAATCTGTTCGTTCGGGGATGCTTCGGCCAATCATTCAACAGCGCAAGGCGCGATCAACACGGCAGGCTGGACCAGCGTGCAATCGACGCCGCTGCCGCTGCTCTTCGTATGTGAAGACAACGGGATTGGCATCTCGGTGAAAACGCCCAAAGGCTGGATACAGGCCTCGATGGAGCATCGTCCAGGGATCAAGTATTTTCAGGCCAACGGGTTGGACATCTATGAGACCTACGCAGTGGCGAAAGAGGCGGCCGATTATGTCCGTACGCGCCGGAAACCGGCCTTCCTGCATCTAAAAACCGTGCGCCTATATGGCCATGCCGGGGCGGATGTGCCAACGACCTATCTGCCCAAATCCGAAGTTGAGGCGGATGAGGCCAACGATCCGCTGCTGCACAGCGTTCGTCTGTTGAACCAAGCGGGTGCGTTGCTGCCGGATCAAGCTCTCAAAATTTATGAGGATACCTGCGCGCGCACGGATCGTGTGGCGGCGGAGGCGTCCAGCCGCCCTCATCTCGCCACAGCATCAGATGTTATGGCCAGCTTGATCCCACCAGAGCGGACCTGTAAGCCGACAAATGGCCCAAGCGCCGAGGCGCGGGCCAAGGCCTTTGGTGGAGATATGCGCGCGATGGCCGAACCCCAGCCCATGAGCCGTCTGATCAGCTGGGCACTGACCGATCTTATGCTTGAGCATGGCGAAATCGTTTGCATGGGCGAGGATGTAGGCCGCAAGGGCGGCGTCTATGGTGTGACACAGAAGCTGCAACAACGTTTTGGTCCGGATCGGGTGATCGATACATTGTTGGATGAGCAATCCATTTTGGGTCTTGCGATTGGCATGGGTCATAACGGGTTTGTCCCGATCCCCGAAATCCAGTTTCTCGCCTATCTGCACAACGCCGAGGACCAGATTCGAGGAGAAGCAGCGACTCTGCCCTTCTTTTCCAACGGGCAATTCACCAACCCGATGGTGCTGCGCATCGCGGGGCTTGGATATCAGAAAGGCTTTGGCGGGCACTTTCACAACGACAACTCTCTGGCCGTTTTGCGGGACATTCCAGGTGTGATTATCGCCTGCCCTTCAACCGGGGCGGACGCTGCGCAGATGCTGCGCGAATGTGTGCGACTGGCACGAGAAGAGCAGCGGGTTGTCGTATTTCTGGAACCGATCGCGCTTTACCCGATGCGAGATCTGCACGCGGCGCAGGATGGTGGGTGGATGACCACTTATCCGGCTCTGGATCAGAGGATCGCGCTGGGCGAGGTCGGTGTGCACGGCGCCGGTACTGATCTGGCAATTGTGACCTATGGCAATGGGCATTACCTGTCGAAGCAAGCATTGCCTGAACTTGAGGCGGCAGGCTTGAAAACACGTATTATCGACATGCGCTGGCTCGCACCGCTGCCGATGGAGGCCCTGCGTGAGGCCACGAAAACATGCGCGCATGTTTTGGTCGTCGACGAGTGCCGCAGAACCGGCAGCCAGTCTGAGGCGTTGATGACTTTCTTCATCGAAGAAAGTCCCACGACCCCAACGGCTCGGGTTGTGGCCGAGGATTCATTCATTGCAACCGGCCCTGCCTATGCGGCACCCCTTCCCTCGAAAGATGGGATTGTGGCTGCAGCGCTGACCCTGACCGGAGTTCAGTCATGACCCGCACAGCCGTTGTGATCTGCCCTGGCCGGGGCACCTATAACAAGCCTGAACTGGGCTATTTGCACCGTCATCATGTAGACCGTATGCAGATGTTCAGTCGCTTTGATGCGATCCGCGCTGAAACCGGGCAAGAAGCTGTCACCCAACTAGATGGGGCAGAGCGCTTTACGGTCGGTAAATACTCGCGCGGTGACGTGGCTTCGCCCTTGATCTATGCGGCGGCGCTCGCTGATGCGCAGGCGCTTGATGATGATATCGAGGTTGTTGCGGTCACCGGCAACTCGATGGGCTGGTACATTGCATTGGCTGCCGCAGGGGCATTGACGCCCAAGAACGGATTTCGTGTTGTCAACACGATGGGCACTTTGATGCAGGATCACCTGATCGGCGGTCAGTTGGTTTATCCGTTCGTGAATGAAGAATGGACGGCAGATCCCGCTCGCAAAATCGCGTTGCTGAATGAAGTGGCGCGGATAAACGCGTTGAAGGACCACGCGCTCGCGCTGTCGATTGATCTGGGTGGAATGCTGGTTCTGGCAGGGAATGAGGCCGGGTTGACGGCCTTCGAGGCGACTCAGCCCACCCTTCAAGACCGGTTCCCGTTGCGATTTGCCAACCACGCCGCGTTCCACACCGCGCTTCAGGCCCCCGTGGCCGAGAAAGGGCGGGCACAGCTTGGCCCCGATCTATTCGGTCAGCCTGAGCGTCCTATGATCGACGGTCGTGGCAAAATCTGGTGGCCGGGGGCCACGGATACGCAGGCCCTATGGGACTATACGCTAGGGCATCAGGTGACCGAGACCTATGACTTCACCCATGCCATCCAGACCGCTGCACGCGAATTCGCACCTGATCTGTTCATTGTGACCGGGCCCGGTGCGACACTGGGCGGTGCGGTGGCGCAATCCCTTACTTTGGGGCACTGGTGGGGCATGACAGACAAGGCATCGTTCCAGACGCGGCAAAACGACGATCCGTTCCTCATCGCCATGGGGCGGGAAGAGCAGCGCGCCCTTGTTACTGACTAAGCTCTGTCTAATGATCAGCGAAACACTCTTGGGGCTTGTTCATGCGCGACTATGATCACTCGCTGTGGCAGCAAACCTGTTGCGAACGGGTCGACACGCAACAACTTTCTGATGACGTGAGCGTTGATCTCGCCATTATCGGTGGCGGCTACACAGGCTGCTCAGCCGCTTTGACCGCCGCGCAAGCCGGGGCGTCGGTTTGCCTGCTCGAAGCACAACAGATCGGGCATGGTGGATCAGGCCGAAACGTCGGGCTGGTCAATGCCGGGCTTTGGTTGCCACCAGAACAAATCCGGTCACATTTGGGCCAAGTGGCGGGGGATCGCCTGATCGATCTGTTGGCGAATGCGCCGACGGAGGTTTTCGAACTGATCGACGCGCATCAGATTGAGTGTGAACCTGTCAGGAAAGGCACATTGCATTGCGCCCACTCTGCGGCGGGCTTTGGCGATTTGCAGACACGTCATGCACAGCTAAGCGCCTCGGGCGCGCCTGTGGAATTGCTTGATGCGAATGAGTCACGTCAGCGGACGGGCAGCCACGCCGTCCATGGTGCGTTGTTCGATCCTCGTGCGGGCACGATCCAGCCGCTTGCCTATGCGGTTGGCCTTGCCCGCGCTGCGCAAGATGCAGGCGCACGGATTTATACACAGAGCCCAATAGTATCTCTGCAGCACGAGGCTGGGGGATGGGTTTTGCGCTCGGACACCGGAACTGTGCACGCCACGTCCGTCATTCAGGCGACAAATGCATATCATCAGGGCATTGCAGAGACCGCGCCCGATTACGTTCCGGTCTATTACTTCCAATACGCCACAGCGCCGCTATCACATAATCTGCGTGCCAGCATATTGCCCGAGGGCGAGGGGTGCTGGGATACCGGGCTGATCATGACCTCGTTTCGGCAGGATCAGGCGGGGCGCATGGTGATTGGCGGTATGGGGGAACTCAGCGGCGCGGGGGGATTTGCCCACAAAGCCTGGATCAAACGGAAGCTGGCAGAGCTTTATCCGCAATTGGCGGATCAGCCGCTGGACGACGGGTGGCACGGACGGATCGCCATGACCTCGGACCATATTCCCAAAATCACTCAGATCGGGCCGAATGCGCTGGCCGCGCACGGGTTTTCCGGGCGCGGGATCGGGCCGGGTACTGTTTTTGGGCGCTTAATGGCTGAATGCCTGCTGAATGATGATCATTCCCTACTGCCGGTGCCGCCGGTGCAGGAATATAGCGAAAGCTGGACGGGTCTGCGCCGTGCCTTTTTTGAGAGCGGCGCGGCGCTGACACATTTCGTAAAGGCTCGGTTCTGACGTCAAACCGACCGGGTGATACCGCCGTCGACGCGGATGTTCTGACCGGTGATATATCCGCCCCCTTCTGACGCCAACAGAGCCACGACCGAGGCGATCTCATCATAGCTGCGTCCGTAACGGCCCAGTGGGATACGGCTGCGGAACTCCTCTTTCTCGGGCAGGCTGTCGATGAATCCGGGCAAGACATTGTTCATACGGATGTTGTCAGCGGCGTAATGGTCCGAAAACAGTTTGGTAAAGGCCGCCAGCCCCGCGCGGAATACGCCAGAGGTGGGGAACACAGGATCGGGCTCAAACGCAGCAAAGGTCGAGATGTTGATGATCGCCCCACCGCCTTGGGCCTGCATGATCGGCGCAACCAGTCGCGTGGGGCGCACGGCGTTCATGAAATAGACATCCAATCCGGTGTGCCAGTCCTCATCCGTCAGTTCCAGCACCGGCGCGCGGGGGCCGTGGCCTGCCGAGTTGACCAGCACATCGATCCGCCCCCAGTGGGTCATCGCGGCGTCGACCAGCTTTTGCAGGTCTTCATTTGATTGGTTCGATCCTGTAATACCCACGCCACCCAACTCATGCGCCAGCGCTTCGCCTTTGCCCGACGAGGACAGGATACCAACCTTGAACCCATCCGCTGCCAATCTGCGCGCGGAATCCGCGCCCATTCCGCTGCCGCCTGCCGTGATCAAAGCTACTTTTTCCATCTTCACGCTCCTTTGCGTTATCTGAATTGAAGATGGTGCTACGGGATCCATTTGACCAATCAGTTCTGTTGCGCTGTGGCAGTAGAAAATCTACAGTCAAAACATGTCTGCCCGCCCACCTCTGAACGCGTTGCGCGCCTTTGAGGCCTCGGCCCGTCACCTGAACTTTCGTCTTGCTGCGGAAGAAATTGGCGTGACACAAGGTGCCGTTGCTCAACAGGTGCGCGGATTGGAGGCCCGATTGGGGGTCACATTGTTCGATCGCATTCCACGCGGGCTGCGTTTGACCGAGGCGGGAAGACGATTTCACACCCCCTTGAGCCGGGCCTTTCGACTGATCGACGAAGCAGTCGATGATCTGTCGGAACAGCTGCAGATCACGATTTCAGTCACACCAAGCTTTGCGTCAAAATGGCTGGTCCCGCGGTTGAACGATTTTGTGTCCCGGCATCCAGATGTGGCGGTGCAGGTCGACGCGCGCGAACGGTTGGCCGATTTTCAGTCGGACGGAATTGACATCGCGGTGCGTCAGAGCCGTTCGCCCATAGCGCGGGGGCTGCAAGCCACCCCGCTCTTCTCAACCGAGTTTGTGGTTGTGGGCAGCCCGGACCGTGCTTCGCAAGTCTCCGGCCCCAATGATCTGATGCAGCACGTCCTTCTCAGCGATTCCCATGGATTGTGGCCGCTGTTTCTGGAGCGCGCCGGCGTTGAAGGACGCCCCCGGATGATGAATTTCAGTCAGACGAGTCTGGCGATAGATGCCGCAATCGCGGGGCAGGGATTTGCGTTGGCCAACGCCCCACTTGTATCTGCTGAGCTTGCCTCGGGTCGGTTGGTACAGCCGCTTTCTGAGGTGCTGGTCGACGACCTTAGTTTTTTCATTGTGATCCCGCAGAAGCCGCGCCAACCAGAGTTGGTGCAACAGATGCGTGACTGGCTTCTATCTCAGGTCTGAAGCGTGGCGGCAATCATTTCGATCTGATCCCGCAGCCAGCGATGCGCCGGATCATTGGCCGAACGTTGATGCCAGACCATGTAGATCGACACGGGCTCACACTCGAACGGCAGCGGCGCGCAGTCCAGCGCAGCCAGCGGCCCGCGTTTCATCAGTGCGGTGTCGGTCGAGATCAGGTCGCTGCCTTTTACGAAAGGTGGGATCGCGTTGAAATGCGGCAGGGTCACGACGGGTGGTCTGATCTGGCTTTGATCCACGCCACGCATGACGGCGCGGGCGTTACGCCCATCGGCAAATCGCACCTCGACATGGTCGCTGTTACAATAGGCCTGCCAATCCTTGGGCGGTTCACAACGTGCGGCATCGTAAAACATCATCAATGGGCTGGTGACGAGACGTTTCTGGAAAATATCCGGCCCATCCGGCGGAAGCGGGGTCAGCATCAACTGGCATCGGTCACTGCGCAGCAGGTCTGGGTCAGGAACGCCTGAGGGGATGAATTCCAATCGCAACCGCACGCCTTCGGAGCGTGTTTTTCTTAGCAGCGCGGGAAAGATCAGCTCGCGTGGCATATCGTTGGTGGCGATCTGAATGTCCATCTGTTCCGATAACGGATCGAACGGACGGCCTTCGGTCAGGGCGCGCATGTTGTCCAACACCTGTTGCACCGGCTCTTTCAGCGACAGCGCACGTTCGGTTGGGGTCAGCCCCTGGCCCGATCGGACAAATAGCGGATCGCCCAGCATCTGCCTCAGCTTGCCCAGTGTGTGACTGATCGCAGATTGCGTGACGCCAAGCCGGTCAGCGGCTTTCGAGACCGAGCTTTCCTCGAGTATCGTCAGGAACACCCGCAGGACCTTGCCGTCCAAATCAGTGAAATCAATATTGCTCATACCATATATGATTATTCATGAATGGATTTGGTGTCCATGCCGGGGTAGGGGGGAAGGCAGCAAGCAGGAGGCGCGCGATGGGGATCCGCTTTTTCTCGGACAAGAACAGACCCGTTCATATGGGACCATTCCCGCTGGAACGGTTGGCGCGGCGGGACCGGATACCCGAATTGGCGCAGGTCACCCCTATGCAATCTCTCAGTTTTCATCGACAGGATCAGCCCGAAAGCATAGTCAACGCGATGGGTGAATTTCAGGCGATGATGGATGCCATTCGGGATGGGTTCGTGAACCCGGTTGCCTCAGAAATCCCAACTGATCCGGTGGATCGCGCCAATCACCTGAAAGCGTTTGGTTATTTCAACGACGCCTCAATGATGGGCTGCGGGCCATTGCCTGCAGAGGCGATACTGGCAGAGCCTCGACACAATCCGGATATCGACCGACTGGCCTATGCGCTGAAAACCCGCCAGACCAAAACGCTGGCCTCGGGCATCGACGTGATCATGGCGGACCTGAAGGAAAGCATGGAGGCCGCGCCGCGCCCGATGAGCAGCCATCGTCATGCGATCGTGTTTCTATATGAATTCAATCGCGACCCGGACCCGTCAGAACCTGGGGCCGATTGGATCGTGGACGCGCAGGACCATCGCGCATGTCTGCTGGCGACCGAAAATGCAGTAGTCATTGCCAACTATATCCGCCTTTTGGGCTTTGACGCGCGGGCGCATACGGCGATGTCGTCCGAGGTTGATCTGGGCAAACTGGCGGTTGCGGCCGGGTTGGCCTCGGTCGAAGATGGGGCTGTGGTTGTTCCTTGGCTGAGCAAACGCTTTGGGCTGGCTGCTGTGACCACCGAGATGGAGATTGCGCATGACCGCCCTTTGCGCCCCATGGCCGAACAGCCGTGGTTTCGCACCCAAGGCCCCGCATGGTGGGTGGGGGCGGGCTTTGCCAAGAACGCGCTAAACCGCGATGCCTATGCCAAGCGGCGCTATGTGGACGGGGCGCATCCGTTTGAGACCCTCAAGCGCGTCGACAACCCCACCACCTATATCGATGAGGAAAACGTCGCCCGTGTACCCAAACGCGCGGACATGTTCGCCCGCGCCCAATTCGGCGATATGGGCAAATCGCTGCAGGATGCGACCAAGGGCGGGCATTATGTGCGCAAATCCGCCCCCAGCTTTGCCCAGCGCCGCGCGCTTGGTGCGTTTGTTCTGCTGCAGGATGGCGACAGCGCTGCGGTTGAATGTCCAACGGATGCAGACCGTAATGCTGCGAATATCAAAGCCGCGACCTATTTCCTTGGGGTCGATGCGGTCGGCCTCAGCCGGTGCCCCGAGTGGAGCTGGTATTCCCACGATGCCACCGGTGAAGAGATCAATCCACCGCATGATCAGGCCATCAGTATGATCATCGATCAGGGCTATGAAACGATGGAAGGTGCCAGCGGTGACGACTGGATCAGCGTGGCCCAATCGATGCGCGCTTATCTAAGGTTCTCGCTGCTGGGCGGAGTGATCGCGCAGCAAATCCGCAATCTCGGTTACAAGGCCAAGGCGCATACGGTGATGGATGGCGAGGTGCTCCAACCTCCGTTGCTATTGCTGTCAGGGTTGGGTGAGGTCAGCCGGATCGGAGAGGTGATCCTGAACCCCTATCTCGGCCCGCGCCTGAAATCCGGAGTGGTAACCACCGACATCCCGATAGCGCATGACAAGCCCATAGATTTCGGTCTGCAGACCTTTTGCGAAAGCTGCAACAAATGCGCTCGGGAATGTCCTTCGGGTGCCATCACCGCCGGGCCGAAGCTGATGTTCAACGGCTACGAAATCTGGAAATCCGATAGCCAGAAATGCGCCACCTACCGCATCACCACGCCCGGAGGCGCGATGTGCGGACGGTGCATGAAGACCTGCCCGTGGAACCTGGAAGGCCTATTCAAAGAACGCCCATTCCGTTGGGCTGCGATGACCATCCCGCAAGCCGCGCCTGCCTTGGCCAAGCTTGACGATGCTGTGGGTAATGGCGGTCTGAATGGCACCAAGAAATGGTGGTGGGATATCGAGCTGGAGGCTGACGGCGCCTATCGCCCGTCGAAACACCCCTTGAACCGGCGGGACCTGCAAAAAGACCTCGATCTGAAATACGAGGACCAAACGCTGGCTGTTTACCCCGCACCCTTGGCGCCGCATCCTTGGCCTTACCCATTCAATATGGATCGCGAGGCCGGGATTGCCGCATACGAAGCGATGGTCACGGCCGATGACTACAAAGCGCGCAAAGCCGCTGGCGATTTGTCGGTTATCCACCGATATCAGATCGCCGGGGATGCGCCGGTCATGCGGGTTGAGCTGACCAAGGTCGATAAGATGACTGCGGACGTCACCAAGTACGAATTCTCAACCCTGGACGGCGCACCGCTGCCCGAATGGACCGCCGGTGCGCATCTGGATGTGCTGGTTTCGCCCGAATTCCTGCGGCAATATTCGATGTCGGGTAACCCTTCGGATCGCACCACATATCAGATCGGCGTGCTGCGTGAGGACGAAGGGCGCGGCGGCTCGGCCTTGTTGCATCGCATCTTCAACGAAGGGCGCAAGGTCTTCATCTCGAAACCAATAAACCATTTTGAATTGGACGAGACCGCAACCAAGACTTTTTTGATGGGCGGTGGTATCGGTATCACGCCAATGATTGCCTTCGCCCATCGATTGCATGCGATGGGTGGGCCGTTTGAATTGCATTTTTCCGCCAGCACACGTGCAGGCGCTGGATATCTGGACGATCTGGCGGCGATGCCCTGGGCCGATCACGTGCATTATCACTTCTCAGACGAAGGCACGCGTGCTGATTTGGAGGCTATTTTGCACGGCTATCAGGATGGCTGGCACGTCTACACTTGCGGCCCGGACCGGTTCATGGATGGCGTGATGCAAGCTGCCGAGGCACAGGGATTTCCCGAAGAGGCGCGGCATCTGGAATATTTCTCGGTCCCCGAACAGCCCGAATATGAAAACCATCCATTCACGTTGCGTCTGGCAAAGTCAGGGCGGGACCTGAATGTCCCGACCGACAAGGACGCGGCGCAAGTGTTGAACGAGGCGGGATATCATGTGGACGTAAAATGCTCGGACGGGATATGCGGAGTCTGCAAGTGTGGCGTGATTTCAGGTAAGATTGAGCATCGAGATTTTGTGCTGTCCAACAAGCAGCGTGAGGGGGCGATCATCCTTTGCCAGAGCCGCGCGGCTGAGCCTGACGGGGTGATCGAGATCGATCTGTGAGCAATCGCAAGAAAACGACATTTTGAATCGCAAGAATTGGTCGTTCCAGCCATGGACGCCGCCGATTTGCTGCACTAACGTCCCGGGCGAACCCCAGTCTATCCTGATCAACAGGTGCGAGGTATTTTCATGGATTATCACAGCCCCGCCAGCTTTGCCGAGGCGTCGGCTCTGGCCGCGAATGCGACGGGCATTACACGGTTTCTGGCAGGCGGCACCGATGTGCTGGTGCAGCTGCGCTCGGATCTTGTGACGCCTGATACGCTGATCGACATCAAGAATATCGGCGGAGTCAGTGACATCACCCGCAACGCCGATGGCAGCTGGACGCTGGGCGTCGCCGCGACCGGTGCCGAGATGAGCGAGCATCCCGAGCTTGGCCGCGACTGGCCCGGCGTGGTTGAGGCGATGGATCTGATCGGATCGACACAGGTGCAGGGGCGTGCAACGCTGACCGGGAACCTGTGCAATGGCTCTCCGGCTGCGGATTCGGTTCCGGCGATGGTTGCCGCGGGTGTCACCGTGATCGTGACCGGCCCGGATGGCGATCGCGAGGTTGCCGTCGAAGAAATCCCGACCGGCCCCGGCAAAACGTCTCTGGCCAAGGGCGAGCTGATCTCGGCCATCAACATCCCTGCGCGCGGAGACAATGCGGGTGATGCTTATCTGCGCTTTATCCCGCGTACCGAGATGGACATCGCGGTGGTTGGCGTTGGCGTCAATCTAAGGCTGGAAGGGGACACCATAATTGAGGCCCGCGTATCGCTGGGGGCTGTGGCACCAACCGTGCTGTTGGTTGGGGATTGCGCCAAAGCGCTGATTGGTAGCACGCTGGATGACGCAGCATTGGATAGGCTTGCCGCCGCTGCCTCTGCCGCTTGCAGCCCGATTGACGATAAGCGCGGAACCATTGCGTTCCGCACCGAAGTGGCCGGTGTTCTGGCCAAGCGTACCGCGAAAATCGCATATGCCCGCGCGAAGGGAGAAGATTTATGAGCAAGCTCCACGTATCCACCACCGTAAATGGCGACGCGGTCGAATACCTCTGTGATCCGCGCGAAACCCTGCTGGATTGTTTGCGCGACAAACTGAACCTGACGGGCGCGAAAGAGGGTTGCGGCACGGGCGATTGCGGGGCCTGCTCGGTCACTGTCGATGGCCGACTGGTGTGCTCCTGCCTGATGCTGGGGGTCGAGGCCGAAGGCAAACAGATCGAAACGGTCGAAGGGATCGCGGACGGAGACGTCCTGCATCCGCTGCAGAAAAAGATGGTCGAATATGCGGCCCTGCAATGCGGCATCTGCACCCCGGGCATTCTGGTTGCGGCCAAATCGCTATTGGAGAAGAACCCAAACCCGACCGAAGAAGAAACCCGGTACTGGTTGGCAGGAAACCTCTGCCGTTGCACCGGCTATGACAAAATCATTCGCGCCGTCATGGATACGGCGGCCGAGATGCGGGAGGCTTCGTAATGGCACTGGACGATCGCAAATCTGAATTCAATTTTGTTGGTACCCGTCCGGATCGCCCTGACGGTCTGGATAAGGTGACGGGTCGCGCCAAATTCGGCGCGGATATTTCAGCCCCCGGCATGCTTCATGGCGCTGTCCTGCGTTCACCCCATGCTCATGCGCGGATCGTCAAGATCGATACGTCAAAGGCCGAGGCCCACAACGACGTCAAAGCAGTTGTGACCCGCGCAGATTTCTCGGACAAGCCAGTCTTCAAGCCCGGCCTTGAAGGTGAATTCTGGAATGTGCTGGAAAACGTCATGGCGGGGGAAAAGGCGCTCTATGACGGTCATGCGGTGGCCGCGGTTGCCGCTACGTCTGCCCTGGCAGCGCGCGATGCGCTGAAACTGATCGAGGTTGAATACGAGGTTCTGCCCCACGTCACCGATGTAGACAAAGCCATGGCGCCGGACGCACCTGTGATCCGTGAAGGTGCAGCGGATTACTCCGTGCCGGAAGGGATGCATCCCAACGTCGTGCGCTATCATGAAAGTGGTCATGGCGATGTTGAAGCGGGCTTTGCCGAGGCTGATCTGGTCCTCGAAGATAGCTTTGTGACCGAAGCCACGCATCAGGGTTATATCGAACCTCATGCCTGTCTGGGATCGCTTGGCGCAGACGGCAAAGGCGAACTGTGGTGCACGACACAAGGCCATTGGTACGCACAGAAATACTGCGCCGCGCTTCTGGGGATCGAAACCGCCCAATTGCGCGTGACGGCCTCTGAAATCGGCGGCGGGTTTGGCGGCAAGACCACAGTGTTCATCGAACCGGTCGCGCTGGCGTTAAGCCGCAAGGCCAACCGACCCGTCAAATTGGTCATGAGCCGGTCTGAGGTGTTTCGCTCGACCGGTCCGACCTCTTCCGCCTCGATGGATATCAAAATCGGCATGAAGAAGGACGGCACCATCACGGCGGCTCAGGGCATCTTCCGCCTGCAGGGTGGTGCCTTCCCCGGTGCTCCGGGCGACATGACCGCCATGTGTGCCTTTGCGCCATATAACCTGACCAATGTGCGTCAGGTCGGCTATGATGTGATGGCCAACCGCCCAAAACAGGCCGCCTACCGTGCACCTGGCGCACCAATGGGTGCTTTTGCGGTTGAATCTGTGCTGGATGAGCTGTGCAATAAGCTGGGTCTGGACCCTATCGACGTACGCCTAAAGAATGCGGCGTATGAAGGGACCAAGGCCAACTATGGTCCAACATATGAGCGGATCGGACTGATTGAAACGCTTGAAGCGGCCAAAGAGCACCCGCACTATTCCGCCCCGCTGAAACCCGGACAAGGGCGCGGGATCTCTTGCGGGTTCTGGTTCAACCATGGGGGCGAGACATCCGTGTCGCTGGCCTTGTCCGAAGACGGCTCGGCGCAGGTCATGGTTGGAACGCCGGATATCGGCGGCTCGCGTGCGTCGATGGCGCTGATGGCGGCCGAAGTGCTTGGCATTCCCTACGAAAACATACGCGTCACCGTCGCCGATACCGCAACGCTGGGTTACAATGATGTAAGCCATGGAAGCCGCGTGACCTATGCCTCGGGCCTGGCCACGATCAAGGCAGCCAAACATGCGGTCGAACGTCTGTGCGAACGCGCAGCAGCCAAGTGGGGCATCCCGGTAGATGCGGTGAAATGGGAAAATGGCTGCGCGGTGCCCTCGGGACCCAACGCAGGTGATTTCGATCCGCTGCCTTTGGCGGATATCACAGCGAATATGGGCGCGACCGGGGGGCCGATTTCCGGCCATTTCGAGGCGACCCCGGAAGGTGCAGGTGTGTCCTTCGGCACCCATATCGTCGATTCTGAGGTCGACCCGGAAACCGGCAAGACCAGTATCATCCGTTACACCGTCATTCAGGACGCCGGAAAAGCGATCCACCCGACTTATGTGGAAGGCCAGTATCAGGGCGGCGCCGCACAGGGCATCGGCTGGGCGCTGAACGAGGAGTATATCTATGGCGAAGATGGCCGGTTGCAGAACTCGATCTTCCTCGATTATCGCATCCCGGTGGCCAGTGATTTGCCGATGATCGACACTGTGATTGTCGAGGTTCCAAACCCCGGCCACCCATTCGGTGTGCGGGGCGTGGGCGAAACCGGTATCGTGCCGCCCTTGGCCGCCATCGCCAACGCCGTGTCCAACGCGGCGGGCGTGCGGATGAAGCAGCTGCCGATGTCCCCGCCACGCATTCTGGCCGCGCTGAAGGACAATGGTTGAGGTCCGCCTCTGGTCCGGCCTCCGGTCTTTGACCGGGGGTTGCGAGGTGGTGGTGGTAGAAGCCAAAACCACCGGTGAGCTGCTTCGTGAACTGGTTCGGGCGCATCCTCAACTGCAGGCTCCAATCGATGCGGGCGTTTCCATTGCCATCGACGGCCGGGTCATTGCCAGCGGCCTTACCGAACCCATCCCAGAAGGTGCTGAGGTGTACCTGATGCAACGCCTTCGCGGGGGCTGAACGGCGCTGGCATCACCACTAAGCGAAACTGCGCGACAATATGAATGTACTGCACTGCTCGGTCAGGTCCCGAAACCGGGGCCGTTCGCGGATATAAAGGTAAACCTGTCGCTGATCCGGCAGGTCCACGATCGAGCGATAGGCGACCGCTTCAGGAAGGAATTCGGCGACGGTTTGCGGCAAAACGGTAATCCAATCTCCGGTCCGAACCAGTGTAATGAGCGAATGCGTATTGTGAATTGTGATCTCAGCCGTTTCGGTGACAGCCTTGAAAGCCGGCGTCTGGATCAGATCACAGAGCGTATTTCGCACAAAAGGGGCGCTGCCAATATCGGCAATTTCCAACGGGTCTGAACGTATGATCAAAGGATGATCCGACGCTGCGACCAGCCCGAATGAATCCTGAAACAGCGGGATAGTCCGAACCCCGTTCAACGCATGGTATCCTGAACCGATGCCGATATCCGCCTGATCTTGTGCGATCGCATCCAAAACCTGCTGCGTGTCAGAGTCGCGCAACTCGATCTTCACTCCTGGAAACCTACGCGTCATATGTTTGAGCAGCGGTGGGAAGATCAACGCACCAACCGACGGGACCGACGCGATTCGAACCAGCCCTTGTTCGGCCTGCGCTGCTGCTTCGATGTTCTGGACGGCTTGATCAAACTGCCGCACTTGCCGCAACGCGATTTCAAACACGTGTTCGCCCAATGGCGAAAGCCGGTTCTTGCGCTCGCCCTCGAACAGTTTCTGGTCAAGTTGATCTTCCAATTGCTTCAGGGTCATTGACACAGCGGATTGCGTGCGACCAAGCCGATCAGCGGCCTCAACCAGATTGCCGGTCTGCGCCACGATACAGAAACAACGCAGCATCTCGATCTTGATGGCCAAGCTTCAGATTCCTTGAAGTTTATTTAAGTTGTTTGAGTTTGACTGATGCGTGTCCAAGAATCCATCCTGAGACAGGCAAATTCTGACTCTGGGGCGCAACGTGACCAAACTGAACCTAATCGCTGGCGAATGGCTGGCGGGTGAAAGCGAGATCGAAAATCGAAACCCCTCGGATCTGACCGATCTTGTTGGAATGTTCGCACAGGCCAGTGGCGATCAGCTTGAGGCGACTCTGGATCAAGCGCGTGTGGCTCAGGCGGAATGGGCCGCCTATGGGCTGGAACGCAAGCAAGCGGTTCTGAACGCGATCGGCACTGAACTGATGGCACGCGCCGAAGAACTGGGCACATTGCTCAGCCGGGAAGAGGGTAAACCGCTGGCCGAAGGCAAGGGTGAGGTCTACCGTGCCGGTCAGTTCTTTACTTACTATGCTGCCGAATGCTTGCGCCAGATCGGCGAGAACGCCGATTCCGTGCGTCCCGACATCGAGGTGGATGTGCGGCGTGAACCGGTGGGTGTGGTCGCGATCATCAGCCCATGGAACTTCCCTACGGCGACCGCATCGTGGAAGATCGCGCCCGCGCTGTGTTACGGGAACGCGGTGGTATGGAAACCTGCGAACATTACGCCAGCCTCGGCTGTGGCCCTGACCGAGATTATTGACCGGCAGGACATTCCCAAAGGTCTGTTCAGCCTTGTCATGGGGTCAGGGAGCAGTATCGGTCAGCGATTGGTCGAAAGCCCGAAAGTTAACGCAATTTCCTTCACCGGTTCCGTGCCAGTGGGCAAGGGCATTGCCGCTGCCGCCATTCAGAATCTGACCAAGGTGCAGATGGAGATGGGCTCCAAGAACGCATTGGCCGTGATGGACGACGCTGATCTGGATTTGGCGGTAAGTTTGGCACTGGGTGGCGCCTTCGGTGGTACCGGACAGAAATGCACTGCCTCATCTCGGCTGGTGGTGCATGCGGGTATCCACGATGCTTTTGTCGAAAAGCTGGTCGCAGGCGCGCAGGCGATGAAAGTCGGTCATGCGCTTGAAGAGGGCGTTCAGATGGGGCCGGTTGTCAGTCAGCAGCAACTGACGGAAAATCTCGCCTATGTCGATCTGGGCAAATCCGAAGGTGCCGAGTTGGCATGTGGGGGTCTGCGGCTTGAGATGCCGCATGACGGGTTTTATATGTCACCGGGCGTATTCCTGAACACAACCAATGACATGCGCATCAACCGCGAGGAGATGTTCGCGCCGTTAACCAGCGTTATCAAGGTTGTCAGCTATGACGAGGTGCTGAGCGTTGTGAATGACACGAATTTCGGCCTAACGTCGGGCATCGTGACCAAATCGCTGGCCCGCGCCACTCACTTCCGCCGCAACGCGCGGACTGGTGTTGTCACCGTCAACCTGCCCACTGCGGGCACGGATTATCACGTTCCTTTTGGCGGACGCGGTGACAGCTCTTATGGCCCGCGCGAACAGGGCAAGGCAGCGGCAGAATTCTATACGACCGTCAAAACCGCTTATATCAGCGCGGGTCCAGTCTGATGCGGATCGACGGCCTGCAATATGCCAACTGGTCCGAGAAGATATTCCGCCAACTGCGCGAAGGCGGCGTGGACGCGATCCACGTCACCATCGCCTATCATGAAAACTTCCGTGAAACGGTTCTGAACTTTGAGAAATGGAACCGCTGGTTCGAACAATACCCGGACCTGATCATGAAGGGGCGGTGGGCCAGCGACATTGACACAGCGCGTGAGACAGGGCGCACTGCTGTGTTCTTTGGGTTCCAGAACCCCAGCCCCATCGAAGATGATATAGGCCTGGTCGAGATCCTGCATGATCTGGGCGTGCGGTTTATGCAGCTGACCTATAACAACCAGTCGCTGCTGGCGACCGGATGTTACGAGGCCGAAGACACCGGCATCACCCGCATGGGCAAGCAGGTGATCAAGGAAATGAACCGCGTCGGTCTTGTCGTCGATATGAGCCATTCGGCAGATCGATCGACTATTGAGGCCGCTGAACTGTCCGAGCGTCCCATCGCCATCACTCACGCCAATCCGCACAAATGGTGCCCCGCGCTGCGCAACAAGCGCGATGCGGTGATCCAGGCGGTTACACAAAATGGTGGGATGCTCGGCTTTTCGGTCTATCCTCATCATCTGAAAGACAAGTCCGACTGCACGTTGGAGAGTTTCTGTGAGATGATCGCCCGCACAGCTGATAAATACGGCGCCTCGCATCTGGGGATCGGTACCGACCTGTGCCAGGACCAACCCGACAGCGTCGTCGAATGGATGCGAGTGGGGCGCTGGAGCAAAGAGATCGACTATGGCGAGGGCTCGGCAGCAGCCCCCGGTTTCCCGCCGATGCCGGGCTGGTTTCAGGACAACCGTGATTTTGGAAATATTGAGGACGGGCTGCGCGCAACGGGTTTGAATGCAGAAGAGATCGCAGGGATCATGGGCGGGAACTGGTACCGGTTCTTTGCTGAGAACTTCGGGCCGCAAGGCGCATGACTGATCTAGGCCCTCATATCGCGCGCCGCGATCCGGCCATGGTGATGCGCTTGTCGCGATTGGGGTCGTTACATCAATGCCGCCTCAGCTTCATGCGGCAACTGACCCGCCGGATGGCTGCTGAGAACTGGAGTTTCACGCGACCGGTTTTTGAAATTAACGAAAAAGGCATCGGCCATGCTGTTTACACGGCTCAAGGCCCGGAACGTGCCTATTCGCTGGTTGCTTTCGCTCATGACCTGCCGCCCGAAAAACGTTCGGATCGGGTGATTGCCGAGGCGTGGGATGCGACCTTTGCTCTGTTCGATGGTGTCCCCGGCCCAGAAGATATTGAACGTCTTGCGCAAAATGTGCCCCTGCAAGAGGCTGGGCGCGTCAGTGAGCGCGAGCTGTCGCTGTCACGCGCTAACCGCTCAGTTCGCCTTTGGGCGCATGTGGTGGATCGTTTGGCCGCCGGTCAGCAACCCGACCTCGAACAGATTTACAAGGTTGGCTATCTGATGCGGACCACTGCAGTATATGGTTCGGGCAAATTCGGCGCAGCGGACCGTGAGAAAATCGCGGACCGCGATGAAGTCAGCGCGCCGTTTCAGGCCGAAATGCTATCAGTCTATCTGACGCGAACATTCGTGCGCGATCTGGTGCAACACATGGCGCGCGCCAAGGGTGGGGATCAGACGGCAAAACTGGACCCAGATATCGCGCGGTGGCTGGGCATCGGCAATTCAACCGGGTTGGGCATGGCGCCGTTCATCGTCAATCATCCGGTTCTGTTCAACAATTGGATCATGGTCCGGGAAGAGGCCATCGCGCGCGTCCGGTCTGTTGAAACGGCCTCAGAAGCTGAGGTTGCCTGCTTTCTCGATGTGTTCGAGCGCAGCAAACTGTCAACCTCGTGGTGGCGCTCTGAGCATCCCATTCAGATCGAGAAACTGACAGCGCTGAACGCTGATCTGGGTGCAATATCCGACTATCTGGATCAGGCTGATTTGACGCGAAATCATCCATGGAATCGGTTGATCTTCTGGTCACAAGACGCGCTGAGCGAAGAGGGGCAAGAGTTGCTGGTCTCGCTGATCCTGGAACCGTATGGCGATCTGGTTGACGGGCTGACCAGCTGCCTGGCTGACAGCAATAGTAGGGCGTATGTGATTGATGGAGCAATGCCGGTTGGCGAAGTACGTGATCTGATCCGTGATAGCTTTGGCTGGGCATTAGATCTGCACTGGGACGCGCCGGAGCACTGCGCGCGCGCCTGGTATGTATCCGAAGAAAAGCTTGAACCCCGCCTGGGTGAGCGGTTTGACGAACCGATTGCCGAATACGAACAGCCACTTGCCCCGGCCCGAGACGCGGCATTGGCCCATAAGGCGCTATCAGATTGGGCGGATGACGACTCTATTGCTGAGTTTCTGTTGCGCCATCCGGAACACCGCCACACGATCCGCCGCGCGCAGATGAGCCGTACCGCGCCTTACGGCGAAATCCGCGACAATACGATCAGTGCGGGTGTATTACCGATCGACATGTTGCGGGCGAAACTCTCGTTTTTTGGTGCCACGCATTTCGATCCCCGCTCGGACCGTTGGGTGCGCATCTGCATGTATTCCGGTGCGCCTTATCCCGAAGAGCTGAGTACCGATTGCGCTGATCTTTGGGTATACCCGGAGCTTACCACATGAGTTTGTCTCTCAACGAGATTGAAGCCATCGCCAAGCGGGCGGCACGTGGTGCAGGCTACCAATGGGGTATCGCTGAAGAAGCCGCAAAGGCGACGCGCTGGCTGTGTGCACAAGGCCTTGACGGCGTACTGGAACTGTCGAGCCTGCTGAAGCGCGGGTTTGCCAATGGCAGCGAGGCGCATGTTCCAACTCAATTAAGGGGTGACTGGGCCGGGGATAGCGATTTGTGCCCATTATTGACCGGGGCTTCGCTTTCGGATTGCGCGCACCTGCTGCACTCCGGTCCGATCCGGATCAGGCATCTCGTGTCGCCCATGATATTGTTGCCATTTGCAGCGCAGGTAGCACGCGTCCAAAGTCAGATTGCGACTGTCCAATCGGGGGATTTTTCTGCTGCAACCGATGGTGTGCGACTGGTTATTAAAGATGTCTGCCCGCCTGTCGCGGACCCGATTGAGGTCGCCTTGAGAGGCACTTTGACCGCGCCATGTGCGTTACACACCCGCGCAACACCCGACCCCAAGGGTTGGGAAATCATTAACAGCTTTGCTCATCGCACCTACGCCCCGGCAACCGAAGAATCCCGCTTGCTCGGCGCGGGTGCCGGGCTTTCCGACAACGACTGAAAAAGAGATTGATATGGTTGAAACCCGCACCCTCTCGCTTGCTGAAATCGAGGATCTGTCATTCCGGGCGCTGGTTGCGGCGGGTACGAGCGAGGAGAACGCACGCCCGTTGGCAATCGCAACCGCCGCGACCGAGGCAGATGGAGTTGCCAGCCATGGTCTCGCTTATATCCCGATCTATTGCGAACATGTCCAATGCGGCAAGGTGGACGGGCAGGCAAAGCCGGAGCTGGCGCAGCCGCGTCCAGGGGTCGTGACTGTAGACGCCGCAACGGGCTTTGCGCATGCGGCGATTGATGTCGGATTCGAGGCTTTGATCCCTGCGGCCCGCGAACAAGGGATCGCCGCGCTTGCAATTCGAAACAGCTATAATTGCGGTGTCCTTGGCTATCACACCTATCGTCTGGCGCAGGCGGGTCTGGTTGGGCTGGGGTTCACCAACGCCCCAGCCTCAATCGCGCCTTCAGGAGGGTCCAAGCCTGTCGTAGGCACCAATCCGTTCTCAATCGCCGTGCCGGGCACAGACGGGCAACCGGCTTTGTTGATTGACCAGAGCGCCAGCACAATCGCTAAGAGCGAGGTCATGAAACACGCCCGCGAAGGCAAGCCGATCCCGGTTGGCTGGGCGCTGGACGTGGACGGAAATCCCACAACGGACCCAAATGTCGGGCTCAAAGGATCAATGGCTCCGTCAGGTGGCTACAAGGGCGTCGGTGTCGCTCTGCTGACCGAAGTTTTGGCAGCAGCGCTGGCTGGCGCGACGCTTGGAATACATGCTTCCCCCTTTTCCGGCACCGCTGGCGGCCCTCCAAAAACGGGCCAGTTCTTTATCGCAATTGACGCTTCTGCCACCTCTGATGACACGTTTTCGTCCAGTATTGTCGACCTTGTCGAAGCGATCCGTTCTCAGGACGGTGCGCATTTGCCCGGTGATGGTCGCCGGGCAAAGCGTTTGGCGGCCAAAACAGATGGCGTCGCTGTTAATGTTGCGACACTCGACAAAATTCAGGCTCTGCTGACGTAGGGCCTTGCGGCGAAGGTTCGGAACGCCTCCAGAACTCAATTCTGGAAATCAGGACACAGCGACAGCATAACCCTTAGGGACAAGGGCAACTACAAAACTAAGTTGATTGAATGGTGCTGCTGGAGAGAATTGAACTCTCGACCTCTCCCTTACCAAGGGAGTGCTCTACCTCTGAGCTACAGCAGCGCTGTGGGCGGGTGATTAGACTCAAACTAAACGCGGCGCAAGGGTGTCTGGACGGTTTTTTTCCACTGCTGTAGAGAAAGACAATGACAGGTAAAAATTCACCCAAAAAACACGGTAAATCCGGGGAAACGCGCGAAGACCGTTTGAAGGCGGCGCTGAAAGCGAACATGGCGCGGCGTAAGGCGCAGGCTAAGGCGCGGGCGGCCTCCGGGGACAAAGCCGGCAAGGACGAGGGATAAGAGCAGATGGATTCGATTCTGGTGACGGGAAACGGCCCGCTGAATGGGCAGATTCCGATTGCGGGGGCGAAAAACGCGTGTTTGACGCTGATGCCTGCGACTTTGCTCAGCGAAGAACCGCTGACGCTGACCAATGCGCCGCGGCTGAGTGACATCAAGACAATGACTGCTCTGCTGCAATCGCTGGGGGCAGAGGTGTCCGCGCTGCAGGATGGGCAGGTGATTGCGATGTCCAGCCACAGCCTGACCAGCCATGTGGCAGATTATGACATTGTGCGGAAGATGCGCGCGTCGAATCTGGTGCTTGGGCCTTTGCTAGCACGGTTCGGGCAGGCGGTTGTGTCGCTGCCCGGTGGATGTGCCATCGGTGCACGCCCGATGGACCTGCACGTCGAAGGGTTGGAGGCGCTGGGAGCCGAGATTGAACTGAAAGACGGGTATCTGCATGCCAAGGCCCCCGGTGGGCTGAAGGGTGCGGTGCATGAGATGCGCTTTGCCTCCGTGGGCGCGACCGAGAACATCGTCATGGCGGCTACGCTGGCCAAGGGCACCACGGTGCTGAAGAACGCCGCGCGCGAGCCCGAGATCGTTGATCTGGTCGAGTGCCTGCGCAAGATGGGAGCTCAGATTTCGGGCGAGGGGACCTCGACGATCGAAATTCAGGGTGTTGACCGACTACATGGCGCAACCCATCAGGTCGTGACTGACCGGATTGAGCTGGGCACCTATATGCTGGCTCCGGCCATATGCGGAGGAGAGGTCGAGCTGCTGGGTGGGCGCATGGCGCTGGTTGAAAGCTTTGCGGCCAAACTGGACGCGGCGGGGATCAGTGTTTCCGAGACCGAGAAGGGCTTGAAAGTCATTCGCAAGAACGGGCGTATAACTTCGGTGGATGTGGTCACTGAACCTTTTCCGGGTTTTCCGACCGATCTGCAGGCGCAAATGATGGCGTTGATGTGCACAGCCGAAGGCACCTCGGTGCTTGAAGAGCGTATTTTCGAGAATCGCTTTATGCACGCGCCCGAACTGGTTCGTATGGGTGCAAATATCGAGGTGCATGGCGGCACCGCCACCGTCACTGGTGTTGAACGATTGAAAGGCGCTCCGGTGATGGCAACAGATCTTCGGGCCTCTGTCTCTTTGATCCTGGCCGGTATGGCGGCGGAGGGTGAGACAACGGTCAGCCGGGTCTATCATCTGGACCGCGGATATGAGCATGTGGTGCGCAAGCTGGAAGGCGTGGGCGCAAAGATTGAACGGATTAAGGGCCAATGACAGACGCGAGTTTCAAAGACGGCCGCGAGGCACCACTGAACCTTGGAGCCGAGGATGCCGATGACCTTCAGGTCATAGCGACCTTGACACAGGATGCGATATTCCCGGTTACCGAGATGACCTGGCAGCCCGGGCAGCGCCGCTTTGCGCTGTTGCTCAACCGCTTTCGTTGGGAAGACAAGGATGCCGCCGCTCGGCGCGGCCGTGCTTTTGAGCGGGTGCAGGCCGTGTTGATGTTCGGTTCAGTCCTGTCAGTGGCCAGTCAGGGCATCGATCGCAGCGATAAGGATATGATCCTGTCCTTGTTGTCTGTCGAATTCGAGCCGGGCGAGGATGGCGCGGGCCAAATCTTGCTAACGCTGGCCGGAGATGGTGCGATCCGCCTGTCGGTTGAGGCTATTGAAGTCACGCTCAAGGATGTCACTCGCCCTTACAAAGCACCATCTGGCCACGCGCCGCATCACCCAGAGTGAAGAACAAGCGCGGCATTGCACAGGCGTTCCCGAACCCGCCGCAAGGTATCACGATACGCCACGCGACTGTGTTCGATGTGTTTGGCATGAGCCGCGTGTTGGTCCGCTCGATTCGCGATTTATGCGGGGCGGACCATCTGGATGACCCCGAAAAACTGAGGCTGTGGACCGCCAACAAGGATCCTGCCTCGATCCGCATCTGGATCGAATCCGGGGCCGAGCTTTGGGTGACTACAATATGTGATGAGGTTGTCGCTGTGGGCGGCCTGCGCACCGAAGCGGAGATTTCGCTGCTATATGTGGATCCCGACCACGCGGCGCGCGGGCTTGGCGCGGCCCTGCTGCAGCGGTTGGAGGATGAACTGCGCGCGCAACACTGCATTGAGGCACATTTGTGCGCCACCAAAACGGCCTTTGCGTTCTATCGCAAACAGGGTTGGAGAGAACACGGGGACCCAACCAAATGGCATGGCATCCTGCAATTTCTGATGCGCAAATCGTTGCACTCCTCTGGCTAAGGGTTGAGGCCGCCCGGTCCCGGCGATAAGACCCGGTTAAACGCTCTCGGAGTTCCCAATATGCCTGTTTTCCTCGACACGACCTCCGCCGAATTCGAACCTGCATTTCAAACGCTGCTGGCCGCCAAGCGTGAGGACAGCCCCGATGTGGATGCGGTTGTCGCGCAGATCATCGACGATGTGCGTGCCCGGGGCGATGTGGCTGTGATCGAGTTGACGGCGAAATTCGACCGGTTGCAGCTGACGCCCGAGACAATGGCCTTTTCGGCAGAAGAAATTGCTGAGGCTATCACGCAGGTCTCGCCCGAGGATCGCGCCGCGTTGGAACTGGCCGCCGCGCGCATTCGGGCTTATCACGAGAGGCAGATGCCCGAGGACCACCAATGGACGGATGAGGCCGGCGCGACGCTTGGCTGGCGTTGGTCTGCGGTCTCGGCGGCGGGGCTCTATGTGCCGGGCGGGTTGGCGTCTTACCCTTCTTCGGTGCTGATGAACGCGATCCCAGCTAAAGTGGCGGGTGTCGAGCGGCTGGCGATAGTGGTGCCTACGCCGGATGGGCAAGTGAACCCGCTGGTCCTGCTGGCGGCACAGCTGTCTGGTGTGGATGAGGTCTATCGCATCGGTGGTGCACAGGCGGTTGCCGCACTTGCATTTGGGACCGAGACCATCGCGCCGGTAGACAAGATCACCGGCCCCGGTAATGCCTTTGTGGCTGCCGCTAAACGCCGGGTCTTTGGCAAGGTTGGCATCGACATGATCGCGGGACCGTCAGAGATTCTGGTGATCGCCGACAAGAACAATGATCCCGATTGGATCGCTCTGGATCTACTCAGCCAAGCAGAACATGACGAAAGTGCGCAATCCATCCTGATCACTGATGATGCTGGTTTCGGTAAGGCCGTGGCGCAGGCTGTCGACAAACGTCTTGAGACGCTGGAGCGCCGCGCGATCGCAGGCGCAAGCTGGCGCGATTTTGGCGCCGTCATCACTGTACGGGATCTGGACGAAGCCGCAGCGCTGTCCAATCGGATCGCTCCCGAACACCTTGAACTCTGCGTCGCTGACCCCGAAGCGCTCAGCCAGAAAACCATCCACGCAGGTGCGATCTTCCTTGGGCAATACACGCCCGAGGCCATTGGCGACTATGTTGGTGGACCCAATCACGTATTGCCGACGGCGCGTTCGGCGCGGTTTTCATCGGGCCTCAGCGTGATGGACTTCCTCAAACGCACAACGCTCAGTCAGATGACAACCGAGGCCTTGCGCGCCATCGGTCCGGCTGCTGAAACGCTGGCCCAATCCGAAAGCCTTGAGGCGCACGGCCTCTCGGTGACCGCCCGTCTGAAACGGCTGAACGGCTGATGCGACGCAAAGACCTGTGCCTCATGGCGTTTCTGTGCGTTGCCCATTGAAATCCATTGTTATAGGTCTGTGCAGACGCAAGGATTGTGACCGTTAAGATGACCCGTATCTCGCATATCGAACTGGATGACCGAAACCTGCCTCCGCCGACACCGGAGATTGAGCAAGAGCGTAAGGTTGCCATCTATGATCTGCTTGAGGAGAACTCGTTCGCCTTGCCAGTGCGCGACGACCGAGCAATCCCGGATGGTCCTTATCATCTACAACTTTCGATCCGCGACAAACGGCTGGTCTTTGACATCGAAACTGAGGCCAGCGAAAAAGCGGCCGAGTTTCACTTGTCGCTGGGGCCGTTCCGTCAAGTAGTCAAAGACTATTTCCAGATTTGCGAGAGCTATTTCAACGCGGTGAAGAATCTACCGCCCAGCCAGATCGAAACCATCGACATGGCCCGGCGCGGTATTCACAATGAAGGCAGCCGCGTGTTGCAGGAACGACTGGAAGGCAAAGCCGAGGTTGATACAGATACCGCCCGCCGCCTCTTCACGCTGATCTGCGTGCTGCATTTCGGAGGCTAACGGGTGACGCCTCTGCCGCAGTCGATCCTGTTCTGTTGCGACCATAATTCGGTTCGGTCCCCGATGGCCGAAGGCATCATGAAGAAATTCTATGGCACCGGCACATATGTCCAATCCGCCGGAGTACATAGCGATCTTGAGATTGACGGCTTTTGCATCGCGGTCTGTCACGAGATTGATGTCGAGTTGTCCCGCCACCGCAGTCGGTCCTTCGACGAAATGGAGGAATGGGGGGATGACCTCAGCTCATTTGACTTGATCGTCGCACTTTCGCCAGCAAGCCAACGTCGGGCGTTGGAACTGACCCGGATTTTTCACCTGGATGTCGATTATTGGCCAATAATGGACCCTACTGGATTAGGCGAGACGCGCGAAGAAAAGCTACGTCACTATCGACAAACCCGCGATCAGATCATCGCGCATCTGAAGGACCGCTGGGGCGAACCAACGGAGTGATCATGAACCCGACCGTCAAAACCTATTTCGATGCCTTCAATACGGGTGATGTGGAGGGCATGCTGGCCTGTCTGTCCGATGATGTGGCCCACCACGTGAACGAAGGGCAAATCCGCGTGGGCAAAGAGAAATTTGCGGCCTTCTGCGCGCATATGAACCGCTGCTACCGTGAAAACCTGACCGATATCGTGGTTTTCGAGGCCGAAGGTGGCGCCCGAGCTGCCGCCGAATTCATCGTCAACGGCACCTATCTGGAGACTGACGAGGGCCTTCCGGAAGCGCGTGGTCAAACCTATCGCCTGCCAGCGGGTTCGTTCTTTGACCTCAAGGATGGCAAGATCACCCGCGTAACCACATTCTATAATCTTGCTGACTGGACCAAACAGGTTTCGAATGGCTGAGGTGGCGCAGGTTCGCGCGCTCACCGGATCGGCGTTGGTTGATGCGTTGGACGATGTGGCGCGCCTGCGGATCAATGTATTTCACGCCTGGCCCTATCTCTATGATGGTGATTTGGAGTATGAGCGCAAATACCTGCAGTCTTACATAGATAGTGACAGGGCAATTGTCGTTGGGGCGTTTGACGCAGACACATTGGTTGGTGCTTCGACCGGAGCCCCCCTTGAGGATCACGCAGAGGATTTCGCCGCTGCTTTTGAAGGCTCTGGCCTGAGGCTAAGCGATATATTCTATTGCGCGGAATCTGTTCTGCTGCCGCAATATCGCGGACAAGGTGTGGGTCATGCGTTCTTTGATCAACGAGAAGCCCAAGCTCGTGCATTGGGTTTTACCAAGTGCACGTTTTGCAGCGTAGTACGCCCTGATGACCATCCCATGCGGCCCGATCATTATCGCCCATTGGACGGTTTTTGGCGCGCGCGCGGATATGAGCCTCTGCCTGGCGTCGTGGCGCAATTCTCGTGGAAAGACCGGGGCAATGATGGCGAGACTTTGAAACCGCTACAATTCTGGATCCGGGATTTATAGGACGCGCGCTCTCTGTGAAAAACGGTGATGCCTTTTGTTTAGGTAACGCTCTGATCGGGACATATTGGCCAAATTTGCCCAAAACACCCCATGATTGTATGGTTTGGCTATATTCAATAGCGCGTATTCTTGGGGAAATTTGATGAAATCTGCTTTCAACCGCCTGATGCTGGCCTTGGTGCCGCTGGCTCTGATCTCCGGCTGTGCTTACGAAAACAGAGCCTTCAATGCTGAACAGGCCATATTGGCGAATACATCCGGCGATGAAGTTAAGCACGCGATAACTGTTGGGGGTGCCTTCAAATCACCTCCTGAAACATTTCAATCCAGCAGCGTTTTGCTGGATCGCGATCCCATTCGCACCGCGTATTATGCCCTTCAGCTTTCTGATGCCTACAAGCGGCTGGGCGATGAAGCAGCCCGTAATCGGGATCTGACCGCGGCGGCACTGATCACGGTTGCCGGTGGTGCAGCGCTGGGAAGTGCGGCTTCGATTTCAGGGAAAGACCTGGCATTGGTTCTTGCTGGTGGGGCCTTGATCAATGAGGGTGCAAAATACGTGAATCCGAACAGCGCGGCGCAGGCGTTCTATATCGCGTCGGAGTCAATGGCATGTGCAAGTACCGCTATCGCTGCTCATGTGACCAAAGATACCCCGCCTAGTGTTCGAGTGACCTCCTTAACGCTGTGGTACATTCGGAAGATCGAGGTGCTATTGCGCGCATCATTGAAACGCGATGTTCCAGATTGGGATACTTTGCTGGAAGATCTCGGTCTAAAGGGGCGTGCCGGAGGCGCTTCGGTCGAATCGACCGCAAACGGGGTAGATCTTGAAGCTTTGGAAGCAGACTTGAAAAAATGTCTTAGACGCGAGCCAGTTGAGTGAGCAAAGTCAAGACTCAGCATCCTGAGCTTGTGGCGACTTTCCGAGGTTCATTGGTTGCCGTGACTTTCCCCTCGATGCCTCAGGTCGAAAACTGCCGCCGTTTTGCCGCTCGGATTTCGCGGGCCTGCTGTTCCTGACCGATACGGAAAGACGACTCGACAAAATCCATATGGCGTCGGGCGGCTGCTTCGGCGCGGTCTGGGTCACCGTCGATGATGGCCTGCGCGATTTCTTTGTGTTGCTCGAGAAGCACCTCTCCGGTGCCATCCATCATGCGCAGAAATCGGCGGTTATAGAACACACCCTGGCGGGTGAGGTCATAAATCGATGCCATCATATGGATCAGCGTCGTGTTCTGGCTCGCATCGGCAACGGCGGCATGGAGCCGGATATCAGCCTCTTCACTGGCATCCTGATCGTCATTTTCCCATGCTTTCTGCATATCCTCGATGATTTCCGCGATACGCTCCTTGTCTGATTGCGTTGCCCGCTGCGCTGCCAGGCGACTGGCAAAGGCCTCTTGTTCGCGCCGATATTCAAGATAGTCGTAGAATGCAGTGCCATGGCGCGCATATAGCGACAGCAGGGCAGGGGACATCGCCCGACCAGTAAGCGCTGCGATAAACGTGCCTTCACCATGGCGCACCGTCACCAGTCCGCGATTTTCGAGGGTTTGAAGCGCTTCGCGCAATTTCGGTCGCGATACGCCTAGTGCTTCTGCGAGTTCTCTTTCAGAGGGGATTTTTCGACCCTCTTTCAAGATGCCGTCCACAATCATGGTCTCGATCTGAGCAACAACGGCGTCAGCAATTGATTCGTGACCTACAGGGTCAAAAAGACTGTTTTCGCTCATAATACTTGTCCGAGGGTTGATGTGGTGTGTGAATGAGTTGTTTATAAAGTTTACCACTTTGCCTCAGTATTGCAAGGAGTTCTACCCAAAAATACGGATGCCATATTTTCACGTAACTATTTGTTAAGAATAGATTACAGAAAATTCCGCTGAATTTATCCTTTGAAAATGCCCGCCCTCTGTCTAGTGCTCAGCCAAATCGCTTCACATAAAGTGGTAAATAAAGTTGTTGACTGAATAGTGTGGTCAATAATATTTACCACCCAGGCCGTTCACACGGCAAAAGCTGCAGCCAGATCGTTGGCTGATCTTTACCTTGGAGGAGAAATCATGAAGACCACCCTAACATCGCTCGCCGTTGCGGCCTCACTGCTGGCAGCTCCGGTTGCCCATGCCGCAGACAAGATGCTTCTGAAAACACCGATCGCGTTTTCGACCGCTCTGCCGGGCCTCGGCTCGCCGATCCCGCGCGTGGCCGAGCAGCTGGACCTGATGTCCGGCGGCACGCTGAAGATGAAGGTGTATGAGCCCGGCAAGCTGGTCCCGCCCTTTGAAATTCTGGATGCGGTGTCTTCTGGCAAGATCAACTCGGGCTACACCACCGCCGGTTACTGGGCGGGCAAAATTCCCGCCGCGCCGCTGTTCTCGGCCGTTCCGTTTGGTCCTGAGGCGGGCGAATACATGGCGTGGCTGTATTACGGCAATGGCATGAGCCTGTATCAGGAGATGTATGATCAGGCGGGTTTCAACGTCCATGTCATCCCCTGCGCGATCATCGCCCCCGAAACTTCGGGCTGGTTCGCGAATGAGATCAACAGCCCTGAAGACCTGAACGGCCTAAAGATGCGCTTCTTTGGTCTGGGCGGTGAAGTGATGCAGAAGCTGGGTGTGGCCACGTCGCTGCTGCCTGGCGGCGAGATCTTCCCGGCGCTGGAAAAAGGCGCGATTGACGCGACCGAATTCTCGATGCCTGCGATCGACGCGCGTCTCGGCTTCCACAAGCTGGTCAAGTACAACTACTTCCCCGGCTGGCACCAGCAAGCGACCGTCTTCGAGCTGATGATCAACAAGGACGTCTGGAACGAAGCCAGCGATCAGCACAAGGCGATCATCGAAAACGCATGCAAGGCCTCGATGGCCGACAGCTTCGCCGAAGGTGAGGCAATCCAACACGCAGCCCTGCTGGATAACGTTGAAAACAACGGCGTCCAGATCAAGCAGTGGAATGATGAAATGCTGTCGACCTTCCGGGCGACTTGGGAAGAAGTGGCCGCTGAACAGGCCGCCAATGACGAATTCTTCGCCAAGGTTCTGGCCGACATGACCGAGTTCCGCGACGGTTATGCGGTCTGGAAAGAGAACGCATTCCTCCCTCGCAAGTAAATTAGTCACTTGCGATTGTCCGGGGGCGGCTTCCTTCCGCCGTCCTCGGACAGCACTGATTTTCTCCATTTTCACAATCATTCCGGGCGCATTCACGTCCCCACCGCCAAACTCTTGAGGAGGAGACAATGGCCGATAAACAGCGTCATCAGGACGACCCGATTGAAGTCTATGAAAGCATCCTTGAGCATGGCGAGCCCGATCGCCAGCAACTAGCCGTTACCATCGACAATGGCGTCAAGGCGGTGGGCCATGTGGTCATGTGGGCCAATCTGCTACTGGTCGCGGCCATCGTTTCGCAAGTGGCGATGCGCTATCTGCTGAACCAGAACTACCCCAAACTGGATGAAATTCAGTGGCATTTCTACGGGCTGGTGACCATGGTTGGCATCTCGTATGCCTTGGTCACCGACAGCCATGTGCGGGTCGACCTGCTGCATATGCAGCTCAGCCAGCGCGCGCGGCGGATCATTGAGATCATCGGAATCTTCACCCTGCTTGTGCCATTCATCTATCTGATGATCGATCAGGGGTATGACTATTTCTACGAAAGCTGGAGGGTCAACGAATCCTCGGACAGCCCCACAGGTCTGCCCGCACGTTGGGCCCTGAAAGGCGTGATCCCGGCCAGTTTCATTCTGCTGGCTCTGGCGGCGGGTGCTCGGCTGATCCATGACATCCATGCCCTGTTCATGAATTTGGATGAAGAGCGTCAGGGCAAGGGTCTGCGCCTGATTATCTGGGCTTTGCTGGGCTTTGCCGTGGTGGCGACCGCGCTGACTTTCCTCGTTGAAACGACTGAGGAAAAGCTGGTCATCGCCATGTTCCTGACCTTTATCGCGCTGCTCTTCACCGGTTTCCCGGTGGCGTGGACGCTGGCCGGGGTCGGGGTGGCCTATTGTGGACTGGCCTATTTGTTCGACAACGGCATGATGAACTGGACCGGGCTTGAGGAAACTCTGACCGGTCTGGATTATTTGACGCTGGGCGCGGTGGTGAACCGGGTCTATGCCACCATGTCCAACGCGGTTCTGGTGGCCTTGCCAATGTTCATCTTCATGGGCCTGATGCTGGACGAATCCGGTGTGGCCGAGCGGCTGATGTCCTCAATGCAGCGCCTGTTCGGCACGGTACGCGGCGGTCTGGCGATCACGGTGACAATGATCGGTATCATCCTGGCCGCCTCAACTGGCATTATCGGAGCCTCGGTGGTGCTGCTGGGCGTGCTGTCTCTGCCCTCGATGATGGAGCAGAAATACAGCCCCTCTTTGGCCGCTGGTGTGGTCAGCGCTTCGGGTACTCTGGGCATCTTGATCCCACCATCGATTATGCTGGTAATCATGGCCGATCAAATGGCGCTGTCGGTTGGGGATCTGTTCATGGCGGCCGTCTTTCCCGGTGTGATCATTGGCGCGCTGTACTTGACCTACATCTTTGTCATCGCCCTGATCAAACGCGACGTGGCCCCGGTGCCCGAAGGTGCAAAGCGCCCCGACTGGGCTGCCGTCAAGGATGTGCTGATCGCCGTTCTACCGACGCTGGCGCTGATCCTCGCCGTTCTGGGCTCGATCTTCGCAGGCCTGACTACTCCGACCGAAGCCTCGGGCGTGGGCGCGCTGGGGGCCACGCTGCTGGCGCTTGGCTATCGCAAGCTGACGCTGGCGAAACTGGTGAATGTGCTGAAAGCCACATTCAACACCACCGCCTATATCTTTGCGATCTTTCTGGGTGCGACCGTGTTCTCGTATGTCTTGCGCGAACTGGGTGGTGATGCGCTGATCGAGGATATGATCCACGGTACTGGGCTTGGCCCCAATGGCACCGTCTTTATGATCCTATTCATCGTTTTCCTGCTGGGCTTTGTGCTGGACTGGATCGAGATCACACTGATCGTCCTGCCCCTGATGCGCCCCATTGTGAATGGGTTGGGTCTGGATATCGACGGCTTTGGTGTCATCGATGAGCCCGCGCTGGTGTGGTTCGTGATCCTTGTCGCGGTGACTTTGCAGACGTCATTCCTGACACCGCCTGTTGGTTTTGCGCTATTCTACCTGAAAGGGGTCTGCCCGCCTGAGATCAAGTTGACCGATATCTACAAAGGCATCATTCCATTTGTGATCCTGCAACTGACCGGTCTGTTCTTTGTCTTCCTCTGGCCACAACTGGCCACGTGGTTGCCCTCGGTCGCGTATTAACGGAGGGTTGCAGGATGACCGATGCCGATCTGATCAAGCGCCTACAGGCGATTTGCGGGCGGCGGCACGTGCTGACCTCGGCAAGCAGCACCCGGCGGTTTCGCCGGGGGTTCCGATCGGGCGAAGGCGATGCGCTGGCGGTGGTTCAACCCGCCACGCTGCTGGAACAATGGCAGGTGCTGCAAGCCTGCGTTGCCGCCGATAAAATCGTCATCATGCAGGCCGCCAATACCGGCTTGACCGAGGGGTCTACGCCCAAAGGTCACTATGACCGCGATGTGGTGCTGATCAACACACGACGGATGGATGACCTTCACCTAATCAATGAAGGCAAACAAGTGATCAGTTTTCCCGGCAGCACTCTGTTTGCGCTGGAGAAACTGCTGGCGCCCATCGGACGGCAACCCCATTCCGTGATCGGATCCTCGTGCATCGGCGCATCGGTCGTCGGTGGCGTGTGCAACAATTCGGGCGGCTCACTAGTCGAACGTGGCCCCTCTTATACTGAGCTGTCCCTGTATGCCCGCATCACGCTGGATGGTCAGCTTGAGTTGGTCAACCATCTGGGCTTGCAGTTGGGGGATACGCCTGAGGAAATTCTGACCCGCCTGCAGAACGGCGATTTCTCGGAAACGGATATCGAGACGGACAACCGCAAAGCCTCTGATACAGATTACGCGCGCCGGGTGCGCAATGTTGACGCCGATACTCCGGCCCGTTTCAACGCTGATAAGTCCCGTCTGTACGAAGCCGCAGGATGTGCGGGCAAACTGGCTGTCTTCGCCGTCCGGCTGGACACCTACCCCAAGAATGATAGCGAACGCACTTTCTATGTTGGTGCCGAAAACACCGGTGCCTTGACCGAGCTGCGCCGCCGCATCCTGTCGGGTTTCAAGACGTTGCCGGTCAGTGCCGAATACATGCATGAAGAGATTTTTGATATCTCGGATCGCTACGGCAAAGATACAATGGTGATGATCGACAAGCTGGGCACCGACCGATTGCCCACCTTCTTTGCGCTAAAAGGCACAGTAGATGCGCGGTTGGAAAACATACCGGGTCTTCGCAATTTCACGGATCGGTTCATGCAGTTTGCAATGCGTTTCTGGCCCGATATCCTGCCGCGCCGAATGCGTGCCTATCGTGAACGGTATCCGCACCACCTGATCCTAAAGATGCGCGATGGCGGCATCGACGAAGCGCGCGATTTGCTCAATGAATTGACAGCAGATGACAAACTGGATTTTTTCGAATGCGACCCGCGTGAGGCCAAGATCGCCGGGTTACATCGCTTTGCCGCCGCGGGTGCGGCCATCCGTTATATGAATGTTCATGCCTCAGAAGTCGAAGATATCATCGCGCTGGATATCGCGCTGCGCCGAAATGACAGTGACTGGTTCGAGGAATTGCCTGCCGAGATCGCGGACCAGTTGGTCAGCAAGCTCTACTATGGCCATTTCATGTGCCATGTGCTGCATCAGGACTACGTCGTAAAAAAAGGGGCGGACCCTAAGACGTTGAAGAGCGCGATGTTAGAGTTGCTGGATAAACGCGGTGCCGAATACCCGGCCGAACATAATGTCGGCCATCTCTATGCGGCGAAACCCGATCTGGCAGCGTTTTATAAGTCGGTCGATCCCACGAACAGCATGAATCCGGGCATCGGCAAGATGTCCCGTAACAAGCACTATTCGTAACCAAGGTTAGGCGGCAGCCGTTTGGCTTTACTTAAAGCTGCGGCTGTCCTTGATCTGATCCCAGGCCCAGACGACCTCTTGCAATTGCTCTTCCTGTGACCGGTCGCCGCCGTTCATATCCGGGTGCAGCACCTTGATCAGCTTTTTATAGGCCTTGCGAATCTCGGCTTTCGACCAGCTGTCCTGCGCTTCGAGAATCTCGATCGCGCGGCGCTCAGTGGGGGGCAGGCGGCGGCCGCCGGAATTGGCGCGGCCCGGGTTCTTGGTGGCGTTTTCTCCCAGCACCTGATGCGGGTCTTCAATGCCCAGACGTGCCCAGGCGCGGGCTTCAGGATCGCCCATCGGTTTGGTCTCACGCTCCCAAACCTTATCCTTCGAGCGTTGCGCGTTCAGCTCAGCCTCGGTGGTGCCGTCGAAGAAGTTCCATTTCTGGTTATATTCGCGCACATGCTGCTGACAGAACCAGAAAAAGTCATCCAGCACGTCCGGCGCTTTGGGTGCGCGGAATTTTCCAGCCTCTTCGCAACCCTCATGGTCGCAGATTCGCACCGAGGTTTCGGAGGCACCGGACATGCCCCGACGCCCGCGCGGCTTCTTTTTCTTTGCGCTGGATACGGACATATCGAATCCAAAGGGATCTGACTTTACCATCTGCTCAACCTCACGAACGCATCTTTTCGACTCGGAGGCAGCAGTTTAATCTAAGCAGCCGAAAGTAGAAGAGGGGGACGGCAATTTATTTGCCGTTGAGCACAAAAATGAGCGTGACTGACGAAATCCGTGACCGATTGCAGGCCGCCTTTGATCCGCTTGAGCTGGAGGTGGTGGACGATAGCGAAAGTCACCGAGGACATGCCGGGTATCAGGAAGGTGGTGAAAGCCATTTCAACGTGCGCATCCGTGCCGCATCGTTTGAAGGCCAGTCCCGCGTTGCCCGCCATCGCATGGTACACAAAGCGCTGGGCGATATCGTGCCGCGCATTCATGCGCTGGCGCTGGATATCGATACCTGAGGTCGCAGGGTCCGCGTGCGTAAGGGGTGCAACCGGTGGGCATCGGGTGAAACGCGACAACCCCGGCAGAATTATTCGTCCGAGACCACACCATGCGGATATCGGTTCCGGTATTTTGATCGAGTTGCATCAACAGGTATTCGAAGCCTCGTTGTCAACCAAGCCAGTCGGCAAAGGCCTTGGGCTTGGCCTGACAACTGCGAGGGTAACTAAACTGACCCTGAGTAATATTACAGAAATCTGACGTTCTGCAGGCGATAAACATCAGCACACATATGCATTTTCACGTGACCTTTGCGCGACAAAGCACGTTGGAGTTAAATGATTGTTGGGGGGCTTAGAATTGACATGCCTGTTGCGTGCCTGCTTGAAGAGATTGATCCTGATCCTTCGGCGCCAACCTTTATCAAGACCGCGCATGGGATCATATACCGCTTGGCCACGAACGCATGAGAGTTGGTCGGTCAAACCACTTCCTTGAACATGTAGGTGGTGGGTTCCAATCGCTTCTCGAACGGGTTGCGGCAATAGTTTGGGATTTCTCCGGCAATTTGAAAACCCATGGACTGATAGAGCAGGCGCGAGGGGTCGCTGCTGCGGGTATCCAGCACAAGTGTTGTTCGCTTCAATTCCCGCGCCCGGTTTTCAAGCGCCTCCATTAGCGCTCGGCCTAAACCACGACGTCGCGCCTGCGGATGGACCAACAGCTTTGCCACATCCGCGCGATGGGGTTGATTTGGCATTAACGCAGGGATCAGTTGGACCGTGCCAAGTATACGCCCTTCGCCATAGGCGACGAAAAGCTCTAGGCCACCCGCCTTGAGATCAGGTCGCACGCGGTGCTGCCAATAAGCGCGGGCTTCGTTTTGTGAAAACGGAAGGATAAAACCGATGCTGGCCCCGGTATGAACGCAGCTGTGCAGAATGTCGGTCAGATCCTGCAGAGCCTCGTCGAAATATGCCGCAGACAGCCGTGTTATCATATCAACACCAGAAGATAGCGGGCGCCGCGTTTGGGCCCGGTCTCGAATCGCGTGGGTCCAGAAAGATGATAGCGCAGGCAATCACCACCGCTCAGCACGTGATCAACGCCATCTACCGTGAGCGTCAGAATGCCATCCAACATGATCAGGTGATGTTCTTGCCCGGGCTTGGGCGGGGTGTCATAGGTGATGATGGTTTCGGGGGGCAGATGCCCTTCCATCACTTCTCCGCTGAGGCCGGTTGCAGGCGGGGATACCGACCGGCGCGTAAAGCCGCTTTCGGGATCATGCCATTCCGGCTGTTTCTCAAAAGGAACTTTCGGGTCGAAGCTGTCTTCGACCATCATCAACAGGCGCGACATGGGCAAGCCGTAGGCCGCGCACAGACGGCCAAGGGTTTCAGCGGTTGGGCTGACGTCGCCGTTTTCCAATCGTGACAGGGTGGCCCGACTGATCTTGCTTTGATCTGCAAGTCGTTCCAGCGACCAGCCGCGACGTTGGCGCAGGTCGTTCAGGCGTTTGGCGAGGCGGTTTGAAAGTGTATCTAGCATTGATCACATATGGGAATCAGTCTCATATAAGGGATCATTGGTTAAAATTGTTTCGTCAGCAACAAAAAAGAGGCGCAGAAAATCCACGCCCCTCAACTGCTCGATAGATTGGAAGTCCTACTTCCAGCCAACCTCGTTAAAGATTTTCTGCGCTTCAGGGATGTTCTTAGCGACCTCGGACAGGTTCACTTCATCCGCTTTAAATTCACCCAGGGCCGCAACGTTGTCAGCCAGCGCAACACCTTCAACCGCAGGAAACTCATCGTTCCCGTTCGAGAAATAGACCTGCGCCTGATCGCTTGCGAGATACTCGAGGAACTTGATGGCATTCTCTTTGTTCGGCGCATTGGCTGCGACACCTGCACCCGACAGGTTCATATGCGCACCCTCTGCGTCTTGTGCCGGGAATTGCAGGCCGATCATTTCGATATCAGAGCTCAGGCCTTTGACGTCTTTGCGCATAGCGCGGGCAAAGTAGTATGAGTTCGACACTGCGATCTCGCACTCACCCGAGACGATGCCGCGTAGCTGGTCAGTGTCGCCGCCTTGCGGTTCGCGCGCCATGTTGGCGACAATACCCTGGGCCCAATTCTTGGCTTCTTCAGCGCCGTGATTGGTGATAATCGAAGCCAAAAGTGTCTGGTTATATGTGTTGCTGGACGAGCGGATGCAGATCAGACCCTCATATTCGGGCTTGGCCAGATCAAGATAGGTTGCGGGCGGGTTGGAAACCTCGGCCTTGTCGAAAAAGATGATCCGCGCGCGCTGCGAAAAGCCGTACCACTGGTTGTCTTCGTCTTGCAGGTTCGCCGGGATGCGCTCTTCCAGTACAGCGCTTTCGACCGGTTGCAGGATGCCAGCGTTCTTAGCACGGGCAAGACGTGATGTGTCGACTGTCAGAAGAATGTCAGCGGGTGAGTTTGCGCCTTCGGCCTCCATCCGCGCGATCAGCTCATCCGCTTTGCCTTCGATGCGGTTGATGGTGATGCCGGTGGCCTCTTCGAAGTCAGAATACAGGCGCTCGTCCGTGTCGTAGTGGCGCGACGAATACAGGTTCAGTTCTCCGTCGGCGGCGGCCGATGTGGCGATCAGAGCCGTCAGCGCGGCGGCAATACATGTGGAGGATTTCAGCATGATGTGTCCCAGCTTTAGAATTCATTGCGGGTGATTTCCCGACTGAAATAGTCAATTAGACAATTTCACGAGAGATGCAAGCAATTCCGACAAAATTACTTGGTCAAATTGTCGCCGACCGGTTTGGGTGCGAAATATTGCCAAAAGTGAAACATGCGGTAGTCGGTAGCCGTTGAAGCAACCGGTTCGGGTCAATCCTTATCACACATCAATCCAACGCCTAGCGAAAGGCGTTAAGGTCAGGGCGTTTTGCTCCGGCGCGGCACTACTGGATCAAGAATGTCGATAAGCTTGGAGCGTAACTCAGCAGGATCAGAACCGTGGCAACCGCGATCAGAAAGGGCCAGAGGGATTTCAGGATCGCTCCGGGGCTTGTGCCGCTCATGGAGGATGCGATGTAGAGGCCGATGCCAACGGGTGGTGTCAGCAGTCCAAGAACAAGGTTCAGGCAGACCACTACGCCAAACTGATAGGGGCTGATATCATAGGACCCTGTAGCAATTGGCAATAAAATGGGTGTGATCAGAATGATGGCAGCGATGCCGTCGATCACCATACCAACCAGCAGCAAAGCGATATTCACGATCAGCAGGAACATGAATGGGTCAGAGGTAATCGATGTGATGAGGCCTGCAAGTTGTTGTGGGATCTCCTCGTAGATGATCACCCAGCCGAACACGCTGGCCGCAGCGATCATGAACAGGATCATCGACGCGTTCGAAGCGGTACGCTTGAACATCTCACCCAGATTTTGGGGCTTCAGGTCACCATAGATCAGCCAGCCAACCAGAAAGGCGATCAGCGATGCGATGGCGGCGGATTCGGTGGGTGTGGCGATCCCGAACAGGATGCCGCCGATGATCGACACCGGAATCAGCAACGCGGGCAGGGCCGCGATCAGGGCCTGAATTGCATCAGCGCGCGACATCCAGACACCTTTGGGAAACTGCTGCGACCAGCCGATCAGGGCTATCACAAATGCAAAGGCTCCTGCCAATAGAAGCCCCGGAATGATCCCGGCAATGAACATGTCACCGATGGGAATTTGTGCCAGAACACCGAAGATGACGAACATCATCGATGGAGGGATGACTGGTGCCAGGAGGCCTCCGGCTGCCGTCGTCGCGGCCGCGAAGCCCTTGTCATAGCCCTCTTCCTGCATCGCGGGGACCATGGCGCGGGACATCACCGCGATCTGAGCGGTGGCCGAGCCAATGATGGCCGCCATAAACATATTGGCGAGCAGATTGATATAGGCCAAACCTCCGCGGAACCCGCCCACAAAAACACGCGCCAATGAAACCAGACGACGAGTCATACCTCCTTCGTTCATCAGCTCTCCGGTCAGCATGAAAAGAGGGATCGCCAATAGCCCGTAGTTCTCTAGTCCACCGAACATCTTTTGCGCGAAACTGTCATACAGAACCGTGTTGCCGCTTTCCCAGATATACCAGATCGCGGTGATCGCCAGAACGACCGCAACGGGAACTGACAATAGCAGCGTGGCCAGAAAGACAATCGGGCTCATGCGGGTGCACCCTCGGATGGACGCGCCAAGAGGTGCATCGTGGAGTGCAGCGTGGCGCCCAATGCAAACAGCCACATGACGAGCCAGAACAGGAATTTCGGCAGCCCGAGTGTCAGGGTTGGCTCGGCATAGATGAAGTTGAAGGTGCTCCCTTGGAACGCCATCGTGTCAAACGCGGCCTGCGCGATGTCGAACGGTAGGAACCAGCGCCAACAGAACCACAGCATCGCGATAGCGAACGCAAACACGACGATATCAACGGCTTTTCGGATGATCGGCTTGATCGGTTCGGGCACCTGATCGGAGAGGATTGTAATCGAGACCGAGTTTCGATGATGCAATGCCGCCGACGCGCCCAGAAACGTCATCCAGACCATGGCATAGATCGCCAGTTCATCGACCCAGAACAACGCATTTCCAGCGCTGCGTGTGACCACGTTCAGCAAGATCAACAGGGTGACGCAGACCACAAGCGCTGCCGCGCACCACAACTCGACCCGCGCCCATGCGGCTGACAGCCGGTACAACATCCCCGATCCCCTAAACAAAAGGGCGCAGGATCGACCCGCGCCCTTTCCCTGATACGTTCAATTCTATTTGGTTTCTGCCGCAGTCGCGCGCAATGCGTCAAGGGATGAGGTCTTTTCCGACCAGATGCCGTTCCATTCTTCGATCGCATCGCCGAAGAACGAGGCATCCACTTTTTTGTAGGCTTTGCCGGTGCCCTCAATCTGTTCCAGCCACTTCGCTTCGTTGGCGACATAGGCATCGATGGTGCTGTCGACATGTTTGGCCATCAGATCGCCAATCATCGCGCGATCTTCTTCGGACAATCCTGCCCAGACCTTAGCCGACACCAGCCCAACCATCGGAAACATCATGTGATCCGATTGCACGATCGTGTCGGCGTGGTCGTAGTATTTCAGCACCCAGATCAGTTCGGCATCCATATCGATGGCGTCGACCTGCCCATTGGCCAGCGCGTCATAGACCGCAGGCAACGGCATAGGCGTAGGCGCAGCCCCGACCGCGTTATAGAAATCGAGGATCGGCGTGAAAGGCGTGATGCGCAGTTTCAGACCCGACAAGTCCTCGGCGGATGACACATCGCCCCGGCTAACGATCTGGCGCAGCCCAGCCATTCCGTAACCAACGCCAACAACGCCGACCTGTCCGGGCAGGGGCTCTAGCATTGCCTTGGCTGTGTCCGAACGCAGGATACGCCCGGCGTGGCCGATATCGTCTGCCAGATAGGGTGCGTAAAAAGCCCCCAGTTCGGGCGCACGATTTGATACTTCGGCGACGGTCATGAATGCCATGTCCAGCGCACCGGTCTGCAATTGTTGCAGCATCTCGGCCTCATTGCCCAGCTGACGCGCCGGGAAGACCGATACGGAATGCGCTCCGCCACTGGCCTCGTTTAGCTCAGCGCCGAATGACTCGGCGGCTTTTGTCCAGATATGCGGTGGTGGCGTGATCAAGCCCAGACGAAATTCTTCAGCCTGAGCGGCAAGAGATGTCGCAGCCAGTACTGCAGCAGATGCGGCGATCTTAGCAAGATGTTTCATGTCTTCCCCTGTTGTTATTGCGTCAGAGTGTGACCCAGCCCTCTGGTGGCTCTTTTCCCGGATGCACGGTCTGGCAGTTCGGGCATGTTCGGTCTTCTACTGATGCATAGAATTTTTCGTAGACGGGCGGCAAGTCTTTGACGATTGATTGCAATTGCATCTCAGCCCGGTGAACCAGCGATCCGCATTCGAAACAGTACCACTCGATCGCGTCCAACTCGCCCGTTTGCCGCTTGGGCTCGATGACCAGCCCGATCGAGCCCTCTTGCAGGCGCTGCGGGGAATGGCGCACATGTGGCGGCAGCAGGAAAATCTCACCTTCGCGGATTGGAACGTCATAGAAGTCCTCTCCATCGAACAGTTTCAACACCATGTCGCCTTCGAGCTGGTAAAAGAACTCTTCGACCGGGTCGTCATGATAGTCGGTCCGTTTGTTCGGCCCGCCGACCACGGTGACCATGAGATCGGCATCTTCCCAGATTTGCTGATTTCCAACAGGTGGTTTCAATAGGTGACGGTGTTCGTCGATCCATTTCTGAAAATTGAATGCACGTAGCTTCGACATGGCCCTCTCCCTGATCAGGAAAGTTTGGCCTGTTTTTCCATAACTGCAAAGAATTTATCCGGAATTGGATATCTCGTTTTCTTATAGCTCTGCCGCAGTGGGAGCCAGGATCGCATTAATGTCGTGCCCTGAGGTCGACCGCGCTCATCATGGCATAAAAAAACCGCGCTCAGAGGCGCGGTTTCTTTAAACGGTTATGTGCAGTTCTCAGCCCTGGCGAGCTTTGAACTTGCGCTGCGTCTTGTTGATCACGTAGACGCGGCCTTTGCGACGCACAACCCGGCAATCACGGTGCCGGTTCTTGAGCGAGCGGAGCGAGTTCTTGACCTTCATGGTCTGTCTCCAATCTGCGGCGCCTTCATCAAAGACGTGGCCAGCGCCTGGGTTAATCGGGTGCCCCGGTGAACCGAAGCAATGAATTCATGGTGGGCGGTACAAGGATCGAACTTGTGACCCCTTCGATGTCAACGAAGTGCTCTACCGCTGAGCTAACCGCCCATGAAACCGTTGCGTGACCTGCCCCATAACGAAATGGGGCGCGGAACCCCGCGCCGGTAGCGGGGTCTATAAAAGGAGTCGTTGGGGGGATCAAGGGGTTTGGCAGAACTATTTTACGGTCTATGTTGAGTGCGAACAACGGAGAACCCATGTCCGATATCGCGCCACATTCAGCCTATGTTCTGGATATGCCAGCAGAGCGTACATCCTGTGTGGTGTTTGCGTCACCACATAGCGGCAGAACCTACCCAGAGTCGTTGTTGAAACGAACTGTGCTGAGCCGCAATGTGATTCGTTCGTCCGAGGACGCTTATGTTGATCAGCTTTTTTCTTCAGCGGCCGAATTTGGTGCCCCATTGCTGGCGGCCTCCATGTCACGTGCCTATCTGGACCTTAATCGCAACTCGGATGAGCTGGACCCGGCGCTGATACAAGGCGCGCGGCGCCATGGGCATAATCCACGCGTCACGTCCGGTTTGGGAGTGATCCCCCGCGTGGTGGCAAATGGCCGGGCGATATACAGCGGCAAATTGACGATGGATGAGGCGCGTTTGCGGATCGATACCTATTGGCGTCCGTATCATGCGCGCCTGAAATCTCTGTTGGCCGAATCGCATCAGAATTTTGGGCAGGCGATCCTTATTGATTGCCATTCGATGCCGCATGAGGCGGTGGCGATGGCCGGTGGTGCGCGCAGCGGGCAGCCCGAAATCGTGCTGGGTGATCGGTTTGGAGCCGCAGCCTCGGGTGTGATTGTCGATCAGATTGAGGCCGCCTTTGCCGAAGCCGGTCTAAACGTGGTGCGCAATACGCCCTTTGCCGGCGCTTATGTGACCCAGACATATGGTCGACCTAGCCGCCACCAACATGCTGTCCAGATTGAAATTGATAGGTCTCTCTATATGGATGAGGAGACTATTCAGCCGAATGGTAATTTCCAGGCATTGCGTGATGTGTTGCGGCAAGTCACGGCGCAGATTGTCGGGATCGGGTCTGATCCAATGTCCCTGGCGGCCGAATAACCTAGCGCAACGCGCGCCCCTTCACGATTGCATCGCTTCCGAAACGACGCCGGATTTCGTCTGTCGCGCGCTCTGCCTGCGATCGGCGCGCGGCACCGGGGTCCAATAGATCACCAGAGATATCGGCTTGTTCTTCCGAGCACAAATCGGACAATCCGCATCCCAGCAGGCGATAAGGCCCCTGATCTCCGACCTGATCAAATAAGCCGCGCGCAGTGCGGTAAATCCGGTCGGCGATCTGGGTCGCGTCATGCAGAGACACCCGCCGCGTGATAATCTTGTGGTTGGCGCGCTTCAGCTTTAGCGTCACCACTCGACCCGCCAACCCTCTGGCCTTGGCCCGGTCCGCCACCTTCTCGGACAGGCGCCATATGTGGCCGTCCAGAACATCGATACTGGCGGTGTCTTCGAAAAAGGTGGTCTCGTTGCTGATCGACTTCATCGGCGTATGGGCCGAAACCCGGCGTTTGTCCTGCCCGCGCGCGAGATGCCACAGGCGATAGCCCATTGATCCGAACCGTGCTGTCAGCGCTTCTTGATCCCAGCGTAGAAGATCAGCGAAGGTACGAATCCCGGCGCGGTCCAGCGAATCCTGCGCAGCAGGTCCGATGCCCCAGATCAGCCGCACGGGTTTGTCATGCAGAAACTCTGCCGTCTCGGCCTTGCCGATCACCGAAAATCCGCGCGGTTTGTCCAGATCTGATGCCACTTTCGCCAGAAACTTGTTGTGGCTCAGACCGATTGATCCGGTCAGGCCCAGTTCGTCCTTCATCCTTTTCACCAGCCGTGCCAGCATCACCGCTGGCGGCGCGCCGTGCAGCCGCTCGGTGCCGGACAGGTCCATGAACGCTTCGTCCAGTGACAGAGGCTCCACATCTGGAGTGAGCTCATCCATCATTGCGCGAATCTCGCGCGAAACGCTGGCATAAAGCGACATGCGCGGCCGGATCACTACCGCATCAGGGCACAGGGCCAAAGCCTTGAACATAGGCATGGCCGAGCGTACGCCCCGGATGCGCGCCACATAACAGGCGGTCGACACCACCCCGCGCTTGCCACCACCGATGATCACCGGCTTATCCGCCAATTCAGGATTGTCGCGTTTCTCGACTGAAGCGTAAAACGCATCGCAATCCATATGCGCGATGGTCAAATCAAACAGTTCGGGATGTGCCTTCACGCGCGGGCTACCGCAGGACGGGCAGCGCGGGCCATGTTTTAATTGGCTCAGGCAATCGCGACAGATGGCGGGCATTGTTGTGTCTTTCCGGCCAGATGCGGCTTGGCTCAGTCATTCTATCGTTTAGAATTTACCCCGAATGTGGTGGAATAAAAAGGGCAGCTATGGATTTCACCGGAGCCAAAACCGCCGTGTTTCTGGGCGATGATCTTCTGGTGATCGAAAGGGATCTGAAACCGGATATCCCGTTCCCGGGCTATCTCGATTTCCCGGGCGGCGGGCGGGAGCCTGGCGAAACACCCATCGAATGCGCCCTGCGCGAGACCTTGGAAGAAGTAGGATTGCGGCTGTCCGCCAGCGATCTCATCTGGTCGCGGCAATATGGTCAAAACTGGTTCTTTGTTACTCGGCGTCCATCAGGTGACACCAAATTGATCCATTTTGGTGATGAGGGGCAGGGGTGGAAGCTGATATCTCCGCTAGATTACCTGTCTCATCCGCTGGCGATCCCGAACTTCGTAACCCGCCTGCAAGACTATCTGTCCGAGGCAAATTCGTTCAGCGCTGTTTAAGAAGAAAACCCCCCGCGCTTGCGGGGGGAAGTAACGGATCTCAGGAAGACGCGATCCGTTGGGGAGTGTCTCACCAACAGAATCGCGCAATTCAGCCTGTTTCGATAGGTGTAAGCCGGGTGTGACAATACTCACATTTTGAATGTGTGTTTTGGGGCACAGGGGCATTTTGGCGCGGTCAGTCGGGAAATTGACCTAACGTCAACTGCTTGCGCGTTGTTCTTGCTACAATTTCCACCTGATTCCCGGAGGCTGGCTAGTGACGTGTCAAAGAATTTAACTCATTCAAAACGGCCTGAGCCGCTGCTTTGGGATCATCCGCCTTATAGATTGGACGGCCCACAACGATATGATCCGCGCCATCCCCAATTGCGCTGGCCGGGGTGGCGACCCGTTTCTGATCGCCCAAAGCAGCACCTGCAGGGCGCACGCCTGGAGTGACGATCAACCGGCCCTCGGACTGGGGCAGAGCGCGGATCAAGGCAGCCTCTTGCGGGCTGGCGATGACCCCATCCGCTCCGGCCTCGAAGGCCTTGGCGGCCCGTTCTACCACCAGCTCTTGCACGTCGCCCGATTTCAGCAGGCTGGCATCCAGATCGTCCCGGTTCAGCGAGGTCAGGATCGTCACCGCCAGAATTTTCAGGTCTTTGCCCGCCGACCCTTCTTTGGCCGCACGCACCACATGCGGGTCGCCATGAACGGTCAGAAAATCCAGATCGAATTGCGCCAGCCCGCGCACGGCGTTTTCCACTGTGTTGCCAATGTCGAACAGCTTCATGTCCAAGAATATGCGCTTGCCGTGATCCTGCTTCAGCTCATTGGCCAGCGCGAGCCCACCACCCGTCAGCATGCCCAGCCCGATCTTGTAAAACGAGACAGCATCGCCCAGCCGCTCGGCCATGGCCAGCCCCTGCAGGGCGTTCGGGACATCGAGGGCTACAATCAAACGGTCATCGGACATTGGGGGCGCTCCTTTTTGGCAAACGTCTGCGTCGTAACGGGTTCGGCACGCTCTGTCCATCTGGGTGAGGCATGTCACGCAGAATTTCCCCGGTTGTGCTATGGTGCGGTCATTCAAACCGAGGGATAGAGTTATGAAAAAGATGTTTGTGATTGGCGCAGCACTGATGCTGGCCGCCTGCGAGGAAACCCCACCAAGCACCCCGCCCGAAACCGGCGCTGCCCCTGCCCCGACCAATGACAACCTGCCACTTGTCCGAGGCTACCGGTCCGAGGATGATTGGTGTCAGCTCACCGGTGAAAGCGCCTTTACCGTTGAGTTTTTGGACCATACCGCCGATCTAGTCTCTTGCCCCACAGGTAGTAGCGCCGAGCAATCGCTGCTTGAGATGTATAATGCCCAAAAGATGGCGGAAACGGGTGGATATTCGGTCTATTCGATCCCGCGTGGCTAACGGCGGAATTCTCCGTGCAGCCCTTGAATGGGCAAAGATATTTCCCAGATTGAATGTGAGGCCCAGACCGATACGTGCCGCCAAGCGGGCGCATCCAAACCGGGCGCTTAAGAAAAGGAGAATGCTATGGACTTGAACAAGTTCACCGAGCGGGCACGAGGCTTTGTGCAAGCGGCGCAGACCATTGCGCTGCGTGAGGGGCACCAGAGGCTGGAACCCACACATATTCTGAAAGCATTGATGGACGACGATCAGGGGCTGGCGAGCAACCTGATCACACGCGCGGGCGGTGCGCCAAGCCGCGTGGTTGAGGCTCTGGACGCCGCGATGGGCAAGATCCCAAAGGTCAGCGGTGACGCGAGCCAGATTTATATGGATGGCCAGACGGCCAAGGTGCTGGACGAGGCCGCAAAGATCGCCACCAAGGCGGGCGACAGTTTTGTGCCGGTCGAGCGTGTGTTGATGGCGCTGTGTATGGTGAAATCCAAAGCCAAAGAAGCATTGGAAGCTGGTGCCGTATCTGCGCAGAAGCTGAACGAAGCGATCAACGATATCCGCAAGGGTCGCACCGCTGACACCGCATCGGCGGAAGAGGGCTATGATGCGCTCAAGAAATACGCGCGCGATCTGACCGAGGCCGCCGCCGAAGGTAAGATCGACCCAATCATCGGGCGGGATGAGGAAATTCGCCGTTCGATGCAGGTTCTCTCGCGCCGTACCAAGAACAACCCGGTTCTGATCGGGGAGCCTGGTGTGGGTAAAACCGCGATTGCCGAGGGCATGGCCCTACGCATCATCAACGGCGACGTACCGGAATCGCTGAAGGATAAAAAGCTGTTGGCCCTCGACATGGGCGCGCTGATCGCCGGTGCGAAATACCGCGGTGAGTTCGAAGAACGCCTTAAGGCCGTATTGACCGAGGTGACCGAGGCCGCCGGCGAGATCATCCTGTTCATCGATGAAATGCACACTCTGGTTGGCGCCGGTAAGTCCGACGGCGCGATGGATGCCGCCAACCTGATCAAGCCTGCGCTTGCCCGGGGTGAGTTGCATTGTATCGGCGCGACAACGCTGGATGAATACCGCAAATACGTCGAGAAAGACGCGGCCCTTGCGCGACGGTTCCAGCCGGTGATGGTCACTGAGCCGACGGTTGAGGACACGATCAGCATCCTTCGCGGTATCAAGGAAAAGTACGAGCTGCACCACGGTGTGCGCATCTCGGACTCGGCGCTCGTGTCGGCGGCGACGCTGTCGCATCGCTACATCACCGACCGCTTCCTGCCTGACAAAGCCATCGACCTTGTCGATGAAGCGGCGTCGCGTTTGCGGATGGAGGTGGATTCCAAGCCAGAGGAACTCGATCAGCTTGATCGCCAGATCCTGCAGATGCAGATCGAGGAAGAGGCGCTGAAGCTTGAGGACGACGCGGCCTCGAAGGACCGACTGGAGACTTTGCAAAAGGATCTGGCGGACCTGCAAGAACAATCCGCCGAGATGACCGCCCAGTGGCAGGCCGAACGCGACAAACTCGCGGGTGCGCGTGATCTTAAAGAACAGCTCGACAAAGCTCGCGCTGATCTGGAGATCGCCAAGCGTGAAGGCAATCTGGCGAAAGCCGGGGAGCTGTCCTATGGCGTCATCCCCGAGCTTGAGAAAAAGCTGACCGAGGCTGAAAACGCCGAAAGCAACGCCATGATGGCCGAGGAAACGGTGCGCCCGGAACAGATCGCCAGCGTTGTTGAACGCTGGACGGGTATCCCGACCTCAAAAATGCTGGAAGGTGAGCGCGAGAAGCTGCTGCGCATGGAAGATGAGCTGCATTCCCGCGTGATTGGTCAGGATTCGGCGGTGACTGCTGTCGCCAACGCCGTGCGCCGGGCGCGTGCGGGCCTGAATGACGAAGGCCGCCCGCTGGGCTCGTTCCTGTTCCTCGGGCCGACTGGTGTGGGTAAAACTGAACTGACCAAAGCCGTTGCGAATTTCCTGTTCGACGACGACAACGCGATGGTGCGCATCGACATGTCCGAGTTCATGGAGAAACACGCGGTTGCTCGTCTGATCGGCGCTCCTCCGGGCTATGTCGGTTACGACGAAGGCGGTGTGCTGACCGAAGCCGTGCGGCGCAGGCCCTATCAGGTCGTGTTGTTCGATGAGGTTGAAAAGGCACACCCGGATGTGTTCAACGTGCTGTTGCAGTTGCTAGACGATGGTGTGCTGACCGATGGTCAGGGACGCACCGTAGACTTCAAGCAGACGCTGATCATCCTGACGTCGAACCTTGGGTCTCAGGCGCTGAGCCAGTTGCCCGAAGGTGCCGACAGCGCGCAAGCGCGGCGGGATGTGATGGACGCGGTCCGGGCGCATTTCCGGCCTGAATTCCTCAACCGTCTGGATGAGACCATCATCTTTGACCGCCTCAAGCGGGCCGATATGGATGGCATTGTAGATATCCAAATGGCACGTCTGCAAAAACGACTGGCCACCCGCAAGATCGAGCTGGCCTTGGACGATGGTGCCAAGGAATGGTTGGCCAACGAAGGCTATGACCCGGTCTTCGGTGCCCGTCCGCTGAAACGCGTGATCCAGCGCGCGTTGCAGAACCCGCTTGCCGAGGCCTTGTTGGCTGGTGAGATCAAGGATGGCGAAACCGTTCCAGTGACAGCCGGAACTGAGGGTTTAATCATCGGTGACCGATTGGGAACCTCTGAGCGTCCGCGTCCGGACGATGCAGTGGTTCACTAAAGCGCTAAAAATGAAGAGACCCGCCAAAACTGGCGGGTTTCTTTGTATGACAGCACGACGCTGAAATGCCGTAGATCAAGCCTGCCCTGACAAGTCTTGAGCCAACATCATGGCGTTGCCATCAAGATCATAAAACGTCGCTGTGCTGACCATCCCTTCAAGTGTCTCGGTGTCTCCGTCAAATCGGACGCCAGCCCCTTCCAAGGCGCCGCGTGCGATGACGATATCTGAAACACCAAATACAGGGACGGTATTGCCCGGTGCAGGCTCGGCCTGCTCACCAAGGCCAAGGGTCACGCCGTCGGTTTTTGTCAACATCTCGCTCCACCCAGCTTCATCAAAATGATGGAGCAATTCGAACCCGAGCTTCTCATTATACCACTTCGCGCTTGCATGGCGGTCTTTGACCGAGATTGCGAGTGTGATGGTGTTTTCTAAGGAAACGAGAGACATGGAACTTTCCTTTTGTCCTAAAATAAAGTAACTATATTTTATGGACATAAAGCTACTTGTCAAGCTCACCTCTCGGGCCTGGTCGCTGAACATTCTCGCGCAGCTACACCAAGGGGTTCCGGGCAGGCAGGCCCCATTGCTCGCCGCTATCGGCGCAAGCCGGACAGCATTTGCGGCAAGTCTTGAACATCTGGTCAGCCTTGGCTTACTTGAACGGAACCCGGGCCACGGCCACCCTTTGCGCCCTGAATTCCGTTTCACCAAAGTCGGGATTCAGGCGGCGGCGGTAGCGGCAGAAATCGTGGCCTTGGTGCCGGATGATACTGAATTGAAGCTACTGCGCCGCAGTTGGACGATTCCTATTCTGGCGTTGACTCGCCAACCCCGGCGCTTTTCAGGGCTAAGGTCGGATCTGCGGGTGATTACTGATCGTGCTTTGTCATCCTCGCTCAAGCAATTAGAGGCGCAGGACTGGGTGCGGCGCGATATCGAAACTTCGGCGCGGCTGCCTTTTCCGACCTATCAGGCGGTCAATCTGGGCTGCGAAATAAACCGTGTTGTCGGCTTGAATATCGTGTGACAGCTATCTCCGCGCCAAAGCATGACCGGTTTACGTTACAATCCGTTCGCTCAATCGTTACGCCTGTTTCCTTGGCTCTGTGTTATCAGGCCTTACCTCACTTTCGAGGACAATGAACGACGGAGAACCAAATGGCGCATCGCTGGACCAACAAACTGACGCATGCAGACGTCACCCCAAGGGCGGCGTTCCTGAACCGGCGGCAGGTCATGGCCGGTTTGGCGGGTGTTGGGCTGGCAGGCCTTGCGCGGCCTGCGACGGCCGAGACGTTAGAGCCGAACACATGGGAAGAGATCACCTCGTACAACAACTATTACGAGTTCGGGACTCGTAAGGACGATCCCGCCAAATATGCTCGCACGCTGGTGACCGAGCCCTGGAGCGTTACCATCGATGGGCTGGTGGATCGTCCCGGAGAGTATGACTTCAAAGATATCATGTCCGAAATGACCGTTGAGGAGCGAATCTATCGTTTCCGTTGTGTCGAGGCATGGTCGATGGTCATCCCATGGAACGGGTTCGAACTGGCGGATTTGCTCAATATGGCCGGGGTTCAGGAAGGCGCGAAATACGTCGCTTTCGAGACCGCATATCGCCCGGATGAGATGCCGGGTGTCGCATATCCGGTGCTCGAATGGCCCTACCGCGAAGGCTTGCGGCTGGATGAGGCTATGCATCCTTTGACAATTATGGCGACTGGTATCTATGGAAGAACGATCCCTAATCAGAATGGTGCCCCATTGAGGCTGGTTGTTCCGTGGAAATATGGATTCAAATCGATCAAGTCGATTGTGCGTATCACTCTGACGGACACGCAGCCCCCAACCAGCTGGAACATGGCAGGTCCGCGGGAATATGGTTTCTACAGCAATGTGAACCCCAATGTGGATCACCCGCGCTGGTCCCAGGCCTCGGAACGCCAAATCGGCGGAGGTTTGTTTGCAAAGCGAATTCCGACGCTGATGTTCAACGGCTATGAGGACGAGGTTGCCAGCCTTTACGAAGGTATGGACCTGGCAAAGAACTACTGAGATGAATCAGCGCCTCAACGATCTCTTGCGACGGGTTCCCGTCTGGGCCGTCTACCTTCTGGGGGCCTTGCCTGCGCCGTGGTTGTTCTATCAGGGCATCACTGGTGGGCTTGGGGTCGAACCTATTGAGGCGCTGGAGCATGAATTTGGTGAGCTCGCATTACAGCTCTTGATTCTCGGTCTCGCGATTTCACCTTTGCGCCGGTTCGCTGGAATAAATCTGATGAAATTCCGCCGTGCCATAGGTGTTCTGACATTCTTGTATGTGGCTGCCCATTTATTGGTTTGGCTCGTTCTGGATGTTCAGATCCCCAGTCAGATTTGGGCGGACATCGTCAAGCGGCCCTACATCACAGTTGGCATGGCTGCGTTTGTTCTGATGCTGCCTCTTGCGATCACGTCCAACAACTGGTCGGTTCGCCGCCTTGGCTCTCGATGGCGCAAATTACATCGCTTGGTTTATCTGGCAGCAATTCTTGGGGCTTTGCATTATGTGATGTTGGCGAAGGGTTTTCAGATCGAGCCCTTGGTCTACCTTGCGATCATCCTTGGGCTTTTGGTGGTACGCCTGCCGGTTTCAGCCCTTCTGTATCGTACGCGGCGGGTCGATTCCGCCTGAACCGCAACCGAGTCTGTAGGTAAACATGTGTATAGGTGCCTTGAGCATCAGATCATTGTTGAGGATGCGATACGAATGCGGGGATTTCGCCAGTGGTTATTGGCGTAAATATTTGTTAAATAACAATTTAATGAAGTTCTCCAATTTTTTCTTTGTTTTCTTGAATTTTCTGCTTGCGGATATGATTGGTTATACTTAGAACGCCCTTCACCGGCGCTGCTGAGGCGGTGTTGG
>NZ_JBQFRO010000013.1:0-160900 GCF_056537425.1 Ruegeria sp. CE9 | reverse complement strand
TCACCGCTTCATCAAACGAAGAATCAGACCCATGCTGGTGTTCAAATCTTTCGCGTCAGCCGCATCTATCCTAGCAGGCATAGAACTGGTCCCTAGGTATTTGTAGTCAGTAAACCTGCGGTTTGGGTCCGCGACTGATGGGTCCCGCTATCTGGCACCGGATTGAATAGTCATGGGCAATCACAGCAATGCGGGCTGCGTTTCCGGCATCCGATATGGATGTTCGAGATCCGCTTTGGGTCGTTCTTGCTGGTGGACATTGTCACCCTGACGCTGATGCTGCGGCCCCGTCTATCTATTAGTAGTGAGCGAGCGCAGCGAAAAATCTCTTGGTCTCCTGCGGGTTCAATACAGTTGTTTGCTGCTTATTGAATGTGCGGCCGTTCTGGATCGGGATCATTTGCTGTTGAGCCTGTAATCGCGACTCGAATTAAATCTGAAGAGTTCGTTAGACGACGCCAAAATCCCCACATCTGATACCTGAGATTAATTTTGGCCTGCGATTGTTGCTCGGTATTCTACATGAGGATTTGACATGAAAAAACTTGCCACCATCGACCTGCCTAGAACAAACGCCAATGCCTTTGAAGTGCTGGCACGCTGCCAGGCCGCAGCTACAACAGCCGGAGCCGAGCAATCCAGAATTCAGAATTTCCTGGTGGAAGCTGTCTCGGGTGACTTTGAGCGCTTGTTACGCATGGTAAACACCCACTTCGAGGTCTCGAACGCTGGATCTTAGTTAGAGAGGACCAACGTCGGCCTATGGTATAAGCCTACGGTAAGACGGTCGTGAACGCAGCGCAGATGTTTCTATATCGGAATTTGGTGTGGCGTTAGGGATGCATCTACAGGACGACATGGGGGCAAAGGGCTGTCTCAAATCATGGTAAATGTCATCGACCCTAGGCGGGTCAGCAAAACACGGATCAGCCTATTGAGTGCCATCCCAGAATGTTCGGTTCAAGATGTGTTGTGTGCCAAGGGTCAGTCAGCCCGAAACATTACCCAAGCAGCTGGGACGAGGCGGGCTTTAGGCCACTATGCGGAACTGCGATCTGCCGACCTGTGAATTCTGGCGGTTCCGGTTACTCAGATTTTTCTTTTAGCCTCAAGGCTCGCTGAAGCGTTCAGCGGTCGTAGACCCCCTGACAGGTACCGATTGTCGTTCACTGCTGTGGGTTCTTCCCGGCGGAACAGATGGCGCCGCTTCGAGAACTGGACTGGCAACTAGCAAGCATCCATCCGGTTCTGTCCTTCGCTGACCCTGTGTCCGCACAAAAGCGGTGCAAAGGGGCACTATGTGGCCTTGAAGGCGATGAAGATGCGGTGAAATTTATCCAGCCGTTGATCGAGAAAATGGGTGCGAGATACTTCCTCATCAATTCCGGCAGAAAGAGTCTCAATAACGCGGCGGCGGTGATCTCGAACAACGTCACAGTGGTGCTGCAGGCAATCTCCCGCGAAGCCTGGGCGGCGTCCGGGGCCCCAGACAAGATTGCTCGGCAGCTGAACGCAAATCTATTGCGCGGAACCTGTGAGAACGTGTCAACTAACGGGCCCTGCGGCGCGCTGACGGGCCCGGCGTCACGGGACGACGAGTTTGTTGTCATGACGCAGGGCGAAGATGTAACCAAGTGGCATCTCGCAGCCTGAAGCCTTTACAAGGACCTGAGCGAACTGGCACGAAACCTCAAAAGAAATGACACTACATTAAACGGTCGAAAGGAAAACCGAGGCTTGGGCTGAGGATTGGATCAGTGGTTATTTAACATAAATTTGCATACACGTATTGCTCTCCTTTAAGGGTGCACGTTCAAACTGGGTCGCGACGCATCTCTTTTATTGCTAAAAAGCAGTGAGAACCGACATGGCAAGCACAGAGTTGGATTTGCGAGCGAGAGGCGATCAAAGGTACGCTAAATGCAATAGTGCCTTTGAGCAAGATCGCAGCTGAGATCGGCAGGCAGTGTTCAAATGCTGCTTTCGACTGCCAATGACAGGAAGCTCAATCAGCCGACAAGCCATTGAACAGCCTCTTCTGACTGCTCCAGATTGTTTGTGAGCGCATTGTCGACCCTTGATCCTTAGGGATGTCGGTTCCCAGTGGTCGGTGGGCAATTGCCCAATGTACTGTGGGATCTCTTAGTATTGTGGTATCCTCTACTGTTCGACGAGGATTTAGCCTCAATCAGGCTACAGAATGTTTCGACAATGGGCAGTTCATCGCTCATCCGCAGTTGTAGCTTTCGCAGTATCCATTTTCCCAAGGTGACTCTGGTTCGATTTAGGCGGTCTTTGCGCCGAGCATCGCGATCCAGTACCGCACAGCCTGTGCAACGAACTCCGGGCGATTGTCCTATCAGATGAAAGTAGAAGCACCACGCAGGATGAACAGGTTTGTCCTATCATCGATCACGTCTGTTAAGTTCACCTTGATCGCACGGCATTCCCGGCTGTGCTCATCAATGATGTTCAGCGTCCAGAAGCCCTTACCATCCCCAGTCCAACAATGCACAAAAGCATAGCTACAGACATGTTTCCGATCTTCGGGCATAAGCCGTACACATGGACCATCATGCAGCGAAAGCTGTCCTTGCTTTGGCTGTATTGTGGAAACTTCAACCGATCTCGCTGGTACACCATGATGAAGCCAGTCGCATTGGCCAAACCAAGGCAGCCTCTGCTTAGAAAGCTGTGAAGCAACTCAAAAATTGTCCGTTTCAAGAATCTGTTGACTACAAGCACTGTTTCCTTGGTTTCTGGAAACAGTACATCTAGTCCCACATTTTATTGACCATTGAAACAGTATTAAGACTGCGTCAGCTAGGAAGGACTTAGCTTGCGGTTTGAAATATGAAACCCATGAAGCTCAGCAAAAATTACATTACCAAAGTATGCACGTTTTCAAAAAGCTCGCTCGACCGGTCGGATCATATTTCAGACTTTTTTCTTCCTGCAATGGCACTGTTGCTGCAATGATCAGACATGGCCCAGATTTCACGAATGGGCCGGAACTACTGTCTATCAAAAAGAACCATGGCTCAAGAAACAGGGAACCAAAAATGAGATTAGGGATTTTCGCTGCACTCCTGCTGGCGCTATCGCCCATGGCGGCCCATGCGGATGAGGGCAAACTGTCGATCGAGCTAAATAAGTTCGAAGCCGGCGACACCGGCGGCTGTCGTGCCTTCTTCTTGTTTCGCAACCAGACGGGCAACAGCTTCGAAGCCTTCGAGATGTCGCTGGCCATACTGGACGGCAATGGCGTGATCGACCGGCTTCTGTCCATCGATGCGGCCCCATTGCCTGTCCAGCGCACAGTTCTGAAACTGTTCGAAATCCCCGAGATCGACTGCGCCAATATCTCGGAAATTCTGCTGCACGACCTTCCCGCGTGCACGCCACAAAATGCCGAACCCATTGATTGCTTCCCGCTGCTTGCGCTGGATAGCAAAACCTCAGCAAGTCTGGCGCAATAAGCGATGTTGGGGTTTTCAAACCTGGGCACCGGCGGCCCAATCCTGATCGTGCTTGGCGCGCTGTCTTTGCTGTCACTCACTGTGATCGCGTTCAAGGTCATCCAGCTCGCCTCGGTGCGATCCGGCGCAGTTGCGCGCGATGCGGCCCTTGTGCAATGGTCCAAGGGAGACAGGCAGGCAGCTCAGACCGCTGTGGCGTCCGGCAAGTCCCCGGCGGACCGGGTCTGTGCCTACGCAATGCAGGCGCTGATCGACGGCTTCAAAGGCCCTGCCTTAACGGCTGAGCTGACACGGCGCGGCAATCTTGAGTTCACGGCGATGAACACTTGGATACGTGTTCTGGAACTGATCGCAATGATCTCACCACTGTTGGGTCTTCTGGGCACGGTGACCGGCATGATCCAATCATTTCAGGAACTGGAACTTGCGCAGGGCGCAGCCAATGCGTCGGTGCTGGCGGGTGGAATCTGGCAGGCTTTGCTGACAACCGCCGCCGGGCTGCTCGTGGCTATTCCTGCCGCCATCGGCGCCTCATTGCTTTCAGGCCGGGCGGAAGCCGGCGCGCAATCCATCGAAAACGCAGTGGGTCAACTGATGATAATCGAAGAACGCGGTGCGCATTGAGGGGCCATTAATGTCGCGCGAGATCAACCTAAACCGACGTACACCGAGCCGATCATTGATTTCACTGGTGCCGATGATCGACGTAATGTTGATCTTGCTGGTCTTCTTCATGGTGACTTCGACTTATCTGAACCTCGATATGATCCCGGCGCTGGCGCAATCCGACCGCCCTGCCCCAACCTTGGTGGAAACTCGTCAGGACTCATCAAGCGTTCTATTGATTCGCATAGGCGCGGATGGCACTCCGCATTTTCAAGGCAGACCATTGGAACCTGCAGCACTGACCCTGTTGCTGCGTGAACGCCTGACGCAGAACGCGGCAACGCAGGTCATTATCTTGCCCACCGGCAGCGCCCGGCTGCAATCGCTGGTCTCGGTGATGGATGTGGTCACACAGTCGGGCGTGTCCAATCTGCGCGTCGTCAGGCTTGAGGCACGGCCATGAAGATCACACGCCCCACACCGCGCCACCACCCCGAGACGATCATCGCCCTGATCGACGTTGTTTTCTTTTTACTGGTTTTCTTCATGCTGATCGGGCGGATGGATGCTACAGCACCGTTCGACGTCTCTCCCCCCGTGGCGCAGACCGGCGCCGATATGCCCGCAGGCGGTCTGACTCTATCGGTCAGCATCGACGGAACACTCGCGCTGGATGGAGCCGAAGTAACCGGCCCAGGTGCGCTGCAACAGGTGCAGACAGCCTTGGACGGGAACCCCGACCTGCTGATCCGCATCAACGCCCATCAGGACGCTGCGCTGCGCGAGGTATTGCCGCTGATCGCCGAATTCGAAGCCTCGGGCGCGCGTGATGTGGTTTTAGTCGTCACTCCGCCGGGGCCGATCCGGTGATGCGCGCGCCGCTGATATGGGGCACGGCCCTGCTATGTTCGGTTGCCCTGCATGCTGTGGCGGGCGTGGTTCTGCTGCGCTCGGTCGATCCTGATCCTGTCATCGAACAGCCGGTACCGGAAACCCGAATGCAATTGTCTGCGCATCAGGTTACCCAAAGCACCGCCGTTCAGGCGCAACCCGAAGCGACCGCTGCCCAAAGCGAAGACGCGTCAGGCGCACAACTGCAACAAGGAGCGATCCCGCAATCCTCAGCCAAAGCCATCAAGGCCCCGTCCACCGAGCTTCGCGCCGAGGATCAGGCCGCGCGCGCTGAGGCACTGACCGCAGTCCAGGATGCACCACTGCCGATTGAGACTGCCGGGATTGCGCCTACACAAGCGGTGGCCATTGCACTGCCCCAGGCAGAAAGCGCGACCGTCATTCAGGCACAACCGATTGCCCTAAGACAGTCACGCCCCAACCTGGAAAAAGCGACGGCTGTTCAGGCGCAGTCCGTGGCGTTGAGCCAGACAATCCCCGAAACGGAAACGGCAAAGGCGACCGATGTCTTCTCGGCCACAGGGGATGGCCCGGTCGATCCGGTCAGTTTAGCGGCGTTTCAAAGCTTCACCCGGCCTGAAGATGTCGGCCAAAGCGCACAAGACCTGCGTGACGGGATCGACGGGCTGCTATCGCAGGTCCCCTGCGCCAGGTTGCAAGTTCAGTTCCAGCCCGAGACCAACACGCTGGAACTGATCGGCCATATCCCCGAAGAAGGGCTGCGCGACCCCGTCCTCTCCGCCTTACAGGCGCGGACGGGCGAAAACATTCAGGTGGCTGACAATTTGCTGATCCTGCCGCGCCCGCAATGTGGCGCGCTGAGCGGGATTTCATCCGTCGGCCTACCGCAGTCGACGGATCAGATCACCAACCCTCTGCTCGTGGGCGAAGACGTCCATGCGCGCGAATTCAGATACACCCAAGGTCAGCAGCTGGTGCTGGACCTCACCGGAGCCGACTATGACGCCTATATCTATGTCGATTTCTTCGATGCCGCGGGACAGGTGATACATCTCAGCCCGAACAGTTCTGTTTCGCTGACGAAAACTCCGGCCAAAGCGCCGCTGAAAATCGGCGCGGAACAACAGGGTGATCCCGGCCTATTCATCACCATTGGCCCACCTTATGGGCAAGAGATCGTAGCGGCGTTTGCCTCATCAGTGCCCCTACATGCAGGCGACCGCCCGCTTGTAGAACCCGCAGGCCCGTATCTGGACTTCCTTGCTCAGAGCGTGACCAACGCGCGCGCCGCGCACCCGGACTTCAAAGGCGAATGGGTCTACTTCTTCGTAACGACCGCGGCCCAATAAATTCGGTAGGTTTGCCGAATGTAGGACGGCAGGGTGCTAGAGAGTTCTGCCGCGATCCCTCTGCCGGGCCGCCATGCAGGCCAGACAACTGCTTATGCTGCGCCTTCTCTTATGTAGCGAAGCTTCGTACCATAGCCGACGTTTCAGGCAACGTTCTTTGGAGCGAGAAGGCGCCCAAGAACATCGAACTGCAAACAGACCTTTGAATGTTGAATAGGCAGAGTGGGAGAGATCAGCCCGCTATCAGCCAGCATGACCGTTTCACGTTTCAACTGGATTTCTCGTCCGGCTTCAGTTTTGACATAGGTACCCGACGTGCTGTGATCCGACAAAATAAGCTTGCCGTCTTTGATTTTGATGACGGCATGTAGTCGGGAAACCCAAGGCTGTGGCAGCACAACATCGCAGTCGGGAGATCGGCCAATTCTCAACTCGCCATTCTCATAGCACTGCCACGATTGGTCTTCGAGACTCAGGAGCAAGGTAATGCGCTCGGTCGTTTTCCAGTGATCTTCGGTCCGGCCATAGGACGACGGCAATCTGGTCTGGGTGAACGGGTCAGAGTCCGGGCTGACCAGAGAATAGGCCATTGTCTGTTCGCTGAGGCCCTTCAAGCTCAGCCGCCCGAGCGGCTTCAACAATCGCCGCAAGTCCTCTGGCAACAAGGCAGCGGCATCTTCGCTCACGCAAGCCTCGCCAGGATTGGCAGCGGTTGCAAGACGGGCAGTCAAGTTCACAGCCTCTCCATATACGCCTTTCTCGGCGATCACGATCGGTCCGCAATGCATCCCTACATGCACCGAAAGCGAAGTTTCTGACGACCCCCCGATCAATTCCATCGCAGCAGCCAGCGCGGCATCGGCATCAGAAAAATAACTGAGAACATCATCACCTTTCTGACCAACCTGAACACCGCCATGCTTTGCCAGCACGCGACGCAGCCGATCCAGTTCCAGCTGTATCAATCGTTGTGCTTCGCCGTCTCCCACAGCTTTATAAAGCGGGGTGCTGCCTGAAATATCTGCGATGATCAGGATGGTGAAAGTGGAGTTCACGTTCAGTCCTCAGGTCAGGTTAAGGCACAATCGGGCAATACGTGTTATTGTATATACCCGACAATTCCATTTTGGGCGTATTTTCTGATGAAATTTCTGGGATGGATGTGTGATTTCAAAGGTACGATAGTCTTTAACCCTTGATTAAAATTCGTAGAGTTAATTTCGTTGACAGTTGAAAGAGGATTTCATCCCTATCACCCCTCATGATCAAATCTGCGCCGACATGAGCGACAAACCCTCAAAGATTGAACAAAGCGGCAAGCCACCCGGCTTAACTCTGACATCCATCCATAGCCCAGCGGCGCAGGTTAACTTTCAAGCCACCGCCATAGGGGTGTTGTTTGGTGATATTTCCGGCCGCAGGTCGTTTCACATAAGATTCAGCCTGTTCGCAAAGAGTTTCTGGCGTCCATTGATGGCAATTGGAACATGACTGTCCTTTCCACAATTCGTCTGGCAAACCTTCCATCGGAGGAAACTGTGGCGATCCAGCAACCAATTCGCTGATGGTATGTCCGCGCACATAGGAATTGCCAAAAGTCAGCCGGGAGGACAGCGTCAAGACCGCATCAGCAGAAGTTTCTTTCGACTGCCCGGTTTCAGATGAAGCGACACTCGGCTCCGCTTTGCGCGTCATCGTCTCTTCGCCGTGGCGCAGGGCCGCAAGGCGATCCACGGCCTCATTCGAAAACGCGCCGTCTGGAAAGCTATGAAGATACACCTCATAGGAATGGATGGAGTCGTCTGCCAGAGCCAACTCATACATGAGACGATCAGTTTCCGTTGGCTCAGGCCCCGATTGATCCGTTTCGACTTGCGAAACGCCAAATTGTGGTGAAGTCCCGAAAGACTCGGTCATAGCAGTTTGCAGTAGTTCGCTTGCCTTCTCCGCATGTATGCTTTCGGGATATGCTCTCATGAACAACATGATTTGTACCGGATCGCGAGAATTGACCGCAGATTGCCATGAATCTGCTTCGTTCTCATGTTGCAAAATCTTGGTTTCGGTCTCAATCGCAAACGCGAAATCCTGAGTTAAAGAAGATGTATCCCAAGGGGTTTGTAATCCGCGGGTCTCGCTCAACACATCAACCCGAACCTTCTTAAACAATTGTTCGATTGCCATTCCCGGGGTTTCGATATGCCCCGCAAGGCTCAGCGTGAAGGGGCTGTTGCCTGTCTCACCGTCAAGAGCGACACCACCCGGGTCGGTGGCGTAGGCCAGAAATGTACCGGTTGGCGCTTTCATCTCGGCCAGGCCATTGTCATCCATATCGGCCAATTCTTCGAATGGATTATTTCGACAGGCATCAAGAATGACGATATTGGTCTTGTTGTTCGCTGACGCCATTTGATGCAGCACCGAGCGTGCCTCAACCGCCATCAGGTCCAAATCTGCCGGGTCGCTAAGCGAGACATCGACAGGCAAAAGGTAGTTGGACCCAAAGGATTGCACGCCATGCCCGGCATAGTAAAACAGTCCAACCGCGCTTTCACCGCCCTTGCGCAGGTCGCGCCCGAACTGTGCAATTGCGCGTTTCATTTCAATTTGATTGCTGTCGGACAAATGTCGGACTTCAAACCCTAGGACGCTGAGTTTTTCTGTGATCAGTTTGGCGTCGTTGACCGGATTATCCAACGGCGAAACCGAACCATAGGCAGAATTTCCGATCACCAACGCAATACGCGGCTCAGCCAATGCGGCTGAGGACCAGAGCAATGAAATCATCGCAATCACAATTCTAAAGATGCGAAGCACGTCCGTTCCTTTTTTCCCGCCATTGCAGTCAGCCCGTGACAAGAGGGCATCATGCTGGTGCGAAGTCGTCTATCCCAGATTTTTGGCTTTCTTGTGGCCAACTCGTATCATATTCCGATATGAGTATCACGTATAGGAAGTGGTTCACATATGCGACATTCAACCTTGTGGCGATACTTTATTGCTTTAGCCAGCCTGCTGCTCGCAAGTTCTGCATTTGCGCAAAGCACTGATCCATTCGAACATGGGTGGGAGTTGGACGCCAACGCGTCAGAGCTTCAATTTCTGTCCGTAAAAAAGAACTCGGTTGCCGAACACAGTGGATTTGCCTCGCTTACGGGCGTGATCGACCCAGGAGGCGATGCCGAAATCCGGATTCAAATGGACAGTGTGGATACTAAAATCGATCTACGCAACGTACGCATGCGGTTTTTGTTCTTTGAAACTTTCAATTATCCCGAAGCGGTCATCACCACCAAGCTCCCCTCTGACAAGCTGGTCAATCTACATCAAGAGCGTCACAAGATCATTGAACTGCCCTACACGCTTTCGCTGCATGGAGTTAAGAAGGACAGTGTTGCTCAGGTCGCGATTACGCTGGTGGACAACGATCGCGTAGCGGTGGCGAATACCACACCAATCGCGATTGCTCTGCCTGATTTCAATCTTGAAGAAGGCCGCGCCAAACTAGAAGAAGCGGCAGGCGTGGATATTCTGCCCTTTGGCTTTATCAGCTTCGGTTTCGTCTTCGATCGGGCCAAAGCCGGTACGCCCCCTCAACTGGAGTTGGTGGCTGAGGCACCGGGGGCGGCAGCGCTGGAAACCAAAGGCGAAATGGGCCGGGAAGCGTGCGAAGGGCGAATGGAGATATTGTCGCGCACCGGAAACATTTATTTCAACTCTGGCAGTGCCCGTCTGTCAGACGCCTCAATCCCGTTATTGACCAACTTGCACGATATCGTCAGCCGTTGCCCCGACCTGAAAATCGAGATCGGCGGCCATACTGACAGCGATGGGTCTGAAACAGCCAATCAGGCCCTCAGCCAGCGGCGGGCTCAGGCCGTAAACAACTATCTGGTGGACCAAGGCATTGCTTCGGATCGTCTTGTGACGGTGGGATATGGCGAAAGTCGCCCGGTGATGTCCAACGACTCTGCAGACGGTAAGCGCCGAAACCGGCGGATCGAATTTATTCCGCTGAACTGATCTCAGGCGTTGAGCACAATCAGTTTTCGGCCAGAATAACAGGGTCGAAACCGCCGCTGCGCCACTGTTGCAACGCGGATACAAAGTTCGGCCCTGGCACGCCGTCAATTGTGCTCGAATAATACCCCGCCTTTTGCAGAAGTTTCTGCACTTCCATCACGGTTTCTCGAGACCATTGGTCAGACGCAAGAGACAACTGATTGAGGATCGCGCCATTATCTTCCGCCGCGCCGCGCAGCAGCATGCGTGCTGCTTCAAGCGGGTCGCGTGCAACTCCCCGTCCTTCATCCAAAAGGATTGCTGCCGCGAGATAGCCTTGAAATTCTCCATCCCGCGCTGCCCGCTGAAAATACTCCAGCGCTTGAGCAGGCTCGCCAGCGATACCATCTTGCGCCAAGACACCGAGATTGAAGGTCGCCTTGGCCGATCCGCCTTCAGCAGCACGCCGCAATAGTGCGATGGCACGCGCTTCATCCTTCGGAGCAATTTGGCCTTCGAACAGGGTCACGGCTAAATTGATCATTGCATCAGAACTGCCACTCTCGGCGGCGCGTTCGTACAGGTCCAATGCCATGTTCACGTCCTGTGGTACGCCAGTACCGCTTTCGTGCAGTTGAGCCAGAGAAACCATTGCCCGCAAATCACCTTCGGCTGCAGCTTGTTGGTACAGCGTCACAGCACGGTCCACATCACCTGCAGCAATCGTCGCCCGCGCCAGCAATGCCACATAATGTGACAGATCCGGTGATTGGGCGGCAGCCGCGCTACACGCCTGAATCGCGGTCAACGCATTGTCTTGCAGCCGGCTGAAGGGCACGCCCGGAATACTGGCTGTGCGGTCCCGTGGATGCGTTGCCAGACGTTCACATATCCCACCAGGTGTACTGTCTTCGGGACGCGGGATCGATGCAATCAGTCGGCGGGCCTGATCAGCATGGTTTCCGTTCGGGTATTGCTCAAGATAGAATTCCAGCAATGGCCGCATTCGGCTGCGCTGCGCCAGTTTCCAAAGCCGCTCTGACTGTTCATCCGCGTCCTCTACGGACACGGCGCGGGTCTGTGTCTCACCCTGGCCTGACTGATCCAAAAACGCCATGACTTCGCCTGCATGCGCGCCCTCTGGGTAGCGATCCATGTAGAGTTGCATCAGCGATGGGTCCTGCGCATTCGCTGCCACTTGCCACAGCAAGGTTTCTTCCGAAGCTGTGACCGGGCTATTGTCAAAGCGGAACTGGCGGGTCAGCGACGAGTTATCCCAAGGAATCTGCCGCCCTCCTGTCGAGGCCAAAACATCTTTTCGAACCGAGATCATGAGATCCGAAACATCCTGACCGGGCGTGTAGATATGGCTCAACAGCGCCTCGGTGAAGAAGCTGTTCCGACCGGTACCGTCAAAAGCCACGTTGTCCGGTTGCGTGGCATAGGCAAACATGAAATCTGCGGCGCTGCCTACACGCGCCAACCCTTCGCCACCAAGATCAATGCCTGTTCCTTCGAACGGATTGTCACGACAGGCGTCTAAGAAAACCAAACGAATTCCGTCTGAACGTTCCATGCGGCTGACGAACTCCTCCATCGGAACCGTCTGATCGGGAATGTCTTCTGGCGTTGATATTTGCGCATCAACCGGGACCAGATAGTTTCTCCCGCCCACCTGAAACCCATGCCCTGCATAAAATAGCAGTGACACGTCAGAATCTGCAGCCGTCGCCCCATAGGACTCAGCCAGCGACAGCATTTCATCCCGCGTCAGGTCTGTGCCCAGAAACACATCGAAGCCCAACCCTTCAAGCGCGATGGCCAGATCAGAGGCATCGTTTATCGGATTGTCCAGTGAACCCACGGATACGTAATCGGAATTACCAATTACCAACGCTACCCTTTTGTCGGCCAACGCCGCACAGGCACTGGTCAACGTAAACACTATGACCGTAAACAATCGAGACAAGGACACAGGCATGGTTCTCCGTCGGATCAAAGGCCGATAGCGCGCGTCAGACCAATCTCAGCTTGTCCGACCGCAGCCACAATCGTTTCTACCTGCTGGTTCTGGATCATAACAAGTTCCGGGTCGGTTGCTCTTATCAATGTGATGGCTTTTCGGATTTCGCGCTGTGCCTGACGAATTTCACGCCGCGCCTGTTGAACAGCATCGCTACGGATCGCTGCGCGTTCTTCGGCCGTTGTGGCCAACGCCAGACGTCGGTTGGCGTCTTCGCCAACCTGGCGGATGCCAGCGCTTGCTCCGCGGATAATGTCGCCAACCGATTCCAGACCCGGCGGCAGGCCCTTCACGATTCCGTCTAATTCGGATGCATAGTCATCCATCGCATCAGCCAAACACGCCAGATATTCACTGACATTTTCACCGCTGCTTTCGCAGGACGAGATATCGCCATCAAACTCCTGCGATGCGTTTTCAACAGTTCCAAGAGCGGCCTCAGCGTCTGCTACTGTTGTGACTGAAGTGCCTCCTCCACCTCCGGTGATCGTCGTATCAACCGTCGGTGTAATTTCAATTGTCGGAGTTGGGGGTACGGGGATGACAGGATCGGTCGTGTCAACAATGAGCGCACTTCCGGAAAGCGCCGCGACGCTGAAAATCTGCCCGCTTGAGCTAGTAAGGGAACTGGTGCCAAGCGTGAACGATGTTGTCCCCGGTGAAGTGCTTGCAAATTCAAGCGACCGGAATACCGATGAGGTACTCAGTGAGTCACTGGCCGGACCAAACAGGAAAACGGATGGACCACCAACCACTGTGCCCGAAGTCGTCGCGCTCGACGTCGCACCTTCTGCGACAACCACGTCATCCGGGATCGCGAAAACGACCGGCGACGTCGTATAGTTTGCCGGGTTCGTACTACCGGTTCCGGGTGCCCAGGTTGTGGTAAAATCCCAACCCGCTGAAGAGGCCAGATCATAAAATGTCTGTGTATTCTGCAATTGCGCTGTCGTCAGGCCGGTACCTCCTCCGGCGCTAGTTCCTTGACCAGTCGTTTCGGTGTTCCAAAAAGACCCTGTGACAGAACCAACGTTTTCCGCAACCAATCCGCCAAACACGGTCGAAGCACTTCCGGAAGAAGAAATCGCGCCCGTCGCATAGCTGCGCTCAATCGCACCTGTGGTTCCAAAGTCCGGATCGGTGTCGTTTGAGGCAACCAATCCACCGATGGTCACAGAATCATCAATGCCATTGGCCGTAATGCTCGACGTTGAGTAGGAATCCGAAATTACGTTGGCATTCTCTGAAACCAGACCAGCCCCTATTGCCGTACCTGTACCTGTCTGACTTGTAAGTATTACATCTCCGGAACTATTCGAACGAGAGATCGTTCCTACATTCGTTCCGACAAGTCCAGCCGCGCCTAAGAAACTACTAAAGGCATCAACTGGTAAGATCGCCTCTACCGTCGCGGTGGAAAAACTATCTGAAATTGTGCCGAAATTGACGGCGACCAAGCCAGCCGCAAAGGACCCACCGCCGTCGTTCAGAGCAGTCACCGAACCGTCGACCGAAACGCCGCTGATTGTTCCTTCGTTGTTGATCGCAAGAATGGCTGCCGTTGCTCCGTTGACGTCTGCTCCTGTGATCGAGAGGTTGGACACTGAACCACCCACGTCGATCAGACCAAACATAGCAGCATCGCTTCCACCGCCCTGATCAACAAACAAGTCGCTGATGGTGAATCTATTGCCGTCTAGGGAACCAGAAAACACCCCAATTGGCTCAAAGCCTCCGGACCAACCTGATGTGCCAGAGGCATCTATTGAGTTCACCAACTCATAACTGTCCCCTGTGAAACCTGTGCTGCCGATACCCTGAAGGCCGAAAACGTCGGTCAGCTGATACGGATCACCCGTTGAGCCGGTACCACCCAAGGCGCGCAGGAATCCCGCACCAGTTGCAATGGTGAAATCACTCGCAGCGAAAGATGGGATCGTGCTCCCGACCTGTCGCCATTCTCCGTCCAGCAGGGTAAACTCGCCTACATCTATTGCCCCGCCGGCACCCGTTGTAATGGTTCCATCCGCATCGATGATGAGGCCACCATCTGCAGCGGTCACAGGCGCATTGATCTCAACGTTGTTATCGGCAATCAGCGTCAGATCCGAGGCGCTGCTCCAACTTAAAGCGGATCTGATCCTGATGTTCCCGGCCTGCGTGTCAGAGCCCCCCAGATCGGTCGTCCCGTTCACGTCGGTTTGCGACCCGGTATCCGTTGTCGTTAGAATGACGTCCCCCAGTTCCAGGTTGTTTTGCAAACCCGTCGTCGAGACAGTGATATTGGCAGGGTCCGGAACGACGGACGAATCCGCGATATCGATATTGCTGGGGTCCAATAGTAATGTTCCCCAATTCCCGTTTGGTGCCCGTGTATCCGTCAGCCCCCGGTATCTCAGCGTCAATTTGCCGGAAACTTCGACAAACCCGCCATCGCCCGCTGTATCGCCCCCACGGGCAGAATTCCTGCCTGCAAAATACGTGTAATCGTCTGACCAGACGATAATCCTGCCACCGTTTCCTTCAGAACCACCATTGGCCAAAAGTACTGAATCCGCATCCACAGTGGTGGTGCTGGCGCGTTGCAGATCACCGCCACCTTGATAATCGCCGCCAACGCGGATCAAGCCTCCATCACCAGCTCCCTCACCACTAGAATCCAACATCGCCCCAGCAAGGGCAATTGCTTCGCCGGTAACTGTAATGGAACCACCGTCCTGAGGTCGCAGAACAGGGCGAAGTGAGGTCTCAACAAGCGTCGCACGCGCCGATGTATCAATCTGACCGCTGATATCTACCGCGCCGCCGTCGCCACCCAGCACGACTGCACCGGACACGCCACCGACCGAACGCGCCTCGATCACGCCGGACATGTTAATCACCCGGCGGGCTGCATCACGCGCACTGGCCACCTTGAGATGCACAATACCGCCATCCGCTTCTATACGGCCAGTATTGGAGACAAGCGCTTCCATAACCTCGTCATCACTTTGCGAGGGAACGGCAACTTGCAGAAAACCATCTCCGGACACATCAAGCGTTACGCTCTCTCCGGCACCCAACCCGACCTTGCCAAGTGGCACCCTGATCAGTCCCGAATTGGATACGCGTCCACCGATCAACGCTGCGTAGCCACCTGGCACGATTGAGATGGTTCCGGCATTCTCAACCAAGGCTGAATTGCCATCGCCTTCGAACCGGTACCGGCCGCTCAAAAAATCATCATCCGAAATGGCCAACGTTGAGGCAACAAAACCCGATGTGCTCACATGGCCTCCGGGACCAATGAAAATACCATTCGGGTTAACCAGAAATACCTGGCCGTTCGCATTTAACTGACCGTGGATTTGACTGGTCGTATCACCGGTCACCCGGTTCAGGATCGCGCTGTTCTGACCCGGTTGATTGATGTTTACTGTTGAACCCGAACCAATCGAGAACCCGTTCCAGTTCACGATTGCAGAATTGGACCCCTGCGAAATGGTCATTTCGGTATTGCTGGGTTGTGAGATGGTCACATCGCCGGCTGCAATCGTGCCGCCGTTCGGCAGTGACTGCGCCAACGCCGTTGTGCCCCACAAAAACGCGGTGGCCGACAGCAACGCACCCAATGCCAAAGCGGTTGCGCATTCAGAACCGGCGACTTGCAATGATACTGAACCGGTTTCCGTCTTCGCCAAGGTCATCGCGTTCACCTCTCCCATATTCAACTCGTACTGACCCTGACCGATAGGTCGAGTCCTCAATCGTAAACAAATCTATGCCCAGACCATAAGCATACGCCTTAGTGGTGCTCTGTTCAAAGAAGGTAGGTTGCTCGATCCCCAATTCACTATATGCGCCAAACACGTAGGGTTTAAATATCAGCGGGAAATTCGCCACTGAAATCTGTTGTGAGCGTCCCAGTTCGGCGCGCACCACCCAACCATTGTCACCACGCAAGTCGCCAGCGTCAAACGCGGACAGTTCACCGGAACTGGCGACACTTAACTGCTCAGAAGTCACCAAAGGGTCGCCAAAGCTCGACTGTACACGGCCGTTCAAACTCAGCGACCAGTTTGCATCCAGCGGCCTACTATACTGTCCCGACAGCACAAGCTTTGTGAATTCTGCACTCGCCCCCTGCCGGGACAAAGGCGCATCATCTGGCCCGACCGAAGCACTGGCGCCAAAGGCGTCAAGCCCACGGGATAAGATCGCACTCGCCTGCAGGAACGAGCCGTTATCATAGGTCCAAGAGCCGTCCAAAGTTGCACGCAGAACGCTGAGATCGTCGTCATAAACCGGCAGATTAAACGAACCGATCAATATATCCTGGGAATCGCTAACCCTGTCCAGAATGAGCTGCGAGGATAGATTGTAACGTCGCGAACGGACCCAGGGATAAAACAACCGAAGAGACAGCCGCTCAAACTCGCTCTCGTTGGGAATGAGGTCAGCGTCCGGACGGGCTTTGCTCGATGTGTATTCGGCATTGAAGGTCAGGCCGTCATATCCAATCGGGAAAACTGCACCGGCGGCGAGGATGCGATATTTTGCATCATCCGAAAAGTACCGCGCGGGCGCGCCACCAGCACGGAAATAGAAGGTTTCACCTAAGCTCAGCGCGCCATTGACCTCTAGCCCCAGACTCAAGTTCACCGGCCCCAGTTCGTCTGACAAGGTATTATCAAATCCGTAGGAGCCAGTGTATTGCTTGAACTGTCCATCCAAAGTGAGAATCGTGGCACCATCAGCGTCACCCGGAGACAAAGTAGAAGCCAAACGAATCCCAAATGTGTCGCCCGCCAGCAAGAGCGCGCGTTCGATCTGTTGCAGCTTGATACCGCGTTTCCCAATTAGGGGCCGGGTCGTAGCCTCGACACGTTCCCGCGCCTGCGCAGGTACTTTTTGCGTGTCTATCCGCTCGATAAACCCATCAATCACCACGATACGCAGGGTGCCACCATCACGTAACGTCTGTTGCGGCAGAACCACGCGGCTTAGAACAAAACCTGCATTTGTATAGGCACTTTCCAACCGGTTGGTCGCTGCAAATACTTCTGACACAGCGACACGTTTACCGGACAGCCGTTCAATAAACGCCGCGTTTGCAGCATCCATCTGAGGCAAAGCGCCTTCAATCTGTACCCGCCCAACAGTTACAAATAGCTTATCCGCCCCTTCAGGGATTGGCGCCCCGGGATCGCGCGCCACTGTCACAGGTCCGGTACTACGTTGATTTTGAGGTTGAAAAGTCGACGGCGCCAGATTGGATGCGCTCTGTGCCTGACCGACCTTTGCGAGGCTAGAGGCGCCCACAATCGCAAGCGCCGCAATCAAACAACAACGTCGAATATTAACCATCGGTCGAAACAGCCTCTTCACATTGTCCGACCGCATGTACAGAACGGAACGGTCGCAAACAAAGCATCAGTGGATGCCACAAAGCAAGTAACAATGAAAAATTGATAATGCCTGTTGGATTTGCCACACAAGCTTAGATGCCATTCGCAACAATCACAGCAACCCTTGCTCCAGCCATTCCTCAATCTTGTTACGGCTGACTTCGAAATGCATCGAATCCTCCCGACCCCAAGCAGCCCCCCAGACCCAACCTTCCTCGCGGAAGAAATCAGCGAGTATCGTGAGCCCAAGCTGTGTTTTGCCATCTCCCAATGTATCCAAAACACCATCGACATTCAGATCTACAGCCAACCCATAGGCATGCGCCGAGGCCGAGCCCGTTGCCCCGCGAATAAGGCGCACACATAGTGATCCAGCGGTGTTGATGCGCGCGTAGAGGTCCGGATCGGTGCGACGAATATTCTCGAAAACGGTGCGTAAAGAATCAACCGCTGGCTTCAACATGCGGACACGGACGGGCCCTACTTCTTCCAGGACCAGCTTTTCTTCCAGCCTAGGGTTCGTCATCGATTGGCATTTGTCGGTTAGATCTTCACGCGGCAAGCCGAAAGTCTCTTTCAAAAATGAAGAACTCGCCAGTTTCAGATCTTGATTCACGTTGTTTCGGTTCGCGATCAAGACGACCTGCGCATACGCATCGATGATTTCATTCGGTGTGCTGCTGTCATAACCATAGTCATCCGCACCGTCGGCACCCTGCTGAAGAATCGGCACGCCAGTTTGAGAGCGAGATATCTCCAGCGACAATTGCTCGATCTGATTTCGCATATCTTCCAATTGCTGGCTCAGCATTTCGATTTCGATGCGCGCCCCAGAATCGATAGCAGGTCCTTCAAAATTGTCCTCAACGGGAAAGATCAGTGGAAAGACATACCAAAGAACCGGGGCGAGAATGATCGCGACCCCCAGTATTATCGCTGGAACTATGCGCATTTCCGGGGCTTTTCCTGTTTCCTGATTGTTTTCGACCTCAATTTAGAAGCGGGCAGACAGGTTGTCACGACATTGCCTTATAATTGTAGTTCACAAGTGTGACTTTCTTCATTGTCGCATACTGATCCCAAAGGTAACCTCGCCTCGAACATGGAAGGATTGAGACAAATGTCCGAATACTCGTCTTTGAAATTCATCGGGGCCGCAGCCTTTGCGATTGTGTGCTCAGCACAAGCATCTTTGTCGCAGACAACCGAGTTGACTGCCGATGAAATCACCGATGCATTCAACAAACAAAAGACCCGTGGTCTGGTCATTGTACCATCAACCAGCGCCGAAACTACAGGTGAGACAGCCGACGAAACAACGGTTGCTGCTGCACCCAGCGAATACCAACCGGTTGCGGCTGAGGATCAGGTGAATATCCAAGTTAGCTTCGATTTTGCCTCTGCGGCGTTGCGCGAAGATCAAAAGCCCAAGCTTGCCTCGCTGTGCGACGCCATGAAATCTGTTGATGTCAATGTGTTCCAGATTATCGGCCATACCGACAGCGCAGGCTCCGCCGAATACAACCAAAACCTTTCTCTGCTGCGTGCCAAGGAAGTGAAACGTTTCCTGGTTGGTGATTGCGGAATCGCTGATGAACGGCTTGAAGTACTGGGTCTTGGTGAAGCAGAGCCACTGAATAAGGATAATCCGCGCGCGGATGAGAACCGCCGTGTTGAATTCCAAGCCCTCGGCTGATCTATAATCAGCTCACCATAGCAATTCGAGGGCAGCATGACTGAATCCCGCGCAGGCGACCTGTTTCAGCCGGGTGATCTGGTAAACAACACGTATCGGATCGAAGCGATCCTCGGGCGGGGCGGCACATCTGATGTATACCGGGCACGCTCCGAAATTTCGGGGCGGCTTGCTGCGCTGAAAGTTCTGAAGGCCGAGTTTTCGAGCAACGAAGACTATCTCGTTCTGCTAACGCGCGAGGAAGAGATACGCGACATCCGCCATGATGCGGTGGTGCGTTACTCGGAAAACAACCGAACATCCGATGGGCATGTCTATCTGGTGATGGACTATGTCGACGGTCCGGGCCTTGACCAGAAGCTTGGCGAAGGTCCGATGCCTGCATCGGACGTCCTGACAGTCTGTAAACGGGTGTGCGAGGGGCTGGAAGCTGCCCATGCGCGCAACATCGTTCATCGGGATCTGAGCCCTGATAATATCATCCTGCGCGATGGTGATCCGGCGCAGGCGGTGATTATCGACTTTGGTATTGCAAAAGACACCAATCCGGGGGCCGAGACCATCGTTGGGGGCGAATTCGCAGGGAAATACGCCTATGCCGCACCCGAGCAATTGTCGGGTAAGACGGATCGACGCACCGATATCTATTCGTTGGGCGCCCTGCTGCTGGCCAATTTTCGCGGGCAAAAGGCGGATGCGGGGCGAAACCTTCTGGAGGTTGTCGAAAGCAAAAAGCTACCGCTAGATACAGAAGGCGTACCGCAACCGCTGAGGTCGATCCTCGACAAGATGACCGCGCCCGATCCGGAAGACCGGTATCAAACTGCCGGTGATGTATTGCGGGCGCTTGCCTCAGCAAGATCCGAAACCGCTGCTATACAAACACATGAAATAGACGACGATGCGACGGTGATTGTGCCCAAAGGCAAGACACCTGATCCCATCCCGTCCTCATTGCAGACTGCCCCTGCTGAGGCGCCAGCCAAATCAAAGCCAGAGCCTGTACAAGTCGAACAGCCCGGAAAGTCGCGCGGCGGGCTTGTGGCGCTGATAGGCGCACTTGCAGTCGCTGGTGTTGGAATCGGCGGATATACCAGCGGTGTATTTGATGGATTTCTGGGGCCGCAATACCCCGTAGCGGCACCCTATACTCTGATCGCTGACAAACGTGAAGGCCTACCCGCGCGCGCCGTGGGGTTTGTTCCATCCGAATCCACACGCGATACGATAACAGGTGATATTGTTGAACAGGGGGGAGAAGTCGATCTGACTCTGGCCTCGGGCGACATATCCGAGACTTGGGGCAACGCCGTATCAGACGTGATTGGTGCTGCCATGGATTTGGATGAATGGCGTTTCGTGGTGAACGGCAATGACGCCAAACTGACCGGCCAGACCACCAACGAAGCCCTGCATACGGAACTGGAACAACTTTATTCCGCAGGTCTACCTACCGGGTTGCTGGGCACGGCTGAGATCGAGCTTGAGCCGCTCTTCCTGCCTGCTTCCGAAATAGGTCCGATCCTGGCAGGGCTGGCCGATTGCGGCGAACTGTCCCTGATCGACGCACCTGTCACAGGGTACGGACTCGAAACTCCCATCCGCGTCAAGGGTACGCTCGCGTCCCAAGACAGTCTGACCGGGCTGCAAACCGCAATCGGAGCCCTCGCAGGTACAAGGCCGGTGGACCTGCAGCAGATCTCTGTGCTGAATCCGACGCTCTGCCTGATCGAAAACTATCTGCCCTCTGCACCATCCAGCGATATATCGATCGCATTTTTTAACGGCGAGCAGGACAATGCGCCCAACCCGTCCGGCGATTTCATTGTGGGTCAGAACCCTGTGATCGACGTAGATTTGCCAACGGATGTTCAGGATGGATATCTTTCTGTGTCGGTGTTGGATGTATCGGGAAATGTCTTCCACCTATTACCCAACGTATCCCGTCAGGAAAATGATGTTGCGGCGCTGCGAAACGGCGAAACCGGTCCTGTTTCCGTTCGCGTGGCCTATTCGATCCCGGAAAGCCAAGAAAATGGAGGCATTGCCTTTCAGGTCGATGACAGCACGCTAGGCAAGAGCAAGGTTATTGTCCTCCACACAGACAATCAGCTTTTTGACACTCTGCGCCCAACAACAGAATCTGCTGCGGGATATGCTGAGGCACTGCGCGAACAAGACAGAAATGTGGAAACACAGATCATGTCTTTGGACAGTCGCATATTGACGACTTTGGAACAGTAGCGGAGCGCTTTGGGTACATGGTCTGTTTCTGCAACCCCGACCTCACGGCTTTGACTGCAACGAAGCCCAGTGCAAATCTGTCGGTTCAGGCAGTACCGCAGCAGATGATGAAGCTTTCGACGCTGCTGGGATTGCAGGGCACAGCCAACGCACAGGCCCGAGCGGATATGAAGCTGGCTGCAATGCTGCCCGCTATGGCACCAGACATATACATGCAGGCCAATTTGGCCGCGAATGCCCCCAACATCGCACTTCCGCCGGTTTTACCTACGGATGGCGGAGGTGCGATATCGCTGATGATGAAGCTTGCAGCGACAGGCTTCCCGCTGTCTGATCCGCGCGGGCTGATCGCTGAAATTCAGCAAGCCGTGCTGAGCTTGGCGAAGACCGTGTTGCCACAGGCGCAAGCGATGCCACAAATACCCGGCCCGCAGATGCAGAACCTGACACTGGCGGCAAAAATGACGCTGGCGCTTAGGGCACAGGGTATTTGTCCCATGGCGCTATCCGGGTTGGATTACTCTTTTGAAGGGCAAATGCAGGCAGGTGAAGCGACGTCACGCGGCACCTGCTCGACCGCACTGAATTTTGCCGCCAACCTGCCGCGTATCACGCTGCCCCCGTTTGCCTTGCCCTTGCCAAAGCTTGATTTGGCGCGTCAATTGGCGCTCATTGCCCCAGCCGCAGCGGCACCGCAGTCGATGGGCCTTCCGGCGATGTCTGATCCCAACCTGATGAAAGCGCTCTATAGCCAGTTGGGGGTGTTATCGACGGTTCCGGTTCCGAACCTTCCGGTATCCATGGACGAGTTGGACGCTATGATGGACCAATTGCAGGACATGGCCACGATTCAGGAGGCTTTTGGCCCGGATGCGCTGACCCCAGCTGGTATTGCCCGGATCAACGCGATGCTGAGCTATATGGCGCAGCTCAACATTCCCATACCGCTCGAGGCACAGGGATTACAGATGCAACTCGACGCCCTCCCGAAATTGGATGACGTGACGCAAGGCGCGCAGGTCGCCCAAAGCGGCGCCATCAATCTGGCCACTTCGATGAGTGTTCCGGCACCGAGCATGCCTATCCTGCCTACATTGGAAGCATTGGCGAAAATGGTAAAATCGCTAACCGGTCTGCCTGTTGCGCCGTGCGAGACCTGTGAATTCGCGATCGGACCTATTAAAGACCGCCTTTCAGGGATGCAATTGCCATCTCCGCCGCCTCTTCCGCAGCTGCCGACCTTCGCCTAGATTAAAGAACATCTACCACGATGACCGAGATGTTGTCGGCTCCGCCGCCGTCCAATGCGACTTGTACCAACTGATCGGCAATCGTCTCGATCGGCATTTCGGAGAGGGCTTTTTCGAGCATGGCAAATGTGGCGTATTTGCTCAGGCCGTCTGAACATATCAAAAAGCGGTCGCCCGGTTGGACCTCGCCCCGGATTTTGTCCAGTTCCAATTGGTCACCGACACCGACGGCGCGTGAGATGGCGTTCGACTGAGGATGTTGTTCCGCTTCGTCCCAGGTCAATTGCCCGGCCAAAACAAGCTCGGCGACAAGGGAATGATCTGTGGTCAACATTTGAATCTTGCCGTCACGTAGCAGATAAATTCGACTGTCTCCGGCCCAAAGGCCGACAAAGTGGCCATTTGCCAGCATCATGCACGCGACCGTCGTACCGATGGTTCCACCGCCGCGTGCCTCAGCCTCTTGCCGGATCACGGTATGAGCCTTTTGAAGAACGTCGCGCAACATAGTCAGGCGGTCCGAAGGCGGTAGACCCGGCGGTATCGCGGCCACCATATCGGCGACCAATCTACTGGCATAATCCCCCGCTTCGTGCCCGCCCATCCCGTCAGCCACCATCCACAGGCTTTGCTCTGGCAATGCCAGCACCGCATCTTCGTTGACTTTACGCCTAAGGCCTACATGGCTGCGAGCGCTGTACCGGACACGGCGACTTGAATTCATATTGGTTTGGCCTCGGTCCACATAGCAGAGTGTAGGTTGAACAAGCCTTGCATGTTTGATCCATCCGGTAAACCTTCGCAGATCATCATCCTGGGCACCCCGCCAATTTCGGTGCTCCAGACGCTCGGGCTGCGATAGTTTTGCGACAACAGCCCTGCGGCAAGATCAGGTAGTACGCTGTCAGAAACTTCGCTGCGCGTCATTATCGTTGTCGTTCCAAGCGACCGGACCGGTGCGGTCGGCTGTTGCACAGGCACCGCCAGATCAGAAAGCCCATCGCTCAGCTTTTCTTTGGTCATGTCATCCTCGAGCGCAGCCAGAGCTAGATCTTCCAACTTTCGAAAAGTCTCCACGGCGCGAAAATGTGCCAGAATGGCTGAACCTTCGTTGGAAACTGCCGCCGCAAGCGTCAGAGGAAAGCGCCGTCCAACACGATCTACCGAGGGCATCAGCACCCCCAGCATTTTTTGTGGTCCGGCCAATCCCGGCGAAAGGCAAAACCGCCAGATCGGCGCAGACATATAATGTGCGTCCCAGTCCTGCCCCAGCGCTTGAGAAGTCTCCAGCATGCAGCGCTGGATCCATGTGTCCCATGGCTGAACAAAGGTCGGCGGCACCGCGATCCGGAAGAAATCTCCGACTGAGGGCATCTTGCCAAAAGCGCCAAATCCGGCCTGCTGCATCAGAACGACTTCGGGCAGCTGAACTTTTGCAGCGCTGGCAGGGCAAACGGGTTGATGACCGAACCAGACTGAAGCTGGAATATCGCGATACGCCCGCCGACATTAAAGATGACCTTCTTGCGGTCAGAGACATTGGTGCGCCGCACTTCGGCCGCATCCAGCAACCGGAACCAGGCCCATGGTCCATCCTTCGACAGCACGCTTTCGATATTGCGTTTTTCCGGCTCAAAGCTGACCCGTGCCAAACCGACCGAGCCCGGCCATGTGACAGCCAGAGGCGATGGCAACCCGCCGCGGTGACGGAATTCCAGCGACTGCCCGTCGATCTCAAGCGTTACGCCCTTCGCCTTCGGATCGAGCGCTTCCGGCATGATCTGGAATTGAATCTGCGGCTGCGGACCGGCGGCAAAAAATGCCTCTTTGATTTCAGCAGCGTTCTGGAACTGGGTCAGAACCGCTTGGCTGATACCGAGATCCGCCTCATTCACACCGGATTTCCATGACCATGGGCGCGTGCGCATGTCGACGTGTTTGGCAAGGTTATCGGTGAAGAACGTATCAATCAGACCCTGCGGACCAAACAGCCTGGCAAAATCGCCCATGGCCACATCAGCCCCCGAACGACGATTAAACGGGTAGCGATCCGAGACGACCTGCTCGCAGAACGGAAGCACATTCGCCTGCCACCGCGCATTGATCGAAGAACGGGTGCTGTCAGAGGTGATACCCGACGAACCGTCGATGATTTGCACTGCCCAGCGTTCCATCGGGCCCGGAATACGCGCCGCTTCCTGCTGGAATTGCTGCAGAGCCTGACCCGTCTCGCCGCCCGAGACGCCGCTAAAGGACATCTTGTTCAGTTCTTGATAAACACCTGTCAGTGAACCAATCAAAAGATCCAATTGCGAAGGCTGTCCTTCCTGCTGGTTCACCAACTGATGCAGCCAGTCAAACCGATCCTCAACATATTGCCCGGGTGCTTGCACCGGTTCCGACGATCCCGCACCACTGGATTTCGCCAGAGCCTCCAGCAAAATCTGCGTCTGAACCGAAGTCGCGGACTGCAATTCGATACTGGCCGCGTCAGACAGCCCTTCATTCAGGGCTTCATTTCCCGCCAAGATCGAACGGTTTTCCGTCAACTTGGTCTCATCCGAGATCGCGTTTAGAACATTCACAATAGGCGAAGTTGGTCCTGACAACACATTGGTGACCTCCACCGCGTGGCTGAGGCTTTCCATGGGTACGATGTCTATATCCCCAAGCATCGCGTCATAGCGTGCGATATAGTCGTTGTAATAAAGGTCCAGAACATCGCGGCTGAGCGCGGCCAAAGCCTGCTCGGTCTGTTCCGCCTCACCACGCGGCCCCAGAACCCAGCTTTCTTTCTGCACGCGTTTGGCAACGCCGATGGCCTCGCCAAGGAAAACATCATTAAAGCCCTTATAGGTGAATATCCCCTCGATCCCATCGTTCAGTGGCTTGCCTGAGGACCGCACCAGAACGCGGCCAACGGCCGGTCCGCCCACTTCGGTTATCCGCCAATCTGGCAATGCGGTTGCAGCCGGGCTGGAAACGATACCGTTATACACTCGTTGCGCCAGCGGCAGTTCTGAGAGGATACCCTGAATCTGATCCACCATCGGACCGTTCAGCGCAACTTCTTGCATCGGCTGGCCAAGCATTGCGTCCAAATGGTCGTTCAGATCGGCGCGGAATTCCTCGCGCGCGGGGCCGGGGAAGGATACAGACCAATCGATATTCATCCACTCCTTGACCAAATCCGGGTTCATTGGCCCCTGCAATCCCAGCATGAGATAGACCTTGAGAGCCTCGTACAAAACATCAGGATTGTTGATATTGGCGCTCATCTGTTCTTCCAGCCTCAGCAACAGCCGAGGCAGAAAACGCTGGTTCAACGCGGCACGATATGTCTGTGCCGCCTGAGTTCCGACTACGTCACCCTGATAAAGCCCATAGGTCAGGCGTGTTTCCGGGTCCGGGTCTGACAGTGTTGGATTGGCAGGCAGATCGCGCAGCGTATTGAGCGCCTGCACAACTGGCACCAGATCAGTATCTCCTACAGGGCTAGGCGGCAACGTCGCTGCAGCGGCTTGATAGGCCGAGACGCCCTCTTGCGCATCCGCGATCAGGTCGGAGTTGCCCATGAAACTGCGCACCAGCAGAGCACCAACACCGATCGCAGCAATGACGGTAGCTGCCATGGAAGCCCATTTGGTAATCTTGTAGCGACGTTCCACCTTGTCGTCCGCGCTGACAAGACCAGCCTCGCGGAAGATCACCTGATCAAACAGGCGCGTTAGAAAGTAGGAACGGCCCGACCCCTGCCCTGAACCGATGGCCTGACGCCCGATCCCGAATGTCCGGGCCATGCCCAACATCAGTCGGTCAATCGGCGTTCCCTCTTGCGTGCCAGAGGTGAAATACACCCCGCGCAGCATGTGGCGATGCTGATAGCGGCTGTCCTGAAATACTTCGGTCAGGAATTCATGTGCGACTTTGCGAACCGAAGCGACTTGCATCGGGAAGCCTGCAATCAATGCCCGTCGTTGCGAATCGGTCTCGGTCTGCATCCGCTCGAGCGATTGTGCGTTTAGACGCCCTAAAAGCTGGGAAAACTCATCGTCAAACGCAGCCACCGGAGACTGTTCTGACTTTGATTTGTCCAATGGCAGGGTAAAACCCCAAACTTGTTCGCGGTCTTCTTTGCCCAGATTGTCATAGAACTCGGCAAAACCCGCGATCAGATCGGCCTTTGTGAAAAGGATATAGACGGGGAACCGTACGCCGAGTTTCTCGCGCAACTCTTCCAGTCGACGGCGCACTGCCTTGGCATGCTCCTTCTGCGTGATCTCATCCTGAAGGGACAAATCCGAAAGCGAAATCGCGATCATCGCTCCGTTGATCGGCTGACGGTTGCGGTATTTCTTGAGCAGACCAAGGAACCCGACCCAGGCCGCGTTGTCGACCTGCGCATCACTCTCTTGTGTGGTGTATCGTCCGGCCGTGTCAATCAGAACCGCGTTTTCAGTAAACCACCAATCGCAGTTTCGCGTGCCACCGACACCTCCAATGGCGGTTTTACCCATTTCCTCAGCAAGCGGAAAATTCAGGCCCGAATTCACAATCGCCGTGGTCTTGCCCGCACCCGGAGGGCCGATCATCACATACCACGGCAACTCGTTCAGATGACGCCGCCCATTCTTGGACTTGCGCAGAGCCGCCATAGCCGTTTTCAACTTGCCGCGCAGTTCTGCGATCTCGCTATCGATCATGTCACCGCCATCGCTGACGGATTCCGTAATCTCTTCGGTCAGTTTCTTGTCACGGCGCCGGCGGACAAAGAAAACAATCAACGCAATGATAAGAGAAATCGAATAGATGACGCCGCACCAGATCAGCCGTGTACCCACCCCGGCCAATGGGCGCCACTCATCAGAACCGATCAGCGGGCCAAAGAAATACAGGCACAATGACAAGGCCGTGGCTGTGAACAAAAGTACGGTGTAGATCGACAAAAATACGTACTTCAATAGTCTGAGGAACCGCATCAGTTCTCCTCCTGGACCAGCAAAACTTCAATCCGTCGATTGGTCGCCCGACCTTCGCGGGTTGAGTTGTCGGCAATAGGTTCGCTGTCTGCACGGCCTTCAGCGCTAAGACGATTAGGATCGGACATCTCGCCCGACATCTGTTTCATGACCGATTTGGCCCGCGCCAACGACAGCGCAAGGTTGGACGGGAACCGGGATGAACGGATCGGCACATTGTCGGAATGGCCCGCCACAATTACAGATCCGGGCTCTGCGTTCAGGGCAACCGCTACGCGGCGAACGGGTTCCTGAAACTTGTCCTGTAGGTGATCCGAACCAGACCCAAACATTCCCGATCCCTTGATGCGGATGATCAGTGTGTTCCCTTTCTCGAAAACCTCGACCAGACCTTCGTCGATCTCAGGCTTTAGGAATTCGACGACCTTTTCAACCTGCGGCTGCGGCTGTGGAGGCGGCGGTGGGGGCGGAGGCGCGCGGCGCTGCAACTCAGTCACCGGACCTGCGTCAATGACCGACATCTGACCCACCAAATTTTCGGTCTTGTTCGACAGAAGGTAGGACAACCCACCAAATTCAATAATCAATAACAGCGCCGTAACGCCCAGCGCGATCCAAACCGGTTTCCACATGCTGAGCGCGCGATATGGTTTGTCAGCCCCGGTCCAATGCGGCGACAGATCGCGTTCCACCTGGCCACGTTGACCCCGGATGATGCGCGCAAGACCCTGACGTATCTGCAGGTGTTTGTCCGGCCCCCCCTGCTCAACACGCAGGCGGCCCTCAAATCCCAAGGACAGACACATATAAACAAACTCGAGCAGTTCGATATTGTTGGCCGGGTCCTGTTCGAGACGCGCCAACAGATCATAGAACCGGTCTCCGCCCACAGTTTCGCGATGAAACGTACCAACCAGTGACTGCGTTGCCCAACTGGACTGCCCGCCCCAAGGTGTGTTCAGGACCACATCGTCCAGCGTTGCACACAAAGCATATCTTGCGATCTTGACGGTCTGCGCTGGAATACCCGCTTGAAGGGCGGCGTTTTCAAAGCTTCGAACCTCGGCGACAACGCTTTGGCGCAGTTTGTCAGGATCCATGTGCTGCGCCCGGTTGCGTATTCGACTCACAAGCGAGAACAGAGGTGCAGCACAGGCATTCAGGCGGTTCATACCGGTAACGGCAACATCGTCCCCTCCACCTGCCGGGGGCTGCGACTGCTGCTGTTGGGTCGGTGGAACCCCAAAGGCCTGCCCACCCATCGCAGGTGCCGCTGGCTGCTGCATCGGGTCTGGATATCCAGCCGGTTGCGGCGGAGGCGCAGGTTGTTGCGGCGTACTTCCGGCCTGACGCCGTCCGCCCGGGTTGGGTCGGATCACCGTTTTGTCGGTATCGTCCGGTTCGGCAAAGGGATCTTTATCGGACATCGTTTGACCTGTTCCTACGCGGCACCCAACTCAAAATGTGACCCAGTTGGGTTGCCTATCAATATTTCTGCACAGCTCGGTGCCGCCTTGACACCTATTGGTTGCGTATTGCCCACAGTTCCATCTCAAGACCGGGATACTGACCAGAGACATGAACAGCGATTCCTCCTGAGGTGGTCATCTTACTCCAATAAGGGCTGGCTGCGTCCAGCTCGAAATAGACCACACCCGAGTGATAGGGTATTTGCCGCGGGGCCACGGGCAGCGGGCGTAATGTGATCCCTGGAAGGGCCGAGTTCACTAGCTGACGGATTTCTTCGACGGGCCCTGTCTTAGCCTGCCCTGCAAAGTGTCGCCGTACATCTTCCGCCGGGATATCGGCATTCACCGCCAGCACAAAACCTGCGCTTCCGATCAACTTGCGATCTGCGATCACACCCACGCTGATGCCGTATTTGCGCGGTTCTAGTGGGATCGAGATTGCCGTCTGTTCCAGAACCGAGCTGAGATACTGACGCAGAGTTCGTATAACCGGGGCAAAGCTTTCCGTCAGCCTATCATGTTGATAGGCCGGGAACTGAACCGCTTCTTTCTCTGCGCTCATGAACGTCGCCAGTTCACCAGCCAATGCCGCGCACACACGGTAGGTGTGCTCAGGATGGACATTTTCGATATTCGCAAAATGACGCACCAGAGGCAGGTTTCGGTTGATCACCATCAGCAGCAGGAAATCTGATATCTCAGCCGCTCCCTTGGCAGGCCCGCCCTCGGACAAACGTCCGGCCAAGGTTTGCATGCGGTGGGATAACATACCCTCAAGCTCGTTCATGAAACCTGCCAATGCAGGTGCGGCGCGCACATCCAATACCGAAGGAATGAAGCCACGGTCCAGAATGATTTCCTTGTCCGGTCGCACCTCAATAATCTTGGCAATCGGAATGGCCAGCTTGTCGGCCAGATCATCGACCGCAAGAGCGAATTGTAACCTCAGCTTGCCAACGCCCAGAGTGACCGGCTTCTTTTGCTGGCTCATCACGTCCGTAATTTCCTGCTCGGCAGGACGCAGGCGGCTGACCGATTGTTCAGCTCCGCTTAGATCCACTTCGGAGGAACCTTGTCTTCGCTGTGGGACCGTCAGGTAAACCACGCAATCCTTAATTGTTTCGGGCACTTCCAACGCAGGCGGGTGATCTTCGGCCTGCGGCATGCGGAATACCTGTCCGTCCGGTGTCAAGCCCGAACAGGATTTCAACGCGAACTGCCCGACTTTGAGAACCTCGTCATCGATCTCCAATGCGCTGACGCCCCAGGCGTATGGTGTCACACGCCGCGCCAAGCCAGCCACCAAAGCTTCGGTGTACCGATCAGCCTGCTGGAAGTGATGGGGTTGCAGAAACAACCCTTCGGTCCAAAGCACTTTGCTGTCCCAGGACAATGGCTGCCCTCCCTTGCTCTTGTCGCCCTAACCGGACGTTATTTCAGCTTTTCCAGCTGTTCCTTATAAGCTCGCGCGAATTCCCGGCTAAAGAGATCATGAAAATCGTTCTCTGCCTGATCCGAGATATCGGCATACATCTTCTCGTAGACTTCCCAGTACTGGGCTTTCTTACCCTTCAAAAGTGACCCAAGTTTGCCGGAGCCCTCAATTTTTTGCGCCAGAACCTCGGGATCCAACCGGGCCAACACGCCTTTAAGCGCCGCTTCCATGCCGGTAACCATCGCAACCTCATGGGCTTTGATATCGTTCAGCGCTTGTTCAGTGGCTTCTTCGGCTGCCAGGTAACCTTTGACCCTGGGTTTGACCAAAGCTTCAATGGCTTGTTCTGGGCTGATCGAGAATTTGAGCGGATTGTTCCCGCCCGCATTGATCATCGTCTGCTCAATACGGAATTCAGATTTGATCGAGGTGCGGGTCATAAGGATTTCCCGCAAGCCCGTGATCATTGCACGCAACACACGACCCATCCGTCCCATTGTAGCGGGCAAATCTGTATCGTCGATGCGCAGATCGTCGACTTCGAGCGCTTCAAGCAATGCGCGCGCTGCCAACTGGTTTTCGTTTGATGCTGGGGCCGAAGCAGCAGGTTGCACCTCGGGTGCTTTGGCTTCGAGCGTGGGTGGTTTAGGGGCGGGTGGTGCGGGCGGTTGTGCACCCGCCTGCCCACCCGGACTCGGTTTCACGGGCGGTGGTGGCGCAGGTTCAGGCTTTGTTGGTTCAGTTGTGGCGAACGGATCGGATGCCGATCCACTGGCTGGCGACAACAGATCGTCGTCCCAGTCGTCAGGGATCAGGTTCGCGCCCCCTTCCGCCCTTGGTGCCGCAAATGCATCAGTCGGCGAAGGATTATGCATCGGATCACTGGCGCCCATGTCCTGATGCACGTCCTTGGGTTTCGCGAAGAAAGGATCGTCATCATCAAGCGGCGGCAGCAACTCATCCATTAGATCAGGCGTCGCAATCTGACCCGGCCCTTTTGCATCCCCGCCCAGCAGATCATCCAGAAAATCGCCGCCGGGCGCTGCATCGTCCAGCAATGACAGCGGATCAGGGGCATTCTGGGATTGCCCTGGCGAGACGCCTGCCTGCTGCGCAGGCGGCGGTATCATTTCTTCAAAGCTCGGCAGATCAGCCCCGATCTCGATCACCATCTCATAGCCACCCGCAGACAGCACATCGCCGTTGTTCAACGGCGTTGGAGTCCGACCCAACGGTATCTTTGAGTAGTTGAGGAATGTGCCATTTGTCGACAAGTCCACGATCACAACATTGCCGTTGTGATCCTCAATCACAAAATGGTTCTTGCTTAAGGTCCGCTCGGGGTCCGGCAATACAAGGTCGTTGGCTGGGCCGCGCCCAACGGTCAATGAGCCCCCCTGCATCGATACCGGGCGCCCGTCGCCCGGCACCACACCGGTGGATTGGAATTTTAGCGTGACCGTCATTCGTTTGACTTCATCCTCCAACCAGAACGGTGGGGCAGCAAGGCGGTAAAATCGGACCACCGCAGGCGCAGGTATCCATGACCCGCGCCGCCGGAAGCTTGCTGATCAGAACCGTAGCGGACCCCTTTAAGATGGGGTGTGGAAATGCCGGGGTGGCCAAATCCGTCATGCGAGCCGCCGGTAGTTTCGAAACCAAAACAGTTGGACAACAGGGCGGCATGATCGGCATTGGCACCGGCGCAGGTGGCGGCGGCGCTGGCGGCGGAGCCGGAAGCGTGCATGCGTGCAAATCTGTTACACGAGCTTGCGGAAATCCCATGTTTAGTCCTCTGCCTCAGTACCGGTCACGTCGCGGTCCAGTTTACCATTCCCACCCCGTGCAATATCGACGCCGCGATCAATCAGCAACTGTACATAAGCGTCAAAATCGCCATCATGGTTGTCCATCGCAACAACATTCATCGCAAAAGCCAGGATTTCGGCGGCACCCGGCGGGGCTGGCATATTTGCCAAATCACCGGTTCCCAGAGTCCCTTCCGAATATAGCACACCCATGGCGCAGTTCACCGTTTCATCGTCAGGGTCTGCCAGCTCAATGGTTTCCTCCGCTTTTTCGCGGTTTTCCTCCGTCGGACGGAACACCCATTCCTCGGACGCGGCCAGCGATGGTGTGTTGTTATCAGGTGCTTCGCCCACATAATCACGTGCGGCAAGACATGACCACCAAACGCGCTCACGTGGCGGCAAAGCAACACCCAGAAGGCGCAGTATATCGACAAGGGCCCCTTTTTCTTCGAGCTCGCCCAGCACAGTCTCTAACGGTGCACTGGCCGGAGCGTCGAGTTTCGTGCTTAACCGTGCATGGGCATCGGCCAGCATCCGCGCGGCAGGCACTTGCTGAGTCTTGGTCATTCCAACAAATCGTTCGCTCATCGTTTTGCGCCTTTAGTTGATCATGGTCAGCCCACCCTTAAGGGTAAGCATCGCGTCGCCATTCACCGTCGTCATCGGGCTTTTCGCGTCCAGCTTGGCGTTGGCTTGGACTTTGATCATCGTGCTCTTGACGGTGATACTCGTCGGATCAAGCTTGATCGAAGATGAACCAACCTTCAGTTCGATCGATTGCATAGCTGTAACCGTGATCTTGCCGGACTTGGCATCAACCTGGATATTGCCCGTATTCACCGTCGTCGTCTTATTGCCAGTCTTGATGGTTTCGGTGTTATTCCCCGTCACGGTGCGGGTGGACTTGCCTTCGATCGTTTCGGTCTGGTCCGTCTTGATCTCGACCGTCTGGCTTCCGGTTTCGATCTTGAACGTGTGGTCGCCTTCTTTAATCGTCTCATCCACGTTTTTCTTGACGACCTGGCTCAAACAGCCATCGCCACCATTGCCGCCCTTGTCCAGCTCGTCATATCCAATGGTGATGGTCGACTTGTTCTTGACCAGCTTCTCGTGATCCTTCTGAGCTTGAAAGCGGACAAGTTCTGCGTCTTTTTTATCCTCGAACATCAGTTCATTGAAAGTCTTGGTACTGCCCTCCTTGCTGGTCCGGGTCACAATCCCCGATTTGGTGGCATTTGCAGGCAGCGCATAGGGTGGCATCGTGTCGGCATTATACAGCATACCGGTGCAAATGGGCCGATCAGGGTTCCCTTCTTCGAACTGAATGACAACTTCCTGACCGATACGAGGGATATGGATCATCCCCCAGTTTTTACCCGACCATGGCGTGACCACCCGCACCCAACAGGTTGTCTTTTCATCCTTTTTACCTTCTCGATCCCAGTGAAACTGAACTTTGATACGACCATATTTATCGGTGTATATCTCTTCGCCGCTTGGCCCGGTTACAATCGCTGTTTGCAGTCCGGAAATTTCCGGCCAGGGCGTAACCTGCGGCGATCGACACTGGATCGAGCTATCCAGCGCGTCGAAACTGGACGCATAAATGTCCTGTGCATATTCGGGAAATTCAAGATAATTGTCCACGTCTGTTACGATATTGACGTTTGTGCCCTCGTGCGTCAGGGCTGTGTCGTCATAGGCGTCAGTTGCCTGCATGTAATGCGTTGCACCTTTGATCAGATACTCAAAGCCTTTCACATCATCACGTTCGCCAGCCTTAAAAAGGTATCCCGTTGCCAGACGCCAGACGGTGCTGGTGCCACTGACCGGACGCGACTGCTGTTCTTCGCCGTCCATATACGCAGTTCCGTGGGCTTTCCCCAAATTGATTTCGCCCCGGTGATGTCCGGGGTAATCATAGTGTTCCAGTTTCTTGTAGGAATGCTTCTGCGACAGCTTCCCATTCACCCGCGCGGTCGGCTTGGCGTTGGGTTTTTCAAAGTCCCAATCATTGAATTCAACCAAGCCCTGACTGATCCGTTCGCCATATTGGAAGCTTGTGATGGAATCATCGGTTTTCTGGTCAGAGCCCGAGCCGACAATAATATCCAGCGTCGAACCCCTGGGCAGCGATTTGTGGGCTGACTTGGAGTCGCACAAGACCAGTTTGTCATCCGAAACAGACGGATAATCGAAGAAGTAATAGATCCCCTCCTGCTCCATCAGGCGCGACAGAAAATCGAAATCGGATTCACGATACTGCACCGTGTACTCACGCTGTAGGTATGTCTCCGAAGTCTTATTCTGCAGATCCGCGCCAAAACCATGTTCACCGATAATCTTCTGGATGATTTCGATGACGGTCATGTTCTGGAAAATGCGTGAATCTGTTGTTTTTGTCAGCAACCAGAACCACGGCCGAACGTCGAACAACAGGTGTACCAATCCGCCCCGCAGGGCCAGCTTGGTCACACCGGCAACAATACCACGGAAACTGCGGGTATCTCCTGCCGCATCAGTCAGCACGATCGACATGCTCTGGCCCAGAAGGTCCTGCAATTTGACATCCTGTTTCTTACACAAGGCCTCGACGCGAATCTCGCTCAGGCGACCCATCTGCTCATTCACGATGGCCTTGCGGATGACCCAGTCGTCAGGATCACCGCCAAAGCTTGTCTGCATACTCAAGGGCTGCTTTTTGTCCGCCATCGTTCTTCCTTTCAAACCCTAATACCCACTACGGCCCCGGTTAAAGATCGGCCAATAGTGCCGCCAGCTCCGGATCCATTTCTTCTTCGTCGTCTTCGTCCGCGTCGTCATCGAACGCCGAGAGGAAATCATCCAGACCGCCCGAGTCGTCATCATCAAGATCCAAGTCGAATTCATCGTCATCCAGATCCGGTGTGTCATCATCGCCAAGGTCCAGATCGGGCTCATCGTCCAGACCCAGATCATCCAGATCAAAGTCATCATCCGACGGTGCTTCGTCTATCTCGGGCTCAACCGGTGCATCCGGCACATCGGGCGAAGGTGCCGGGGCCGGGACGCCTGACCACGGCCCCAGGATCTCCTGACCGGCGACGGAATTGAACGAGCCCAGTCTGATCTCATCCCGCCCTTTCACCGACAGCAAGGGCATGTAGCCGCGCTGGACCGAGTGCTCGTGTTTGTCCAGCGTAATGTTGCGTTCGGTGCAGGGTAACGCGACCTGATCGCCATATCGATCATTGACAAAGTGATAGGGCATACCCCCAAGGCTCATGACCGAGCCTAAGTTCATCGCTTTTCCATTTTGCTTGAAGGACCGCGCCAACAAGATAGCCACCAGCACCGCCGGGTTGGCCCACAGCATACCGCGCAAGCCTTCGGACTCGGTGAACTCTTCGAAATCAAACTCATAGATCGGTTCGGTTTTTGCTCCGTATGGCCGCCTGAGCAGGAACCGCGGAGAAGCCAGCCCCACATATCCTGCTTCGGGCATCGCACGCAGCGTATCCCAGGCCTTCACAACCAGCGGATGCCGGTCCTCTTTCTTAATATCCAAATACGTCGGGGTAATGGCGCCGATGAAGGGCGCATCCACATGTGCAGCGACACGGCCAATTCTACCCAGCAACTCGGCATGAGGTGGCGTTTCTTCAAATGTGTACAGACCGATCAACGCGGAATATCCACCACGCCCGTTTTCCTCGTCCAAAGGCTCTTCTGTCAGCAAGCGCACCAAACCGGTCTCAGCCAGATCATCCCCGGCGGCCAAATCGGCGGCTATCTCTTCAGCCGACACATCGTACAGGATCACGTCCAGCGTATCGTCGTCCTCAATGCTGCGCGCGATCAGGTCGAGACTGCGCCACTGCGCCTCAACCGATTGGAACTCGGGATGGTGCAACACCATCCGCATCGCTGCACTCAGCGCTTCATCCACCGCCGTCTGCATCGCAGACACGTCAGGCCTGGGAAGCTTGCGGATATGGGGACCAACGACACGCTTCAGCAGATCATCCACCGGAGAGGCTTGAACCAGCTCTCCGGCCGTATCGCCAATCAGTTTCTGAAAATCGCTGAGTTTCAGGTCGGCGCGTACGGTATTGCCACCCGAACTTTTACGCGGTGGCACCACCGCCTGTCCAAATTCTTCACCCCATGCGATCAGCTGTTGGGCGGCATGATCCGCGGTTACCCCAGCGCTGAGCTGACTTTTTAGACCTGAGAGGCCGTCGAACAGCTCAACTTTTTCGTAAAGCTCATCAGGGTGGAGATCGTCCAGCTCTTTCAGATCAACCTCGATCCCTGCCCCATCCTTGCCAAGCGGCAGAACCAGCTTGGTCGCAAAACCCTTGATCACATCCTCGACCGTATCCGGGTCCAGCAGGATCGGCTTACGCGCCGCCAATGCATCGCCTGTTTCGATCTGCCCTCTGGCCGAGCGTCCAGAGAAGTCACCAAATATTGCCAGGCGGAACCGCGTGCGTTTCAGACGTTCCGGATCGGGCCTGTCGGCGCTCATTGTTCCGTAGGCCAGAACGGGTTCTCCATCCGATTTAGCCTCTTCTGCCTCGTCTGCACTGTCGTCTTCGTCCAGCGCACTCAGCACGTCATCGAGATCCAGATCGTCAGAGCTTTCATCACCGTCGATGTCGCTAAGCAGATCATCTAGATCACCCAATTCGCTTGTGTCCTCGGTCTCATCGAACAAATCGTCGAGGTCCAAGTCCACTTCAGCAGTATCGGATTGATCGCCCTCGTCGCTCAGCAGGTCATCAAGATCTTCATTGCTGTCGTCGTCTTCTGATAGATCCCCCAAAAGGTCGTCAAGCTCTTTCTCGGTCGCATCCGCTGTGATGTCATTCAACAGATCGGCTAGATCGCCGTCACCATCTTCTTCGTTTGAGAGGGCATCCAAATCCGCCAGCAGCGCGTCCAAATCATCTTCTTCATCGGATATTTCATCAGACGCGCTTTCCGCCAGATCACCCAGAATATCGTCGGTGTCGTCGGTGTCTTCGACCCCCTCAACATCAGGCATAGCTGCGAGAACGTCATCTGTCGCTTCATCTTCGTCAGTCTCATCGGGAGACGGGCCGGCAAGATCAGACAACAATGCATCCAATTCATCGTCTTCATCCGATGTTTCGTCAGGCGCACTATCCGCCAGGTCGCCCAGAATATCGTCAGAATCATCTGCATCGTCGACTTCTTCAAGATCAGGCATGGCCGCGAGAACGTCGTCTACCGACTCCTCTTCTTTGGCCTCATCCGAGGCCGTTTCGGCAAGATCAGACAACAACGTATCCAATTCATCGTCTTCATCCGATGTTTCGTCAGGCGCGCTTTCCGACAGGTCACCCAGAATATCGTCAGAATCGTCTGCCTCATCGACTTCTTCAAGATCAGGCATGGCCGCGAGAACGTCGTCTACCGACTCCTCTTCGTCGACTTCATCCGGAGACGCCTCGGCGAGATCCGCCAGCAGGTCGTCCAGATCGTCTTCTTCATTTATCTCTGGCACATCCGGGATTGACGACAATGCACTTTCGATGCTGTTGTCCTCTGCTTCATCGTCGTGACCCAACTCCGCAAGCTCTGCGAGCACATCGTCGCTTTGATCGTCGTCAGCCAGCTCTTCGAGCTCAGGCAAAGAAGACAAGGCGTCGCTTAGAGTGCTGTCTTCTCCTTCATCGGCAGGCGCAGCTTCGGCAAGACCAGAAAGGATATCGGCTGAAGTGTCCTCTTCCACGGTTTCAGTGATCTCAGGCAAAGCGGATAGGATGTCGTCGGCGGCTTCGTCTTCACCAGCCTCATCCGGAGCGCTGTTTGCCAGTTCGGCCAAAACATCCGCAGAACCGTCCTGCTCGACTTCGGCAGAGGCCTCTGGGATCGACGCAAGCGCATCCTCAATCGACGTGTCGGGCAAATCTTCCTGAGGTGCGTTCGCGGCCAAATCCGACAATACATCCGAGGAGCTATCCTCTTCGATGGACGTTTCAACCTCGGGAACAGAAGCTAGAACATCCTCAATCTTGTCGTCTTCAATCGCTTCAGCTTGAACTTCTGGTAGTGAAGCCAAGGCATCATCGACCGAAGTGTCAGCAGGTGCATCCTCGGGCGCTTCCGCGCGCAGGGCATCCAGTGTCGCCTCATGGTCCTGGTCCGGAACCTTGCTGCTGCTGAGGGCGCTTAACAAGGCAGGATCGGCAAGGATTTTCTCAATCAGCGCCTCAGCCCCTGTTTTTCCGTCCATATAAGCCATCAGTGTCGAAAGCTGCGTCCGTGCCTCAAGCAGTTTGCGCAGCGGTTCGATCCGGGCCGCGATCTGAGCCGGGCTGAAATCTGCCATCTTCTCAAAGGTCAGATCGACCGCCAGATTGCCCTCACCGGTCAGCGTATTGGGCACAGAAAACTCAACCCGCGGCGCCATGGCCTTCATTCGGTCATCGAAGTTATCGACATCAATCTCAAGGAACTTGCGATCTGTAACACTTGGCGTTTCAACAGTGGACTTGCCGGAAAGATCGCTCATCACACCCATGACAAAGGGCAGCTGCACCTTCTTTTCAGCACCGTAGAGTTCGACGTCATACTCAATCTGGACTCGTGGCGCGCGATTTCGTGCAATGAATTTTTGTGAACTGTCAACCATTTGCCTGACCTTTCAACTCTGCCACTTCACGACGTAGCGCCTTCACCTCGACCAGCAGTTCCTTGACATGATCGTCGACGATATCGGTTTCACTACGCACAAGGTCACGCAATACGGAAAATTCCTCAACTGCTTCATCTTCAACAGCAGATTGCATGGTATTGACCAGCAGACCGATGAAGAGGTTGAGCACCGAAAACGCGGTGATGACGATAAAGGGCACAAAGAAAACCCAGGCCGTCGGGTGCGTTTCCATGACCGGGCGGACAATACCCATCGACCAGCTTTCCAGTGTCATGATCTGGAACAGCGAATACAGCGACCGCCCCAGCGTGCCGAACCATTCGGGAAAGTCCGGGCCGTACATCAATGTAGCCATGACGGCGAACACATAAAATACGATCGAAATCATGATAATCACGGCGCCCATGCCGGGCAGAGCATCCAGTAATGCCTGCACCACAGCGCGCATCTGCGGAATGACCGAAAGCAGACGCATAGCACGGATGACCCGCAGCCCCCGCAGCGCCGACAAACCATCGCGATTGGGCAACAGGCCCAGCGTAACGACCACAAGGTCAAAAATGTTCCAGGCGTTTTTGAAAAAGCTCAGACGGTAGGCATAAAATTTCAGCAGAAGCTCGGCCACGAAAATGCCCAGCACAATCTTGTCGATTACGACAAGAAGATGACCGATGCTGTTCTGCATCGACGGCGAGGTCGACAGCCCAAGAGTGATCGCATTAAAGATAATCACGCCCAGGATGGTGTTGGTTACCGCCTTGCGCTCGACAAACGCACGCACGGTGTCGCGGAGCGTTTCGCTCTTCTCGATACCGGTTTCCAACTTGACCTCCTGTCGTCTTGCTTATGCCGGGCGCAGAGATGACGCGCCCGGCGCTATCGGTCCAGCTTAGCCTACGGCGTCGCTGATATTGTCGATCATGCTTTTCACGGTCTTGATGTTCGTGAACATGTCCTTGGCTTCCGAAGCGATTGTTTTCTTGTCCAGAGCCTTGATCTTGTCGATGATCGCCGTGTCATCCACTTTCAGGCCATTGCCTTCCATCAGTGCATTCATCTCATTCAAGAAGTTCTCACGATCTTCCAGTTTCTTGGCCAACGCGCTTGCTGAACGCTTAACGTTCATGCATTCCGCGCCCAGCTTGATGCCTTCCTTGAGGGTTTTAGAGCCTCTAGCCGCCTTCATGAGCTTGTCGGCGGACCCTCCAAGACTGTCGACTTTATGACGGGTCTTCGTCGTATGTTCGCGGTATTTCTCGCGCGCTTTCTTGGCATCATCAGCCTTGCCTTTGACGGCTTTCGCCGCGAAATCTAGCATGTTTTTTGCGATTGTTTTGGGGTCTTTGCCTTTTGTGACCTCCTCTCCCATCGCGATAGCTTTGGCGGTGAATTTCTTGATCGCCTCCAAGGGTTTTTTCGGGGAGATACCCGACGTATCCGTAATACCTTGGCGTTCAGCCGCCTGCATGATGACGGTTTCGCGAAGCTTCATGTAGTTCTGGATTGCCTTGTACAGGTCCTTGCGCAGTTTTTCCTCACCTTTGAGCTGCTGCTGCAGCTCTTTGCCAAGCGAGTAAACCTGTTTTGCGATCGTCTTGTAAGCCATCGCATCCGCACCTGACGTCGCAACCAGCCGCGCGACCGCACCGCTGATTTTGATGACACCGACGGATACCTTAACCGTCGTCTTGATACGCGCTTCTTTCAGAAGCTTGTCTTTGTTGGCCTCGTCTTTCAGCTTCTTTTCGATCGCCACTCTGGCAGCGCCCTCGGCAGAGGCCATGGCATTCTTGATCGACTGGTTGACGCCCTGAATCAGCTTCTCGGCTTCGTCTTGGGATTTTTTCCCAGGCGTCTTCATCAAATCACCGACCTTCTTGTCGAGTTTGATGGCTTCTTCAGTGATGGTCTTTTCGTAGTTGTCCAGCACTTTCATGCCGGCGTCTTCCAGGCGTTTCAGCGCGGTCGAGGGAACCGGGTCGGGTTTTTTCAGTTTGCCCGATTTCGTAATCTCAAATTCGACATCGACCCGGTATTTCGGAATTTCGATATATTCAAGCTTTGGCTTCGACCGGATCAGATCAACGACGTAGAACTTGTGCTTGGTTACTGTAGTTTTTGCCATCTAAGGACTCCCTCTCCTGGCGATATTCAATTGGTTTGCGACCCGCAATGATGCGACGCCCTTAGTCAAACCCATAAGTGAAATCGCCGTCTGTGACGTTGATCACCACACTCGTAACTTCTTCGCCTTCCATCATTCTTTTTAGGAATTCAGCCGAAATATCCGGCAACATTGTGTTGGTGACGATGGCATCGATCATGCGGCCACCGCTGTCCAGCTCCTGACACCGGTTGACAATTTCCTCGACAACCGCGTCTGAGTATTCGAACGGAACACCATGCGCCTGCTGAACGCGTTTCTGAATGCGTCCCAATTGCAGTTTGGTGATTTCGCCGAGCATATCGGGGCTCAGCGGGTAGTAGGGGATCGTCACTAGGCGACCCAGCAGCGCAGGCGGGAAGACCTTGAGCAGCGGGTCGCGCAGCGCTTTTGCCATTCCTTCAGGATCCGGCATCAGATCCGGGTCGGCGCACATGTCCATGATCATCTCTGTGCCGACATTAGATGTCAGCAGGATCAGCGTGTTCTTGAAGTCAATCACGCGACCCTCGCCATCCTCCATGACGCCTTTGTCGAAGACCTGGAAAAAGATCTCGTGCACATCCGGATGGGCTTTTTCGACCTCATCCAGCAGAACCACTGAATAGGGTTTGCGCCGCACAGCTTCGGTCAGCACACCCCCTTCGCCATATCCGACATAGCCCGGAGGAGCGCCTTTCAGGCTGCTGACGGTGTGCGCTTCCTGATACTCGGACATGTTGATGGTGATTACGTTTTGTTCGCCGCCGTAAAGCACCTCGGCCAGCGCAAGCGCGGTTTCGGTTTTACCAACGCCACTGGTGCCCGCCAGCATGAATACACCAATGGGCTTGTTCGGATTGTCGAGCCCCGCGCGGCTCGTCTGAACCCGCTTGGCGATCATCTTCATCGCATGATCCTGGCCGATCACTCGCTGGGCCAGACGTTCTTCAAGGTTCAGGATGGTTTCGATCTCGTCCTTGACCATACGACCAACCGGGATACCGGTCCAATCACCGACCACACTGGCAACAGCCTGATGATCAACGATGGGCAGGATCAATGGGCTGTCGCCCTGTAACTCTTCCAGTTCCGTGTTCTTGGCCTTCAGCTCGGCCAACAGGGCGTCGCGGTCAATGGGTTGGGCCTCAACCTCCGGGGCCTCCTCGGTCGCGGCTTCACCCTCAGCTGTGCCGGTGCCTTCAACTTCCTGCCCACCTTCACGTAGCTTGGCTCGCAGATCGAGGATTTCTTCCACCACTTTCTTCTCGGCCTCCCACCGACCGGTGAGTTCTTCCAGCCTCGCCTCTTCCGCCTCTTTCGCAGCATTCACTGCTTCGCGCCGGTCGGCGACATCATAGCCTGCAGTCTCATCGCGTTCGATGATCTCAAGCTCGGTGCTCAATGCTTCTATCCGACGCTGACTGTCATCGACCTCAGCAGGTACCGCGTGCTGAGATACGGCGACACGCGCGCAGGCGGTATCCAGCAGGCTGACCGATTTATCCGGCAACTGCCGTGCAGGGATATAACGCGCCGAAAGTGTTACCGCCGCCTCGATGCCTTCGTCCAACACCTGAACGCGGTGGTGTTTTTCAAGCATTGAAGCGATGCCGCGCATCATCAAAACCGCTTTCGGTATGTCCGGCTCTTCGACATGGACAACCTGAAAGCGGCGGGTGAGCGCGGGGTCTTTCTCGATGTATTTCTTGTATTCGGCCCAAGTCGTCGCGCCAATCGTGCGCAATGTGCCACGTGCCAAAGCTGGTTTCAGCAGGTTGGCTGCATCACCGGTTCCAGCCGCGCCCCCTGCCCCGACCAAAGTGTGTGTTTCGTCCACGAACATCACAATCGGAGTTGGGCTGGCCTGCACTTCGTCAATCACCTGACGCAGACGGTTTTCAAACTCACCCTTCATCGACGCACCCGCTTGTAGCAGGCCAACATCCAGCACCAACAGGCGCACATCCTTCAACGCCGGGGGCACATCACCCCGTGCGATCCGCAAGGCGAAGCCTTCGACCACGGCGGTTTTACCCACACCCGCTTCACCGGTCAGGATCGGGTTGTTCTGGCGACGGCGCATCAGTACATCGACGATCTGACGAATTTCCTCGTCACGCCCCACAATCGGATCAATCTCACCATTTCGTGCTTGTTCAGTCAGGTCGGTGCAAAATTGCTCCAGCGCTTCGCCCTTGCCCATCGCGCCGGGGGCCATTGCACCGCTGGCCTCGCCGGGCTCTGCACCACCGCCAACATTCGAGCCGTCCTGAGCACCCAGCGTGTCTTCAGGCGAACCGTCGGTCGCTGCTCCAAAGTTTTCGGCCAGATCGTCGGCACCTATCTTGGCCAATTCCGGTGACATGCTGGCCAGAATGTTGCGCAGGGCGGGTGTCTTCAACATACCCAAAATCAGATATCCGGTGCGCACCTTGCTATCTGAATAAAGCAGCGAGCCCCAAACCCAGCCCCGTTCCATCGCGTCCATCAGATGATCGGACAGATCCGAAATCGAGGATGCCCCGCGCGGCAACATGTCCAGACTACGGGTCAGTTCCGACGCGATCTTGCCCGGGTCTAAATCGTAGTGCTGGATGATGCGGTGAATGTCACTGTCCTGGCCGTTCAGAATTTGATGCAACCAGTGTTGGATCTCGACATAAGGGTTGCCCCGCATCTTGCAAAACACGGTGGCCCCTTCAATTGCCTGATAGCCCAGCTTGTTCAACTTGCCAAACAGTGAAACGCGGCTGATTTCCGTCATCTTCATTACCTCTCAGAGTGGGCCAGTTCTTCGGCCTCGAATTCTTGTGTTGCGTATTGGGGATAAAGAACCAGATCGTCTGCATCCGGACGATCCAGGTCCGGGTCATCTCGGGTTCTGATCCAACTTGTGTGTCCCAGCTGCGTGGTCCCCCCCAACGAAGCGCGCGGCACCTCGTCACCCGCCAGCACCAGATTGACCTCATAATCCAGCGTATCTCCGACATAGTTGCGAAGGATCGCTTCCAGTCGACGCTGCGACACGCCACCCGGCAAAAGGCGTTTGTAATCCTCAAACGACAAAGGCCCGATGCGAACGCGGAACTTGGCAGAACGTGACCAAACGCTGCTGCCAATGCTGGTCGACTGCCCCAACCTCGCGGGCCCACCAAGTTGCCAGGTGTCATCAGGCTCTAGCTCCAGCCAAGATCCGATGAATTGTTGAACGTGCACCTCAGCGCCAAAATAGTCAGACACAATCGCGATCAGACCCTCGGCGGTCTTGGTCCCTGACCCCAGATGCCCTGCGAAAAAGCGGCGCAGCATGTCGGGCATTGCGTCTCGCTTTGAATAATTTTCGCCCTTGAACCCGGCCAAGGCCCCTACACGCTGCTCGAACGGATCATCGCCCCGGTCAAAACTGGGCGCGGGTTCCGCCGCAGCCCAGGCCCGGTAAAGCAAGCTCATGAACCGGTGAGTCAGCATATCGGCAAAAGCGACAAAGGTCGGGTCGCGATGGTTGCGCTGCCGGTCTCGCGCAAACTCGGTCAGGTGCAGGGGTAGCGGGCCCTGTGGCCCAAAGAAGCCAAAGAACAGGTTGTTGAGTTTACCCGGCGCAATTTCCGTCGCAGGTTCGAAATGCGTCAGGGTATTCGGGGGAAACGCCAGCGAAACATCCTGCCCCAACCGCACGCGATCCTCGCGCGGACGGCGCGATTCCCCTAGCCTTGGCGCATCTGAATAATGCGCTTCGATCACCCTCAGCGCCTGAAAGACATGATGTCTTTCAGGGTCGGCCGCTAGCGCGGCAAGCAAGCTCAGATGATCCTGCCCAGGCCGGCTGCCGGTCGCCATCTGGCAATCTCTCCTCGTCGTTCTGTTTTCAGCACCGTTTCCGTGAAACTGTTAATCGTTGTGTATTTGCGGAAGAAACGCTCCAGCACCGCTCCCAATACGTAAACGCTTGTGCCTTCGTAAAAGCTCTCATCAAAGCCCAGGGTGATTTCCAGTCCGCGCACCGCGGTGCTGAGCACCTCGTCGCTCATGCGCCGTACGATGGGACGGCTGGTAACTGAGACGACGCCCTCTAGCTGCTTTTCGGTCACGCGGTTGCCCAAAGGCGCGTAGATACCCAAAAGCTCGCGCAGGGCCCCAGCCCCACCCTCTTTGCCGTCTCCGGCGATTGACAGGTAATTGAGGCTCAGATGGCTGATCAACTTCCACGCTGCGTCGCCTTGCGCCAAAGTGGCATGTGGGCGCGTTGGACTAACCGGAGTGCGCACGGTCTTGACTGGCCCACCATCGGGTAGGTGAAATACATCGTCCCCACCAGCGGCCAGCAGCATTGGCAAATCGCGGTTGGAACACATCGCTTCGACCGCCAGCTGGTCCAACGATCCGGGATAGGGTGCTTCGGCGCGGTCCACCAAGGTCAGATAAACCTCGGACCCCAGATACGAGGTTCGAACACCGCGTAGACGCTCTTTTTCGTTCCGCTGCCGCATTCGGCGTTTAACGGTATAATAGGCCGAGTGATTGTCGCCTGCCGCAGTCAGGTCGGTATCGCTGTAGAATGGGCGGAACGGGATGTCACCATCTTCATCCGACCGGATTCCCGTCACCCTTTCTACCGAGAATATCTCGTAATCCAGTCCTGCGGTACGATTTGGTACGACGTGGTGCTGGGTGTCCATCTGCGTGATTTGCACCCGGTCGCAGCGGCGGTGAAACAGATTTACAGCCGGTACTGCGTTCAGGGCAAAAGCTGCAGGTGTCACCGCGGGGGCCACATCGCGCATTCCGTCCTTCAGCAGGATGTAGATATCAACATCCGTGCCCGCCGATTTCTTGAGCGCAGGTTTCAGCCCTGTCAGTTCGACAAACAGGAATCGTTCCGGCATTGCGAAATATTCTTGCAACAGACGATACCCATCGAAAGACTGGCGCGGGGTCGGCAACAGGGCCTCATCCCGTTCGAACCCTTTCGGGATCACTTCTGAATCGGGCAGACTGGTCGTCCAATCCGCGCGCCGGTCGGTGGACCGTCCGGTCAGACCGACGCATTGAGTGGACAGCAATTCGTGCAGCCCCCAGGCTTTACCGCTTTGCGTATCCAGATGCAGCACAAGGCTGTCCATCTCCAGTTCCGCCATCGGCTCACCATCAGTGCGGTTCAGCCGGAGCCGAATGCCCGCACGCGCTTCGGTATCACGCGCCACACCTGCTGCCACCAACTCACCGCGACCGTCGATGTATTCGGCCTCGGATATCTCGATAGGCCATAGAGTCAGGTTCGACGACGTCGAAAACTCGCACGCGGTTTGTTCATCTTCTGCCAGCCGGGCGCGCAAAGTCGTGCCACGAGCAATTGGGTAGCCCTCTTTGAGCGCGGCATTGCCCACGTCCGGCTCCAATTGCGCAATCATCATCGATGGTGTCGGGGCCAGATAATGCGGGTAAACAATCTCCAGCAGGTTTGAGGTGAAGGCTGGAAACTGCATCTCAAGTTCCAGCTGCACCCGAGCGGCCAGAAAGGCGTTACCTTCCAGCAAACGCTCGACATACGGATCAACAACCTCAATCCCTTCCATCCCAAGACGCGAGGCGATCTTTGGATAGGCGTTGGCAAATTCGGCGCCCATTTCCCTTAGGAAGGCCAACTCAGTTTCATAGTGTTTCAGCAGCCGCGTATCCATGGCGTCTAGCTCCGCTCAATTGCGACTTCGCCGGTCGTAACATCGACCCGACTGCGCAGGTAGAGCTCCAACGGCATCGGCTGTGCCCACATAACGGCACGAATATCAAACTCGACATGCATCTCGCCCGATCGTTTTTCCGAGCGCAAATCAACCGCAACCGAGCCTTTCATGATCCGGGGCTCAAAGACCTCGATCGAAGCGGCAATTGATTTCTGGATGCGCTGCGCCTGACGCAAAGTCGAGAATGAACCAGAGGTTTCGCGAATACCATAGTTCAGGACTGATTTCGCCGCGTATGGATAAACGTCTTCATCAATCAGGTCTGATTGATCGGTGGTATTGAGCAACATGGACAGGTCACGCTGGATGATCTCTCTAAGGCGTCCGACATCGATAACACGCGCATCGCGCCCTTCTTTCATCTGATCCGGTGCATCATCGGTCAGTCTGTCAAGCAACGAAGGCTGTAAGCGTTCAACGAGTGTCTTCTCAGCCATCTCCTTCCGCTTCCCCGTCCTCCACGGTCACGTCCAATACCAGTTCGCGAATGTCCAACAACGCAACATCCGACGTGTTGGTGGCCAGCAGACGCTGGCCAAGGCCGACGAATGTCTCAGAACCGGCATCGACCCAAGACGTTGCCCGTGCCAGACGAGCCGCATCGTCCCCCTGTTCGGTGGTGGCGGCATAACGTGTCGGGATCAGCGCCGCGACCTCTCCGCCGCTTGCAACGGTCAGCGTGCACGCCGTCCAGACTGCGTCACGCAGATCGGAGGGTGCCTCGATTTCAAGGCGCACGATCTGCGCGAAAGGCAACCAGAAATATCGACCGTTTACGATGACTTCTAGGACTGGTCCCAGTCGCATATCCGCATCGGCAATCCATTCAAACGCCTCACCGTTCACGGTGCCTGACGTCATCGGAGCGGCGTCAAAGGCGCGGGCGCGCAGCTCGGCAGCCTGATCAAAATGACCACCTGCGGTCAGTTTTTGGGCTTCGATCAGATGAGCCAGCCATTCCTCGGGCTCACCGAAAATCATCGGGGTTTTTTCACCCGCAAATACCTTTTCGCGGTAGACCTCACAGATGATCGCTTCACGGTAGGTCTTGGCCATCATCGTGGCCGATTCATCCATTTCCGCGCTCAGCTTCAACTGCGTAATCGCGCGTTTCCAGTCGCCCATGACACAAAGCAATTGAAACAGAAAAATCCGCAGCTTGGCGTCTGCGGGATTTGCCCGGATTTTGTCTTGCAGCGTGGCCAACGTGGCCGCCAGATCGCCTGATTTGAGATGCTCTTCCGGCGTCATGTGATCCTCGCGCAGTCAGGATGGTGTGAGTGCAAAGGCCCCGGCAGCCTGCGCCGCCGGGACCATAACGTGTAAGCGATTTAGCTGACGTCGCCGGTTTCCAGGTTCCACAGGAACTCTTTGGGGCTGCCAAGCTTGCCGGTTTCAAAGTCAGCCTCTTTATACTGAATCTGAATGCCGCGATATGCGATGGTCCAGGTTTCCGACGGGATCGAGTCTTCGCCACCGTCAACAGAATAGCTGTCGATGATCGCATGCCGAAGGGTGATGATCAGATAAGGCTCCATGCCCTTCTTTTCGTCATCTCCTGACCGGCACAGGTGCATCACCATTTCCTTTGTCGCCTTACCCGACGCGACATAGGTCATCAGCTTCGGCGATGCTTTGCTCAGCTCTGTTGACATGCTGATCTTGCCGAAGTTTGCGTTGGCATATCCACGTTGTGTGGTGCCCAGATCCGACATGTCCAGGGTGCGGGCGACTTCCCATGCAAATGACTTACATGCGATCCACTCCTTGTGCGCTTTCTCACGCGCCTCACCCGGGATTCCGTCAATCTTTACAAATACGTTTTCCATTTTGGTCTTCCTCTAAGGTTTGTGTCATCGGTATACGAAACTGTGATTCGGGCGGCAGTGAAACACTTCACTCGCCACCATTTTTTTCGATTTATCCCGCTCTTTCTGACGGAAGTTTCGAAACGAGACGCAACGAGACTGACAGGCCTTCCAATTGATAGTGCGGACGGAGGAAGAACTTGGACGTGTAGTAGCCCGGGTTCCCTTCTACGTCTTCAACCACAACCTCAGCCGATGCCAATGGCTTGCGTGCTTTCTCAGCTTCGGCCGAAATGTCGGCGTTAAAGTCGACATACTGGTTGATCCAGTCCTGCAACCAGGATTCCATATCCTGACGGCTTTTGAACGAACCGACTTTGTCGCGAACCATGCACTTGAGATAGTGCGCAAAGCGGCAGGTAGCGAAAAGATAGGGCAGACGTGCGGCCAGATTGGCATTCGCAGTTGCGTCCGGATCGTCATATTCCGCAGGCTTGTGCAATGATTGCGCGCCAATGAAGGTCGCAGAATCGCTGTTCTTGCGGTGGATCAGAGGCATCATGCCGTTTTTAGCCAGCTCTGCCTCACGGCGATCCGAGATTGCAATTTCGGTCGGGCACTTCATGTCCACTCCACCGTCATCGGTCGGGAATGTATGCGCGGGCAGACCTTCGACGGTACCGCCGCTTTCCACGCCGCGAATACGTGAGCACCAGCCATATTCCTTGAAGGACCGGTTGATGTTCACTGCCATGCCATAGGCTGCGTTAACCCAGCTATAGCTATCGCTATTGGCACCGGTGGTGTCTTCTTCAAAAGCGAACTCCTCGACTGGTTCGGTTTTCGAACCGTAGGGCAAACGACCCAGGAAACGGGGCATCGCCAAACCGACATATTTAGAATCTTCGCTTTCACGCAGAGACCGCCATGCAGCATATTCCGGGGTCTGGAAAATCTTGGTCAGGTCACGCGGGTTGGCAAGCTCCGACCAGCTGTCCATCTGGAACAGGCTGGGCTTGGCGCCAGTGATCAGAGGTGCGTGCGCGGCGGCGGCAATCTTAGACATCTCACCCAACAGCTCGATATCCTGCGGGCTGTGGTCGAAATGATAGTCTGCAACGAGCGAGCCGTAAGGTTCACCACCAAACTGACCGAATTCTTCTTCATAGAGCTTCTTGAAGATCGGCGATTGGTCCCACGCGGTGCCTTTGAATTTGCGCAGGGTCTTGTGCATGTCTTTCTTCGAGATGTTCATCACACGGATTTTCAACATCTCGTCGGTTTCGGTGTTGTTCACCAAATAATGCAGACCGCGCCACGCGCTTTCCATCTGCTGGAAGTCTGCATGATGCAGGATCAGATTGACTTGTTCCGTCAGCTTCTTGTCAATCTCCGCAATGATGCCTTCGATCGAACGCAGCGCGTCGTCCGAGATCAGACCGGTGTTCGCCAGCGCCTGTTCGGCCAGCGTTTTGACCGCGCTTTCCACGGCAGTTTTGGCCTGATCGGATTTCGGGCGAAATTCTTTCTGCAGCAGTTCTTCGAATTCTGAAGATCCAAAAGCTGTTGCGCCTTCAGCGGCTTCTACCTTGGCTTCTTCGGCCATCTTTATTCCTCCTCAGCAGCTTCGCCGCCCGGCTTGGGCTGGGCTGCCAGTGTCTTCAACAAGGACGGGTCCTGCATGATTTTTGCGATTAGATCCTCTGCCCCGGTTTTACCGTCCATATACGTCATTAGGTTTGACAATTGAGTACGGGCATCCAGCAGTTCCTTGAGCGGTTCTACCTTTGCCGCAATCGCTGCTGGGCTGAAATCATCCATGCTTTCAAAGGTAATATCGACGGCCAGATTGCCTTCGCCTGTCAGGGTGTTCGGTACCGTGAAGGCCGCGCGCGGGGCCATTGATTTCATCCGATCATCAAAATTGTCGACGTCGATCTCAAGAAATTTGCGGTCAGCAACGGCCGGTTGCTCAACCTCGGATTTACCCGCTAGATCGCTCATCACACCCATAACGAAGGGCAGTTGAACCTTTTTTTCCGCACCGTACAGCTCAACATCATATTCGATCTGAACTCTCGGAGCCCTATTCCGGGCTATGAATTTTTGTGAACTGTCAGCCATCTGATGCTCCTCGATTCATCCATAAGTTTATCGTCTTGATCCGGTATTCCGGGCAGCCGGAACGGATCAATATCCATCATCTTCGTCTTGCTTGAGACCACCGATTTGCCGCACCTCATCCAAACCTTCCTTCGCCATATCTTCGATAATTGTCAGAAAGTCGGCATTAACAAGGCGCTTAGAGCGCTCCAGCAAAATGGGCAGCGGGCTGGAAGGCTCGCAACGTGCATAATAATCCATGATGCGGTCCAGCATCATTGTGACATCCTCGGGGGAGTTAATCGCCCCTCCGCCTGAGGGCGCAGCCGCCGCCGTTCGGACGGGCACTGCATCTTCGTTCAATTCTTCAGCCGCCTCTTCACCGATATCAGCATAGCGGGCAAGCGCCTGTTTGATGCTTTTTAGGGCTGCGGTCAGCGGTTCAAGATCAGGTCCTTCCCCTGGCGTCTTGTCGGTAAAGATTGCATCGATCCCAGACACATCTTCCAGCGCAGAGGCAATCGCATCGGCATTGGCCGACAAAACCTCTTCATCGGTATCTTTGAAGGCGGCCGCGACACTGCTTGCGTCAGGAATATCTTCCAGGTCCGGTGGCATGTTGATCCGGCCTTCTGCCACGTCCAGATGGCGCAGAGTCATTTGGCCAAACATGCGACTGTCTGTCAGGCCAGTTCGGCGCAGCGCCCGCACCATGCGATCCGACGAGGCCAACCCGCGCACAGCATTGATCCGCATGGTCGCATCACCATCGTCTTCGTCCAGTTCAGGATGGCAGGTTTCCCAAAAATCTTCGAGCAGGGATTTCACATAACCCAGCGAAGATGCAAAAGCGGGCAATCCCTTGGTGTGAAGAACGGCTTCAGCCAAATAAATCGCGGCGCGCAAATCATGGCTTTTGTCCATGACGGCAAGTGACTTGGCTTCAACATCACCCCAGTCCTGCTCTTCAGCGGCGACAACTTCGTCACCCATCTGACGTTCTTCACCAGGCTGTGCCGCGATCTCAAGATCGGTAAATGACGGATCATATTCCAGATTTTCTCCGCTAGGAGGTTCGTCGCTCCTGGGTTCCAGATATGAAGATAGGTCCATGTTGTCCCCGATAACCTTTTGCCTGTCAGCTTGTCGTTGTTGTATTCGCACCGATTAACCCAATCTTCGAGAGCGTGTGTATGAATTTGTTCACACGGTCAGGAAACTGGCAATGACTCTGCGTACTATCCGCTGCCTTTTGAATAAAAAGGCCTCATACCCCAAACAATGTCAAACCTTATGTGCAGGTTTTTCCGCGGTATGCTTTTCCAGTAGCTATTTATGGGCAAACGACAAACCACTGTGGCTTTTCGGGCCGTGAAACGCTGGATGTCGCATGGAACATAATTGGTATTGGGCCATGTAGAGGTTGAGCGATCATTGTGCTGATATAAGCACCTGAAACGAAATCGATTTCGCTCACTGATCGCATGGCTGGATAAATTTACTCATCGCTCCAGCGTCAGTTGGTCAACTTTGCCAGATCGCTGCTGAGTGCTCGGGCCTCGGCGATACTGCGCCGCAGGGCGGCAAGCTTGGCGTCTGGGGTCGCGCCGTCAGGGCTGCTGTTCAGAACCCGATCGATCCGCTTCCTTGTGGCGGGGTCTTCACCTTCAAGCGCATCACGTTGCTGCAAAATACCAAGCTTCAATTGTGCCAATTCTGACTCGGAAGCTTGAATTTGCGCCGCCAAGGCTTCGTTGCGTGCCTGGGCTGTCGCGACTTCACCCTCGGCGGTTGCGATGCGGTCGTCATAAGCGCCGGTCGCTATGCCTGAGACCCCGGCAAAGAAACCACCCTCAGCGGGATCGGTGGTCGTTTGGCACGCGGCTAGAAATAAGCATGAAAGAGCTGCGAAACGGATCATTATGTGCGCCCTCTAAATCGATGAGGCCAGATCGCCGGCGATGCTGCGCATTTGTGAGACCTGATTAGACAAGGCCGCAAGATCGCCATCTATTGGCGAGGCAGTCTGACCTCGTGCGATGGTCAGGTTACGCGCTTCGGCGAACTCTGCCTGCCGCTTGGTCGCGCCATCAATGGCCAGCTCCATCTGCGTCAAGTTACCATTTGCCTCGGTCAACTCGCGCTGCAACGTCGCCTGATCGACGGTGCCCGAAGCAACCTGCGCGTTCAGCGCATCAAGCTCAGCTTTTTGGGCAGCCAGAACTTGGTTCATTACATTAATGGTTGTCTGCATTTCCGATGCGTTGCGATCCAGATCCTTTTTGATCTGCCTAAGCCTTGATTCACGCCCTGCATAGTTGCGTTGGACAAAAGCCACATAAGTTCCGGCCAGTGCGCCGGCACCTAAACCAATCGATATCCCGGTACCGGCATCATCGCTCCCGCCCAGTCCGAAACCAATCGCTCCGCCGGTGACACCTCCGGCAATTGCACCTTGCAGAATGGTCTTCTGCATAGCAGCCGCTTGTTTGGCAAGATCGGCTTCAGCCTGCGTTGCACCACCTGCACCGGTCACAGGTGCGGTGGTAGTGCTGGTGTCGCCACAGGCAGACAGGGTCAACGATACCGCAAGCAGTGCAGCGCTTATTCGGGTGGTATGAGATCGGCTAGCCATTGGTAACTCCCTTTTTTGCTGTCCTGTTCTTGCGCGACATGGCGCAGGAAAAGAGCAGCGTCATTGTTCAGTTGCGCGGTACCACCGCCCAGTTGGTTTGATCCCGACACCGAGCTGATAATCGATTTATCAATGTCGGATGGAAAGAAAACGACAGAGCGCGTCAACACCTCATCGTAGTAACTGCGGCTTTGGTCCAGCCTACGCAGGATAATGCCTCGGGATCGATAGATTTCGTAAACATCGTTTCGCGCCTGTTGCAGCACAGGTAAAGCGTCTGAATTCGAACGGGCGATATCCTCAATCTGTCCAAGCGCATCTTCGGCAATACTAAGCGTACGCTCGACACTGCGCAGCGCGATAATATCCGTACGCAGCCGTTGCAAAGTGGTCGCGGCGAGAAATATCGACAACTGCGCCGCATCTTCGTAAAGCCGTTCGGCCGAGGCGGTCTCCTGCGCCGGTAAACTGCGGCGATAGCTGTCCAATGCTGGGCTAAGGTCCCGCGTTTGGCCATCGTTCAAATGACCAAGAGCTATCAAAGCGTTAGCCAGCTTTTCCGAATTCGCCTCGTGCAGTGAATCGCTTAAAGATGCCAATGATCCGGTTGAGTGGCGCGCCAAAGCGGTAATCCGATCGTGCGCGAAATCGGCGAACAGCCCATCGGGATAATCCCGTAGATAGCCTTCGAAGACCGAGCTATCCGAGCTTGACGAAATACTGCGCCATTGCGCCAGGTCGGCAGTGGTTGGATCCAGCGGCTCTTCCTGGAACAGACCCGGCGCAAAGCTGTGTTCGTCCAGTACGGATTCTTCCACCCAAGGTATCTGACGACCGCCTGTCTCCAGCACAACTTGCTGGCGAACCCGACCAAGCATGAGACGCACGTCCAGATCTGGGGTTGCAATATGTTCGAGAAGACCTGTCGTAAAGACACTGTTATCACCAAGGCCATCATACGCCACATTGCCAGGATCAGTGGCATATGCAATCAGCAGACCGGCCCCACCCTGCATCCGCACCAGCCCCTGTGCGACCAGACCGCTGTCGGAAAACGGATTGTTCCGGCAGGCATCCAGCAGCAGAATTCCGACCTCTGGTCCTGCCTTCGAGATCACGTCCCGCACGCGATCCAACGTCAAAGAACTGCTTCTGAGCGCATCAAGATCGCTGCCGTTGAAATCCGTACCGATCAGGTGGTTCTCACCACCGATTTGAACGCCATGACCAGCATAAAAAAACACGGCCATCTCGGCGCCCTTCGCATCAGCGCCAAACTGATCCAATGCTCGATGCATCGTTTCTGCGTTCTGGTTGGTTGCTTCGGTTACGCTGAACCCCAGCTCAGTCAACGCTGCGGCCAATGCAGTGACATCATTCACCGGGTTGCGCAGCGCCATGTCAGAAACCGCGTAGTCGGAATTGCCTATCAGCAGCGCAACGCGGTTCGAGGCTTGAGCCTGTATGGTTACCAGGGCCAAGCAGAAGGCAGCAAAACTCAAAACCCAAATTTGCTTTGGAAACGGGCGCATCAAGTACATGCCGCTACGTTAGCGTATGTACTGGACCGGTTGCAAAGACTTGGGTTGAACAATTTGTTTCCCAAAGCCAGCGCCGCAAGGCGGACCAACAGATTTAGACCGTGGATTTCAACCGAGGTTTCTGTTGGCGGGCTACGCATATGTCCCTGATGGATCCTTCGAATAAAGTCCGATGCGCGAAGGCCTGTCTGCTGCTTCATAGATTCAGACATCTACTGTTCGGCACAGTTAACGTAAGCATTTCCAAAGCTTAAGTTTCTTGGTTGGTCACTTTCAGAACAAATCAAAGCGGACCGGATTTTGCGCCCAGTAGATGCGCGCGGCGAGCAGCAGTCTTTCAGTGGGATCATTTGTCGCCGCAAATGGGACGGGCACTCCGAATTCGGCACTCACATTCTCCAGCGCAAGCTGGGTCGCGGGTCCGACTTGACCATCCACGACAATGTTTTCTCCCAGCTCATTCATCGCCATCTGCAATGCACGGTTCAGATCCTCTTGAGAAATCCGGCCCAACTGCGCCCTTGCCTGATTGGCCGGTTCTTCGTTGGGTAACAAAGCGGCCTTGGCGGCACGCAGCGCAGCATCGGCGGGTCCGCGATTGGCCACTTGCCCATCCAATATGATGTATGCACCATTCGCACCACCCCACGCATCACCGCGTTCCAGCGATTTATCGTACCACTCCAGCGCTTCGGCGCTCGACCTGCCTTGCAATTGATCATTCAAAATCATTCGGGCGATGCTGGCAGGCGCAGTCGGGTGTCCGCCCTCTGCCGCGGCCAGAAAATACTCTTCGGCCTTGTTGAACTCGACCGGATTTCCACCAAGCCCGAGCAAGGAAACGTAAGCCAGGTTATCGTAGCCATAGATGTCCTTGCGCAATTCGGAGGCACGCAGATAGCGCATTCCGCGTTCAGGGATGTAGTGGTCAGAGTTGTCGCGTAGAAAATAAAGGCCAAGTTCGTTCATCGAAAACGTATGGCCAAGTTCGACAGAACGCTCCAAAAGCTCAAATCCGCGCTGCTTTTCAACCTCCGTTTGCCCATTCCGAAGCAGTTGCTTGCCGAGGCTGTGCATCGCGTATGGATCTTGTTCGGAGGTGGCCTCTTCCAGCAGCATACGCGCCTTTTCTGGATCATAGGGTGTTTTGGTCACGGCACGATCAATGCGATCCGTCTCTAGCAAAGTTGCCAGGGCATATTTCGCGCGGATATGGCCGCCGTCGACAGCGGCTGAAATGCTGTCAAACGCTTCAGGAACGAGACCCGCCGCCTGCTGAACGCGACCGAGTTGATACAAAAATCGTGCGTTTCCAGGATAATCTTCGACCGCCTGCGTACAGGCCTCCAAGCCTTTGGGAATGTTCAGCTCATTTGGAAGTCGAAAAACGCCAACCCCATTCAGATCCAACGCATCTCCGGCTTCTAAATCGCAGGCGTTCAATTCAAGCTGTAATGACACCTCCACCAGATGTTTTGTTTGACCCGCTGTGACGGCTTCAACCGAGAACGTGTCGCTGAAATCGGTATCAACTAACTCGACCGCGCGTGTGTCAGATATTTCTGGAGAGTAGGTGAGAAGACTGCTTGATGACCGGCTGTCGGCACTGACAACGCCCCGCTGCGGAGTATTCACGAGGCGCAAGCTTAGGATTTCATCTCCAAGCTGCTGTTTCAATCCTTCAGTCACCTGAACAGTTTTGTCGAATTGCTGACTTAAGCTCAAAGACTTGGGGGGTGCGTCCGACAACGGCTCCTGATCCGTCTCTGTTTTTAGTTGCGCCAGGTAAAACGGGCGCACCAGTGTCGAGCTCTCCCAAGGGATTTGTTTGCCCGCTGTAGATATGTGAACCTGTTCCCGAATAACGGGAAACAGCTGCTGAATGTTTTCATAAGGAGAGGATTGCGCTGTTTTTAAAATAGCTGCAGTGTAAGGACTATTCTGCCCCTCAGCGCCATCGCTAGCCACCGCGCCAGGTGATGTTGAGTACGCAATAAGCGAGTTCAATGGAGTTTTGAAAACGTCGAAACCTTCCCGGGTCTCGAACAGGTTCGCGTCGAGGTCCGCAGCCAATCTCAGGTCGTGAAAAGGATTGTCACGACATGAATCGAGGATTGCGACATGGGCGGAACTACGTGCTGAAAGAGCGTCTATGACGCGGTCCAGTGTCATGGTTACCAAGGGAACATCATAAACACTCTCAAACTTCGCATCCACGGGCAGAAGATAATTACGGCGACCGATCTGAATGCCGTGACCTGCATAGTAGAACAGCACGTCAGCAGAATCGGGAATATTCAGGATCGCTGTTCGGATGAGATCTTCGAACTCGCGTTTGCTCAGGTCATAACCGTCGTACACCCGAAAATCGAATTCACGCAGCATCTCCGCGATATCTTGTGCGTCTTTTCGCGCGTTCGTTAGATCCCCAACACTCGTATAGTCTTGGTTGCCGATTACGATGGCCACGCGAACCGAGGCCAAATCCGCTTGTTTGTTCGCGGCTGTCGTCTGCGCCAGCAACAATTGGGTGTTTAGGAACAATACAACAAGCCCGGCCAAGACCTGGCCGGATCTCATTGTTAGCACAGGCAGAAACATTTACCGATCCTCTCAGATCAACCTTAGCCCCAGCTTCCACCGCCGCCGCCGCCAGCTCCGCCGCCGCCGCCGCTACTGCCACCGCCACCACTTCCGCCGCCATCGGACTCACCACCTCCTTCTCGTTCCTCACCGGAAAGAGTTGAAGTTGAAACAGACGAAGATGTCGTTGTCGCAGCAGGTTTTGGCGTGTCAGCAACGGTCTGTTGCGGTGCTGAAGCGGACGTATCTATTGCCTCGGACTGCGACCATGGCGTGGTACATCCGGCAACTGAAGCAGTACAAAAAACCAAAGTAGAGATAGTTGCAAAACGCATCTCAAGCCTCCTAAACAAAAACAAAAAACCGTCAAACACAGTTATGCAGGTACAGTATGCAATTGAAACTATAGCTTAAATGAACTAGTTTACACAGGCAAAATAATCGATTTGGGCGAACTAAAGGGTTCTACCGCAAACTCGAAGCTCCATCGTAATCTCTGAAGATTGTCTATCGATCCTGGCGAACAGACAAAACGCACAATCAAAAAAAGGCACCGCCCTTGATGAAGGCGAGGAGAATGCGGCATGGACAAGCCATCGCATGCAGCATCGGTGGTCGTCACCTTGATTTCGACCCAGCTATCCGAGCGACGCTTCCGACAACCATCCACCGTACCCGAACCACTGGAGGCGATCACATGGCGCAGCGCTCCGCCTGAGAGCGCCAATCCGTTTAGATGGCGCCGATCTGGTTTCGGTGCAAAGTTTTAGGTCAGCCAAATAGATCTTCGATCACACCAGGATCAGATTGCCAACTCGGAGAATTGACGAAACGGGCAGAGTCCGAGCGTGAGTTGGCGTTTACGGATCATGTCAGCGACAGTCGCGGACGCCGAAGCAAAAGACTTAAAGCCGAGCATCGGGCGGGTTCGTCTTTTGATGAAACGATGGTCCAGTTCCACGATGTTGTTCAAGTATTTGCGCCTGACCATTTCAATTGGGACCGGGCAACCAAAACCTTTCAGCATCTTATTGATGGCCTTGAGGCCAGCGGTGTTAGCTCCGCTTTTGTCGATGACAATCTTTCTCGGTAGGCCGTTGACCTCCAGCATTCGCGCGACGAATTTCGTGGCCGCGGGCTTGTTTCGACGCTGCGAAGGCATGAAATCAAGCGTCTTGCCGTGCTTGTCGACAGCTCGATAGAGATAAACCCAGCTACCTTTCACCTTAATGTAAGTCTCGTCCATTCTCCACGAACGATCACATGGCCCTTTGCGGCGACGTGCTGCATCAGCGATTGCACCAGAATACCGCGTTACCCACCGGTTTAGCGTGGTGTGGTCCACTGAAACACCGCGCTCGGCCATGATTTCTTCCAAATCCCGGTAAGACACACCGTATCGGACATAGAAGAACACGGCGAAGAGGATCACATCTTTCGGATCCTGCGCGCCTTTGAAAGAGATCATAAAAACAGACTTTCGACTTCAATATTTCGATATCCAATCACTCGAAGCACTTATGAGCGTCAACAGTCAAAAGTTTGCAACAGATCCGTCGCTGGACGATCTGGACCGCCGCATCGCGGCAATCAGCCTGGAGGCTGGGCTATTGTCGCAATGGCTGCACCGCGGACTGACCGAAGCGGATCTTGCTGCGGCGCCCATGGAAACGCGGCAGGTGAAAGACGACCTAAAGGCGATGCCGATTAAGACGGACCGCCGCGACGCCGAAGGGATTGCACTCCTTCTTTACCTCGGCTGGTTCCGTCCAGTTCACTGTAAGTCTGTATCGGCTCAGGAAGTCCGATCTGTTCTCGGCGCCCGAAATGCCATTCAGCAGAACATGATCGCCCTGGAAATGTCTCTAATAGCATTGCTACGGAACTTTGGTCTGAAGGTCGGCGCAATCTCTCGCGGTAGATTTGAGGCGCGCATTCGTGAGTTGGCGGATGGCAATTCAATGTTGGAAACCGCGACGGCACCCATGTTGCGGGCCAGAGCATCTCTGCGACAGGAACTGGCCGGTGTCGAAAAGCAAGTACGCCAGTTGGCTGGGGACGACCCTTTATGCCGCCGCCTGATGACGATGCCAGGGATCGGTGCCGTCGTGGCGCTAAACTTCCGTTCTGCGGTCGATGATCCGGCCCGATTTCGGTCATCAAAGAGGGTTGGTCCCCGCGTTGGCTTGACGCCCTCTCGTAGCCAGTCCGGTGAGCAGGACGTGTCAGGCGGCATCACCAACGCGGGTGACGTCAGTCTGAGGTGAGCATTGTGCCAGACCGCAACCGTCATGATGAACCGTGGTCGATCGACATGGCTGAGAACATGGAGAGGCCAGCTCGCGCAGCGGCGTGGTCGAAAAATCGCGATGGTCGCCCTCGCACGCTGCATCGCTGTCTTCCTCAACCGGATTTGGGTCGATGGCACAACCTTCCAGCCGGATGCCGCGCCGAACTTTGCGTGACCGGATGACCCGATACTCGTTGCCTGCATGATCGCAGGTTGCCGAGGTCCCGCAGGGGCGCGGTTCCGATGATGCCGTGGTCAGGACCGTCGCTGATATAAGCCAAGCACGCCTATGAGATGGGCACTTAGGAATTACATCGAACCAGCAACATGTTGGCAGCCGCCGCGCTGACCACGAACCGAAGCAAGTACCCGAAAAAACCTCAGCCGAAGGCAACCAGAAAGTAGGGACAAGCCTACCCGATCCGAACAACCGCCTTAGCGGATCAATTTGATTGCGCAAAATCGCTTGACTAAGTCGAACCCGTTACCGAAGCCCTGAGCCCACTTGAGTCAACCAATCATTAGCTTGTTACAACAATAACATAGCGGCGGCTCCGCTGCGAAGTCTGTCGCTGACCGCAATGACCTCAACGGGTTAACGGGACAAACTGTAAATTTCGCGAATTGCTGAAATAGGCAGCTTCCGGGCGTAATTTAGCTTTTCCTAATCATGCTTGCGGCTTCGATACCAGCGGGTGATGGAAAGTCAAACTAAACGGCCTGAAGCCGAGCATCGGGTGAAGGTCAAAGTGCGGCCATACCTGATCAGGAATGCGGAGTTTTCCCAAAGAACAGGCACTCATAGCATGAAGTAGGAGTCATATTGTTCAATCATAAGATGACTACAGTGCACTGCGGCGCAAGAGCTTATGCACTCTCAGAAAAGAATTGCCTTCTCGTTCGGATTATCAAGGAGAACCAAGATCACCAAAAGCTAACTGCACAAATCATTGGAACACATGGACCGGGAACGTCGACTATGACGCAGCAGCCGCGACTATACAGGTCAGATAGCGCACTGACGTCAGAGCAACCGTATGACCACGACCATCCGGTACTTTCTGCAGACATATTGTCATCGTCGCAAATGCGGATTCTGGCGATCCACACCTGTATTTTACGATCAGGTCCAATTTCTGTTACCGACATCGCAAATGTGCTGCAGTTACCCAAAAGCTCAGTATCGCGCGCCATCTCAAAACTTGAACAGGCCAACTGGGTTCAGAAGAAGCAAGGCAACGGTGCCCTTCAGGTCTCGCCCCAGTTCAAAGCCATGACGATGAATACTGATGGCTATGACGTTGCATGGCACAGGATCGCTGCTGCAATTTCACCGCTTGCCCGGCAATTCGGTTTCGGTTTCGAACTTGCTGCGATGACCTCTTCTGGGAATATTGAAACCGTTGGGTGTTCGGATGCGGCAATGATCGCATCGCATTCAGAACACGCTCAATTTTCGATACTGGGTGCTGCGTGCCTATCCGGCTATTCAGATCGGATTGACGCGGAATTCGACCAGTCGCTTCGTCAAAAAAACAATGCGTCGTGTCTGGAAAGCTACGCCATTTTCAAGCGCTATCTGAATGAATTCCGAACCTCTGGTGAGTACCATGACGACAAGAAACGTTGCTATTTTCGCGCGCTAAAGCTGCCATCTGGCGAAACAGGTGCCCTGAGGCTGGTGCAAGGAACGGCAAACAACCTGAGCAGTTGTGTCGAACTCTGCAGTGAGGAAATCGCCCGACTGCTGCACCAGGACCAGCCTTCAAATTAAGCTCTCACTCAAGAAGCTCAAATTAGCAATCCGATGCTCTGCCGTAACCGCAGTCGCAATCATCTAATCACTGACACTACAATACGAACAGAACAGGAATATCACATGCGTCTGTACGCGCCCTCGCTCATTTCATTTCTCATAGCCCTTGCATTGACAGTGATCGGAGTCATGAAACTGTTTGGCTTCCCGGTGCCGGTTGTCACTCTCAAATCAATATGGTGTTTTCTTGCAGCTTCGCTTCTTCTGTTGCTTGGGTGTATGGTTCGCGGCCTGTAGAGCCCGCGTTCCATTGAGTGGGGAAGTCACGATAAACATCTAATAATCATAGATTATTTGTGTAGTTTGACGATATAAACTACTGGACCTTTCCCAGAAACCACTTCCTTGCGATCTGCGCTGAGTAACCTCAAGCAGGTCGCATTTTTTTACCATAACATGCGATATTGTTTTGTCGCTGATATATTCAGGCTGAATTTCTAGGGCTAAGACTGAGAGTTCAGGCTTTGCCCTGAGGGAAGGAGTCACACTCAGTTCATCCGAACCAGGGTGTGAAGACCCGGCTAAAATAACGCAAAGCGCATTGTCGCCGCAGTCTATCGATAATGATTGATCAATCTAAAAGTTGGATCTTATCGAAAACCCGAAACGCTGGGCTTGATCCTGGTCGCCCTGTTTGACTGGCACCGCATAGTAAAGATCGACCGGTACGCCGCCTGCTTCAACAGTCACGCTCAACCCGGCTGAGCTACGCAACAAGAAATCGTCGTCGATGTGTTCGGGAGCATCCGACAGGTTCCAGACACTGCCAGCCTCAGCAAACACGCCGCTTCTGAATCCTACCCCGCCCAGCTGCCCAAGATGCACATCACCAGAGACTCCAAGCTTGACAAACTTGTCACCACCAATCGCAAATCCGTTTTCGCGTGGTCCGATGCCGCGCGGTGCAAAACCCCGCAGAGACTGACCGCCAAGGGTAAAGCGATCCGAAATCACACTGCGCCGACCACCCGATCCATTCAGCGCACCTGCACTTGCGTTCAGGTTGAATGAGAATTTCTGGCTCAGCTGAGTCGACATCGACATGTCAAATTTGGTGCGGCTCAGGGTTCCCCCATCACCCTGATACAGGAATTGAGACGCCCCAAGAAATACCGAGCCAGCCTTGTTAGCAATCCAGAATTCTGCTTGGTGATTCAGTTCTGCGCCGACAACGATGTCACGATATATTCCTTCGTCTTGCTGAACATAGGGCCCTGCATTCGTGTCTGTCGTTTCAATGTCCTGATGCCGCCCCCCAAGGCTGAAACGCGCAACCGTGTGTTCCGAAAACGGGTGCAACGCAAAGCCCTCGAACAGGCCTGTTTTGGCCGAATAGGGATCACTATCATAATCATGTGCAAGATAGTTCAGCCGCAATCCGCCCGGTCGATCGGGACCAAAGAGCCGTTTGTTGACAAACTGGAAATCTGCAATTTGCTCCACCTTGGTGTAGTCCAGATCGACCTTGGCGAGATACTGCTCCGAGAAAAGCTCGTCCTTCTCGATGTAAAGGCCAATCCCGATGCCCCTGTCATCATCGGCTGAGACGCTGGCATCGACCACCCCAGTGTAGTTGGGCTTTTCGATCACGTTCAGCACCAGCGTGCGGCCTTCAGCGGCAAATTCCGCTGAACGAAATCTACCGCTGTCTGCGAAACACTCAATCGCTTGCTCCAGTTTCTCGTATGTCAGCGCCGTGGTCTGGCCGAGGTTACACAGATCAACGATTTCCTGATCCGTCATCTTCGTGTTGCCCCGGACATCGAGTGTGGTCAGACCCAGAGGTTGTGTCAGGCCAGGCGCTGCCGTGCATAATAGAAAGAGGGCGCCGCCGAGCGCACGCCGGTTTTTCCAATTCATGTGTTGTCTCGTTGCTCGATTTGTCTCTCAGCTCACGATCACCGCAGAATTTATTGCCAATCTGTCATAGAGATCGATGATGTCTTCGTTCAGCATGCGAACGCAGCCGGATGATGCATATGTCCCAATGGTCCATGGTTCATTGGTGCCGTGAATACGGTACAGCGTGTCACGTCCACCGACGTAAAGATACAAAGCCCGTGCGCCCAGTGGGTTGTGTGGGCCGGGGCTGACATAATCAGGGAAATTGGGCGCCAGCGCTTGCATCCGGGGCGTGGGATGCCAGGCAGGCCATTCGGATTTCCGCCCGATTACGGCACGACCTGACCAGGAGAACCCAGCAGCACCTACCGCCACGCCATAACGCAGCGCGGTGCCATCTGGTTGGGGCAAGTACAAGAAGCGGTTTTCGGTATCTACCCTTACGGCCTCCGGATCGTCGCCGGGATCGTAAGGAACGATATGGGGGCGAAATTCGGCGGCGATTTTACGTTCTTTTACCAACCCGACCTCAAAGGGTTCGTCATATGACAAACGACGGGTCGAAAACGTGGGATGATCCAGGTTCGGATCAAATGACGTGCAACCAGCGGTCAGCACGCTCGCGGCTCCGACCACGCCAAACCTACGCCGTGTCCAGAGACGTCCCCGGGTGTTATTGCACATCAGAGAATTCACCAAATGCATCGCCCAGCCCGCTTAGCGAAGCTGATACCATCAATGGGTTGACCTGATCAGGCAGGCTGAAGCTGATCTCAAGCGACTGCGCTGTCAGCATCCGTTGGAACTCATCCGCCTTGAGGTCAAAGGACGCGCTGCATCCAGTCGCAAGACAGACCCGGAACAGGTCTTCGCGCAGCACATCATCACCTCCTTCAACTTTCATCTTCCAGCTGAAGTACTTGTGAAGATCAACACCCACGGGCGTTAGAAAGACAATTCGCACACCTTGCGTATCCGGCAGCGGATTTATCGTAATGCGCAAAATGCGACTACCAGTGTTCGACTCTACGATATCCTGAAACAACTCACAGGCGGATGCGGTAGAAGAACCACCGGCATCGAGCGTGTTAAAGCACTGAATGGTCCAGAACTTATAGGTGCTGCTGGTTCGATCGGGGGCTGCAGCCGGAATGCTGGAAGGCCAAGCCAGAATTGAAACTATGGCCAGTTTTTTGCAGGTATCCAGAACCGCGTTCTGCAATCTTTTCACGTTTGACCCCTCAACATTCTGATACAAACCCACTCGTCCAGAGCAACGGTAGAATTGCAAAGCCGCCGGGCACGGGGTTCCACTCAGCGGAACGATCATCTGCGGCAATAAAGGTTGGTCGCTTCGCTGATCAGACTTGCTGACTCATAGCAACCCACACGATATCAGCGCTTGCGATTGCGGATGTACCCCAGGTCTGAAACCGCAAAGTAAAGCCATCGCGCGTCACATCCTGAAGCGACAGGTTGTATTGCACGTTCTGTTCGATATCGGCGTCCACCGTTGTGACATCCAACAGCAGTTTCGGGATCATCGTGAATGGGCTTCGAAAGCAGAACTTGAAAAACATCCAGCGCTGCCCCTGACCCGAATAAAGCAGCCCCTCAGAGGTACGGTGTTCGAATAGGTTTCCTTCGCAGTGAATGATCTGCAAGTCACGACCGATTGCAAAGACGCTTTGGTAGAGGTCCGAATAGGTAACCGATTTGAATTCATGATGCGCACGACGATCTGACGACAGTTGCGTGACATCGGCACCGAGGTAACGTTCGCTCAATTTAAGCTCCTGAAATATATAACAAATGGTACTCTCAGTTCCTTATGAAAAGCTGCGGCTGACGACTGAAAATCGCAACATACAAATGATTGGGGTTTCACTGAATGCAACGCAGAGGCGTCTACTGAGCAGGCAGCGCTAAGCCTTGCACCATGCATTGGTCGACTTCCATATCATGTGACCTGAGTTCTTGGTCTTGTAAGCTTTAGGATTTTCTTGATTGCCAACGTCGACGCGTGCCGAGATAAATCCCAATGATTGAAAACATGAGCACACAAAGTCGCGCGACTTCATTTGTTTCGGTCGCCATTATGCCAAGCGTTGACAAAAGGATGCTGACGCTCGCCACCCTGAGGCTCATTCGGAAATGCGCACCGCAATGTCCGCAAACCACCCGGTCTTCGGCGACATCTTCGCCGCACCGTCCACACCGCATTCAATACCCCCAAGCGTCAAACTGACCCAAAAGGTATCGACAAAACATCTATAAAGAACAAGAAGATAGAACAGACCAACCGCTGAGCGGATCAATCAACACGTGACCGCCCTGACGTGCGACCGCCAACAAAGCAGCGACGCTCGGCAATATCTTCTTTGAAAAGGCTTTGACCTTCCCGAATCTGCATCCAGTGGGGCTGCAGTAGTCTCAGTTCGGTCGACACAGCGGATGAGAGTTCTTTGTTGCCCAATTTCTCATGAACCTCCACCAGCAGCGTCAATGACCCCAAGTGGCGTGGATCAAGGTCGAGCGCGCGTTTCAACGAAACAAGCGATGCTGCGAAGTTCTTGTTCCGATAATACGCCATCGCGCGCAGATGAAGCAGCGTACAAGGTAAATCCTGAGCTTCTTCAACCATTGCCAATAGTTCGAGCGTCGCATCAATCAGGTTGCAATGCAGCAGGCTAAGGCCATAGTTCAAAATGAAAGACGGCTGATTGGGAGCCAATTTCCAAGCACGTTTAAACTGCTCGCGCGCGATATCGTGGCGTTGTTGCCGGGTCGCTGCAATACCTGCATACTTGGGGAAGGTCGCAACATCTGGCCACATCAGCGATGCCCGCTTTGCCCGTCTGTACGCCTGCGCATGTCGGCCCAACTGGCACAGTTTTCGGACGAGGTGGATCTCCTGCTCACACGCAATTGATGGCATATCGTCCTCCGAGTTCACGAACTTCCGTATTCAGTATCCCCTGCTTGATTTACAGGTATCGGACGTTTCCCAGTCCTGTTCCGCTTGTCGGAACTCGGTATCCATACTGCTCTTTTGCGAGGGGAAATTTACTGCGGTGCAAGCTGATTACGAGGGGGTCAGCGATCAGCAAGCACCGCAGCGCGAGTGAGTAGCCGGTTAAATGCCGGTCATGCAGTTAGATTGCCCACTTTTACACCGTATTAAAGGCTCAATCCCCGAGCGTTCCAGTCACAGCAACAACACCAATCGATACGCACCGTTTTGCGACTAAAGCACGCCCAAAGGCCATCCCACTGATCGGAACTGCCCCATAAGGTCGTTTGAGCCGGCTGAACACCAACGTTAGCTGCTTCCTTCTAACTGTCCCGCCAGCGAGCGACCAAAAGTACCACCATTCGGAGTGCCGCCTGTGACCAAAGACATCGAAAACAGAATTCGAGAGTTAGAGGATACGGTATTGGCCATGTATATATTGCTTTTTTCCGGTATCGCGGTGGCGGATGTTTTTAATAACGGGCTTCTTGAGGCAACAGAAAAACTTGTCGCCGAACAGCGAAACTCGCTTGGGGATCTTGAGGAATACGGCGCCTGCCGCGCCCTAGACAAACTGTTGGACAAGCTAAGCAGCTTGAGGCTTGAGGCCGGGCAGACCACCACGGGATAACCCCCGTTCACTGCTTCCGGATAAAGGATTGCAGCTAGTTTACTCCCACCGATGACGGAAACCGATGGTGCCGGAAATGCGGCGATTGCTGCCGAAATTCCTCAGGCTTCGCTGCACTCCGATCTCGCCATAGACCGAGTTCTGGTCATCTTTCCAATTGTAAGTGCCGCCCAGTGTGATTTCGCCAATCACATCGGCGTCTTCGTTAAACAGGTCTGTGCCGCCGACAACTACTCGGGTCTCACCCGCAAGCTCTTTGTAGACATGCGCACCTACCTCGGTTTCAAGCCGTCTGATGCTGCCATCCTCGTGCAGCCAACTCTTTTCGCGGCCTACACTCACCCCGAGGCGCGCGCGCCTTGATTGCGCGTTGTCCGGCTCAATCCGGGTTCCGTTATCATCGACGAACGAGTCAAATCGCGCGTTGCTGGCGACCAATTGCGCCTGCGGAACGACGTGCCAGCCGTTCTCGCCAATCGGGATTTTTCGGCCAACTTCGACAGAAGCGGAATACACGGTTGCATCTGCACCATCATAGCTGCCGGATGAAGCCGAAAAGTCAGTCCTGGCGCCCATCACCCGGGCCTGCAGGTCAACATAAAAACCGTTAGGTTTATAATAAGTTAAAGTACCCCCGACTCCGATGGCCGTTGTTTTCGTTGTCCCATCGCCATCCCCGCCATTGCCACGCACATACGCCGTATCGACTTCGCCATTCAGCCCAGCGATCCATTTGGACCCATCATCGGTTTCGTGCATCAGCCAGTCATGCCCCAACTGAACCCCAGCCGTGTCAATGCGAAAACTGGAATTCGTCGTCGAGAGTGACGGGTCAATGTCCTGTCGCGCGCCATACACCCGAATCCAGCTGCCATCTTCTTCGATGATGTGCTCATCCTCGTAATATGCGCGCTGTTCAGGTGTCAGCGTGCAACGATAATTGGTATCTGGGTTTTTGCAGAAAATCTGTTCGGGGATAGTTTGCGATGTGCCGGTCCACTTTCGGTTACCAACGCGTTGATGCAGCGTCGGCATGCCTGCAAGAACGAATATGGACCGCGGATATGTCTCTGCAATTTCGCTGGTCTCAGAGAACCGGCTGGCCAAGACATAGTCCCAAAATCCAGACTGAGACCGGCTTGGGGCAAATGACACCAAATCGTAAGTGAATGCCCCGGCCGTAACCGGCGCACCCAGCGTGAACAAACCGGCGGTCGAATTTCCCCGGACCTGCGCGAACAGGATGCCTTCATCATTATCAACAACACCGTTCCGGTTGCGGTCTGTCAGCGCACCAGGCCCGGACAAATTTCGGACGAACAAGGAAGTGGTGCCTGTCGCATCCCCAGCTACCACAAACTGGTCCGCGATCGGTCGGTCGGTTGCAAGCAGGTTGTCAAGACCACCATCATTCAGAAAAACGTCTATATCCAGCCGTGATCGAGCTGCTGCCACATAGTCTCCCAACACATCCAGTCGCGTACCGACCACGCCGTCCACTCTAAGATCAATTGTCCCTCCCCGACCGCCAGCTGGGGCACCAGCATTGAACAGATTGGCGTTCAAGGTGAAATCACCATCAAAACGCGCAAATGATCCCGATTGGACGTTCAATCCAAACCTGTAGGTCTGTGTTTGGGTTGGGGTTATCGAGATCGTGTGCGTGCCAGAATCCAGACCTGATACCAACTGATCGCTGCCGGGCACTGCCGGATCACTTGTGAAGGTGACATCACCACCGACCAGAGCGCCCTGGGGGCCGAAGGGCCCCGACCCAATATTGATGATTTCCCAGTTGACCAGATCAGTGCCCAAAAATGTGCCGGAGTATCCCGCAAAGTCTATTACATCCACGGTGTTGTCAGCCGAAGACACATCATCGCCCCCGTCAATCGACCCCAACCCGGTCGCCAGCACCCCTGCAATGTCGACCCCAAGGTCAATCGTAAGCCTGTCTGACCCATTGCCCATATCTATGGCGCCGGTAATTTCAGCGCCAAACAGGGTGTTGCTATTGGCGTCGATGAAAGCATCAAGTGACAGGATGTCGTCGCCGTTGCCCGCAGAAATTCCCCCCAGAACTTCGCCAGTGACGATAATCGTAGCGTCACCGTCTTCATCAACAATACCCGCAATGCCACTGGATGTACTGTTGGAGGCATCTACAAGCGCACCATGCTCAATCTCGATAGTGCCGGTATTGCCTGTTTGGCTTGCCACGAGAATGCCATTGGAAGTACTCCCATTGCCACTTGTAACCGTGACCCTGTCACCGACTCGGATATCGAAAGTCGAGGTCTGCCCAGATGCGCGCTGGCGGACCCAAACACCGTGTCCGTCGCTTGTACTAAACACGCGTGTTCGCGGTAAATTAGAGTTGCTCGGATTGACATCCAGCACGACTCTGTTGTTACCTTGGGTTGCCGCAGAAACCCCCGCAAGGCTACCGGATACGTTGGCACCATCATGGACCCCAACGATCGCGTCCCCGTTGCCGGCTGTGAAGGCCAAGACACCGACGTTGTCCACCCCCGAAGCCTCGACGAGAACGTCTGGGCCGCGCACCGTCGCCTGCGCCGTCGAACTATTGAGTGCAGTGCCGGGTCTGCTTTGTATCGATGCGGCAACTCCGGAAGAGTTCAAACCAACCGCTCTTATGGTGCTGTTGCCTGAAACACTTATGGAAGCGCCGCCGGACGCCCAGTTGGCGGCTATCGCTGCGCTGGAGAATTCATAGTCCCCAGCTGTTATCTCCCCGCCTGTCATCGTAACAACTGCATCCGACGCGTTGTTAATATTTGCGGGGTTGGTCGGGTGTCCTACAAGGGCCATCAATCCTGTCCCCACTTGCAACAATCCTGCCCCCGGATTCCCGGCACCAGAGCCTCTGAGTTCGATTGTGCCACCGGTCATGAGAGCCTCAGCACGACCGCTTGCAACATTGGTCGCAATCGCTCCACCCGACCGAAGGCCTTGCAGACCTGCGGCAGTTCGTATCGTGGTATTCCCGTGGATTTCTACACGCGCGACTGACGTAGAATTCTGATCAGCGTCTCTGACGATGGATAGTACGCCTCCATTTGCCTGACCGGAGGTCTCGATTGTGCCACCATTAACGATTACTGTGGTGTTCCCGTCCCCTATCGTGTTCGCCAGCAAACCTGCGCCTCTGTTGCCCGTGTTGCGCACTGTCCCCGAGCTCATCGTTATGGTGGCATCTCCGGTTGTGCCCAAGCCATTGAAAATCAGCGCGCCAAATCCATCCAAAGCTCGCGCCGCGTTGATTAGTCCATTGCCGTCAATGTTGATGAACGAGTCGCCCGTAGTGCCCAACTGGGTAACTGCAAGTCCCCTGCCCACATTGTCGATCATCGCAAAGTTATCGGCGTTGATCGTCAGAGTGTCGGTCGTGGTGGCTCCAATGTTGTTGGTCCAAACCCCGATGCTGTTGGCCCCGGTGCCAGTTACCGCCATTGCGGGATTGTCCAACACGACGGTGATGCCATCCGACGCCGCATATGTAATGGGGCCGTAAGTATTGGCCGAACAAGTTACGGTGTTTACGCCTATAGTATCTGGACCACACACCTGTGCCGCAACGTGTTGAGGAAAGAACAAACATATGGGGGTCGCGGTCTGCAGCAATAGGAATCTAAAGTTCGACCTACCAACAAAGCCACAAATTAATGCATAACCCTTAAACAAGGTTTGTTGTTGCATCTTCATTTCAAACGATTCCTTTTGACCCCAACGTGGAGTATTCAAATGGGTCATATCTGAGCGAATTCGATTCTTATGAATGTTCCATTCAGTGGATCACGAGTTGCATTATGCAACCTGCGATCGGATGTCCTCAATATTTGGGCTCTGGTGCGAAGAACTTGGATATCAACAGGACTTCTTAAACCAACCAATTGAGGGAAAACTAATCTTCACCCGGCCATCCCACCCAATGGAACGATTGCTCAAGATGCGACCAGTCAACTTCGACCTCATAGATTTTGTCGCGATCGGCAACTCATGCTTCACGCAACCAAATTCTTAGCAAGTCTTAGCTAGGATTACATCGTTCTGACATATCCCAGATCCTTGCCCTACCCTTCACTGACATCACCGATGGGTTTGGAATCTCTGTCAGTTGCGAGGACTTCGAACGCTACGACGAGACGGATTTCTTACCGAGTGAGTTGCTGTAACCTCCCGTCGCGCGGGATCAAAACAGGCTCAGCAGTACGTGGAGCATGGCCAAAGGCCGCTATAAGAAATGGCTGCCAGCACCGGGGCGATGCATCTAATAAAAAGTCCAACAAGCACACTGTCGCAATACCGAATAATCAGTCATGACCGGCTCCAACAAATAAGAATGAACTTGACTAAAAGGAACGCCGGATGGCCAGTTGACATCCGCGAACATCAGGATCAAGAAAAATTGTCCACACCAGACTTCAGGCAAAATGGGCTTACGAGTTGCCCTTAATCTTCCCAGCAAATACCCGCTCGTGATATGAAATTCACTTTCCTTGGTGGACGCGTCCACCTGTTTGTCCCAGCAGATCACATGCTATTGCTGTGCGCGATTTCCGTGATCTGCGCATTAACTGACCCATTTAGCCAGGGAAACAGCCTGTCCGGCGTAGCGCTCGTGCTGTGGTGGGCTGCGATCAACAGCGTGGCATACCTGTGCGGCGAGCTCGTTGCGCAGAACGTGTTTCGACCCCTCTACGCACAGAAGCACATCGTTTCGGCCTTTGTTGCCGGGTCGCTGATTGCAGCGGCAAACGTCACATTCGGCGTCAGTCTAGTCATCTTCCTGATGACCAAGGCCGCGAATGGGCAGTTCGAGCTGCTGCCAACGATACAGTCGATCTTTCCCGTCGCCATCCTTATCGGGTTAACGCGGCTGTATTTTCTTCGCAGCGGTGTTCAGGGCGTGCCTGGCCCAGGCGACCCATCGAATACGTCTAAGTCCGAGGTTACGGCCTGTTTCCCGCGATTGGCAAATGCGGCGGCATCATTGCCGCTGGCCTTTAAAGACAAAAGGTTGTCCATCGAGTTTTCACCGTGGATACAACTGCTTTGGCCGGTCGTTCCGGCACTGTGCGTCGTTGCGAACCCGTTTCGCGAGGTGCACGGACTGGAAAGCGGAATGGCAATCTATCTCTGGTGGTTGATGGTCCATTCGACGGCCGCAACAACCGGAGAGTCGATTGTTCAGAACTATTTCCGCGTGATAGAGCCCACAACCAACACGTTCCTGGATCTGGCGACCGTATCCGGGCTGTGCGCCGCTGTCGTGGCGACAAGTATCACGCTGGCGATTTTTGTTACAGACCTGCTTCTTGGAAACAGCAACCCACCATGGAAGGTTTGGTTGATCACCTTTCCGACGCCATTGGCCATTGGCGCGTTCAGGTCATACTATATTCGAAACGACATCTTATCTCCCGAGCCAACGGGGAGCAGTGAAGAGAACCAGCTCAATGCGCCCCCGCCACTGGCTGACCGCCTGCCCGCTTACCTGGGCGATAAAATCTACTATTTCCGCAGCAGCGATCACTATGTTGAGATTACCACGTCGAAGGGCAAGCATCTTGCGCTGATGCGGTTTCGCGACGCACTTGACGAAGTCAAAGGGCTGGACGGATTCCAGGTTCACCGTGGTTGCTGGATCGCACTATCAGCGGTTGTTTCCACCACAACCAGGCAGAAGAAGATGATGATCGAAACCGTTGACGGAGAGTTGCACAGCGTCAGCAGATCCTTCAGATCGGAAATTCGTGACCGCCTGCGCCTAACAGGTTCGCGGCCTAGAGAGAACCTTTCTGCCAGCGAGTCATGAAAGCTCTAGGGGTGCACCCTTTCAGGCGTTTGAAGACACGGCTGAAATGACTGGAGTCATTGAACCCCCAACGCAGGGCGCAATCCGTAATCGTTGTGTTGAAGGACGGGTTTCGAAGTTCCATCGCAATCTGTTCTACCCGTTGCCTTTGAACGTAGGTGACGAATGTCTCGCCCACCTCGGAAAACAACTGATACATGTACCGCTGCGACATGCCCATATCGGCGGCGACATTGCTCGGTGAAAGGCCAGGGTCGCTCAAGCGTTCGTTGATATGGAACTTCACCCGGCTCAGAGTGAGGCTGCGACTACTCGGCCTGTGTCTTGCGGACGGGGGAAAGAACGCGGCTTCGACGATCGAAACGATCGTTCCTTCCAGCAACTGCCGTTCGGCCCAATCCAAGTGCGACACATCATCGGGCAGTGTCAGCAGAAACCGTGCCAGCAACGCCCCGATCCCCGAATGGCTTTCGACGCAGTAAGCCTGCAGCGGCTCTCCGATGAGGTTCTGTGAAAACAAGCCTTTAGGAATGCGCAGCGAAATCGCTGTCATCTCTTTCGGAATGCTGAAGCTGATTGGTTGCTCGCTGTCATTCAGGAAAACGCTGCCCGGCATCAGGGCAAGCCGCTCGCCCGCATGGGACATTTCCTCGGAGCCTGAGATCATGAGTTGCACGCCGAAATACGGCTCGTGCGAAGATTCAATCTGGTGCCGTTCGCGCATACCGGAGAAGGCCCCCAGTCGGTTTTGCATCATGTAGATGCGCCCTATGTCAATCGCCTTGAATTCAGCGTGAAACCCATCGCCGCTCAGCATCGACGGCTGCCAGGGCAGACCCGATTCCGTCAGCTTTGAGCACCAGGCGTCAAACCTCTGGTTTTCCTGGTGTAGAGCGGTCGTCCAATATTGCATCTTGGAGTCAATTTGCCTGTCGTTTTCTTTCTTGCTGCACGGGAACACCACTTTGCAGCAACCTGAACGACAGGGAAAATTCGCAAAATACGCCTATAATTCGCGAGTTGCGCCTTGTAACTTGGCAAGTTCAAACGGCACTCAAAAGTGAAGTTTCAAAGCGGAACTTAACCCGTGCACTTCGAAACCCCGGAAGGCGCACGCGCTGCGCACGCCGACCCTTATGTGGAATTGAGCACCACTCTCGAATGGGCGCAGACCGCCGCCACGGTTGCGTCTCAGACCTGCGCTTATATGGGATTTGCAACAAAGGTCACGGTTGTGGGCCAGCGCGCAAATCCCCGCGTCCAACTGATGCGCGAAGGCGCGTTTCCGCACACCGTTCACACAAGTTACCGCAAAGCAATCACGGTCGCATCACGCCGCGAAGCGAACTCGGTGACTGAGGCCGAAAATGAGCATGAGCCTACGTTGGGTGCTGTGTTCAATGAAATCGGCCTGATTACACTTTCGAGGGGCGTCCCGATCATTTACGAAGGCGCGGTCATAGGTGGAATCGGAATTGCTGGGTATCCCGGCAAGGACGCAAATGGCAAGGAATTCGACGACATCTGCGCCGAAGCAGGTATTTCGGCAATCAGTGACTAACTGAGACCGTAGCGCACGCGAACTTGAAAAGAGGCGTGTCCTTAGGAGGCCCTCCTTCCTACAACTGCTCCAAGGTCAACTTTTTTGAATTGACCCAAGACTTTAGTGCTGCCGCAGCAAAATGCCTCCTTTCCGCCCTTTGTGCTGAATATTACCTGTCGAGAACAGAGAAATTGATGGTCTAGGTCTCCTGCCCTTCCTTGGTTTTGCGCGGCCATCAACTCGATGCCCACAGGCTGGAAATTGGAGCTGCAAACATGTTGTCCGCGAAGGGTAGGCAATCCCTTACTAGACCATTGATCAAGTCGACAGTCGGACAAGCGAGTTTGCGAGAGTCAATCAAGGATGCGTCAGAGTTTTACGTTCGAATTGATCGACCAGAATGACGTCGGCCAGAGCGTGATAGAATTGGACTACCTCCAAGGGGCGCTTCAACTCCAATCCACCTACTCTCAACTCGAAAGCTTGTCTCACCACCTTTGCTCCTATTCCTTTCCGCGCCAGCTCGCGCTGATCCGGTGAAGAATTACCGCATCGCGCACATCCCACCTGCAAAGCCGGAAGACTCATATGGCGACCCCAGGTTGTCATGCTGAGGAAATGAGCAAAACTCTACGCCCAAATAGAAGATGATTAGGTATCAAAGGAGTGACACAACCATTTGGTATTCACCCCGCCTCGAGTTCGATCAATCAGTCGGCAAGCCTCTCTTTTTCGCGGCCTTGCTGACTGCGGTATGATGTGCCTCAAGATACGTCGCATCGATCATCACGGTCCTTTTCTAGCCATGCACGGCTGCCAAGCCGATCATGATCCAACATATCCACCGGATGCAAATCGTCTTGTTGGTCAGGTATTCATGTGGAGCGCCAGCCATCGCATCCCATTGCGATTGAAAAAGATTGTACCACTCGGCACCATTTTTAGTCGACGCATAGTTGGTCATGCGAATGTGGGAAGAAACTGGAAATCTTGGCCATCTGCGCATCAGCTGGCCACCAACGTTCGCTCATGTCATCGCTCTGAATCATGATGCTCGTCGAAAATCAATGCAACCTGCCCGTGGTCCAACATCAAGTTTCGTGCCATGCTAGTCTTCGTCGTGGATGCAAGCTTGGATCATGCTCGTAGAGCGGTGTGAAACCAGTTTGCCAAGACGGCCTAGTTGGGATTGGCAACAACTTGTTGCTTAAACGCGTTTTTTCCAGAACCTTTGAAAGAACCGCTTTGCCTCGGCCGCTTCGGCAAACAGCCATAACTTGAACTGTTTCAGAGCATTTGAGTCACGAATCTCCTCGGGTTGAACAAAGAAATAGGAATCCGGTGAGGGCAGACGGGTTTGAAACGGGCAAATCAATGACGAGTTTTCAATATACAGCCAGGCCGTAACCTCATCCCCGATTGTGACACCGTCGCCTCGTGCCGCTGCTGCAAGGCACAATGAAGACCGGTTGTATATGCGCCCGGCATCTGGGTTCAGACTGCGGTCGCCAATGGCCTCTCGAAAGGCGCGCCACCAGAACCGGGTTTGATCATGGATCAGGTCGGGCTCGGGTATGTCGGACAGCTGCGGCGAACGATTCAGCGCTTGAAAGTAATGAGGGGCGGCCACGGGAAAGACGGAATTAGTAAGGAGTGGGTCAAACCGACAGCCGGTCCAGTCTCCTCGGCCCCAGATCACCGCGCAATCGTAGTCTTGTTCGGGTGGTTTGTTCATGGCGACCTCGACCGAGATCGAAATTCTGGTATTAGGCCAAGTTGCCTCAAACCGGCGGAGGCGAGGGAACAGCCAGAGCTCAGTGAAGTCCGCATCCCCGTAAAACCGGATTTGTTCCGGCGGAGCTTCTTTTGCGTGGCGCAATCCTGTTTCGATACGGCCAAACGCATCCGTGGCCAGATCCGCGACTTGCCGCCCGAACGGCGTGATCTCGACCCGCCTGTGAAATCGCATAAACAGAGGTTGACCAAGTTCTGCCTCAAGCAAAGCGATCTGTTTGCTGACGGCCGATTGCGTGACCCCCAAACGCTCAGCCGCTTTTGAGAACCCGCCTTCCCGGGCGACCGCTGTCAGGACACGTAAAGCGTTGAGATTTGGTAAGTCACGTTCTGGCATGAGGAAAACTCTAACAATGCAGGAATATTTCGAATTTGACTGAGTTATCCGATCATATCAAGTTGTAGCAGATTGAATTGTGGAGGTTCGATTGGCCCAGATTTTCCCGTTTACTGATCCGGTAGTGGCAGAAGAAACCCCACCGACGCAATTTGTGCGCGGTGAGGGGGTTCGTGTCTTCGATGCAGAGGGCAAACCCTATATCGACGCCGTGTCGGCCCTTTGGTGCGCGTCGCTCGGTTTCACCCCCGAACGGTTAACGCGTGCGATGACAGTCCAGATGGGTAAATTGGCCTATTATCACTCGTTCATGGGTCGCACGCCCGAAGTTGCCGATCAACTGGCGGCTCGGCTGGTTGCGCGCTTGCCGGGTATGGATCGGGTGTTTTTTGGCACCTCGGGATCTGAGGCTGTGGAAACGGCATCGAAATTTGTCCGGTACTACTGGAACGCAAGGGATCGCCCGCAGAAAAAGCGCATTATCGCTCGCGAGGGCGCATATCACGGGTCAGGTCAGATGAGCGCAGCTCTGACGGGTTTGACCTATTGTCATGACGGATTTGATTTGCCGCTGGACGCGGTCTTGCGCACTGGGCGACCCCATTACCTGCGCGATGCCGACCCAGGTGAGAGCGAGATCGATTTCTCCAAACGCCGCGCCCGTGAACTTGACGCGCTGATCACAGCTGCTGATCCCGGGACGGTCGGGGCGTTTATCGGCGAGCCTGCGATGGGGGCCGGGGGCGTTATCCTTCCGCCCGACGGATATTGGGCGGAAATTCAGAATGTACTGGCCAAACATGATATCTTGCTGATCGCTGACGAAATCATCTGCGGGTTCGGGCGGACCGGTGAATGGTTTGCCTGTGAGACCTATGACATTCATCCCGACATGATGACATTGGCGAAACAGCTGACAGCCTCAGTGTTCCCGATGTCTGCGACTGCAGTGTCAAGCAAAGTCTACCACGAGATTGAATCTTTGGGTCATAGCAAGGGCACGTTCGGCCATGGCGTCACATATGGCGGCCACCCGGTCGGGGCAGCGGTCGCGCTGGAATGCCTCGATACTTATGAAGAGATGGATTTACCCGCGCATGTTGGTCGTCTTGGTCAAAAGATCGCAGACGGTTTGGCTGAATTGCGCGGAACTCCTGGTGTCCTGGATGTGCGCCATCAGGGCATGTTGGCCGCGGTTGAGTTTGATACCGAAGCACAGGCGCGTGCTGTGGGTGAAGAAGCTGAACGTCTTGGTGTATTTTTTCGGATCATTGGGCCGGTAATGGCGATTGCGCCGCCTTACACATGCACTGACGCTGAAATCGATCAGATCACGGCAGTCATGAGGCAATCGGTACAAACTCAGATAGCTGCCGCCTGAACGAACTCGCTTATCTGTTCGCGGCCGACCACGGCCGCACGACAATTGGTATATGGACAACTGGTCGTACCGATCACGGAGAGAAACATTGGCAATGGCGTGCAATCAATGGCAATGGAGATTTACTTGACGTTCTGATCCAGCCTCGCCGCAACGCCAAAGCCGCAAAGCATTTCCTCAGCCGACTGGTTGCAGCCTGCGGCGAACCACGTGTCGTGATCAGGGACAAGCTGCGCAGCGGCACGGCACGGCACGGCGAAACTGCCATTCGCTGCCTTAGCATTCTCGCCCGATGCAAGAACGACACTCAATATCTGATGGGGGCTTAGGCGAACTCCTTCTGCGTTTCCCAAACGGAAAGAATAGCTCATCAACCTATCAAATCTCATGATGGAACCGTCTGAGCCGCGTTCGGAAACACAAAATCGCTCTCGACTACTATAAAACGCCACCCGGCCTGAGGGATGGCCGGGTGGAATGTGAATTTTACTTCAAGCTATGGACATTCCCAATGCCTCCAGCTGGCTCACCAGCGCGCTGTTCACCTCGTCGATAGAGTTCCAGTCATCTGCAGTGAGGTTGCCGAGGTTGAGGTCTTCTGCCTGCATATCCTGAAGCGTCACTGTATGGCCGCCGTTTCCGACAACTTCAAACACCAGATCATCACCGTTCTCGCTGACAGCAACGTCTCGTTCCCCGAGCGAGTTGAAATCCAGCACGTCCTCGCTTGCATCGAAACCGATGATTTCTGTCTTCACACCCCAGTTCCAAGTCAGTTCAGCAACATCTGCACCTGCGCCAAATGAAATGGCGCCTGCCGATTGATTAACGTCTGTTTCAGTGGAACCACCATCTGTGACACCACCATTGTCTGTACCAGAAGAGCTTCCGGAAAGATCACCCGTTCTGATCTGATGGCCGTCCGTCGTGGCTCCTACAGGTGCCTCAGGCGTCAGCAACATGGTGCGATCAACAAGTGTCACGTCGTTCTGATCGAAGCCGAAAGGAACCTCGAGGTTATCTTCCATCACTTGATCGTGGTGGAATTCGAACAGCCCTGGCACCAGATCGGCTTTGGTTACGTTTGTAAGTGTGACGCTCTGCCCAGTTGGCAAGGAAGAGATTACAAGACCGTCGTTGCTGTCCTCGACGGTCAGGCGTTCGCGGGTCCCGAAATAGAGAAAACTGATCTTCATGGTTGCGGGATCAAACCCGTCGATCACCTCGTGCACGCCATATTCATGACTCCGGGCGTAGACGGTATCCGCATCACGAGGACCAATCCCTTGCTCCCAGCTAACGACACCGCCCATATCCTGACGAAAGTGCTCGTTTCCAACGATGCCAAAGTCATCAATCGTGACGTCCTGAAAGGTGACGCCTTGTACAATCTGTGCCGCGTCGGACCACGGGCTGTCGATAACAATTTCACCGGCAGCCGACTTGGTGACAATCATACCATGAACCGAGGTGCCACCAAAATCCAACTCATCAACGCCCGGTCGGAAGCCCGTTATGTCGTCTGCATTGCTGTCGGCACGGTATCTCAGACCACCGGCATCCGTGTTTCCGGTTATGGCTGGCGGATTTGAACCGTCAGAGTCATAGCTGAGAGTATATCCTTGGCCCGCCCCCGGCGTGATGACAACTTGCCCAAGGGCCGAAGACAGCTCGTTCAGAACGGCTTGATCGGTGACTGAGAAGTTGCTGATATCTAGATCGGATAGACCAAATCCTGTGAATACGATCTGCTTGGTGACATTCCCGTCGGTCAGTTCGACCCGGACGGTCTGGCCCAAAGCATCTCCGCTTTCTTCAAAAATCGCAAAGTTTTCAGCGGTGATATCCGCGCTGATTTCGATAACGTCGCCCATTGCGGGCATGAACCCGTCTATGACCTGAGCTGCGGTGGCAAGGCTCAGGGTGATGTGCATATGCTGATGATTGTGCCCCCCACCATGGCCACCTCCGCCCGGTGTCGTACTGTCAGGTCCGACAACGCCGAGCACTTCGGTCGCTGCAGTATCGTCGAGGATGGTGAAATTCGCAGCGCTCAGGTCGGCAAGGGTAACACCGCTGAGTGTCGTTGATTGATTGTTCGATGGAATTGCAAACACAACCGAGCCGTTCATTTCGCTGACATCAAGTGCATCCGCGCTGATCCATGAGATGAAGATCGTATCTGTCGCCGGATCAAAATCGGAAATCGTGTTGTCTGTGCCCCAAGCCCATGTGATCACAACATCCGCAGTATTTTCGGTGGTATCGGCTGTACCATTGCCTGTCGGCTCGGTAGGCGGCGGTGGAGTTGTTGGCGGAAGTATTGGAGGAGAAGTATTCCCACCATCGGTTTCAGTGGGCAAAACACCATCAGTATAGACCTTGATTGCATCCTCTACCGAAGGCGCGTCATACCCGCCAAATTGTGAAATATAGCGTAGGATTGAGGTGCCGTATTCATCGACCGAGACGTTCCCGCCCTGCAAAAGCGCAAGCGTTCCCCACGCGCCCCGTAGATGTGCAGCAGCCATAATGCCGGTCAAGCTGAGGGTTACGGACACTTCCTGTCCATTTTCCGTATAGGTGCGGGTTGATCCGATATAGTCGGACAAGCTTTCACCTTGGTAACCCAGCCCGGTTTCTATGACCTGAAGATTGTACCCAAAGGCCTCTTGTATCGCGCGTTCCTGCGCTTCGGCGGTGGTAAAGTCCGCTAGTGAATTGACCCCGTTTTTTCCGGTCCAGCTTCCATCCCATGTATTCGAAGCCGCACCGTTTCCGTAATATACGTCGTCCGTATAATACCCGAGGTCGATCACAAGTGCCTCGCCGAACTGGTATCCAACAAATCCCAGCGAGTTCATTGAACGATAGGACATTGTATCCCATTCATCACTGCTCAGATCCGACCAACTGGAATAGCTGGGGTAGAACTCTGCGACCGTCCCTCCGGCCCATTGATTCAGTTGCCAGTCTTGAATGACACCGGCGTCATAACGTTCTCGATCCCAACCAGATTCAAACACACGCAAGGCGTCGCGAAACTCTTCATACGTACCATTACTCATGTTGAAACAGACTCCCATCTTGTCGTTGTTTCGGCCCAATTATCTCGGCCAATTTTGCCCGATCACGTCGGACCCAACTTGGGTAACAAGCCTGAAGTTCGAGAAACGTTAAGAGTTCATTAACGAATTAATCTGCGCGGAAGTGGGCTTAGATTAACCTATTGATGCGCAGAAAAACGCCGCAGCTCAGTGGGTTATAGCAAGGTTTGAGCAAGAGATCGGCGCAGATGCGCGAGTCTTCGCCATATATGGAATGTCGTAATAATTAACTTTGCGTCATTGCCGGATCGAATTGTTAAGAAAGCCTCAGCCGATCCAGATCGGCTGAGGCGTTTTCGTTAATCGGTGACGATCAGAGACCCCAGTCCTGCGACTGCTGAACCGTCAGTTCGCTGATGTGCTGCATTATGTCATATTCGCTGTGCACATTTTGGACAGTGACAATTCCTTGATCATTGGCACTGATTTGGCAGTTCCCATTTGAGAAGTTGAACTGCAACTGATCCAGCGAGGACAAGCCCAAGCCTTCCAGATCAAAGACGATCGCGTCATCCGCTTCAAAGTCTCTGATGCGCGGCGTGGCATTGGGGGAACCTGGACCGGTGAAGACAAAAGTATCGCTGCCTTCTCCGCCTGTCAGGTTCACCAGACCGGCTTTCGTTGACTGGTCGGCATCCAGGATGATCACGTCATCACCAGCGCCACCATCGGCGTTGGCGATAAGTGCACCCTTACGGATCATGATGATGTCATCGCCATCACCACCGTTCAGGTGAGCAGCCTGATTGTGTGCGCCGCCAATGATGTAGTCATCACCGCCACCGCCATTCAGGGTCACCATACCGCTGCCGTCGTCGCCAACCATATAGTCCCAGCTGTCAGTCCCATGTACATTTGGAACAGTATCATCAACTTGGACATCGATCCGGTTGCCGTATTTCTCAAACCACGCCAGCGTGTTCGAAGCAAAGGCAGGCTCATAGACAATTTCACCGTCCTGAAGGCTGCGCAGATCGATGTAGGATGGGTCAAATCCATTCCCGTCATCGTCATAGCGCACGATGTCTTCACCGGTCGTTTTGCTGAACAGCACGATCTGACCATTCTCGATACGATGATCCAGATCGAACCAGCCGGTCATCCCGTAAGCGCCGAGGTCGATCTCGATCCGGTCGCCATCATTGGCGTTGAAATCTGTGATCGTGTTCTCGCCACCATTGAGAACGAAGGTGTCTTTACCCTGGCCACCGGTCAAAGTGTCGTTGCCGTCACCCGAAACCAATGTGTCATTGCCTTCTCCACCATCCAGGATGTCGTTTCCATCCAAACCGTTCAGGACGTTGTCGCCACTATCGCCGGTCAGACGGTCATCGAATTGGCTGCCAATGACGTTTTCCACCTCGTAGATATAATCACGCCAATTCGCATCTGTGTGACCGTAGTATTCAACGCCGTTCACCTCGAAGTAGTTTTTGCCGTCTTCCTTGCGCATGTCCACGGTGACACCACTGCTGGCATCCAGATACGCGATGGTATCGTTGTCGGCGCCGCCGTAGATGTAGTTAATTCCAGACCCGGCGATGAAAAGGTCGTCGCCGCCGAAGCCCCAAAATTTGTCATCGCCAGCGTTACTTTCCTCACCGTCTTTGCCGAACCGGTTATATCCCATAAGGATATCGCCGTAATCCGTACCAAAGAGTTTGTCAGCAACACCATCTTCCCCATAAAGCTCGGTGCCGCCATAGGCACCCAGCATCAGGAACTTGCTGCTGCCCAATGCGTCAAGCGATCCGTTCGGCAAATCAAAGGACTGGCCCGAATTCATGTCGACACCGTTTTTGTCGATGAAAAGCGCGCTTTCGATGATCTGATTTGCCCAAGCTTTCCGGGTGGTCAAATTATCCCAATCCAAACTTGCAGGGAAAGAGTTCTTCAGATCGTCCCAGTAGATGACAGCGATCAGTTGGGGAGTGTCGTTCGATTCATCATAGATCCGAAACGCCTGTGCCTTTGGCAGACCATCATGCTTGATAGTGATGTCGTCAAAGTTGTCCTCGGACAATGGAATGATGATCGTATCCTGTGTCGGATCGAAATCACGCACATGCGTGGCATTGCCATCTTTGAACTTGCCACCGGCTTGACCGCCCATGTTTGAGAGCGCCTCTCCCATTCCTAAGAACAGATTGACGAAGCCGCTCAAGGGCCCAGGCAAGATGGCATCGGCAGCCGCACTCATGCCTGACCACAATCCATCGGCCATGTAGTCCGTAAAGTCTTTGCCATCGTTTGCGGGCGCATTTGCATCGCCAAGCACGAAGGTGTCAAAGCCAGAGCCGCCCCACAACTGGTCATGACCGACCTGGCCATCCTTGTTACCAGAATAGAGCCAGTCATTACCTGCGCCACCATAAAGCAAATCCACGCCGGTGCCGCCCAACAGAATATCGTTGCCGGTGCCGCCATAGATTACGTCGTCGTCAGCACCGCCATCGATATAGTCATTGCCTGACCCACCGCTGAGCGTGTCGTTGCCAGCGAGACCAAAGATCACGTCATCTCCGCCCATACCAAAGATCTTGTCATCGTGCTGGTATGAAGTACCGCGATGCGTGTCCGCGCCATAGATGACGTTGCCTTTGTCATTCCCGATCACGCCTGCTTCGACCCGATAGACGATGTCTTTATTAGCGCCTTTCTTGTGGTCAAAGTGATGCCAAATGTTGTTGGTGAAGTTGGTCTCATTCTCACCCAAGACCTTGACGAAGCCGGCAATGACCTTTTCGGTCACATCGAGCCTGCTGTTGTATGTGGTATATTCCTGCCAATTCCTGGACCAATACTCATGATCATAGCTGTCGAAGTGCATCTGATCGGGCGTCATCCCAATCTCGGTATCAATTCCATTGACGATGCGCGGCGGCAGAACGTCATCGGACGAGTCCGCCATGTTTTCTGGCACGATTGATGCATCTTCGATCTGTTCGTCGATAACATCATCCGTATTGACCGAACCCATCGCAAAAGTTTGGTTATTGGATTTCATTACATGTTTCATTTTCTTTCCTCCTTATTCTGGATGGTCGGTGCCCGGGTTTCGGGCCCATACGCATCGCAGATCATAAGAAAGATGTGGTTTTTCAGGCCGTTGATCTCAACCGCAAAACACGGCCTAACCTGTTACAAAGTATGACAAAAATAGAAACAAAGGCATTAAAAAACAACGAACCCGGCTGGCGCCGTTTCGGGCCCCAACCGGTGAGATAGTTTTTCCTTTTGGTTGCCCGGGTGCCTGTTTCGCAAGGAACAAAGACACCCGGATTTTAGTTGAGCAGCGATGTATGATCGCTGAGCTTCGCCCCACTTAGACGACCAGATCAACAAAGAAGTTGTCGGTCGGAACAGGGGTTCCGCAGATGTCTTCGCCGCCCGCGGTCGGTACGATCTCGCACAGGGGCGGAGGGGTCATTTCCATCTCGTCCTGCGGTACTTCGGTGCCGCATCTTGGGTCCGTCAAGATCGGCGGCAAGGCGATAACGTCGTCACCCTGGTCCAAAACGATCGGGTCGAAGGGCAGCGGGTTCACTGCAACCAGATCTTCACCGTCCTGAGGCACCGGGGTACCGCAACGAGGATCAGGCATGATCGGGGAAACCGCAGTGAGGTCACCACCTTCGGCGGCAGGAACTGCACCGTAAGGCAGGGGAGCTACCGCAACCAGGTCCTCATCCTGCGGAACCTCGGTGCCGCAACGGGGGTCCGGCATGATCGGCGAGACCGCGTTGACGTCATCGCCCTCACCAGCCGGGACCGCACCAAAGGGCAGCGGGTTCACCGCAACCAACTCTTCGATGGGATCTGCGACCAAGGGATCAATCGGCAACGGATTTACCGCGACCAGGTCCTCACCGTCCTGAGGCACCGGAGTGCCGCAACGAGGATCAGGCATGATCGGGGTCACTGCAGTGACGTCGTCATTGGCGATTTCAAAGCTCGTAGCTGTTTCATGTTTCATTGTATTTCTCCTTGTTACACACGTTGTTTAACACCCAAAAAATGTTTGAAACTTCCTCCTCGGGTACACTGAAAAGGTGGTTATCCGGGCTGATCATTACAACGCGCAAAAGGGCGCTAAAATGTTACAAAGTATGACAAAAATCGCTACTTTGATCTGAATTTGGACCAAATAGGACTTGCCATTTCGGCTCGGAATTGGCCTGTCTTGAGATGGCAAAAAACCAGCGCCATCTCTGACGCTGGTTTAACGTGTTGAGGGTCTTCAGAACCGTGGGTGATGGTCACACCATCAGGCGTTCAAACCTCGCGGAACGTAGTCCGGATCTGCTTGCTGAGCGGGTCAATCAGATACTCGAACAAAGTCCGTTCTCCGGTCGCGATATAGACCTCAGCCGGCATGCCCGGCAACAGATTGAGCTGACGGTCTTCCAAAAGCGAGAACGCTTCATCGTCCAAAGCGACCCGGGCTTCATAATACGACATTCCCGTCACAGGATCGGTCTTGAGATCAGCCGAAACATATTCGACACTGCCATCCAGTCGGGACACGACGTGCTGGTCGAAGGCTGCGATGACCACGTTTGCCGACTGCCCTACCGCGACATTGTTGATGTCCTGCGGCATGACACTGGCTGTCACCACCAAACCCTCTCCCTCGGGTACGATCTGCATCAGCGTCTCACCAGGAGCTACAACACCACCGACAGTATTAACCGTCAATTCATGCACGATACCGTCTGCCGGAGCCCGAAGGTCGACCCGCGCCATTTGCAGCTCAGCGGCGCTGCGACGTTCCTTCAGGCCATCCCGTTCAACCTCAAGCGCCGCAATCTCGTTCATAACTTTCTCGCGAAAGGTCTTTTCGAGTTGCAAAATGTTGATCTGCGTCTCGCTGATCCGACCACGGGCGACGGCGATCCGCGATATCAGGCCGCCGCTATTGCCGACCAAACCACTGCGTTGACGTTTCAGGGCAGTCACGCGGGTCTCGGGTGTCAGGCCCTTTTCCAGCAATTGCTGCTGACCCGCAAGTTCACTTTCAATGAGCTTGATCTCTTCGTCTGCAGCGTCGCGCTGCGCTTCGAGGCCGGTGATCTCCTGCTCGATCTGCATGATCTGCTCGTTCAGCGCGGCGACTTGTCCGTCCTGGGACAAACGGCGCGCTTCCATCATGGCGATCTGAGTTGCAAGCGCGCGTTGAACTTTTTCCTCGTCGTTTCGCGAAACGAGTTCGTCGGACAATGCCAATTCGTCCAATCCGTCCCGTTCGGCCGCCAGACGCGCCAGTTGCGCCTCGATCGCGACAAGCCTGTCATCAACCAAGGTCTGATTGGCTGACAGCAACTGGTTGTCGAGGCTCAGAACCACATCTCCGGCCTGAACACGATCTCCGTTTCTGACGTTGATGTCGCCCACGATACCGCCATCGGGATGCTGTACATCGCGTAGGTCAGATGAGACCACGACGTTGCCAGATGTCACAACCGCGCCGGACATGCGTGCCGTCGTCGCCCAGCCGCCGAAGCCAATGGCAAGTACAGCAATGGCGGCTAGGCCAAATCCGATGGATCGGATAGAGCGGTCCTTAAAGCCTTCGGCATGGGTGTTTGAATTCGGGTTGATATTCATGGTTTCCTCCATTCATTCGATTTCAGTACAGGCTGATGTCAGCCCGCGGCGGCGGCAGGTGTCGCCTCTGCAGGTTCGGCCTGTGGGGTTTCATCGACTGTCTTTTGCTGTGACTGCGCGGCAGCAGCGGCTTGATTGCGCTGGCGCAACCTCTCCATCACCTCGGCGCGGGGGCCAAAGTCTCCGGCGCGGCCTTCCTCCATGATTAGGATCTTGTCGACCGAACCAAGGACGCTGGCCCGGTGCGCAATGACGATCACAATCGCTCCGCGCGCCTTGGCAGCTTGGATCGCATGGTTCAGCGCAGCCTCGCCAACAGCATCTAGGTTCGAGTTCGGCTCGTCCAGCACCACCAGGAATGGATTTCCATAAAGTGCACGGGCAAGAGCAACGCGCTGCCGCTGACCACCGGAAAGGGCCGCTCCACGCTCGCCGACAGAAGTGGCATAGCCGTCTTTGAAGCTAGCAATCAGTTCGTGGACACCTGCAGCTTTAGCGGCGGCAATGACCTCTTCGTCCTTCGCATCGGGATCAAAGCGCGCGATGTTCTGGGCGATGGTGCCGTCAAAAAGTTCGACATCCTGCGGCAGAAAACCGATCTGCGGTCCAAGTTCCTCGGGCAAGTACTGGTCAATCGGTACACCGTCGAGGCTGATGTTCCCTTTGGCTGCCGACCATGCGCCAACCAATGTGCGGCCCAAGGTCGATTTACCGCTGCCGGTCGAACCAATCACAGCAAGCGCTTCTCCGGCCTTCATGTCGAAACCTACGCCTTTGAGAACAGCGCTGGTTGCCATCGGCGGGGCAGCGATCAGCCCGTCGACGGTCAGTGATTTTTGAGCTTTGGGCAGCGAGATTCGCTGCTCGGCTTCGCCACCCGACAGCGTGTTCTTCAACTGTGCCCAAGCCTGCCGCGCCGCGACAAGGCTGCGCCAGCTGCCTACAAGAGTCTCGATCGGCTGCAGCCCACGGGACATGATAACCGACGCGGCCACAATCGAACCCGCCGAGATTTGCCCGTGAATCGCGAGGTAAGCCGCAACCGCCAGGACGCCAGACTGCAGCGCGAGGCGGAAAACCTTGGTAAAGCTGCCAGAGACGCCGACAGTTGTTGCAGCATTGGCACTTGCACCAAGATGCAGATCGTTCACGTCCTGCCAGGCACGGCCCAGATTGGACTGCATGCCCATGGCCCGGATCATTTCGGCGTTGCGGCGGCTGGACTCGGCCAGACGGCTGCGCTTGCCAGCGTGCTCAGCCTGAACGCAAGCCGCAGCACGTACCTTGATGTCGGTGACAATCGCGATGGCGATCAGAGCCACAGCGCCCACGACACCAACCAGGCCCAACCACATGTGCATGGCAAAAACCAGCCCCAGATAAACCGGGATCCAGGGCAGATCAAAAAGCGCACCTGCGCCCTGACCCGACAAAAAACCACGGATTTTCTCGACATCCTGGATAGCTGCAACAGGGTTGCCTCCAGTGCGCATTTGGGAAGGTTCTGTAAGGGTGCAGTCAAATGCGGTCCGGGTCAGCTGTTGTTCGAAACGATGGCCCATGGCAACCAGCACGCGGGTTCGCGCACCATCGATCAGCGCCATAAACAGATAGAGACCGGCCACCAACGTGCTGAGTGCGAGCAACGTATTCACACTCTGACTGGACATGACGCGATCATAGATCTGCAGCATGAAAATGGGGCCGGTCAGCATCAGCAGGTTCACCGCACCGCTGAAGATACCGGTGGCAATCAGGTTGCGTCTCAGCGCGCCTTTGGCTGCAGCGAGTTGAGGATGAACGGACGAATGTTGTTGCATGACGGGCTCCTGTTCGAATGACTGTGGGAATTACGTGGGGGCCCGCAGCGAAGGCCCCAAGCGCTTGTCACACTTTGATTCAATTGGGTTTTCGGCCCTGACTGGAGCTAGGTGGCTTAACCGCACATACAGCCCTCTTCTGAGCTAGGGGAAACCCATCGCACTCGCCGATACATCGCAAATGCAATTTCCGCTTGGGAAAGCAGCCGAACTTGAACTAGCGTCCAATCTAAGGGGATGCGACAGGGAACATAGGTGCGATGCGCTGGAATGATCTGACACTTCGAGCACAGATTATGAGTATCGTGCTCATCAGCTGGACGATTGTCGGCGTGTTCTCGGTTGTCACCGACGTGGTCCAGATCCGCAACTCGCGCGCGGAAGAGATCCAAAACCGGGGCGATGCCTTTCTTGCTCAGGTCGTTTCAACCCTGGCCCACATACCGCCTGACAGCCGTGCCGAAGCGGCGCTTGGTTTTTTCCCCGCAGAATGGAGTGTCAGGGTCGGCACGCAGGACGCAGCAACCACTCTGGATGATGGTCGCCAACGTCCGAACCTGGCGGACTGGCTAACGGCGCGGCTGAAACACCGGGGGATCGCGGTCGCAGAACTGTCCGTGGCGGACACGGTTGTTGACGCCAAACACGATCAAAGCGCGCTGCTACAACTGTTCAAAAGCCACTCGGGCGAACCCCTCGACCCAGAAAGCGTTGACGCGTTTCTAGTGAGCGTTTTCTCGGTCCGGCTCAAGGATGATGAAGAATGGCTGAACTGCTATTTACTCATGCGAAACAAAGATATCGCGCCTTTGGTCTTTGTAGGGTCCATCGACAGTCTGGTCGCTCTGACACTGCTTTGCGCCCTTGCGTTTCTTATTCAGAAAGTAATGCGCCCGTTGAGCGCGATGGCCGTCAATGCCGAACTGATAGGCCGGGGTGAAGAAGTTGGTCCGCTAATTGAAACAGGTGCTGCGGACATCCGTCAAACCATCATCGCGTTCAATCGCATGGAAGCCCGGATTGTTCTGGCACTTGAATACAAGACCACTTTGCTCCGCAGCCTTGGACATGATCTGAAAGGACCGATTGCCCGGATGAGTGACGCCATCGAGAAACTGGAACCAACAGCCCCGAAAGAGCAGCTTTTCAAGCGGTTGGATGCCCTCAGCGAAATTGTGAACTCTGTCACCGACCTTAATCGTGAAACGCACCACGATGGAGATCTTGCGCGAATAGATCTGCGCTCATTGATCGAGGCTCTGGTCGAAGAACAGGTCGATGCGGGCCGCGACGTGACCTACACGATCGAGCAATCTTCCATAGTGAACGGGCGTCACAATGCGCTCACCCGCGTGCTGCGAAATCTTCTGGAGAACGCGGTCAAATATGGCGGGCGTACAAATGTTACTCTGACCAGAGTTGATGACATGGCCGCAATTCACATCGATGATGAAGGGCCCGGCATCCCGGTCGAGCAGTTAGAGACCGCATTTGAGCCCTTTCAACGGCTTGGCGCCGAGGGACCCGGCAGTGGGCTGGGCTTGGCCATCGTTAGGACAATTGTTGTCGATCAGGGTGGTACGGTGTCATTGGAGAACCGCGCAGGCGGCGGCCTGAGGGCAAGTGTCTTTCTACCGATAGACAAGCATAATTAGCCGGGTCGGAAGATGTAACCTTGCCCCCAGACGGTGCGGATATGTTCAGGGTTGGCGGGGTCGCTCTCGATCTTGGACCGCAGGCGCTTGATCAGGGCGTCGACGCTGCGATCACCTGCGCCGCCATGTTGTCTTGTGCGCGCAACGGCCAAAAGATCTTCCCGTGTGCAAAGAACATCCGTGTTCTCGACAAAAAATCGCATCACTCGCGCCTCGCTTGAGGTCAGGGTGATCACGCGCCCATCATCATGTTTGAGGTGCCGCTCGTTCTCGACAAGCTCCCAAGGGCCAAACCGTGTCAGGCGTTTTTGACTTTTCTGACCCGTGTGGCGTCGTCTCATAAGTGCCCGGATACGTGCCAATAGCTCAAGATCATTGAAGGGTTTTATGATATAGTCGTCTGCGCCTAGCTCGAGCAGCGAAATGCGCTCTACATCGTCGTCGATAGAACTGATCATTATTATCCCAGCATCCAAACGCGAAGCAATCTCTCGGCACAGCACTTTTCCGGTTGTTCCCGGCATGACGAGATCCAGCAAAAACAGATCATAATCCTCGGTTTCTATCTTTTCTCGAGCAGCAGGAACATTTGGCGCGTGATCGATCTGGTAGCCCTTGTGTCGCAGGAAAACACAGACGTTTTCGGCAAATTCTAAATCGTCGTCACAGATTAGAATCCGTTCGTTGATTACGCTGGATCCGTCCGCGGCCTCATTCATTCCGTAATCTCCCCCGGAGAATTTTCCTGCCGTGATAACAGCATCGGGTATCGCACGGTGTCAACGACGCAGCCAACGAGCGTTGCAAGCCCCCAACACTTCTTATCTTGAGTTTCGGTATCGGTTTGGCCTGACACGCAACTTCCGAACCCGTATTAGTTCGTCATACTAATGCCAGTGCCGCATTGAGGGCCAGCACATGAGCGATCGGCAACTCACCAACCGTCGTTGGTCATTCTGAGCAGGTTGGCAACGATTGGTAAAGCTTAGTTGAACCGAACGAAGATCCGATAGGTTATGCACATGTCTCCAAGAATATCCGCGCCGAGCGGCAGTTTTCCGTCCCGTGTGCACACGTTCCGCAAGAAGTGATCATGTGGAAAATCAAAAACAGCGCTTCAACGTAAGTTTGCAGGCTCATCCTCTACGTATCTACGCAACGCGTTGATGTCCGAAATCTCAGCGTGGTCGCGGTTGATCCTTACTCCAACGGTTTTGAGCCGCGAAAAGGCCCGGCTGAGGCTTTCGGGTTTCATTCCCAAACGCCCGGCGATGAGCATTTTGTCATATGGCAGCGACACATCGCATCCGCCCCCTTCGCTTTCACAAAGGTTCAACAGAAACTCGGCCACACGCTGCGCTCCGGTTTGCGCCTTAAGCTGTTCCAGCTGTGCCACCAGTGAGTGTAAATGGGTGAAGGTCGACGCCAGAATCGAGATACCGATTTCAGGGTTCTCCTTCATCAACGATATCAGGATCGGGCTGGGGATATGCATGACTTCGCAGGTCGACACGGCTTCGGCTGATACTGGATAAGGCACGTTGCGCAGGGCGACGGCCTCGCCAAAACTGTCGCCGCGCTTGAAGACGCTCACAACTGCTTCGGCACCGTTTGGGGTCATGCGGAATAGTTTTACCCATCCGGCCAGAACCACGTGAACCGCCTTTGCGGTTTCTTCCTGCAAGAATATCGTTTCGCCGCGATCATACTGACGCCAGATCGCGTGACTCAGAAGCGTTTCGACATGCTGATCTGGCAAACTGCGCAGCAGCAGTGACTGACGCGCGATTGCTTTTTGTTCCTCATGAGACATCAGTTCTTTCCCCGATTCCTTTGCCGGAGCGGTTGAAACACGGCCCGTCGTTTCTGTCCTTAAGCTATGTCAAACTCACGCCTATCGCGTCCAGCCCACTGTTCCACTGCCACTTGACAATTGTCATTTAGTCGGCTGCGGCACCGCCCTATCCTCGGTCCAAAGCCAGTATTCCGGGGAGCCCATAACATGGACTACGAGCAATTCTTCACCCAGAGCCTTGAAGCCCTGCGAGACGAAGGCAATTATCGCGTTTTCATAGACTTGCAACGTCGGTGCGGATCTTTTCCCAATGCGCGTCAAACCGATGGAGCAGTGCAGCGAGACGTCCGGATCTGGTGTTCGAATGACTATCTGGGCATGGGTCAACACCCTTCGGTCGTCGGTGCAATGCATGACGCATTGGATCGTTGCGGCGCGGGGGCCGGGGGCACACGAAACATCTCTGGCACCACTCACGACCACGTGCTGCTTGAGGCCGAATTGGCCGATCTACACAGAAAAGAAGCGGCCCTTCTCTTTACTTCCGGGTATGTTTCGAATTGGGCAGCTCTTGGCACCCTCGCCGCGAAGATTCCGGGCCTGATCGTATTCTCTGACGCGCTGAACCATGCCTCGATGATTGAAGGCATCCGCCATTCCCGCGCGCAGAAGGTAATTTGGAAACATAACGATCTGGCAGACCTTGAGGCGAAACTGGCCGCAGCCGACCCCGATGCGCCCAAGATGATCGCCTTTGAATCCGTCTATTCGATGGACGGTGATATCGCCCCCATCAAAGAGATCTGCGATCTGGCCGACAAATACGGCGCGATGACCTATCTGGATGAGGTTCACGCCGTGGGCCTTTACGGCCCGCGCGGCGGTGGCATTGCCGAGCGTGAAGGTCTGATGGATCGCCTGACGGTGATCGAAGGCACGCTTGGCAAGGCGTTCGGTGTGGTGGGCGGATACATCGCTGCCTCGGCCGCGCTGTGCGATTTCGTACGCAGCTTTGCCAGCGGCTTCATTTTCACCACCGCCCTGCCGCCGTCGATTGCTGCTGGGGCTGCGGCTTCGATCCGGCATCTGAAACAATCAAATACTGAACGCGACCTGCAGAAAGCCCGTGTGGCGCAGGTTCGGGCCCGTTTGGATGCGGAAGGCATCCCTCATATCCCCAACCCCAGCCACATCATCCCGGTGATGGTGGGTGATCCGGTGAAGTGCAAGTTCATCTCGGACACGTTGCTCGAAGAGTTCGGCATCTATATCCAGCCGATCAACTATCCCACCGTGCCGAAAGGGACCGAGCGGCTGCGGATCACGCCGTCGCCCGTCCATACGGATGAGGATATCGACCAACTTGTCGGCGCGCTGTCTGCCCTCTGGCAACGCTGTAAGATCGCGCGGATGCCGATGGCCGCCCAGTGATTAAGAAGCGCCCCTTGCGTGACACTTCGCCGTCTCCTCGGAGGCGGCGTTTTTTTGGTCAGATCAGGTAGAGGACGAAGATGATGATGGCAAATCCTGTAGTCACCATGGTGAACCCCCGCAGCCAGGCCGGGCTGTTTGCGAGATCAAGATAACGAGCCAGGATGACGCGGCATTTCGCCAGTGCGAGGATCAGAATACCGCCGGCCAGGGCGGCAGGCGGGATGGGCAGCATAGTCAGCAGTGCAGATGCGACGCTGAGCATCAGAAGGGTTAGCCATGCGCGTGTGAGCGCATTCGGGAGTCTCCGGCGGGCGTATTTAGGAAAAGATGAAGCTGCGGGCATCCGTATTATCCCAGCAGGTAAATCACGGGGAAAAGCAGGATCCAGACCAGATCGACCATGTGCCAGAACTGCGCACCTGCCTCGATGTTGCGGGGGTCATCGCGCCAAGCGACCAGCAGCAGGATGCCGACGCCAGCCAGCACATGAGCGGCGTGAAAGCCGGTCAGCAGGTAGTAGAACAGGAAAAACGGGTGCGTCTCGTAGGTGATCCCTTGTGCAGCTTTGCCTGCGTATTCCACGCCCTTGATGATCAGAAACACGACGCCCAGCGCAGCGGCGGCGATCAGTGCCAGACGGACAGCGAGCCGACGCGCGATCTGCCGCCAATGCAGCGCTTGCGCCGCCAGATAGCCTGAGGTCACCAGCACCGCCGTATTGAGCGCCGCTCCGGTACGATAGAGATGCGATTGTGCTTCGGCGAACCCGGCCGGATCGGTCAGCCGAACGCCCATGAAGGCAATCAGGCCAGCGCCGAATACCAGCAGTTCCGAGATGATCAGAACCCACATCAACAACTCGCCCGGAAGCTCGTCGATCAAAGAGGCATCACTCATGCGCCGACCAGTTGGCGGTAGATCTGCGGCAGGGCCATGGTCAGGCGGTGCGGATCGGGGATGACGGCGAATCCGCCTTGGCCGAACATGCGCGGGAACCAGCTTTTACCGGTTTTGTCGATGGTAACGCCAAAGACCGATTGTCCGGCGCGGCGCGCCTCGCGGATGGCTTGGCGTGTGTCTTCGATACCGTGGCGGCCTTCGTAGTGGTCCAGATCGTTGGGTTTGCCATCGGTGATCACCAGCAGCAACCGGCGTTTGCGCGATTGACTGGCCAGATCAGCCGAGCAATGGCGGATCGCCGCACCCAGCCTTGTATAGTGGCCCGGACGCAGGGACGCGATGCGCTGTTCTACCAATCCGCCCATCGGCTCATCGAACCGTTTGCAGCGTTGCACGTAGACGCGTTGGCGTTTCAGCGAGCTGAAAGCGTGAATGGCAAAATCGTCACCGCAGGCGTTCAGACCCCAGGCCAGCGCGGCCAGTGCCTCGCGTTCGATGTCGATCACGGCACGGCCTGTCACGGCGCTTTCGGTGGAGCGGCTGACATCCAGTAGAATCGAAACGGCCAGATCGCGGGCTTCGGGACGGGATTGCATCCAGACGCGTTCATTGCCTTCACCGCTGGCGTGGCGGTCGGTTTCGGCCCGCACGGCGGCCTCGATATCCAGTTGATCGCCGTCCAGATGGCCGCGGGTCATGACGCGGCCCGGGCGCAGCGCCTCGAACTGGCGTTTTACGGCACGGATGCGGCGGGCGGTGGCCGGGTCTTTGCCGAATTCAGCCGAGTCTTCGCGGATATCGGCATCCGACAGTAAGACGTTGACGTGATCCGGCAGGTACTGCCCCGTGCGCACGTCCCATTCAGGATAGAGGATGCGGCCTGAAAGACGCTCGCGATTCACGTCCTCGGGCGCGAGGTCCAGATGCAGTTTCAGCTTGGTAGGCGGGGCTTTGGAGATCTGCCCCAAACCGATCTCTTCCTGATCGTCGGCGGCTTTCTTGGCGTTATCGGGATCGTCATCGTCGATGCGCCGATTGATGTTCAGGAACTCGGCCCAGCTGAGGATCGCCTCGAACTTGTGCAGGATGAAACTGTCACTGCGGTTGGCCTGATCCGATTTACGGCGGCGGGCGCGGTGGGTTTTCTCTCCGGATTCCTCGGGCTCACCTTCGGTTTCGGGGTTTTCGACCTCGTTATGTTCGGAAAATCCGACGGCGCGCAGTTCGGGCCACAGCGGAACAGGGCGGAAATGCTGATATCCACGTGAGGCGGTCAGATCATCATCCAAGGTTAGAAGCTGCTCGGCCCGCTCTGACAGGGGTGCGGGATCGCCCAACATGTAACGGACCAATTCCTCGACCGCTGCCTCCACAGGAGGCAGGCCGGGGATGTCGCGGTGATGCAGCACACCCTTGCAAAGCTCGGTGTAGAGTGGGCGCAGGCCAGGGGCGTCGTCCAAAGTAGCCTCGACCATGCTCTGCGCGGCGATCAACGCGCGCAGGTCAGCGCGCAGAGGGTCATCTTCATCAATCCGGGTTCCGGCATGGGCGGCAGCAGAGGCCAGCCAGACAAAAAGCGCACCATTGGCTTCGCGCGCGGGGAAAACGGCCAGCCGGTCCGGCAGGCGCAGAACTTCGCCATCGAAAGAGGCGCGCGGCATCAACTCGGCCTCGGATGCCAGCTTGCGGCGCCAGCTTAGACGGTGACGTGAAATCTCGGGTGAGACCGGGCGCAATTCAACGCCCGGGCTACCCCCAAGCCCTCGGAAGAGGACGGCCAGCCGCCCTGCGACCTCAGAGAGGTCGACCGCGGCTCCATCATGCACCTCAGGTGCATCAAGGCGGCTGGCAAGGGTGTGCCACAGTTTCCCGATCGTTTCTTCGGGTTCCCATGGCTCAAAATCGATCCTGACCATCGGCCGGCCTCACCCAAAGACAGCCGTGACAAGATCGAGGAGCCCGCGTTTGATGTCCTCGTCATCAGTCAGAGGTTCAATCATAGCGGCAAGGATGGCGCGGTCGGTGGACATGCCCTGTGCGATCAACGTCGCGGCATAGACAACCAGACGGGTGGAAACGCCTTCCTCAAGGTCCTGACCCTTGAGCCCACGCAGCTTGTTCGCCAACCGGATCAGGGGCTTGCAGCGTTCCAGCGCCAGCCCGCTTTCCTGCGCGACGACTTCGGCTTCCATCTCGGGCGATGGGAAGTCGAACTCCAGCGAGATAAACCGCTGCCGGGTCGAGGGTTTCAGGGTTTTCAGGATATTCTGATATCCAGGGTTATATGAGGCCACCAGCATAAAGCCGGGCGCGGCCTCAAGCTCTTCGCCGGTGCGATCGATCGGCAGGATGCGCCGGTCGTCGGTCAGCGGGTGCAGCACAACGGTGACGTCCTTGCGGGCCTCGACCACCTCATCCAGATAGCAGATCGCGCCTTCGCGCACCGCGCGGGTCAGGGGGCCATCAACCCAGACGGTTTCTCCACCCTTCAACAGGTAGCGGCCGATCAGATCGGAAGCGGCAAGGTCATCGTGGCAGGCCACGGTATAAAGCGGGCGGCCAAGTTTTGCGGCCATGTGGGCCACAAAGCGAGTCTTGCCGCAGCCTGTCGGGCCTTTCAGCAGAACCGGCAGGTCGTTGTTGTAGGCGGCGGTGAACACATCACATTCATCACCTTGGGCGAGGTAGAAGGGGGCGTTTGCCGCCCCCTCATTCAGTTTCATGGAGCCGTCCATATCCATCACTCCGCAGGGGCTTCAGCTGCGCCAGGTTCAATGACCTCTTTCCGGGGAACCCAGATCGAGTAGATGAACAGCAGCGCGCCAAGGACCACGACCACACCTGAGCCAAGACGCATCCAGTAGAAGACGGCGATCTGGTCCTGGACGTCCATGAAGTAATCGCCGACCACACGTTGCATGTGCGTCTGTACGGTTCCGCCGAAGGTCAGGACGAAGGTCATGAACACCATGCCGCTGGTCATCAGCCAGAACGAGCCCATGTTCAGAACCTGATTATAGGGATCACGGTTCTTGAGGATCGGCATCGCATAGCTGAAGATCGCCAGGTTGAGGCAGACATAGGCACCATAGAAGGCCAGGTGACCGTGCGCTGCGGTGATCTGCGTGCCGTGGGTATAGTAGTTCACCCCATGCAGTGTGTGCAGGAAGCCCCAGACACCGGCACCGAAGAAGGCCAATGTGGCACAACCCAGCGACCACAACAGCGCGGCCTTGTTGGGGTGGTCACGGCGGCCCTTCCAGACCATGACGAACGCAAAGGCCATCATTGCGAAGAACGGGATCACCTCGAGGCTCGAGAAGATCGACCCGATCCACTGCCAATACCCGGGGGTACCGATCCAGTAATAGTGGTGACCTGTACCGAGGATGCCCGAGAACAGGGCAGCGGCAACGATGACATATAGCCATTTCTCAACGATCTCACGGTCAACGCCGGTCAGCTTGAGCATCAGGTAGGCCAGGATCGAGGCCATGATCAGCTCCCACACACCTTCAACCCACAGGTGGACGACATACCACCAGTACTGTTTGTCGAGCGAAAGGTTGCCCGGGTTGTAGAAGGCAAACAGGAACAGCAGCGCCAGACCCCACAGGCCCAACAACAGGATGTTGGTAATGGCAGTCTTCTTGCCCTTCAGAACGGTCATCGACACATTGTAAAGGAAGATCAACGCGGCCACGACAATACCCATCTTGACCCATTTGGGTTGCTCAAGGAACTCGCGCCCCTCTTTTCCCAGCAGCCAGTTGCCTTCAAACAGATTGAAGACATAGGTCACGACCACGCCCAGCGTGCCGACCACAAGAATGATCAGCTGCAGATAAGCCAGCTTGGGTGAATGGATTTCACGTTCCGCCTCTTCCGGGATCAGGAAGTAGGCCGCTCCAAAGAAGCCAAGGATCAGCCAGACGATCAGAGAGTTGGTGTGCAGCATCCGCACGATGTTGAACGGCAGAAGTTCACTCAGGAAGTTCGGGAATACATAGATGAAACCGGCCAGAAGGCCGCCGATCACCTGTATCGCGAACAACGCCATAGCTACAGCAAAGTAGGCATAGGCTATTTTTTGGGATTCGTATTTCATTGCTCCGTTCCCTTTCTCAGCCTGCCTCGTTGGGCGGCCAGCCCTGAGCGTCGATATTGTCGGTCCAGATCAGGAAGTTCGCCAGATCACGGATCTCTTCGTCGCTGAGGTTGAAATTGGGCATCTGTCGACGACCGGGAATGCCGGTCGGTTGTGCTTCCATCCAGCCTTTGAGGGCTTCAAAGGCTGATTCCGGGTCGTCCAACACACCCCAACGGGTCATCACATTCGCGACTTCCGGCGCATAGTAGGCACCTTCACCCATGATAGTATGACAGTTGATGCAGGCGTGTTTTTCCCAGACATGCTTGCCCCGGACCACACTTTCATCAAGCTTTGCCGAATTCTCGGAGTTGACGATATACAAGTGCGAATGGGCCGACAGGGCCAGAAAGATGAGGATGAAGAACAGTGACCCGCCATAGAATATGTTGCGAGCCATGCTCTTTGTCATGACTTCTCGCATTGCGCTCTCCTTTGCGCAGATTAGCTAGTGTGCTCAGCATGGCGGTTGGGGCGCGTTAGCTCCTTAACGAAAGTCAAGACTATGGAAATGAAGTCAGATCAGCCCGATTTCGCAGTCTTCGGGCCTGTCAACGCGGGCCACATCGAAATCAGGTACAGAGCGAAGGCCGCGACCCATAGGCCGTCCGACAACAGCATGGCAACCAGGTATCCGGCGTTCAGCTCAGCCCCGATCCAGCGAGACAACGCAGCCGCAGCCATAAACCCATAGGCCACAACCATCGGCAAGGGCGCGACCAATGCGCGACCGCTATGTCCAAGCGCCGCGCGGCTCATGACTGCAAGCGTCATGCCGCCAACGCAGCCGATACCCAGAATGTGCAGGGCAGCAACTTCGTTCCCAATTCCCAGCACCGCCAGTCCCCAAAGGATCAGGCCCAGCGCCAACATGGCAAGGCCCAGATGCAGTGCCAGCAAAATCGGTTGCCGAGCCGCCCAGATCGCGCGCCAGCGCGCCATGCGCAAGATCTGCACCACGCCCAATACCAGAGCCAACCTACCCGCCACCGATCCGGCACCCAAGGTCAAGGCACTGAGTGGCAAAAGCAAAGCCAAGACCATACCGGCCTTGTCGAAAATCGGGGATGAGACCGGCCAAAGCGCCTCGGGCACCTCGGCGCGTTTCATGGCGTTTCGGGTAAAGGCCGGTGTAATACGTCCGCCCAATATGGCGATCATCGCGCACAGAGTCAGAAGCCCTGCCCTCAGCCCGGTTTGACTAGTGTCATTGCTGACCCCCATCCAGCCCAGATGAGTGATCAGATTGGCAATCCAGATGAGACTCAGTAAAGCCAAAAAGACCATGTTCTGCGGCTTCGGGCGTTTGATCAGCTGCGTCAGCATCTTGGCCGCCAGAACCGGGACAAAAGCCAGATCGAGTACGGCGACTATCGCCGGAGGAAGAGCGCCTGAAAACCACATCGCCAGCCGACCAGCCAGCCAAAGCCCGGCAACGATGGCGATGAACTTCGCACGGGCCTCGGGCGCACCGGTCCAGTTGGGAACGGCGGTCAGGAAGAAACCACCCAGCGCAGCCGTGGCATAGCCAAAGATCATCTCATGCGCGTGCCACATCGGCGGGGTCATGCCGTATTCCGGTGCCAGGTAGGGCACTGTCAGCCACAAGCCCCAGACCAGCCCGACAAACATGCCGTAGAGGCCCGCAGACAGAAAGAAAACACGAAACCCTTCGCCAAGAACGCGGGTGATCATTGCGGGCATAGCTGCTCTCCTTGACGGTTTTCCCAGCCCTAGCATTCAGCCCGCACGCGTAACTTAACCAAAATCAAAACCGCAAAAACATGCATCCATAACCCAAATTTTCCTGAGGTTTTTTTGGCTCTTTTTTCCAATCCGCCAACAGATTTGCACCCGCAGCGTTGACTTTCGTCAAGGAGTATCCACGCGCGATGTCTCACCCTTGAACCTGCCTCACCAGCAAATGGAGAGTGATCATGTCACTTGGAATCAGCTACAACAAAACTGGCCGCGCCTTGCGCGTCGGTTTGGCGATGCTGCTGGGCAGCGTCGCTGCACCAGTCTTTGCCGAAGAGCCAACCCTGAGCAAGGAAGCCTTTGAATCATCAAAACAGCTTTACTTTGAACGCTGCGCCGGTTGTCACGGCGTATTGCGCAAGGGCGCGACCGGCAAAAGCCTTGAACCTTTGGTCGAAACAAAGAACGCCGACGGCACCGTCACCGAATCCGGCACTCTGAAACTGGGGCAGGAACGGCTTGAGAAGATCATCGCCTGGGGCACGGAAGGCGGGATGAACAACTTCTCGGATGTGATGTCCGAGGACGAAATCCGCGATATGGCGACCTACATCCAGATGGAGCCACCCAAACCGCCCGAGATGTCGCTTGAGCAGATGATGGCGACCCGCAAGGTTTATGTCGAACCCGAAGACTACCCAACCGAGCCGCTGCATGGCCGTAACTGGGAAAACTTCTTTGTGGTCATCGAACGTGACGTGGGCAAGGTGGCCGTGATCGACGGCGACACCAAAGAAGTGCTTGCGCACATTCCGACCGGATATGCGGTACACGTTCTGAAAGCGTCCGAGCACCACAAACTGGAAGAGCCGGAAAACCCGGGTCGCTTCTGGTACACCATGGGCCGCGACGGCAAGATGACCAAGATCGACCTGTGGCAGAACCCCGAGAACATGCTCGTGGCTGAGGTCACCATTGGTTATGACGCCCGCGACGTGGCCGTTTCTGGTGATGGCAAATACGTGATCGGTGGGGCCTATTGGCCGCCGCATTTCGCCATCGTTGATGCCGAAACCATGGAGCCGAAAAAGGTCGTCTCGACCCGCGGCTACAACGTGGACGGGGATTATGTGGAAGAGGCGCGCGTGGCGGCCATCTACACCACCCCTAACGAGCCCACATGGATCGTGGCCGTCAAGGAACTCGGTCAACTTTGGCAGGTGGATTACTCCGATCTGGACAACCTGCGGATCGACAAGATCGACAGCGCCAAGTTCCTGCATGACGGGTTCTTTGATCCGTCGGGCCGGTACTTCCAGATCGCTGCAAACGCGTCGAACAAGATGGTCGTGGTCGATACTGAAACCCACAAGCTGGAAGCTCTGATCGACACAGCGCCGCTGCCGCACCCTGGCCCGGGCGCCAACTGGGATGACCCGAATTGTGGTCCTGTTGCCGGCACAACCCACCTGGGCGAAGGCACGGTTACCGTCTGGGGCAACGACCCCGAAAGTCGCCCGGACGACGCCTGGAAGGTCTGCTACGAGGTTGAAACTGACGGACCCGGTCTGTTTATCCGGACACACCCGGAATCGGATTACATCTGGGCTGACCAGACCAAGCACCCTGAGCCTGAGATCCAGCAATCGGTGCAGGTCATCGACAAGGCCACCGGTGAGATCGTGAAAACGATCCAGATCACTGAAGAGGAAGGCAATGTCGCCGTTCACTTCGAGTTCAACCAGGACGGCTCCGAAGTTTGGGTTTCCAAGTGGAACCGCTCGACCTCGAAGGAGCCAAACGGTGAGATCGTGATCTTCGACGCCAAGACGCTGGAAGAGATCGGCCGCGTGAAGGGCCTGTTTGCCCCGACCGGTAAGTTCAACGTCTACAACCGGTCGAACCACGTCACCTGACGGGGTTAGCACCCAGAACCGGAAAGGGCGGGCCCCTCGCCCGCCCTTTCTTCGTTTGACCCATCCGCCAAACTCACCGGCCACATCAGGCCAGATAAGACAGCCAAAACGGAGCCCGGATATGACCTCGGAACCGGAAAAGAAAAAACCGATCTGGCGCCGGTATTTCCTGTGGGGAATGCCCGTGGCCGGTATTGCTGCAGCCTTTGCTGCCGGCATCATCTTCTGGGGCGGGTTCAACACCGCCATGGAAGCGACCAACACCAAGGAATTCTGCGTCTCGTGCCACGAAATGCGAGATTTCGTTTACGAGGAATACACCGGCACAATCCACGACGTGAATCGTTCGGGTGTGGGTGCGGTCTGTTCTGACTGCCACGTGCCCAAGGACTGGACGCATAAGATCATCCGCAAGATCAAAGCCTCGAAAGAGCTGTATGGCAAGGTGGTCGGCACCATCAATACCCGCGAGAAATTCGAGGCAAAGCGCGTGCATCTGGCCATGAACGAGTGGGAGCGAATGAAATCCACCGACTCGCGCGAATGCCGTAACTGCCACGATTTCGAGTCGATGATGCCCGAGTTCCAGAAACCCCGTGCGCGTCAGCAGCACCTGAATGCGATGACCGTCGGTCAGACTTGTATCGATTGCCACAAGGGGATTGCACACTCGGACGCCCGTGATCGGGCCGATGCAGAGTATCTGGAAGAACTGGAGGCCCCGAACCCTGCGTTCATTCGCGAGATTCCGGCCGAATACCTGGCAAGCCTCGAACGCATCGAAGCCAAGGAAGCAGCCGAAGCCGAAGCCGAGAAAGCCGCGCGTGTGGCGCAACAAGAAGCTGTGCAAGCTCAGATCGCGGCAGCGGTTGATGCCGCTGTCGCGGAAGAACGCGCCAACGCTTCTGGCCAGGAAACTACAGCCCCCGCAGGTGGCGGCAGCGATGTCGGTACGAATATCGATTGGGCGGCAGTCCCAAGCGCGGATATGAAACTATTCTATCCCGGTCAGGCCTCGTTTGAGTGGGTTCAGAACGGTAGATCCCACGGCGGCGCGCGCCCGCTGACCAAGGGCGGCGACAAGTGCACGACCTGCCACGCAGCCGAGCTGGATGCGATCGGCAACAAGATCGTGGCCGGTGGCGATCTGGAACCCTCTCCGATCCCCGGCAAGCGCGGCGTAATCGATGCGACCGTACAAGCGGCTCATGATGATCAGAACCTCTACATCCGTCTGCAATGGCCGGATGCGGGTCACAACCCAGCCCCGTTTGTGGATAGTGGCAAGATGGACCCGGACAACCAGATCAAGGTGGCCATGATGATCACTGGCACCGGGATTGAGCTGGGCGATCAGGTCGGCTGCTGGGCCTCATGCCACGCAGACAACAGCTATATGCCGTTTGACCCGGGTGCTGAGGCGATTGCCGCGAATGGAGATATCTCAGGTCGTCTGGCCGCGCAGGACACAGTGACCAAATACATCAGCGAAAGCCGTACTGAGGTCGAAATCAAAGGCCGTCGTGGCAAAGCGCTGGGTGGTTGGGACAAGCTGCAAGCCGCTGATCAGATCGAGCAGTATCTGGCCGATGGCACCTATCTGGACCTGATGCGTGTCTATGCAGATGGCAGCGCCACCAACGGCTATCTGCTGGAACAGCGCGTGGTCAATGACGGCGAAATCGCCGCCTCGTCCAGCCTTGATGCAGGCATGTGGACCGTGGTCTTCTCTCGCCCGCTGAACTCTGGCGCGCCCGGCGATGTCCCACTGGAGACCGGTCAGACCTACACGGTCGGCTTTGCCATCCACGATGACTTTGCCGCAGCACGTTTCCACCACGTAACGCTGGATACCAGCCTGGCGCTGGACGACGACAGCGCCTTCATCAACGTGGTCAAACAATAAAGGACAGGGGCCGAGCGATCCGGCCCTTTCCGCTTAGAAGAGGAGACTTGGACGATGAAACCCCGACACCTTCTTCCCGCGCTGCTGCTTCTGGCCACACCCGCCTGGGCGGATGAAACCGCCGAGCTGTGTGCGGAAGCAGAAGAGCGTTATGTCGAGCTGTTTGGTCATCCCTCATCCTCCGTTGAGGATGCGGAAGTGGTGCTGATGTACAAATACACCTTCTGCCCGGTCGAGCTGACCGTGAAAGTGGGCACCACGGTGCGCTGGGTCAACGTGGACAAACGCACGAGCCACTCGGTCCTGCTGAAAGACGGCAGCGAACCCGAAAGCGACAGGCTGTTTCCTGAAGAAACGGTTGACCTGACCTTCCTCACCCCTGGCCCGCAAGACTTTCTGTGCGGACCCCATTGGGAGACACAGAACATGATCGGCATGATCACCGTCGAACCCTGAGCCGAGGCAACCTTACAGGCAAGACAAAAGGAGCGCGGGACCAAATCCTGCGCTCCTTAACTTTAGTCAAGGAGGTTCCTTTCCGATTGCCGCAGTCTTGGTGCATGACACGCCCGGCTCACCCAGCAACGTCCCGTGATCGCGCAGGAATTCCGGGCTCCGAAGACATTCAGACCAAGCGAGTTTGTACATGAGCGGTAAGGTTTATCTGATTGGCGCAGGCCCTGGCGACCCCGAACTAATGACCCTGCGCGCGCTTCGGATGCTGCAAGAGGCGGACGTGGTGGTCTATGACCGTCTGGTCTCGGCTGATATCCTTGCCATGCACGCCAAGGGCGCACGGCTGATCCCCGTTGGCAAGGCCCCGAAATGCCATACCGTGCCGCAAACTCGTATCAACGACATCCTCGTTGAAGAAGCCCGCGCCGGACACACCATTGCGCGGCTCAAGGGTGGCGACCCGATGATTTTCGGGCGCGGCTCAGAGGAGGCCGCGCATCTGATGGCAAACGGCATCCCGGTCGACTACGCGCCAGGCATCACTGCAGCCCAAGGCGCATCCTGTTCCACCGGCGTGCCGCTGACCCATCGCGGGCTGGCGACTTCGGTGCAGTATGTCACCGGGCACCGTCAGGCGGACAAGGTACTGGATCTGGATTGGAAACGTCTGGCTGATCCGGATTCGACACTGGTCGTCTATATGGGCGTCGCCAATATCGGCCAGATCGCCATGGGGCTGATGACCGAGAACCTGCCCGGCGCGACCCCGGTTCTGGCAGTTGGCAAAGCCACCACACCGGATGAACACCGCATGGTGTCCCGGCTGGATCGATTGGCAGCGGATGTGCGCGACGCTGATTTGAAAGCACCGACGCTGTTCATCATCGGCAAGGTCGTATCGCTATACGCAGAACGGCCCGTGGCTGAACTTCTGGAGCAGGCGCATGGCTAAGTTTGGTTCCAGGCGATCTGGGGGCAGTCGGTCACTGCCCGATGGTGCTGCCAAAGGCCCAGCTTGGACCGTGCGCGCTGTACTGACAACGGCTGTGCTTGTGGCCACATCCGCCTTCGCCGCCGACACTCTTGACCCCAACGCGCTGAAACGTCTTGTCCATCAGGACTGCGGCTCTTGCCATGGGCTGTCGTTGAAAGGCGGTCTCGGACCTGATCTGAGGTCCGAGACGCTGGAGCACTACGACGCGGACGTTCTGACCGGCGTGATTCTCGATGGCATCCCCGACACCGCGATGCCCCCATGGCGGCCTTTGATCAGCGAAGAAGAGGCTGAATGGATCGCGCGTTATCTGCTGGCACAGGAGGCACAATGAAACAGCTCATCCTCACCCTTGCCGCCACCCTGCTGATGACCACTGCACAGGCGGAACCCACCGCCACCGGAGACCTCGGCCTTGTCATTGAGCGCGCCAAAGGCTCGGTCCTGTTGGTCGATCAATCCGACCGCGCCGCGTTGGCCCGGATCGAAGGGCTGGGTGATTTGTCTCATGCCTCACTGGTCTATTCGCCTGACCAACGCTTCGCCTATGTCTTCGGACGTGACGGCGGACTGACCAAGGTTGATATCGTCACCCGTCAGATCGCGAACCGCGTGGTACAGGCGGGAAATGCAATCGGCGGGGCCATTTCGGACGATGGCATGCTAGTCGCCGTGTCGAACTATGAACCCGGTGGCGTGCGTGTCTTCGATGCGGATACGCTGAAGATGGTGGCGGACATCCCCACCGACAGCAAAACCATCGGTCTGGTCGATGCGCCGGGTCGCCGTTTTGTGTTTACTATGTGGGATACGGGCGAGACCTGGATTGCCGATTTCACCAAAGGCTCCCCCGCGATCACCAAAATCCCTGACATGGGCAAGAATCCTTATGACGCGCTGATCACCGCAAATGGCCGCACCTATATCACTGGCCTGTTCGGCGAAGACGGCCTGACCGCGCTGGACCTGTGGGCCGAGACGCCACAACCCATCCGCGTACTGCCCAATTATGGGCGCGGGCAAGAGGAAATGCCGGTCTACAAGATGCCTCATCTGGAAGGATGGGCGCTGACAGGGCGCGAGTTCGTCCTGCCTGCCGTCGGCCATCACGAGGTTCTGTGGATTGACGCCCACACCTTGACCGAAACCGGACGCACGCAGACCCATGGCCAGCCGGTCTTTGCCATGGCCCGGCCCGACGGGCGGCAGGTCTGGGTGAACTTTGCCCACCCGCTGAACGATACGATTCAGGTCATTGATTCAGTGAGCAAAGAAATCATCCATGAGTTCAAACCCGGCCCTGCAGTGCTGCATATGGAATTCACCCCGCGCGGGCACGAGGTCTGGATCAGCGTCCGCGATGCCAACAAAGTCATGGTTTACGACACCCAGACCTTTGAAAAGCTGCGCGAGATCGAGGCCGACAGCCCCTCTGGCATTTTCTTCACTGCGCGCGCGCACAGAACGGGGCTTTGAGCGATGCAGCATATCACCGACCCGATCGACCGCCGTCTTCTGGACGATTTCCAGCGTGATTTTCCCATCGTAGAGCGCCCGTTTCAGGTTCTGGCTGACGCCCTTGGGCTGGAAGAGGCAGAGGTGCTCGACCGTCTGGCCCGGATGCGCAAAACCGGCCGCATAACGCGGGTCGGTGCGACGATCGCACCCGGCGCGGTGTCGGCCAGTACGCTGGCGGCTGTGGCGGCTCCGGAAGAACGGCTGGAAGAGGTCGCGGCGCTGATCGATGCCGAAACTGGTGTGAACCACAATTACCAGCGCGAGGATGACTGGAACCTTTGGTTCGTGGCCACCGGCCCGGACCTGGCGCATGTGAACGACACCCTCGCAAGGATCTCGCAGCGCTCGGGGCTGCGGGTTCTGGATTTGCGGCTGGTGCGGCCGTTCAACATTGATCTGGGCTTTCGTATGTCGGGCGAGACCCGCAATGCTCCTGGCCCGCGGAAAGTGGATCGTTCAGCCATGCGAGAAGGCGACCGACCCCTGTTGCAGGCCCTCAGTTCCGGCCTGTCGCTGGTCTCTGATCCTTATGCGGCGCTGGCCCGAACCCTGAACCGCGACCCAGACGACGTGATGGATCGCGTAGCCGCCTTGCACCGGGCCGGGATCATCTCTCGCCTGGGGGTCATCGTACGCCACCGCGCTTTGGGCTGGTCCGCCAATGCAATGGTGGTCTGGGACATGCCGGTCGAGCAGGTCAGCAGCGCTGGCCCGGCACTGGCAGCGCATCCAGGTGTGACACTGTGCTATGAGCGCAACCCGGTCGAGGATGTCTGGCCCTATCGCCTCTATTCCATGATCCATGCGCGTTCGCGCCCTGAGGCAATGGAGGTTTTGGCCGGGGCCGCCGCCCTGCCCGAACTATTTGGCGCGCAGCGCAAAGTACTGTTCTCGACCCGCTGTTTCAAACAGACCGGTGCATTGATCCAACCGAAGGAGGCCGCCGCATGACGCTCGACGACACCGACCGCGCGATCCTGAATCGGATGCAGGATGACCTGCCGCTGACCTCGCACCCCTACGCAGCGATTGCCGAGGAATTGGGGATCGAGGAATCCGACCTTCTGAGCCGATTGGCGCGCTTGAAAGAGGACCGCGTCATCACCCGTTTCGGCCCATTCTTCGACGCCGCCGCTATGGGCGGGGCCTTCTGCCTGTGCGCGATGGCTGTTCCCCCAGAGGATTTCGAAACCGTCCTGACCAAAGTCAATGCGCACCCCGAGGTTGCCCATAATTATGAACGCACGCACCGGCTGAATATGTGGTTCGTGCTGGCCACCGAAACGCCCGAGGGGATTGAGGCCACGGCCGATGCAATCGAACGGGAAACGGGGACACGGGTTCTCCGTTTCCCCAAACTACAGGAATTCTTCATCGGTTTCCGGGTGGCGGCATGATCGACGCAAAAGACAGAGAGATTATCGAGGCGCTGCAAGGCGGCCTGCCCCTTGTGCCCGCCCCCTTCGCCCAGGTGGCCGACGGCTTGGGCCTGGATGAAAAGACTCTGATGTCCCGTCTGGCCGATATGAAATCGCGCGGTGTCATCCGGCGCATCGCTGCGGCCCCCAACCACTATAAACTGGGCATGACCTCAAACGGCATGACTGTGTGGGATGTCGAAGATGGCCGCGTTGCCGAACTCGGATCGCAGATCGGTGCCCTGCCCTTTGTCACCCATTGTTATGAACGCCCGCGCGCCTTGCCAGACTGGCCTTACAATCTGTTCGCCATGGTTCATGGCGCTAACCGGAATGAGGTCGAGGAGAAGCGCGCCGAGATTGCCGCCATCCTCGGCGATGCCTGCCGGGCCAAAGATATCCTTTATTCCACGCGCATCCTAAAAAAGACCGGGCTGCGCCTGAAAAAGAAAGGCTGAGATATGTTCCGCCTGACCGAATACATGCACCAACTGGTCACCCCGACCCCGGTACGCAAGCGCCGCCCCGGGCCGGTGAAACCGGTGGTGATCTGGAACCTGACGCGGCGCTGTAATCTGAAATGCCGCCATTGCTATACCGTCTCGGCGGATGTGGCGTTCCCCGGTGAGCTCAGTCACGAGCAAGCCATGGTAACCCTTGAGGATCTGGGCCAATTTCGCGTCCCGGCTCTGATCCTCTCGGGTGGGGAACCGCTGGACCGGTTCGATTTTTTCGACATCGCCAAACGCGCCCGCGATCTGGTGCCGATGCTGGCACTGTCGACCAATGGCACGCGGATTTACGACGAAACCGCTGACATGATCGCCAATGTGGGGTTCAACTATGTCGGCATTTCGCTGGACGGGATCGGAGCTACCAATGATTGGTTCCGCGGGGTCGAAGGCGCCTTTGCCGACGCCCTGCGTGGCGTGCGGGAATGCAAGAAGCGCGGCATCAAAGTGGGCCTGCGTTTCTGTCTGACCGAAGGCACCCAGCACAATTTGCCCGATTTGCTGCAGCTGTGTGACGATGAAGGTGTCGACAAGTTTTACCTGTCGCATCTGGTCTATGCCGGACGCGGCGACAAGAACCGGTGCGAGGACGCCGCGCATCTGCGCACCCTTAAAGGACTGGATTTGTTGCTGGAACGCGCGTGGGAGGCTGCTTCGGGTGGTCGTCCGCTTGACATCGTGACCGGCAATAACGACGCCGATGCGGGGTATTTCCTGAACTGGGTTCGGGCTCATTTCGACGACTCCAAAGCCGCACATGTACGCGACCATCTGGCGGCGTGGGGCGGGAACTCCAGCGGGTTGGGCGTGGCTAATATCGACAATCTGGGCCGCGTACACCCCGACACTTATTGGTCCGACTACACCATAGGAAATGTGAAAACCCGTTCCTTTTCAGAGCTTTGGACCGGAGATGATCCGATGCTCGCCATGCTGCGCACCCGTCCGCGCCCGCTGAAAGGGCGCTGCGGAGCTTGCCAGTTGAAGGATGTGTGCGGCGGCAATACCCGCATTCGGGCCTTGCAAGTGACTGGCGATCCATGGGCCGAGGACCCGGCCTGCTATCTGTCAAATCAAGAGATCGGCGTCGAGGATGCGGGCGAGCGCCTGCAGGTCACGCCATTCCGGGGGAAACGTCATGATCCGGCGCATCAGTTCTTTTGACACCGTAAGTGCAAAGCTTTCAATCGCAACGCTCGTGACGCGGGCGGGAGCCTCCGGCGGGAGTATTTTTGAAAAGATGAAGATCGGGGCCTTGTGCTCGATCCTGAGCCTGAGTGCCGCCTGGGCCGATGCGCTGTCGGATTATGCCGAACACTGTGCCTCGTGCCACGGTGAAAACCGCTTGGGTGGCGTTGGTCCGGCTCTGATCCCCGAGACGTTGAAACGGATGCGGGGACCGCGCGTGGCCGCCGTAATAGCAGAGGGCCGCGCGGCCACGCAGATGCCTGCGTTTTCGCATGAATTGGATGCGTTGCAGATCGAGGAGCTGGCAGGGTGGTTGAAGTCGCCGCTGGAAACCGACCCTGAATGGGGCGAGGCCGATATCATGGCCAGCCGCACTCTGGACGAGGATTATGTGCCGGTGGACGCGCCGGTCTGGGATAGTGACCCGATGAACATTACGCTGGCGGTTGAGACGGGCGATCATCATGTCAGCGTGCTGGACGGCGACACATTCGAGGTTCTGGACCGGTTTGAGACACCCTTTGCAGTCCATGGCGGGCCTAAGTTCAGCCCGGATGGTCGCTATGTCTTCATCATGTCTCGCGATGGCTGGGTGCAGAAATACGACATCTGGGCATTGGAACAGGTGGGCCGCGTGCGCGCGGGTTTGAACAGCCGCAACATCGCCATGTCGGGTGACGGTAAATGGGTGGCGGTAGCGAACTATTTGCCGAACGCGCTGACTCTGCTGTCGACCGATGATTTGTCGGTGGCGAAAGTCATTGAAGTCAAAAGCAAAAAAGGTGTTCCCAGTCGCGTTTCAGCGGTCTATCAGGCCCCGCCGCGGGAAAGCTTTGTGCTGGCCCTAAAAGACGTGCCCGAGATTTGGGAGGTGTTTTATGGGGCGAACCCGCCGCAATTTGGACTGGGACATGATTTCCGCATCGAAGGTCAGTTCAAGAACCCCGATCCCTTCCCGGTACGTAAAATCACCACACCCGACTATCTGGACGATTTCTTCTTTGACCAGAGCTATGAGTACGTCATGGGTGCTTCGCGCGACGGAAAAGGCGGGCAGGTGATCGATCTGGTGATCGGGCATAAAGTGGCCGAACTGGACCTGCCCGGGATGCCGCATTTGGGCTCGGGGATTACTTGGAAATATGGCGATACGACCGTGATGGCCACGCCGCATCTGACTGATGGCACTGTGTCGGTGATTGACATGGAGACATGGGAAACCGTCAAGCGGATCAAGACCGAAGGTCCGGGGTTCTTCATGCGCAGCCATGAGAACTCGCCCTATGTCTGGGCCGATGTGTTCTTCGGTCCCAACAAGGACGCGATGCATGTCATCGACAAGCAAAGCCTTGAAATCATTAGAACTCTGCGCCCCGCACCCGGCAAAACCGTTGCCCATGTCGAGTTCACCAAGGATGGAAGTCATGCGCTGGTGTCGATCTGGGAGGATGACGGCGCGGTGATTGTCTATGACGCGCAAACGCTGGAAGAGGTCCGCCGCCTGCCGATGCGCAAACCGTCTGGAAAGTACAATGTCTGGAACAAAATCACCTTCTCGGAAGGCACCAGCCACTGAGGGCAAATGGCCAGTCTGGAAACTGGCCATATTGCTCTATCCAGCCACGATGCTGACCGTGGCGATCAATCTGTTCCTGCTCGGTCTGATTCTGCACAGTGCAGGGTTTAACGCCATTGAGCCGGTGCCTGCAATCCTGTGGTCGATCCCATTGGGCATACCAGCCTCATGGCTGGCGGGCCGTTGGGTGCGCGGGTTGATGGACGATGCAGGTGATTGATTTCAAATATAAAATCAGAAATTCACTGCACCTAACTTAAGTCAAGTATCCGCGAATCCGAATCCTCTAGAAATCAGGCATAGCTTCCCGAGTCGGAGTCTCCATGCCTGCCCTGGTCCCTTTGCACAATCTCCCTGTCCGTGCGATCCGCACGGCGGCCGGGTTGGCAGGCATGCTCCTTCTTTTGTTGCAGACCTTTGCACCGGTGCTGGCGAGTCCCGGTGAGAGTGTCTGGGTGGAGATCTGCTCGGAAAGTGGCGCGGTTTGGGTCGAGGTTGATCTGGATGAGGACACCGAGGACCCGACCGCGTATTGCCCGAAATGCGCGGATTGCGCGCTGTGTGCGGTGACCAGCGCGGCACCTGTGCCCGAGCTTGCACAGGTCGCAGAAATCGGACTCTTCTGTGTTGTACAGGTTCAGAACAGCAAATCTTCCGTATTGTACAAGTCAGATCAGCTGTGGCCCGAGACCCGAGGACCCCCATTCCTGACCCAGGAAACAACTGAACGCGCCCCGCGCGCGTCCATGGCGTCCACCCAAGTTATCGGAGGTGCGCCGTGGTCGTAAGTCGCGCAATCCATTTCTTGCTGGCCCTTGCCCTGTCTTGCCTAATGGCGATCAGCGCCCAAGCCGACAGCCTTGCCAGCTTTCTGCCCGAGATTGAACCCGCCAATCTGGCGCCCGGTGCCGATGCCTTTGGCCCGGTCCGCGATGACGTGCCGATTGCGCCCGTCCTGAAGGGTGGCGAGACCGTTGCCTGGGCCTTCCTGACTTCTGACTTCGTGGGCACCACCGGATATTCCGGCAAACCGATCCATGTGGTTGCGGCCATCGATGACGATGCGGTGCTGACCGGCGTGCAGTTGGTCAAACACTCGGAACCCATCGTTCTGATCGGCATCCCGAACTCGCGGATGGTTGAGCTGACCGAAGGCTATGCCGGTCTGGATCTGAAGGTTGAGGCTGAAACCGGCGGCGAGGGGCATGACCTCGACATCATCTCGGGCGCGACCGTGACGATCATGGTGATCGACGACAGCCTTGTGCGTGGCGGGATCAAGGTGGCGCGGGCGCTGGGGCTGGGCGGGTTGTCTCCGCTGCAGGCAGACGGGCCAAAGCGCGAAGTCGATATGGCGCAGGACGCCGTTTATGACTGGGCAACGCTTTCGGGTGACGGCTCGATCCGGCGGCTGACACTGGATGTCGGCCAGGTCAACGCAGCCTTTGAAGCCACAGGCGATCAGCGCGCGATCAAGCGGCCAGAACCGGGGGAACCCGATGACACCTTCATTGACATGCACATGGCGCTGGTCTCGGTGCCGTCGATTGGCAAGTCGCTGTTGGGTGAGGCCGAATATCAGAACCTTGTGGGCTGGCTGGACGAAGGTGAGCAGGCCATTCTGGTACTGGGTCGCGGGGCCTATAGCTTCAAGGGCTCGGGCTATGTGCGCGGTGGTATTTTTGACCGGATTCAACTGATACAGGGCGACAGCTCCGTGCGGTTTTTTGACAAGCAACAGCGCCGTTTGGGCACGGTTGCAGCCCCCGATGCGCCCAGTTTCACCGAGCTGGATATCTTCAAGATTCCCGCTGATGCCGAATTCAACCCGGCCGAGCCGTTCCGCCTGCAATTGCTGGTGCAACGGGCCGTTGGTGCGGTCGAAAAAACCTTCCTGACCTTCGATCTGGGCTACAAGCTGCCCGAGCAGTATCTGCTGCCGGTCGCGGCCCCCGCTGTTGTGGATGACGCCACTGGCGAAGCTGCTGCCAAAGCCGCCCTGTGGAAACGAATCTGGAAGGATCGCACGGTCGAGATTGCGGGTCTGGGCGTCATGCTGCTGGTGCTGACTGCAACCTTCTTCTTCCAGTTCCACGCCACAATGAACGCCCGGGTCTTCTACTGGTTCCGCATCGGATACCTGACCCTGACGCTGTTCTTCATCGGCTGGTATGCCAACGCACAGCTGAGCGTCGTGAATCTGATGGCGCTGGCCGGCAGCCTGCGCTCCGGTTTCAGCTGGGATGCCTTCTTGCTGGATCCGCTGGTGTTCATCCAGTGGTTTGCCGTGGCCGCTGCCCTGCTGTTCTGGGGACGCGGGGCTTATTGCGGCTGGCTGTGCCCGTTTGGTGCGCTGCAGGAACTGACCAACAAGATCGCGCGCGCGCTGAAAGTGCCGCAATGGACGCTGCCATGGGGACTGAACGAACGCCTGTGGCCTGCGAAATACATGATCTTCCTCGGACTTTTTGGGCTCAGCTTTGTCTCGATCCCGCTGGCTGAGACCTATGCCGAGATCGAGCCCTTCAAGACCGCGATCATTCTGAAGTTCATGCGCGACTGGCCCTTCGTGGTCTTTGCGCTGACCCTGCTGGGGATCGGGCTGTTCATCGAACGGTTCTATTGCCGCTACCTCTGCCCGCTGGGCGGAGCGTTGGCGATCCCCGCCCGAATTCGCATGTTCGACTGGCTGCGCCGCTACAAGGAATGCGGCAGCCCCTGTCAGACCTGCGCAAACGAATGCCCCGTTCAGGCAATCCACCCAACTGGTGAGATCAACCCGAACGAGTGCGTCACCTGCCTGCATTGTCAGGTGCTCTACCAGTCCGAGGACAAATGTCCCGTCGTTATCCGCCAGCTGAAACGGCGGGCCAAGACAGGGTCGGTCCAGATGAAGACCCCACTCGGACAGCCACCGGCGAACCATCCGAACGCCAAACCGCAAACCGTTTCCTAAAAGGAGAGACGATCATGTCGGAACACGATAAGAAACTGAACATTACACGCCGCGGGATGCTGGCGGCAACCGCCACCGGCGCAGTGATTGCCGGGACCGGTCTGGGTTCGACCCTGATGACCGCGCGCCAAGCAAGTGCTGCAGCCAATGCGCATCTGGAGCCGGGCGAGCTGGACGAATACTATGGCTTCTGGTCTTCCGGCCAAACCGGCGAGCTGCGCATTTTGGGCGTGCCGTCGATGCGCGAGCTGATGCGGGTGCCGGTGTTCAACCGCTGCTCGGCCACTGGCTGGGGCCAGACCAACGAGTCGCTGAAGATTTTGACCGAAGGTCTGCTGCCCGAAACCAAAGAGTTCCTGGCCGCAAACGGTAAGGTCACCTATGACAATGGCGACCTGCACCACCCGCATATGTCCTTTACCGATGGCACCTATGACGGCCGCTATCTGTTCATGAACGACAAGGCCAACACCCGGGTAGCCCGAGTGCGTTGCGATGTAATGAAATGCGACAAGATCATCGAGATCCCGAACGCGCATGACATCCACGGTCTACGCCCGCAGAAATACCCGCGCACCGGTTATGTCTTTGCCAACGGTGAACACGAAGCACCTCTGGTCAATGACGGCCAGATCCTCGACGATCCGTCGCAATACGTGAACATCTTCACCGCCATTGACGGTGATACGATGGAGATCGCATGGCAGGTGATGGTGTCGGGCAACCTAGACAACACCGACTGTGACTATCAGGGCAAATACGCGTTCTCGACCTCGTATAACTCGGAAATGGGTATGAACCTTGCCGAGATGACCGAGAATGAGCTGGACCATGTGGTCGTGTTCAACCTCAAAGGCATCGAAGACGCGATTGCTGCGGGCAACTATCAGGAGCTGAACGGCGTCAAGGTCGTGGATGGCCGCAAAGAGGCCGGCGGCAAACTGACCCGTTACATCCCGATCCCGAACTCGCCCCATGGTGTGAACGCCGCCCCCGACAAGAAACACATCATGATCAACGGCAAGCTGTCGCCGACCGTGTCCGTGATCGATGTCGAGAAGGTCGATGCCCTGTTTGCCGACAACGCCGATCCGCGGTCCGCCATCGTGGCAGAACCGCAGCTGGGCCTCGGCCCGCTTCACACTGCGTTCGATGGCAAGGGCAACGCCTACACCACCCTGTTCCTCGACAGCCAGGTGGTGAAATGGGACATCGCCAAAGCGATCGAGGCTTATGGCGGCGCGGATGTTGATCCGATCCTTGATAAGGTCGACGTGCAGTATCAGCCGGGCCACAACTCGACCTCGATGGGTGAGACTGCGGAAGCCGACGGCAAATGGCTGATTTCGATGAACAAGTTCTCGAAAGACCGCTTCCTGAACGTGGGTCCGCTGAAGCCTGAAAACGAGCAGTTGATCGACATTTCGGGTGACAAGATGAAGGTGGTCCATGACGGCCCAACCTTTGCGGAACCGCATGACTCGATCCTTGTGCACCGGTCCAAGGTGAACCCGGTCAATGTGTGGGATCGCAACGACCCGATGTGGGAAGATGCGCGCAAACAGGCCAAAGCCGACGGAGTCGATCTGGACTATGGCGCGGATGAGCCGATCCGGGATGGCAACAAGGTGCGGGTCTACATGACATCTGTGGCACCTGTGTTCAGCATGGAGAAATTCACCGTCAAGCAGGGTGACGAGGTGACCATCTACGTCACCAACCTGGACGATGTGGATGACGTGACCCACGGGCTGTGCCTGTCGAACTTTGGCATCGCAATGGAGATCGGGCCGCAGGCAACCGCCTCGGTCACGTTCATTGCCGATCGTCCGGGTGTGCACTGGTACTATTGCCAGTGGTTCTGCCACGCGCTGCACATGGAAATGCGCGGCCGGATGTTTGTTGAGCCGCGGAGCGCATAAGATGCGTTGGTCCCTGCTCATACCGCTCCTGCTCGGCTCGCCCCTTTGGGCGGCGGACTGGGATGTGCCCAACCGGGCGGGGGCCATCAACGAGATACTGGCGCAGGCGGCGGATGGAGATACCCTCCGCCTGAGCCCCGGTGTTTACGCCGAAACACTGGTACTGGACCGGCCCGTAACCATTGACGGGCTGGGACAGGCCACCATAGACGGACAAGGCGAAGGCAGCGTCATCACCGTGACCGGGTCGGGTGTGACGGTGCGCGGGCTGACGGTTATTGGCTCGGGCTCGGACCATGACGGGATCGACAGCGGCATCCAGCTGACCAAGACGGCCCACGCGCCGGTTGTCGAGGACAATGTGCTACTGGGCAATCTCTATGGCATCGACATCCACGGGGCCAAGGACAGTATCGTCCGGGGCAACCGGATCGAAGGACGGCAGGACCGCCACATGAACGCGCGCGGCAATGGAGTTTATGTCTGGAACGCGCCGGGTGCGGTTGTCGCTGACAATGACATTCAGTTTGGCCGCGACGGGATTTTCGTGAATTCTTCGAAGAAGAATTTGTTCACCGGCAACCTGTTCCGCGACCTACGCTTTGCAGTGCATTATATGTATGCCGACAATTCCGAGGTCAGCAACAACGTCTCGATCGGCAACGATCTGGGCTATGCGGTGATGTTCACCTCGAATGTCAAAGTCACCGACAATGTGTCGATTGATGACCGTGAACATGGCGTGATGCTGAACTATGCCAACAAAAGCGTCATCACTGGCAACGTTGTGAAAGGTGCCAAGGAAAAATGCACTTTCCTGTATAATTCCAACAAGAACGAATTCACCGATAACTGGTTCCAGGGCTGCGGCATCGGCATCCACTTTACCGCTGGGTCTGAACGCAACCGGATCGTTGGCAATGCTTTTGTCGGCAACCGGACGCAGGTGAAATATGTCTCGACCAAATGGGTCGAGTGGTCCGAGGACGGGCGCGGCAATTACTGGTCCGATTTTGCCGCTTATGATGTGGATGGCAACGGTATTGCCGATGCCCCCTTTCGCCCCAATGACAGTATGGACCATGTGCTGTGGACCCAACCCGCAGCTAAATTGCTGCTCGGCTCACCCGCCGTGCAGCTGGTGCGCTGGTCGCAATCGGCCTTCCCGGCGCTGTTGCCGGGGGGCGTGATGGACAGCAATCCATTGATGGAAGCCCCTGAACCCCCAGCTATGAAAAAGGTGCCTCATGACGGATAAGGCCCTGACGATTGACCATGTTCTCAAGGATCGGGGCAAAACCCGTGTTCTTGACGATATCACCCTGTCTCTTGCCCCCGGTCAGCGCGTTGCGCTGTTGGGCCATAACGGCGCGGGCAAGTCGACCCTAATCAAATCCATCCTCGGCCTGACACCGATCCATGGCGGAGGAATTCGGATCGGGGACGCCACCCCCGGCAGCGCACAGGCGCGGCGCGAGACGGCCTATCTGCCCGAAGCGGTGTCGTTCCACCCGGCCCTGACCGGTCGCGAACAACTGACCCTGTTTGCCCAGCTTTCGAGCACGAAAGCGGATGTGCCCGGCCTGCTGGAGCGCGTTGGTCTGAGCGACGCTCTGGACCGCCGGATCGGCACCTATTCCAAAGGCATGCGGCAACGTCTGGGTCTGGCGCAGGTGCTGCTGGGTCAGCCGAAAGTGGCATTGCTGGATGAACCGACAAGCGGGCTCGATCCGATTTCGCGGCAGGACCTGTACGCTATCATCGACGAACTGGCTGCCCGAGGCACCGCCGTTTTGATTGCCTCACACGCTCTGACCGAGGTCGAGGCCCGCACCGACCGGATCGCCATCATGCGCAAGGGCCGGATGGTCGCCGATGACACGCTGACCAACCTGTCGGCGCTGGCCGGTCTGCCGATCCGCCTGAAAGTACGCGCCAGCGCCAATCCAGATGTGCTGGCCGCTGAACTGGGCGGCAGCCGGATCAATGGGGCATCCGTTGAATTGCTCTGCACGCCCGAAGACAAGATGGAGGCGCTGCGCCGGATCGCCGGGTTGGGCGATGCGGTGGCGGATGTGGAAATGACGCCGCCCAAGCTGGAAGATCTGTATCGCCACTACGCACAGGAGGGTTTGCAATGACCCGCTTCCTCGCCATCACCCGCACCGAGATGCTGATCCTGCGCCGCAATCGCTGGCTGCTGGTTGCGACGCTGATCATGGTTCTGTTCGCTTTGGCGCTGACCTTTGCTGGCAGCGCGCCTACCGGCACGCTGGGGGTCGACATGCTGACCGTCTCGGTCGCGTCTATGACCACGCTGTCGGTTTATCTTGCTCCACTGCTGGCGCTGATGATTGCCTTTGACGCCATCGCAGGCGACGTGGATCGCGGCAGCCTGTCACTGCTGCTGTCTTACCCGGCTGGGCGCGGAGAAATCCTTTTGGGCAAGTTCACCGCCCATCTCGCCGCACTGGCCTTTGCCATGACCATCGGTTTCGGCACCGCAGGCGCAGTGGCCGCCTTCTTCGGCGGCGCGGGGCCAGAGAGCCTGTTGGCTCTGGTCCGCCTCATCCTCACTTCTATCCTGTTGGGCGCCGTGTTTCTGGCGCTGGGATACCTGCTGTCCGCTTTGGCAAAGGGGGCCACGGTGGCGGCAGGTTTGTCGGCCGGGCTCTGGCTGGTCTGTGTCGTCCTCTATGATCTTGGGCTGTTGGGAGCCGTCGTCATGGACAAGGGCGGCACCTTCACCCAATCCGTCTTTCCTTGGGTGATGGTGGCCAACCCGGCCGACGCTTTCCGTCTGTGGAACATCGCCGCAACCGAAGGCGTTGCGATGGCGTCAGGCATGACCGGAGCTGCGCAGGCCCTGCCCGTCTGGGCTGCGCCTGCATCCCTTCTGATCTGGCCGGTGCTGGCGTTTGCCCTTGCGCGGCTAGCGTTCCGGAGGGTTGAGCCATGAAGCGTCTCGCCCTGATCGCATTGGTCGCGCTGGCGGCCTGCAAGGAAGAGGTCGCCGAGGCCCCCGACCCGGTTGATCTGACCCCAGATGCGCTGAGTTATTTCTGCCAGATGAACATCGCGGAACATGGCGGGCCGAAGGGGCAGATCCATCTGGAAGGATACCCCGCACCTTTATTCTTTGCGCAGGTGCGCGACATGGTGGCCTATCTGAAAAGCCCCGAGCGTGATGCCAAGATCACCGCTGTTTACGTCAGCGACATGAGCGTCGCGCCCAGTTGGCGGCAACCGGGGATTTCGAACTGGATCGACGCAGAGAACGCCAGCTTTGTGGTCGGGGCCAACGTCTCCGGTGGCATGGGTGCGCGCGAAGTGGTGCCCTTTGGCGATCCCGCCGCAGCCCAAGCGTTCATCGCCGATTATGGCGGCACGGCCCTGCCCTTGTCCGACATCCCCGATACCGAAGTTCTGGGCCCCGTCGATCTCGGCCTTGTGCTGGAGACACCCGCATGACCTTTCTCACACGCCGCCGCTTCCTGACCATTTCGGCCGCCTGCGCTGCCATGCCTGCAACGGCTGGTGCTGTTGCACAATGGCACGGTATTACATTGGGTGCACCGGCCAGCTTGCGGCTTGAAGGTTTGACCAACACCGACGCTGCCCCGATCTTTGCTGCAGTTGAAGCTGAGTTGGATCGGTTAGAGGCGATCTTTAGCCTTTATCGACCCGGGTCTGAATTGAGCCGCCTGAACACGTCGGGACTGCTGAAACACCCTTCGCCCGAGCTGTTGAGCCTGCTCAGCCTCTGCGCCGTTCTGCACGATGCATCAGACGGCGCATTTGATCCGACAATTCAGCCTTTGTGGAGCGCACTTGCTAATGGGTCTGGTGCATTGAAGCTACAAGCTGCCCAGGACGCAGTTGGTTGGCACAAGGTGTCGGTGACTCGTGACGCAATCAGGTTACCCAATCCGGGTCGCGCAGCCTTGACACTGAATGGCATCGCACAGGGCGAAATCACAGACCGCATCGCCAGCTTGTTGCGTTCCTTCGGTCTGCAGAATGTGTTGGTGAACATGGGTGAAATCGCCGGTCTGGGCACCCGAAGTGATGGTTCATCTTGGCAGGTCGGTCTGGCTGGTCCGAATGACGTAGTGCTCAACAGTATTGAACTGCACAACCGCGCCGTTGCCACTTCAGTCCCCGGCGCGATGCGTATGGCGGAAATGTCCGTGCATATCTTTGATCCAATAACTCTTGCGGCGGTTCACCATGCCGTTTCGGTCTCTGCGCCAACTGCTGCAATAGCAGACGGGATGTCGACCACTCTGTGCTTGATACCGACTGAGCAGATCAATTCGGTCTTGTCCCAGTTCCCGGGCGCGAAGCTTGAAGTTTTAGTTTGATTGGATGTGATAGCTGATCCCAAAAGCGTCTCTTTTCTAACCAGCCAAATGAAGCACGATGCTTTCCCGAGGCTGTTACAAGCATTTTGTCATTGACGCTCAAGAGCGCAGAGAGTGAATAGCGGCTGGTAGAGTTCAGCCGAATGTCATTCATGAATTCTCTCATCCCTATTGGCTCTCACGATGATGCAACCAATCGTGTCGATCACACCGTCCCTGAGAATGACCGTGGTTATCTGATCTGGGGGCAATGCGTCCTCAGCCACAAATCTTACGAGGACCGTGAGTGCGGTCTCGATCATCTTACTGGTCTCGTCGGATAAGATGACATCGCGGCCGAGTTGATCGGCCAGCATGTCGTCAATTGCGGAGTCGATTTAATCCAGCCTGTAACCGCGACCAATCAGTTGATTGATAGGCAGGTCAATCGTCAGATCAATTGCGTCCAATCCAACAAAGGTCCCCTGCCCGTCGGGCCGACTATAGTCGATAGCTACGCGTTGCATCGAGCAGTTTCCGACAGCACTAAAAAACATGATCGGCACCATGCTCCGTCAGCCCCTGAACGGAGACACCTTTACCCTGATGACGCCTTTGCCGAATGGCAAAAGACGATGCTGGTCAAAATCGACAGACCAGAATGATCTTGTTGGGAAACTACAAGTACCCTCCAAAATCTTTCGGCCTTGTCAGTAGGTTTCCCGACAGTCCCGAATTTGACGAGACCGTTCTGATCGGGGCGGATAGCAGAGAATCCGCATTAGCTTTCGCTTCTGTCTCACATCCCAGTACCAATTGACCGCCCATATTCTTCAGCCCACGATGGGATGCCGCCTGGGCTGCAGTAGAGGGTTCACTAAAGTCTGAGATCAGTCTCTATTTGACAAGAATTGTCGTCTAATCCGCAGTGATCATCTCCAATAGCGACAAACACGTTGAAAGCGAAGGATGGTTTTGACCGGTAGGTGTCGCGCGCGCGATGATGGAGGTCCCGGTATTGTGCCAGTTGCATTCAAGCTCTACGAGCTCGTCTCGGTCGACATATCTATCAACAAAACCGCGCCAGCCGAGCGCGAGTCCCGCACCTTGGGCCGCCGCTTCCAGCAGGTAGACATAGCTGTCAAACTCCTCGCCTTCTGGCCATCCCTCGAATACTGGATGCGCAGCGCACCAATCCTGCCAATCCATCCACCCGTAGTTTGCTTTTTGCAGGCGCATCAACGGAGGTGGGGGCGCACGGCCCTGCAGGGCAGCCTGCGCTTGCGCGATGATTTCGGCGGACCCGATTGGTTTGATTTCTTCTCGGCATACCACGACATGCGGATCTTTGGGTGTGCTGGACGTGTATTCAAAAATGATATCCGCCCCGATTTCGATGGCGGTACCTAGAAGGTTGTAGTCCACAGTTAGAAGGCGCAACTCGGCTTGGTTGGCCAATGCACGGCGCAGATGGGCAAAGCGGGGCATCAGCAGCAAATGTGAAACCGAATGCGAACATGCTATGGTGATGTCGCGCTTGCGGGTGGAAAGGGCTGAGATGCCTTGTTGTAAGTTGTCCACGGACTGGCGCACGATCGCATAAAACTCGGCACCTTGGCTCGTTAACTTGATCTGCTGCCCACGGCGGTCGAACAGCTGTGTTCGAAAACGAATTTCCAGATTGCGGATATGGCGGCTGATGGCGGGTTGAGAGGTGTTCAACTCGTCCGCGGCACGCGCAAAGCCTTGCAGCCGAGCCACCGCTTCAAAGGCAACTAGCGCACTGGTTGAAGGTAAGGAGTATCGCCGAGAGGTCATACCCGTTTCGATATGACTGACTGCAGCCAAAAGCAATGGAGTTTCGCCGGTTACGCCGACAGTATCGCTTGGGAAACTTAAGCTGCCCAAACTCTCGATCTGACATGTCCACATATCAAAAGCCCGCCCATTGGAAGAACCCGAAAGTTAAACTGTTCCCGCATCAGGTTGGCTTTACCTCGCCGCCGCATGACTTTGATGCGGCTCCGTCGGATTTTCTGCGCATGGCCCCGCGCAGCGTCGGCGTGCACGGGCGAATGTTGCATGTCCCCGACTACGCACACCGGCTGGATCAACGCCAAAAGAACTTTGGCCTGCTGGAGGAATATGTCGAATGCTTGGCCAATAATGGCGCGGATGTTTGCGGTCAGGTCGGGTCGAACTGGGTGCATGCCAGCGGCCTGGGTGTCGAAGGCATCCGCCAGCATTGCGAGATGATCAGCGACAAGTATGAGACGCCCTTTCACATGGCCGGCTACGCCATGGTCGAGGCCCTGCGCGACATCGGCGCGGAAAAGGTTGCGCTGAATGCCTGCTATCACCGAGATACATGGTATCGGGGCACTGTGGATTTTCTGAAAGAAGCGGGGTTTGACGTTGTTTGGGCCGGGAACTTCTTTGATCAGGGCTGGTTCGACAGCCAGGAGGCTGTCGACGAGTGCATTTGGTGCTTTGACGAAGAGTTGATCTATAAATCCTTCGACTACACCGCGGACAAGGCGCCAAACGTGGATGCATATTTGATAAATGGGATGAGCAACTATCGCCGCGCGTCAGACGGCATTGCGCAACGTCCCGTTCATTACGAGGTCGAGCTGGAAGCCCTTTTGGTCACACCCGTCATCGGTCATGACACCGCGCTCTACTGGCGCATTTTCAAATCCCTAGGGCTGACCCCGGAAACCCAGCAGGGCAGCTTGCTCTCTTCATTGAAAGCCTGAACCGATGCACAAGATTGTTGCCTTGTGGGCGATCCCACGCTCGACCTCGACCGCCTTCGAATGGATGATGCGCCAGCGCGGCGATCTAGACTGTCTGCACGAACCTTTCGGCGAAGCCTGGTATCAGGGCGAAGACCCAATGTGGCCGCGCTTTACCGAGGGCGAGGTTACAACCCCCGGCCTGACCCTGGAGAGCGTCTGGAACGATATCAAGGCGCGTGCGGAAAGGGGGCCAGTGTTCATCAAGGATTTCCCGCACTACATTAACCACATGTGGACCCCTGAGTTCCTATCGCATTTCACACACGCTTTCCTGATCCGCGACCCGGCCAAGACTATCTCCTCAATGTACAACAAGTGGCCGGACTTCGATGAGCTTGAAGTCGGCTTCCCAGAACAGCGCGCGCTGTTCGATCTGCTGACCGCTTTGAACGGCGGCAAAACGCCGCCCGTGGTTGACAGCGACGACCTGCTTGAGAACCCACATGACATGATCGCTGCATTCTGTGACAGCGTGGGCATTCCCTTTATCCCAGAAGCCCTGACCTGGGAAGCGGGTGGTGACCCTTCCGAGCACAGCTGGTGGGATGGCGGGTCATTCCACGCCAATCTGGCGCAATCGACGGGCCTAACCCCGCAAAAGCGCAAGTATGTCGAAGTGGCTGATGCGCCAGAACGCGTGCGCCGGGTGCATCGTCGAATGAAGCCGCATTACGACCATCTTTACGCACACCGCATCCGTGTGTCCGTAAAGTCCGAGAAAAGGAACTCTATGTCTCTTAGCCGACAGCCAACCCAAGCCCCATGACAAAGATGGAGAGCCATAGCTTACGCAGGGGAAGGCCAAGTTGCCCTGTCGCTTTAAGGAAAACAGCACCCAGTATGCCCGCCATAGCGATACACGCGCAGGAGATTTCGAGAGGTGTGAAATCAGACACGGCCAAACACGTCGCCACCAACGTGCCGCTGAACCCCAACATTCCGAGAAACCCGAATATGACGCCGGTCGCGCGATCGCTATGTCCGAGTGTCATGTGGTGCGCCCGTCGGCAGCCGAGTCTACTTTTACGGCGGCGTCTGCTGGCTTATGCATTCCGACCCCGACCATGACGAGGGCAACGCCGAGAAACTCGATGGCGCTGGGGATCTGGCGAAGGACAATCACACCAATGATTGTAGCCGTTGCGGGCAACAAGGCCAACAAAAGTGCAAAGCTGGAACGAGGTAATCGAGACATGGCCATCTGATCACAGATATACGGAATGACAGAGGAACAGATGCCAACGCCGATCCCTGCCGCAACCAGAATTGGTGCACCAAATGCATTGAGTGCCTCAACAAACCCAATTGGCATGACAAAGATGAAAGCAACAGCCATCGCCGCTCCGAGCCGCTCAATGCCGCCGGACGCTCCTTGTTGGGAAATCTTGTGGCCTAGAACAATGTAGAGGACGAACAACCCTCCGTTCAGTACAGCCCAAAACAGGCCGAGCAAATCTGAGGTCATCACGCCACCGTCAGCGCCAAAAATCGAAGGCATGTCGATCAGCAACACAACACCGAAAACCGCAAGCACAAATGCCCAGCAGTTGCGCCCTGTGCGCAATCCCCACAATGCGATCCCAATGGTTCCAACGAATTCGATTGCCGCGACCAGTGCAATCGGCAGCCTATCCAGAGCCAGATAGAAGGCACAATTCATGATCGCAAGGCAGCCCCCCAAAGCCAGTAAAAGCACTCGTTCCCGTCCGCTACAGGTTCCAAATATGCGCCAGGGCTTTGTCATCGGCGCAAAGATCAGCGCAGCTGTTGTGATACGAAACCACGCAACCCCAAGAACCCCCACAACCGGAAACAACAGAACTGCGAATGCAGGGCCCAGATAATGGAATACGGCAGATATCCCAAACCAGGTGTGAGGCGGGACAGTCTCGGCGATGCGGGTCATAGTTCCCGTTGGATCTTGGGCAGAGGGAATTTCCGAAGTCTGATCTTGCATCATTTCATTCTGCAAGGCGTTTCCGCCTTATGATATGGTCAGTGGATCAAGAAACCTTGGAAAGCATAGACGAAATGAAGGAAAGATACAGAAACAGCCTTCAGACTAAAGGGGCGCAGATAGATCGGATTGATGCCGCAATATTGCGCGAACTCAGTGACGACGCCCGTATCTCTCGCTCGGAATTGTCGCGCCGGGTCGGTCTGTCAGCCCCAAGTATCGCTGACCGCATCCGGCGGTTAGAGGACACCGGCGTTATCACCGGCTATTGTGCGCGCATCGATCCAGCCCGACTGGGCTACGGCCTGACAATCTTGATCCGGGCGCGCCCATCACCGGGCGAGATGCAGAATATGGTTGATGCAATTCAGGCAATTCCACAGATCGTTGCCTGTGATCGTGTGTCAGGCGAGGATTGCTTTGTCGCGCGCGCGCATGTTCGCGATGTCGCTGAAATGGAGAAAGTCATCGATCAATTTGTACCTTTCGGCGCGACAAACTCATCCATTGTACAATCGTCACCCATCAAGGAACGATTGGTAGAGCTATAGTGACGCAGGCAACCTTGAATGTAGCTTCGCTGCGCAGATCTTGATTAGTTGGGTTTCTGCGGCCGCATAGCTTTGCCGGGCTGCGTTTGATTGTCTTTGAATGGCTTGAAGCATGCTCTTTTAATCATGTTTGCGGCTAATCCGGCTTCGGCGAGATGTTTGAAGAGAGTTAAGCTTGCGAAATGGCCTTCGCGAGGTTCTATCGCGAACCTTTTAATGGCAGAGCATCATTGGAATGTAAGAGCGGATTACCCAGCTTGCGGGACGATCGCCTCTCCAGTTTCGTCTAGAAAAATCTCAGAGAAATTTGCGACAGAATCGCAGCAAACCACTATTCAGGTAACTTGCGAAGTTCTGTATAAAATGCCGAAAAATCGCGTTCGCCAGATGTTTCACAGAATTTGGAAAAGGCGCGGGCCGCCTCGGCACCAAACGGAGTGCGTTGACCGCAAGCGGCAGCGGCAGATTGGGCAAGGTGCAAATCCTTGGCCATAAGACCTGCGGCAAAACCGGGTGCAAAATCATTCGAGGATGGCGCGTGGGGGACAATACCGGGGATTGGGCAGCGATTTTCCAACGCCCAGCTTTGCGCAGCAGCGCCGGCACACAAAGCATAGAACTTTTTAAGGTCCAACCCGAGCGCGTCGGCTAGGGCAAAGCCCTCCATGACTCCCATCGCGGTGATGCCGCAGATCATATTGTGCGACGCCTTGGCAGCCTGGCCTGAACTGACCGCGCCAAAATGCATAATCTTGGACCCCATCGCTTCTAGTATTGGTTGCGCCCGATCAAGGGCAGATTCTGAACCTCCGACCATGAAGCTAAGGCTTCCTTCCTCAGCCCCTGCTGGCCCACCTGAGACCGGAGCGTCCAACATTGCCAACCCCTGCCGTTCCGCCTGTTCGGCGAGAGCGCGCGTGGTATCGACGTCGATGGTCGAGCAATCTATCACCAGACTACCCGGTGCAGCACCAGGTCGGATGAGAGCCTCATGTACGTCGGCTACATGCTGCCCTTCCGGTAGCATTGTCACGATGACTTCAGCCTCAGACAACGCGTCCGGTGACGGTACAAGCGCGCCCTCAAATTCCTGTCTTATTTTGGCGTCGACATCCATTCCGACAACGTGATACCCGGCGCGGCGCAATGTCTCGGCCATTGGTCGACCCATTGTGCCAAGTCCGATAAAGGCGATTTCGGTCATTGTCTCATCGTCCTCTCTTTATCGCATCAGAACTGTCGGCAGCCAGGTCGCCAACCCTGGCGCGGCGGCCAAAAGCGCGACCATTGCAGCCATTGCGCCTACAAAGGGCAGAGCACCAATCATGACATCGGTCATCGGGCCGCGCCCACGGACACCCTGAACTACGTAAAGGTTCAGCCCGATCGGAGGTGTGATCAGAGCCGATTCGATCAGGATCATCATCACGATGCCGTACCAGACCGGATCAAAACCCAGGCTGAACATTAATGGCGCGATTATCGGGATTGTGGTGATCATCATCGAAAGCGTTTCCATGAAACACCCCAGGATCAGATAGAAAACCACCACAACCAGCAACATCTGCATCGGCGTCAGACCGAGGCTGGCGACATATTCGTTCAACCGTGCTGTTAACCCGATGCCCGACAGGATCATGTTCAAAATATACGCCGCAATGATGATAAGTACGATCATCGAAGTGGTGACAACTGTTCCCTCCAGCGCTTCGTTCAGCATCTTCCAATTCAGCCTACGCCGACCTGCTGCAATGATCAGCGCTGCGACAACGCCCAATGCCGCAGCTTCGGTCGGGGTCGCAAAGCCCGCGTAGATCGATCCGATGACGACGATGAATACTAATATTGGGGGAACAACACCCAGGGTCCCGCGAAACCGTTCCGCCAGACTATATTCTACACGATGACCTGCTGTGTCTGGGCGCAGAACTGTGATTAAGATGATCACGAACATGAACAAGGCCGCAAGGATCAGACCTGGTACAATCCCGGCCAGATACAATTGAGGCACCGAAGTATTGGTCAGGATGCCGTAGATGATCAGGTTAACGGAAGGCGGGATCAGAATTCCCAATGTGCCGCCCGCTGCAAGCGTGCCCAGAAAAAGCCGGGGGCCATATCCGTGCCTGTCGATCTGGGGTACGGCGACCGTACCAATTGTTGCGGCGGTCGCAACAGACGATCCTGAGGTTGCCGAGAACAAGGCGCATGCACCGACATTGGCGTGCATCACACCGCCGGGCAACCAACCCAGCCATTTGGCCAGAGCATCATACATGGCATCAGCCACGCCTGACCGCAGCATGATCTCTCCCAACAACACGAAAAGCGGGATGGCCATCAGCAGAAATCCGGACGAGGCTGTCCAGGCAACTTCTCCGGACGCTTTATAGAGGGGCAGAAAACCAAAAGTCCGGTCGAGAATAACGCCCATCACACCCAAAGCAGCCGCGATGGGAAGGCTCAGGGCAATCAGAACAACTAGCAGGATCAAAGCTGTCAGAAGCAATCTATAGTCTTTCCTTTGCGTCGCGGGTTTCAGTCCGCGCTTCTTCCTCGGCCCCCCGTACACCGGCGACCAGTTTTGCTCGGTCCCAGTCTCGATTGCGTAACGCCCTGAGATATTCGAGGATCAGGACAACGGTCACTGCCCCGAAAACCCAGAATCCGGCGGCCCACAGACCGTGCGGAACCCAGCGCGGGATTTGCATCTGACTGTTGGATACCGCACCGGTGCGCCACGAGTTTTCAAAAAGGCCAGTCGCAAACCAAGCCAGAAAGAAGGCGAATGCTGCCATCGCCAGCAGCGCCAGAAGATCCAATGCAGCCTGACCCGCCCGAGGCAACTGTGCATGCAGGATATCGATCCTCACGTGCGCGCGGCGAATAATGGCCAGCGAACAGCCCCAGGTCACGGTGATGGCAAGAACGTAACCGGCAAGCTCATCTGCGCCAACGAGGCTGACGCCCAGCAGACGGCGACTGAGGACCTCGGTCGAGATCATCAAGACCGACATCAAAAGTGCAAAACCGCAGGCCCGCGCCATCCAGGTGGCTAGTCGTTCGACAAATGCGTACATCTTAGAATTCATGCATCCTGTGAGGATCGGAAAGCAAATTGTTCGTGCAACCTGCTTTCCGTGCCTTAAGGTTATTCAATGGCCACACCGGTTGCAGAACCGACCGTATCATTCCACGTTTTGACGCAGTCCTCACCGCATTGTTCACCCCAATTGGCCAGAACCACCTCACGCAGGATCTTGTCACGCAGGGCGATATCGTCTTCTGAAACCGGGACGCGTGTCATTGAGCCTGGGTTTTCTCGCGTACATGCAGCCTCGCCGGCGTTACAGGCAAAACCTTCAGCTGTTTCCAAACCGGCGCCTTCCCAAACCGAGTCCTGGAAGGTCGCGAATTGATCGGACAGGAAATCGCGGACCTTGCCGTCCAGACCATCCCAAACCTCGCCATTGGCAACCAGCACCACCGGTGACCATGCTATCGGTAGCTCGTAGATATGCGTGGCCACTTCGTTCCAGCGCGCATTGAAGCCCGACATTGAGCCGGTGATCGCACAGTCGATTACACCGGTCTGCAGCCCCTGAACAACTTCACCAAAACTCATCGAAACCGGAGTCGCACCAAGCGCTTCGACAAAGTCGCCGATGGCCGATCCGGATGCGCGGATCTTGCGATCGGTCAGGTCCGAAAGCCCGCTCATCTCATCGCGGCAATAGACGACCTGAGCGGAGTAGGGATACACACCCAACAGCTCTACATTGTACCTATCGCGGTATTCCTTGGCCATGACCGGTTGCCATGCATCGGAGATGGCGCGCGCCGTTTCGATATCAGGCGCAAGTCCCGGTAGATCGTTGCCGCCATTCAGGGCATTGTCGCCGATCAGATAGCCCATGGGGGTTTCGGCAAATTGCAGGGTCCCTTGCTCAACCAATCGGATGATCTCAGACCCGTCCATACCCAATTCGTTGAACGGGCGAATTTCAGCAGTGATTGCACCGCCGGACACTTCTGGCAGGGTGGAAGTGAAAAATGGCTGGGTAAAATCAGTGTACATCGACACCATGCCCCATGACCCCACGACATTCAGCTTGGTTTCCTGCAGGTCTTCTGCAATTGCGGGCAATACGGCAATGGCCAGTGCACAGGTGGACAGAATTGGCAACTTCATCAGAGTCTCTCCCCTTTCGACATCCAATTTGAGACTACTACAAGCGCGCAATCGCAACCAATTGTCGTTTTATATTAATATCTATCGATTTTTTCGATTATCCCTCTCCCACTGCCGGGCGGTATCTGCTGCCATTTGCGCAGCTTCACGGGCCAGTTCGTTCCCGGGTTCCGTGCGATAAGAGGCTGTGAAAGAGATAGGGTTCAGCTGAATGGGAATTGCCAGCTCGACCAGAGATCCGTCTGCAATGAACGGTTCGGCATAAACGCCCGGCACAGTGCAGATCGCAAGCCCTTTGCGGGTTATTTCAACGCTGGCGCCCATGGCGTTTGATGAAAACAGCCGGGGCGCGTGGACGTCTGCTTTTCGCAACGCGTCAGTTAATTCGATATAAGGTCGTGAATTGGTGGCATAGCTCAGAATAGGGTTCTCAGTCAGGTCGTCTAAAGTAATCTCTGACGCAGTTGCCAAAGGATGATCCGCAGCCGCCACCCAGATCATCGGAAAGTCGATCAGCGGAATATTTGCGACCCGTGCATTCGAAACCGGCCCCATCAGCAGCGCCAAATCCAGCCCACGGTCGATCAACTGATCCCTTTGGTATGTCGTGTTGTTTACAATTATCTCTAAACTGGAGGCCGAGTATTTCCTGGAAAACGACGCAAAGAACGACGGCACAATCGTTGAAACCAGCGTTTCCGAAACACCTAACCGAAGGGTACCTTCACGCTTTGGGTCCTTACCGACTGCCATCGACATTCGGTCCATACTGGCCACAATTTCCACGGCGTGTTCAAGCAGCGTGCGACCTTTGGGTGTCAAGGAAACCGAATGCGGTGCGCGCGTGAACAACGAGGCGCCCAGTTCTTGCTCCAGCGATGCAATCCGCGCAGAAACGGTGGATTGCGTGGTGTTCAACTGCCGGGCCACCTTGCCGAAATGGCGCAGATGCGCCAGCGCGATGAAAGTTTCCAGCGTGATCCGTTTCATGTCGCCGGATTCAACACTTGGTCCCAAGTCGCCGGAACATCGCAGATCAACATCTTTCCGGGATCGTGAGTAATGGCAAATGGCGGTTTTGCCCGGCGAAGCGCTGCTTGCGGCGTCACTCCACACGCCCAGAACATCGGCACTCCGTCACCAACCGGCGGATCGCCATAATCAGGATGCTTAATCGATACAATTCCGATCTCCGAAGGCTCGCCCACATGAACCGGTTGGCCATGGCACTGCGGAAACCGCCCGGAAATCCTGATAACGTCTTCGACCCGATCAGCAGGAATGAGGCGCATGGATACGACCATGGAGCCTCCAAACAGACCGGCCGGACGCAGCGGAATATTCGAGTCATACATCGGCACGTTTCTGGAGGCAGTCACATGGTGCAGTTCGATCCCCGCCTCCATCACGGCGGTTTCAAAGCCAAATGAGCATCCCAGCACAAATGCAACGAGATCTTCTCGCCATATCGTAGTTACATCGGTTGGTGTATCGACAATCGCACCTTCCTGCCAAACCCTATATCCTGGCAGGTCCGAGCGCAGATCAATTGTTGCGCCAAGGGTGGGCACTGAGAATTGCCCCGGTTCTGTAACCGCCAACAGAGGGCATGGCTGCGGATTGGAAAGGCAGAAATTGCGGAAAGCACCGGCATATTCTAGTGGAAGCACAACCAGATTTGCTTGCATCCGACCGGCGGCCAACCCAGCAGTCGGACCCGTGATCTGACCAGCCCGGATCTGAGCGCGGAGCCGCTCGGTTTCGTGAAGCAGAGAAAGCTCGGAAACACCCATCGCAACAACCTGTTATTGCAGTCTCTGCCAGAGTAGCGATCGCCGGCACATGGCGAAAGCTCAGGTGGCTGAAAAATTTTCAGTGTTTTCGGCAGAAGCGCTTTCTTCAGCGAGCGCGAGTTCTAGCTTTGCTTCGCAGGATGACTGCACGAATAGATCTCCAAATGATTTCATTGTACAACCATTTGCACCACAAACTGCAGGTCTCGAGAACGCCCAGCGCGCCGTGCCTTGAAACGGCACTGATCGACGCAGCGAACGCTTACCAATAGTCGCATGACGCCCGGATCAGAGACAAGCGAAAGCCAGAAAGGCTTTGCGCCAACAAATTGAACCTCCCAAGCGGGGCTAATCACGCGATGTCGAATACGAACTTGAAAGGAACGCGAGAATTTAAACACTTGTGGCCAAAAAAACGAAAAACAGAATTTGCCTCCGTCCGAGCCATCGCGGATGTCATTCATACTCCCGCACTCATCACAGAACACAGCCGCTGGGGTTGGAACTTAATCGGTTCTCCTGCTCTACCTAAACTGCCTTTGGAGTATTTTGCGAAAGAACACTTAATCTCTGATTGTTGAATGAATGATCTGATAAAATTGCTTAGTGGTTCGACAGCTTGGAATGTCAGTTCGAATTTGTAAAAGCTATCTGTCGATACAGTCGGCGCATGATCAAAGGCGTAAGATACATCGGGATTTGATAGGCACCAATGAATACCATAATGGGCGCAGTCACTTCGGGCGGTAGTGCGACGAAGAAGATTGCGATGTTGCGGTTTCCGGCGATCAAAGAAACCGCTGTCGCCTTTGCCGGGGCCAGCCTTTTTCGCGTCAATCGGAACGAGACAAACTGGGCACCGAAATTGATCACACATGCGAATACGATCCAGAACAGCGCCACTCTGGGATGAACCAGCGCTGTCGCACTCAGTGATGGCATCAAACCGACCACAAACACCGCGAGCGTGATAGTCGCCGCGCCTTCAAGGTTCTGTAAAGTGGCGTCTGACGGTGCGCGAAGAACCGTCCTACGCAATGCCACTGCGGCTAGAATTGCAACCACAATTGTAAGAAACAAACGCAGGGTGGTCATCAGGACGGCCTGCATATCGCCCAGTTCAGGTATCATCCAAAAGATTGGCAAGGCGGTAACGGGTAAAGCAGCGGTTCCAACCACAACCAGACGCATTGCGTGTTCGGCCGGATACCCCATCATCAGGCACATGTTGGGGCTACCGGAAATCGACGGGGCCGCGGTCATAATCAGCAACGATAGAATAACCGGGACGCCGGTCCACCCGCCCGCAAAAGCAACCGATGCGATCAACAAGGGCATGATGAGTTGAAGAACAACAATCGTTCCACCAACCTGTCGAAGATCAGCGAACGATCCTACAATGGCACCAGGCTTCATGCGAAGCAGCGTCAGAAACAACAAGATCATGACTAAGGGCGGTAGGAATGGCCGCATCGGCTTGGCCAACCCCGGCAGCAATAACCCCGCGACCAATCCCGTCACCAATACATAGGGGCCGTGACGTGCCGCGAGGCGGAGTGGGTTCAAAGCGCTCTACCCACCCGGGCCCTGACGCAGGTTTTCAGGCAGCCATGTCGCCAGTTCGGGGAACCAGATCAGAACAAACACCATTAGCACCATAATCAGGAACATCGGTATCGCAGCGCGCGCGATATAGCTCATCTCATGATTGGTCATGCCCTGCATCACGAACAGGTTGAATCCGATGGGCGGCGTAATCTGCGCCATCTCGACGACGACCACGATGAATATTCCAAACCAGATCAGATCAATTCCGGCGTCACGGATCATTGGCTCAACAACGGCCATGGTCAGCACGACCGAGGAAATCCCATCAAGGAAGCAACCCAGAATGACATAGAAAACAAGCAGAACCATCAGCAGTTCGAACCGTGTCAGTTCCCACCCGGCGATCAAATCCGCAAGTCCACGCGGCAGGCCGGTGAAACCCATCGAAAGCGACAGGAACGCAGCACCTGCAAGGATCAGCGCGATCATGGCGCTCGTGCGGGTCGCACCCATCAGGCTTTCAGTGAACGTCTTCCAGTTCAGAGATCCCTGCCCTGCCGCCAGCAGCAGCCCGCCAATCACACCGAAAGCCGCCGCCTCGGTCGCCGTGGCATAGCCCAGATACATGGACCCGATCACAACCACGATCAGCAGGATAACGGGCAAGAGAAAACGAGAGTTTTTGATCTTCTCGGAGAAGGTCAGTTTGCCCTCATCATTTGGGTTCCAGTCTTTACCGATCTTGGAATAGATCGCGACATACCCCATGAACATCGCTGCCAGTACGAGACCGGGCAGTATGCCTGCAAAGAACAGCTTGGTAATCGATTCATTGATCGTCACCCCATAGACGATCAATGTCAGCGAGGGTGGGATCATTAGACCCAGCGTGGCCGCACCCGTCAACGTACCGATGATCATTCGCTCAGGGTAGTTGCGTTTGCGCAGTTCCGGGATCGACATCTTACCAACGGTCGTCAAAGTGGCCGCCGATGAGCCAGAAACCGCAGCGAAGACCGTACACCCGACAATATTCGTGTGTACCAAACCTCCGGGTAAAGGCGCCATCCATGGGGACAGGCCTTTGAACATGTCCTCGGATAATCGCGTGCGGTAGAGGATTTCGCCCATCCAGATGAACATCGGCAAGGCGGTCAACGTCCAGGATGACGACGCCGACCAGATGGTCGTGATCATCACATCGCCCACAGGGCGCGTTGTAAACAGCTCCATCCCGACCCAGGCAACGCCCATCAGGGCCAGCCCGACCCAGACCCCGGTGCCTAGCAGTGTGAAGAGGACAAAGAGAAAGAGGATAATGACGGATATATTTTCCATGCTCTTACTCTCCGTGGCTCTGATCGGCCAGATCACGGGTGATGCGGTGATCACCCTTGAACAGGACGTGGAACAGGTGATCGGTCAGCGCGATGGCCAGAATGACGGCTCCGATCAGCATGGTTGATTGAGGTATCCAAAGGGCGGTTTTGTCCTGCCCCTGGCTTATGTCGTTGAACTTCCAACTCCAGAACACAAATCGATAGGCGTACCAGCAGAAATACCACATGACGGCAGAACCGATGGCAAAGCACCAGATTTCGAGAATTCGGCGAAAGCCATCGGGAACCGCGTTCAAAAGGATGGAAACCCGAATATGGCTGCCCCGGTTTAGGGCGTTGGCGAAGGCCAGAAACGACGCAGCAGCCATCGCGTATCCTGCATAATCCGGCGCGCCGGGAAAAACTTCGCCGGTCCAACGGGCCAGCATTTGGACCACAATGAGCACCAGAATGGCAATCAGGCTGAGCGCCGCCAGAACCCCTGCTGCCAGATAGATGAAATCCAGTACGGACCTGAGCCCTCGCATTGCCGCCATGCTGTCCCCGCTGTGTTTTGTAGATTGGAAGCGGGCGGCAGGTTAGACCGCCGCCCGCATTGGAATGGTTACTGAGAGTTGAACGCGTCGACGATGGCTTTGCCTTCGTCACCAGCGGCCTCAAGCCATTCGTTGGTCATGGTGACGCCGATCTCTTTCAGCTCATTCGTCATCTGCTCGGACGCGGGACCAACGGTCATACCGCCATCGCGCAGACCCTGAAGCGTAAAGCCGGTATATTCCTTGGCGCGCCAGTTACCGGCATACTCGGCCAGTTCCGCACAACCTTTGATGACATTCTTATTGGCGTCCGAAACACCGGCCCAGACATCCGAGTTCACCATCACGTAGTTGCGCGGCAACCAGGCATCCACTTCATAGAAGTAGTTCAGGCTTTCCCAGACCTTCCGGTCATAGCCGGTCGACCCAGACGACACCATGGAATCCGCCACCCCGGTGGCAAAGGCCTGACTGATCTCAGCCGCCTCGATGGTGACGGGCAGCATCCCAGTCAGTTCGGCCAGGCGTGAGGTGGCATTGTTGTAGGACCGGAACTTGATCCCTTCCATATCCGCAACCGAGTTCACTTCGTTCTTGAAATAAAGCCCTTGCGGAGGCCACGGCACGGCATAAAGCAGGGTCAGGTTCTGTTCAGCCAACAGCTTTTCAATCGAAGGTTTGGCGGCGTCCCAAAGCTTAGCACTGTCATCAAATGACGTGGCCAGGAACGGGATCGAGTCAAACCCGAACAGTGCGTTTTCGTTCTGGTGACCAGACAGCAGACGCTCACCAATTGGGGCTTGTCCGGTCTGAATCGCGCGCTTGATGTCGGCGCCTTTGAACAGCGAACCCGATGGATGCGTGACGATCTCAATCTCACCACCGGTTCCTGTGGTGACACATTTGGCAAACTCCGCGCCAGTGGCCGAATGGAAATTCGATGCCGAATAGGCCATCGGCATATCCCATTTCTCCGCCATTACTGGCGCTGCTGCGGCTGCGGTCAGAGCGGTTGCTGTCAGAAGGCTTGTCAATTTTTTCATCATGTTTCTCCCTATGATGTTGAGACGCCGGCGTTTTCCGCCAGTCATTTCTATGTTGCGAAACGCGAGGGTGCGTAGACGCTCATGTCTGTGTTCGGGGTTCTGCCGGCAATCATCTGGGCCAAAAGTCGCCCCGTTTTTGGCCCGCCTGTCAGACCAATATGATGGTGCCCAAATCCCATATACGCACCACTTATCCCTGGGGCTTCACCAATGATCGGGATCGAGTCTGTTGGTGCAGGGCGGTGCCCCATCCATTCCACTTCCTCCTTCCATGTCAAACCCGGGAAAGCCATCCGGGCGTTCTTGCGCATCAATTCGAACGGCGCGCGCGACGGCGGCGCGTCAAGCCCGCCAAATTCCACGATACCCGCCAGACGGATGCGGCCATCCATCGGCGTGGCGACAAACTTGCCCGAGACCACCATGACCGGACTGCGCGGCATGGCAGAAGGCTCCACCAATTCAAGATGATAGCCGCGTTCGGTTTCAAGGGGAACAGTAATGCCCAAACGCTTGGCCAAAGGCCCAGACCACACGCCCGCGGTTACAATTGCCGTATCACATGTGATGGTTTCGCCAGCAGCCCGTATACCGGTAACGCGACCGTTTTCCTGAACCACATCATCGACCGCCACGCGCAGGATTGTGCCCCCGTGAGCCTCAACATGGGCCGCCAGATCTTTGACATAACAGCCCGGGTCGGTGATATGGCCGTGATCCGAAAGCTTCGCTGCAAAACCGATATCTTCGCTATAGACCGGGTCATAGGCGTGAAAGCTCGAACCTTCCAATTCGTCCCAAGTAAAGCCGTTCCTGCGCCGAATATCCCAACCAAAAGCATCGTCTTCGAAGTGCGCGCGGTCTTTGTAGAGGAACAGGTAGTCAGATGGCACGATCCACTTTTCAGCGCCTGTACCCTCGGCCAGTGCTTTGTGGTCATTCAGGCTGTCGCCAACAATAGGTGTCAGGGCCGACGCGATGCGTTCCACATCTGAGGCATTTGCGTGACTCAGATAGCGGGTCATCCATGGGACCAGCTTTGGAAGATACCCCCATTTCAAAAACAACGGCTGAGACGGGCTGAGCAGCATTTTTGGCGCTTTCCTGAGCAGCCCCGGAACAGTCACCGGAACGATCGAGCAAGATGCCAGAACACCTCCATTGCCGTGCGAGGTGCCCTCTCCCGGTCCCGCCTTGTCGATCAGAATGACTTTGTGACCGTCCCGCTGCAGCCAGATTGCCGTTGAAACACCGACGATTCCGGCGCCGATGATTGCTATAGTCTTCTGCTCGCTCACGCCGCCACCGCCTTGGCCGCTGCATAATGGTTCAGCTTGGCTATTTCGGGCCTGTTGCCTAACCCGGGCCCGTCAGGGACGACAACCTGACCGTCACTGACCTGGAACGGGGGTTCCAAAATATCTTCTTTCAGGAAATAAGACGCCTGATAGAACTCACAGCCCAGCGTGATCTCAGGGGTCGCAGCGATCATATGCGTACCTGCCAGATGCGCCAATCCGGCTTCAAACATATCGCCGCCATAGGCCGTCAGACCATGCGCTGCGGCAATGCGGGCAACGGTTTGTCCGCGCGTTAGCCCCCCCGATTTCATTATTTTTACAGATACCCCGTCACAGATACCCTCACGCGCGGCCCGCTCCATGTCTTCCGGGCCAAAGACACTTTCATCAGCTAGAAGCGGCACGTCGATCATTTGTCGCAACTTGCCCATCATGCCGAAATGATGGGCGCGGACGGGTTGTTCGATGAAATCCGGAGCGAATTGCGCGACATCGCGCACCTGCGCCGGAGCGTCCTCGATGCTGAGGCCCTGATTGTAGTCTACGCGGACTGACATTTCCGGATGGTTCTGGGCAAGATATTCCAAACGCTTGATGTCGAAGTCGTGATCCTTGAACCCGGTCTTCAGCTTTACGAGCCGCACGCCATCCACCTGCAAGCGCGCCAGCAAATCAATGTCCTGAGTAAAATCAGGGTTCGCAATCGAGCAGCTGAGAGGAATGGTATCCCGACACTTGCCACCGAGAAGAGACCAAACCGGAACCCCACTGATCCTGCCTGCAAGATCCAGCAGAGCGGTCTCCAATGCGGCCTTCGCCTCGGTGCAATGAGCCACGGCATAAGCGGCCTGCGCCATGATCGCTGAACGATCGCCCACCCTGGCGCCAACAACGAGAGGCCGCAAATAGCGGTCAAGGGCAGCAAAAGTGGCCTCGGGCGTGCCTGTGAAAACAGACCAGGGAGAGGCTTCGCCAAATCCTTCACTGCCGTCCTCGGAGCGCAGCCGCAGGACAACCACTTCGCACGATCCTTCAACAGACCCGATGCCATGATCACGGCGGGACGTTACGGGCAATTCAAGGTGCCATAGATCAAAGCCAATGATTTTCTGTGTCAGATCGCCCATTGCGCCCCCTGCCAATGGCAAAAGCCTGCCTTGACCGGGTTATCATTTCAAATACTATGTTCTCGGGAGGTCATCAGAAAAAATGATAGTATAAACGATGTCTCTGCGCTTTCGTCAGCTTCAGGCTTTTCACGCCATCATGGAAACCGGCACCGTAACAGGCGCGGCATCGGTGCTTGGAGTATCGCAACCGGGGATTAGCAACCTTCTTGCGCAGCTGGAACGCGAAGCGCGTTTGCCGTTATTTGAACGCAACAAAGGTCGGTTGCTGCCAACCCCAGAGGCTGAGCTTTTATATCGCGAGGTTGATACAGTCGTGCGCGGGCTGGATCATGTGGCGCAGGCTGTCACGGATCTGCAGAACAAGCATCCGGGCCAACTACAGGTCGCCGCTCCGCATCTGCTATCTTTCGGCTTCATGCCGCGTGAGATTGCGCGTTTTGCAAAACGCCGCCCGAACCTCTCGGTCAGTTTTCAATCGCAGTATTCATCCAAGATTCAAGAGTGGGTGATTTCTGGCCTGTTTGAGATCGGCATCGTGGAAATGCCGATCCTACACGACACACTGAACTATGAGGTCTTTCAATTCGAAACGCTCGCAACCTTTCCGGAAAACAGCCCGCTGGCAGAATATGAGGTGCTTACGCCCGAAATCCTCGAAAACGAACCGTTCATCGTGATGGGCCCCGAACACCAGACGCACAGGCGCACACGGGACATCTTCCAGACTGCGGGGCGCACATGGCGGACCCAGATTCACACCCATCTGTCAGAAAACCTGCTGAGCTTCGTCAAGCAGGGCATGGGGGTCGCGATGATCGACCCCTTCACCGTGACCTTCGACGGAGAAAGCGGGTATCAAACCCGCCCGTTCCGACCGGCAGTCATGCTGGACCTCGCAATCATCACCGCCAAGGGGCGCCCCCTGTCCGCGATTGCGCAAGATTTTCTGGCCCAGTTGGCCCCCTCAATCGCATCCTACGCAACCCATTCCGAAACCGGAGCCGCAGCCTCGTGAAGCTGTTGTGAATGGATGTCGACCAGCGTCGGGCCATCATGCTCAATCGCCTGCTTCAGCACCTTCGGCAGGTCCTCGGGGTCTTTGACGGTCCATGATTTCACACCAAAGGCGCTTGCGACGGCCGCGTGGTCGGTGCGGTTGAAATCGACATTGTAATACCGCTGACCAAACCCTGCATCCTGACCGGCCTTGATCCAGCCAAAGACCGAATTCGAGAACACAATCGATGTGATCGGCATGTTGTGCCGAACCATGGTTTCAAACTCACCGCAGGTAAATCCAAACGAGCCGTCGCCCATAACAGACAGCGTCTTGACCGAAGGAAGCCCCACATGCGCACCCATAGCTGCACCCAAAGAATAGCCCAGCGCCCCATGCGCCCGGTTGGTGATGAAATGCCGCCCCGGTTTCTGCCAGCGGTAATGCGCGCTGAAATAGGGGCACGGCGTGCCTGGATCAGCGACAACAATTGCGTCATCATCCAAGATATCCATAAGCGCGGCCATAACGGCTTCGGGTCGGATTGGCGTTTCTCGGCTTGCGGCAAGTGGCTTGAATGCAGCCATTTTGGCCGCCCATGCTGCGCTGGCTTTGGCCGCACCACCCAATTGCGGAAGGTCCTGCCGCGCTGCAAGCGCATCTGCAAGTGCTTCCAGCGCCAGACGGGCGTCGGCACATATTGCAACTTCCGTCTGATAGTTGGCTCCAATCACCATTGGATCGCTGTCGATGTGAATAATCGTGGCATTGCGCGCGGGGCTTCTCCAACGCTCGGTCGTGACCGAACCCGCGCGGCACCCGATGAACAGAACAACATCTGCTGCATCCACCACTGCACGGGTTGCAGGTATACCGCCATTTGATCCTACGACCCCTAGGGCCAGTGGGTCGGTCTCGGCAATGGACCCCTGCCCCGACACCGTAGTGGCGACTGGCATATCTAACAGGTTTGCAACCCGGCGCAGCGCCTCGCTGGCTCCTGACAGGACCGGGCCTCCGCCGCAAACAGCAACTGCGGATTTCGATTTAGACAATATCTCTGCCGCCGCCTCGATCGCGTCGAGATCGGGGCCTGCGCGTTCCGCCGGGTAGCTGCGGTGCCGCGCATCCGCCCAAATCTCGGCCTCGTCCACCTGCGCTTTCTGCGTGTCAAATGGCAGGGCCAGATGTGTTGCCCCGGGCGTTCCAGTCGTCATCGCGCGGAACGCCGCGCGCACCATGGCGGGCAATCGCGTCGCATCGTCCAGTGACGCATTCCACTTGGCCAAAGGCTTGAACAGCGCGGGTTGGTCCAGTTCGGTCAGCGGGTATTTCCCCCGGCTGGTTGTTGCCACATCTGAGGTGATCGCCAAGATAGGGACCGAGCTTTCGTTGGCTTCGACCACACCGGGCAGAATATAAGTCGCACCGCCCCCAGACGGGCCTTCGCAGACACCCGGCTTGCCGGTGACCCGGGCGTAGCCATCTGCCATGTAGGCTGCATGACGCTCATCCCGGGTCAGAATATGCTGAATGCCGTGATCCATGCGCGACAGAGCGTCATAGAATGGCAGAGTTGTGTCTCCGCAAAGGCCAAACATGTGCTTCACGCCATGCGCCTCAAGCATACGCACCATGGCCTCAGCTCCGGTCAGGTAATTCGTTCCCGTCATGGTCTGCGATTCCTTTGCTTATAATTGCACACAGAGCTGTATACAGTTTTGTATATTGATTTCAAGCCTAGCCTGTGGCACCTGTGAATCAACGAACCAAAGGCGGCACCAATGGCGGGTCCACGCGTTGATGACATCTATGATCAGTTGAAGGCGATGGCGGTTTCATTCCGTCTGCGTCCCGGTGATCGATTGAACGAGGTAGCTCTGTCAAAGGACTTGGGAGTCAGCCGCACCCCATTGCGCGAAGCGCTGAACCGGCTGGTTGCGGAGCGATTGTTCGATTTCCGTCCTGGACAGGGTTTCTTTTGCCGCCCACTGGACGCTCAAAGCGTGTTCGACCTGTTTGAGCTTCGTCAAATTATCGAAACAGCCGCCGTCCGCGCGGCATGCACCAAAGCCTCGTCGGAACAACTGCAAACTCTGCATGACGAACTGTACGCGACTGGTATCGAAATCACCGGGTTAACAGTTGAAGAGGCCGTGGCCCGAGACGAGGCCTTCCATCTGGGTATTGCCAAACTCTCCGGCAACAAAGAGCTTTTGCAGACCCTGACACGGATCAATGAGCGTATTCGCTATATCCGCTGGATCTCAATGAGCCTTGACCGGGTTCAACGCTCAAAAGACGAACATAAGCGTGTCATGCAGGCCTTGATGAACCGCGACGCGGATGAGGCTGCGCAGGTCTTGGGCGCGCATATCAACAAGCGGATGGATCAGGTGCAGGACGCAGTGCGTCATGGGATATCCAGCATTTATATGGATGGGTCCGACGATATCTCGACCAGGATCATTCAGGAGGCACAGCCATGATCGCGCAAGGCGGAAAATCCATTTATGGCGCGTCTGTCGGCATCCTGATGCTGGACGCACAGTTTCCACGTATTCCCGGCGATATGGGCAACGCACAGACTTGGCCATATCCCGTGCTCTATCGCATCGTTCGTGATGCCTCGCCCAATCTTGTGGTTCGCCAAGGCGCCGCAGGGATGCTTGGCGCGTTCATTGATGCCGCGCGGGAACTTGTCAAAGACGGTGTGGATGGGATCACCACCAATTGCGGCTTTCTCTCTCTATTTCAGGACGAGCTGGCCGAGGCAGTACCGGTTCCGGTTGCGACATCTTCGATGATGCAGGTCGATATGGTTAATCGGATTCTTCCCGCCGGAAAACGAGCCGGAATTCTCACCATCTCTGCATCAACTCTCACCGACCAGCACCTGCGAAAGGCACGCGTCCCCGAAGGCACTCCGATCGGAAGCACCGAGGGCGGCAGCGAATTCACGACCGCCATCCTTGGAAACGCATTAACGCTGGATGTGGACAAAGCCCGCGCTGACAATGTCGAAGCGGCACTGGCGTTGCAGTCAAGCAACCCGGAACTTGGCGCGATCGTTCTGGAGTGCACGAATATGTGTCCTTACGCAGCGGATATTCAAAAGGCAACGGGTTTGCCGGTTTTTTCAATCGTCACGTTCATCAACTGGTTTCAGGCTGGACTGAACCCACCAAGATTCTGACCGAAGGCCACTAAGTCCAGAACAGCAGCCGTCTATAGCCAGATGACACATCTGGACCTATCGGCGATAGCTTGACGGTGACCTGGAACCAAGCAATCAAGAAATCAAATCGGGACAGCACCAACACGACGCTCCGTCAAACTCAGCGTGGCCTGTTCTGATACCGTGTAACAGCCGTTCAGGAACCGAGACGCATGACAAAAACACCGATTGAGTTGTTGGCAGCCAGCGCCTCGGAAACCCGCCCTGTTGTCGCTTTGAGCGAAGGCACCGATCCGCGCGTCGTAGCCGGAGGTCTGGCCGCCCGCAAGGCAGGATTGGCCGACATTATCCTCGTCGGGCCTGAGGCCGAGGTTGAGGCCGTACTGCAGGCAGAAGGCGGAACAGCCGGGGACGGGATAGCCATTCATGACCCTGCGCAGTCGGATCTGACCGATACGTTTGCCGCCGAGTATCATACACTGCGCGAACACAAGGGTGTGGATGAAGCCAAGGCCCGCAAAGCCGCAGAAACTCCGCTGGTCTACGCAGCGATGCTGGTACGGTTGGGACATGCGATTGGAACCGTTGGCGGGGCAGTCCATACCACAGGCGATGTGGTCAGAACGGCCATTCAGGTCATTGGGATGAAGCCTGATGCAGGAATGGTATCGTCGTTCTTCCTGATGTATCCGCCCGAGACCGCACCCGAGGGCGCGCGCGCCATGCTCTATTCTGACTGCGGTTTGGTGATTGATCCAACCTCGGAAGAGCTGGCCAACATCGCCGCCGCATCCGCGATTTCGGCGCGTGCATTACTGCAGGCAGAGCCGAAGATCGCAATGCTAAGCTTTTCGACCAAAGGCAGCGCGCGACACCCTGCAGTGGACAAAGTGGTCAATGCGACGGAAATCCTTCGCTCCAAGCATCCGGAACTGCATGTGGATGGAGAGTTACAATTTGATGCCGCTTTTGTCCCTGCAATTGGCGAACGCAAATCGCCTGGTTCTTCTGTTGCGGGTCAGTCGAATGTCAAAATCTTCCCGAATCTGGATGCCGGTAATATCGGCTACAAGATGACTGAGCGGCTGGGCGGATACCTGGCAATCGGCCCTGTTCTGCAAGGCCTTGCCAGACCGGCAAACGACTTGTCGCGCGGATGCAGCGCCGAAGACGTAACCCAGATCATCGCTGTCACCATCCTGCAATCGCGTGAACCCTAGGCTCGGCAGCGCGTCTGCCACATAGTGCAGGCAAACCACTTTCATGAAGCGAAGGAGCATGTGTCATGGCATCCGCCAGTCCCAAACCAATGCCCCGAACCAAGCAAGTCTAACATCGTGTTCGCGCACTCTTTCCCGGCGTCATGATTGTAATTACCGTTGAGGGGGTCTGGATTTGCCGGTCGCAATCGATCTTGTTGCTTCATTCGTTGGTGGACGCAACTCTGTGTTGGTGTACCAGTAAGCACCGAACGATTCCTCTTGCGAGACGATGAAGATGAACACCAATCAGCTGCTGCCACCCGGCCCGAATTCCAATGCAGATTTCTGGCTTGATACGCCAGAACACCGCGCTTGGCTGCAAGATCAGGCCCAGCGTCAGCTAGAGTTCTTCAGCACAAGCTGCCGAGATGAGCCGGGGTTTTTCATTCTCGACTATGATGGCAGCCCCCTGCCCAATCGGCTTCAAGAACTGCACACAACAACGCGTCTGGTGCATTCCTATGCATTGGGGCACCTGATGGGATTTCAGGGTGCTGAGCGGATCATCGATCACGGTATGGTCTATTTAGAAAGTCACCACAAAGACAAGGAACACGCAGGTTATCTCTGGGCATTGGACGGAGATCAGATCAAGGACGATCGTAAGCTCGCCTATGGTCACGTGTTTGTTTTGCTCGCCGCTTCCAGCGCCAAGCAAGCCGGGCACCCGGATGCAGACAAGCTGCTGGCCGAGATCCGAGGCATCCTTGATCAGCATTTCTGGGACGACGAGGCCGGTTTGTTCTGTGACGAATGGAACCGGGATTGGACCCCGTTTTCCACCTATCGCGGGATGAACGCGAATATGCACGGCGTCGAAGCCTTGCTTGCGGTCTATGAGGCAACAGGCGATGAGATCTATCTTTCGCGCGCCGGTCGCATCCTGGATTTCTTCATCGGCCGGATTGCACCTACCGAAAACTGGCGGTTGCCCGAGCACTACACATCTGACTGGCGGATTGATCGAGACTATGCGGGCGACCCCATGTTTCGGCCTGCTGGCACCACTCCGGGACATTCGTTCGAGCTTGGCCGGCTTCAATTGCAGCACTGGGATTTGTCGGGCCGACCCAACTCGAGAGCACCCGAAACGTCGCGCTGGTTGATTGAGAGGGCTCTTGCAGACGCGTGGCTACCCGATGGTGGCTTGGCCTATACGCTGGATTTTGGAGGCCAAGTCGCCAACGCATCGCGGTTCTGGTGGCCCGTCTCAGAAGCAATCGGAGCGGTCGGCGCTTTGATCGCTTTGGACAAGAAGCCCGAGGATGAAATCTGGTACAGAAAGCTGTGGACCTACGCCAACGAAACACTGATAGACCATCAGAAGGGCGGTTGGTTCCCTGCAGTTGATCAGAGCGGCGAAATTGTTACATCTATCTTTGATGGCAAGCCTGACATCTATCATTCGCTGCAGGCCTGTTTGTTCCCGCTATCGGGACGATTGTCGCGAATGGTTCCCCAGTAGCTGAGACCAAATCAGACTTATCAGCATCTTCAAAAGGCCGCTTCAATTGAAGAGTCGGCTCAAATCTGCTATGTCTATTGCATTCAACACCATCTGATGACCTGCAAATTTGGATGCGTTTATTTACGAACGGATAGGAGAGTTGAATGGCAAATCAAGCACGTGGAAAGCGAAGTACCCGCAAGGGAACAGTCAAAGTACGGCCACAACCATCCGCCCATTCTGCCTTGGGAGAGCGGGCCGGTGCTTCGGGTCTAATGACCCCGCAAATGCTGAGCGAGCGCGATGAGCGCGTTTCTCAGGTTCGCAAAAAAGGCGGGCCCGAACTGGAAGAAGATAACTCGGGTCGCTCGGGCAGCGAAGCAGACCCAACTGAACTGGATTACTGATCAATTGTTTTCATTTTTTGACATGAATAAATTACGGAGGCCGCCATGCCCTCGACCCATCAACCGAGGATTTTCAATACAGTAAACCTTACGGATTTCGACACAAACGGCCAGACATCGACCGTTGGCGAACCAACGGTCTGCAATAACGGAAACCAGATACTGGCAACTGGCAACTGGTATGCCAGCCGGTCACTGGACGGCGGCCAAAGCTGGTCGCATATGAGTCCATTTACGTTGTTTCCCCCTGCGGATGGCGGATTCTGCTGCGACCAGACCACGATCTATGACCCAAGCCGTGATCTGATGATCTGGCTGCTTCAATATATTGAACAGGGCGGAACCAACACCCTAAGGATCGCGGTCAAGCAAGGCCGCACGCTTGGCAACGATACATGGAATATCTGGGATTTCACGCCAACAGGCCTAGATCCGGCCTGGACCAATGAGTGGTTTGACTACAACCATGTATCGCTTTCTGAGAACTTCGTGTACGCGGGCACAAATGTGTTTTCGGCCGGGGCCAATCAGTTTACCAGATCGGTCATTCTGCGAATTTCGCTGGACGAACTGGTGGCTGGAGGATCGTTGTCCTTCGACATTTTTGAGACGGAAGACAACTTTTCCCTCAGATGCGTGCAAGGTGCGCGTGGTGCGATGTATTTCGCCAGCCACAACACCAATTCACAAATCCGCGTTTTCAGATGGCTCGAAAACTCACCTGACGTGGATGAGTTCGATATTGATGTCACGCCTTGGTTTGCGGGCAACTATTCGGCGCAAACCGCCGGTGGGGACTGGATGTCGCGCACCGATCCACGCATTACCGCCGGATGGCTGGGCCGAGGTGTGTTGGGTTTTATGTGGGCAGCCAACCGACAGGCTAACCGACCACGACCTTTCATTCGAACCGTGCGCATTGACGAAGCGACCATGTCGCTGATTGACGAACCGGATATCTGGAACGGCCAAATCGCATTTGCCTACCCATCTACCGCGGTCAACAGGGTTGGTGATGTGGGTCTGTCCGTCTTTGCAGGTGGAGGAAACCTGCATCCAAGTCATGTGGTCGGCACCTACGACGACATTGATCTGATCTGGCGCCTGGCCCTTGCCCGACGCGGCACGGATACGCCTGGCCTTGGGAAATGGGGTGACTACACCAATTGTGCCGAAGTTGCTGACGACGGATTCACCTGGCTTGCCGCGGGTTACACGCTTCAGGGGGGCAATACGCAGAGTGATATCGAACCGACAATGACCTGGTTTGCCCAACAGCGCTATGACGCTCCGCGACGGCACCCTCCCGTGATTGTCTAAAGAGTTCGACTTTCAGCATACGAGGCACGTCTTCGACCCCTTTTCATAAGGGGTTGACCATATGCTGATCGCTCAGAACCCTTGCATCAGCATATCAAGGGCGATTGTGATCTTTTCAAATTCGTCCGTCAGATTGCCTACCGGAGATTTGAGAACTCCTACTGGAACCGCTGCCATGAACTGCGTCACCATAATTACAGGCTCCCCATCAATCAAAAATTCGGGGTTCAAGCGCGCGGCAGGTCGTGGAGCGTGCGCAGCCGGCAATAGCGGAGCGACCACTCTTGTATTCAGATCACTCAGAAGATCTGTTTGCACATCCAGCAGATAACCTTCACCCGAAGGATTGGGAAACACGTCGTATTTCGGCATCAGAATTGGCGAAACCCATCCAAAGGCAACCCGTGCTTTTCTACATAAGAGTTGGAGCTTTGCAGGGCCTCGGCATTTTCAACCTTCCACTGCTCAGCCTTCGCCGCAGCAACAGCGGCACGAACCCCTTCCTCGGCAGCGCGAGAAAGATTTACGTTAAGCGCTCTGGCCTCGGTGAGCAAAGCGCTATCAAGTGATAGATTGGTGGGTTTGCGTGGTTGAGCATTCATATTGCATTCGCCTCCATGTGCCCAAGAATAGCAATACATAATATGCGCGTCAAATATGCGCATATATCCTAAAGATACTTCCTGACCAAGAAGGTCAGTCGATCATGGCTTTTCAGGACCAAACCTAACGATTTCGGTTGAATTCGTCCCATTATCCCCCTAATCACAGCCCTACCTCGGGGTGCGCTAAGGATTGCGCTGAGATGCCAAATGGCAAACCCGTTGAACCTGAACCGGCTAGAACCGGCGGAGGGAAAGGTACAGGTTTCATCCATCCTTGCCCTCTCGCCGCATTGGAGGATGATATGAAACATCTGGCAATTGCTGCGGGAATACTGACTGCAACATCGGCTGTGGCAGCCGATAAGCCCACGTTGACCGTTTATACTTATGACAGCTTCGTCTCGGACTGGGGCCCAGGCCCGAAGGTCGAAGAAGCCTTTGAAGCACAATGTGACTGCGACCTGAATCTGGTCGGCGTCGAAGACGGCGCGGCGTTGCTGTCACGCATTCGGCTTGAAGGTGAAAACAGCGAGGCCGACATTGTGTTGGGTCTGGACACAAACTTGATGTCTGCGGCTAAGGAAACCGGCCTGTTCACCCCCCACTCAGTCACTGCAGATTATGCATTGCCGATCGAGTGGACCGACACCGTATTTGCCCCATATGACTGGGGGTATTTCGCGTTTGTCCACAATTCCGGTGCTCCTGCGCCCAGCAATTTCCGTGAACTGGCGGATAGCGACACCAAGATCATCATTCAGGATCCACGCTCGTCGACGCCGGGTCTGGGTCTGTTGCTGTGGGTCAAGGCTGCATATGGCGACGAAGCCCCCGCGATTTGGGCAGGTCTTGCAGACAACATCGTGACAGTGACCAAGGGCTGGTCTGAATCCTATGGGCTGTTCCTTGAGGGTGAGGCGGACATGGTTCTCAGCTATACCACGTCGCCAGCTTATCACTTGATTGCCGAAGAAGACGTCAGCAAGGCGGCAGCACCCTTTGATGAAGGCCATTACATGCAGGTCGAAGTTGCGGCCAAGCTGGCCAATTCCGATCAGCCCGAGCTGGCAGACCAGTTTATGGACTTCATGGTGTCTGACGCCTTCCAGTCGATCATCCCAACGACCAATTGGATGTACCCGGCGGTAACACCATCTGCCGGTCTGCCCGAAGGTTTTGAGACGCTCATCACCCCTCAGAAATCTCTGCTGTTTGAGCAGGACGAAGCCGCAATTGCGCGGGAACAGGCGCTTTCGGAATGGTTGGGCGCACTCAGCCAATAAACCCATTACCCGGTGTTAGCGCGGCAGCCATCGTTGCCGCGCTGATACTGGGAACCCTATTCATGGTGGCGATGCGCGCCGAAACGGGTGGCGGGTTTGGCCCGGCCGATTGGGCCGCATTGCGCTTCACCTTGTTGCAGGCGACGCTATCTGCAGTTTTCAGCGCTGGTCTGGCCATCCCGGTCGCCCGTGCACTGGCCCGCCGCCGGTTCACTGGTAGGCGCGCCCTGATCACGCTGTTGGGTGCACCATTCATCCTGCCCGTGATCGTTGCAATCCTTGGACTTCTGCAAGTCTTTGGGCGTGCGGGATGGATATCTGATGTGTTGGGCCTTGTCGGCCTGCCTCCCATTCAGATCTATGGGCTGCACGGGGTCGTTCTGGCCCATGTATTCTTCAACCTGCCACTGGCAACGCGCCTGATCCTGCAGGGATGGCAGGAAATCCCGGCCGAGCGCTTTCGGCTCGCGGCGCAACTGGGGTGTGACGGTATGGCCATGTTCAGGCTGATCGAACTGCCAATGCTGCGCCGTATTTTACCCGGGGTGCTGGCGGTGATATTTGCAATTTGCCTGACCAGCTTTGCCGTTGCACTGACGCTCGGCGGTGGGCCTCGGGCAACAACGGTCGAACTCGCGATCTATCAGGCCTTCACCTATGACTTTGACCTTGGGCGCGCGGCTCTTTTGTCTGCGGTGCAATTGGTCCTGACCGCTGCCGCTGCATTAGCGGCCCTGCGGTTTTCGCGCGGGGATGGGTTCGGCGCAGGGCTTGATCGCGCTATTCGGCGTTGGGACGGCGGAGCACCATTGCTGGATGCGTTCTGGATCATTACAGCTGCTGCATTCCTTCTGCTGCCCTTGGCTTCGGTCACGATTTCAGGCGTCCTAGGATTGTTTGAAATGCCAATATTGGTATTTCGTTCTGCGCTGATATCCATCTTTGTTGCGGCGACCAGCACGGTAATCCTATTGCTTATCGCTCTGCCCATGGCGACAACAATCGCAACAGGTCGTTTCGGGATCGTAGAGCTTTGCGGTCTGCTTGGGCTTGCGGCTTCGCCTCTGGTCATCGGTACTGGCCTATTCATCCTGATCCGCCCTCTCGCAAATCCAACCAGCCTTGCGCTGCCCGTAACCGCAATTGTGAATGCAATCATGGCTCTGCCCTTTGCGCTGAGAATTCTGGTCCCGGCGACGCGCAATACGTTAGAGCGGCACGGGCGTTTGGCGCTTTCTCTGAACATGAACAACTGGTCCTTTTTCATGCGGGTCATACTTCCGCAATTGCGCGCCCAGATCGGCTTTGCTGCTGGGCTGACCGCCGCGATGTCTATGGGTGATCTGGGGGTGATCGCCTTGTTCGCAGATGCTCAGATCGCAACGTTGCCCCTGCAAATTTATCGCCTGATGGGCGCCTATCAGATGCAAGCAGCGGCAGGCGGCTCGCTGCTTTTGCTGGTGTTGTCAATGGGTGCGTTCTGGATTTTGGATCGAGGAGGGCGCTGGCATGCTGAAGCTTGACGACTGCACTATCGCAAACGGCAATTTCCTGCTGAGAGCTGATTTTGAGATCAAATCGGGATCAAGCGTTGCGATAATTGGCCCCTCTGGGGCGGGTAAATCGACGCTTCTTGAATCCATCGCCGGGTTTCGCGACGTAAGAAGCGGTCGAATATTCTGGCAGAAAGATGACCTGACGGATTTGCCACCTGGCAAACGACCATTGTCAATGCTGTTTCAAGACGGGAACTTGTTTCCTCACTTGACCACCGAGCAGAATGTCGCGCTGGGGCTGAGCCCGAATGGAAGGATGTCTGGACACGATCAGCAACGCGTTCAATCGGCTCTTGAACGTGTCGGCTTGCCTGACATGGGCGGCAGAAAACCAGCAGAATTGTCTGGCGGTCAACAAAGCCGCGTAGCGCTGGCCAGAATACTTGTGCAAAGGCGTCAGGTCTTGTTGCTGGATGAACCCTTTGCCGCTTTGGGTCCTGCTCTGAAAGCTGAAATGTTGGACTTGGTAGCGGAATTGGTCGTTGAAACAAAAACCACACTGCTCATGGTCAGCCACGATCCTCAGGATGCTCTTCGAATAACCGATCAAACGGTGTTGGTTGCGGATCAAACCGCGCACCCGCCGATAGGAACAGCGTCTCTCTTTGAAAACCCGCCTCAGGCATTGCGCGACTATTTGGGTTGAACGAACCTGTCCAGACAGGCGCTCAATATCTCGCTCACGCGCAGGCCGATTCCAGGGGCCTCGGACGCGCGCGGGCCAGCAATATTCAGAACAGCGATCGAGTTTGCATCCAACCACGCCCGCAGCTGTGGCGCGCAATCGGCAACCCCTTGTCTGACATTGATCACCAGATGCGGCTTTTGAGCCTCGACAGCAAACACAACAGTTTTCTGCGTACCGGGGCTGGCTGACCCATCTACAAAAATCAGCGTGGCGTCGCTGGACATCACGTTGAGCTTGGTCCGTACTGCCACATCTTGGGAATCGGATTCCATCAATCCGCTGAAGTAGTCAGGGATCAACCCGTCCTCATTGGTTCTGCCTTTTGGTACCCAACCCCCGTAAGGGATGCCATGCGCGCGGGCAAATTCCAGCGCGGCCGTGTCAACGCCGGTTTGCCCACCTGATACAATCTTCAAACCACGGTGCATGAAACCAGCCCATCCTCAAGGTCCTACGTGTCAGCGACCGATACCCCATCGGAACGGGTCATTTGGCGCAAAGACAAGCTTGCCCTCGGACATGATATGCGCCTGACCGGTAAGCTGAGGGATAATGCCCCCACCCTGCCCCGGTTGAAACGACAACCGATACGAGCTGCCGATGATGCTTTCTTGCACAATCTCTTCCCCGGCAGACAATCTCCCGCTGGCCGCAAGACATGCCAACCGGGCCGAGCTTCCGGTGCCGCAGGGTGAGCGGTCATAGTCGTTGTCGGGGCACAGTACGAAATTCCGGCTATGGACACCTGCATTCGGCGACACACCCTGAAAGATTACATGATCAACGGGCTCGCCGTTTTCACCCCCGACCCTCTGCGCAATACAGGCCTCTCGAATTGCAATCGCCACGTCAGTCAAATGGCGGATATTTCCAGGTTCAACCGGGATCGGACTGGGGTCGATGATAAAGAACCAGTTGCCGCCATATGCAACGTCACCGGTGAATGGGCCAAATTCAATGGTCTCGATAGTCACCGACTTATGAACGCGGCGGCTTTCGATATTGGTGACCTGAACGGTATTGGCATCCTGAAGATCGATCGTGACTGCACCCACAGGTGTGTCGATCCGATGAGTTCCGACATCAATCCGTCCCAGATGCGCCAATGTTACGCCAATGCCAATCGTTCCATGGCCACACATCCCCAGCACTGCATCGGCGTCAAAGTAGATAACCCCGGTTGCACAGTCAGAATTGTCCGGCTCAACAAGCAGCGCGCCGACCAATCCGGGTTGCCCGCGAGGCTCTAACAGAACAGATTTATAGAATGCTTCATGTGTGGTCGCCAATTGCTGCGCACGTTCAGCCAGTGTCCCCGACCCCAGATCAGGAGCCCCGTCCAGAATAACCCGCGTGGGCATTCCGCCGGTATGGCTGTCAATCACATGCATTCTGCGATGACCCCACCCTGACGTATCCAGTCAGCGAACCAGGATCGGAACAAGCTATATTGTTGCTCGCAGTAGTTTCTTTGCGCGTCGGTCAATGCGTCAGTTTCGTTGAAGTGCAGGCGGTATTCATCCTCGCCATTCAGAACCAGTATATGTTTGTAGTACAGAACAAGATCGGTGCCTTCGTCGAAACTCGCCAAAACAGTAAAGGCCTCTTCAAGCTCGCGTGCGCGCAGCCGTGCCTCGGCATGCCCTTCTGCAGCCTTCTTCGACAGCGCCGCAAGCAACAACGCCTCTTTGGGCAGCGCGGTCCCAATTCCGGTGATCGACCCAGTTGCCCCGCAATTTACAAACCCATGATACACCTCGGTATCGACACCAACCATCAATGTGACCTGATTATCCCGCGATGTAATGTGCTCGGCGGCATAGCGTAGATCGCTTTTTCCACCGAATTCCTTAAAGCCGACCAGATTTGGATGCTCGGCGCGCAGCGCAAAGAACAGATCCGCTCGTGTGGCGAAACCATAAACAGGGCTGTTGTAGATAATCGCAGGTACGTCCGGTGCGGCGGACAGGATCGCTTTGAAGTGGTTCTCCTGCGCGGCAACAGACGAACCGCGCGACAGCACCCTTGGAATAACCATCAGCCCCGCTGCCCCGACCTTTTGCGCATGTGCGGCATGTGCGACGGCGGATTTCGAGTTGATAGCACCGGTGCCGACAACCACAGGCAATCCTGCATCAACCAGCCGTTCAACGCCCTCCATCCGCTGCGCATCGGTCAGAAGCGGCCAATCCCCCATCGAGCCACAATAGACGACGCCGGACATTCCGGCCTCGATCATTTCTTTCCCCTTTTTAACCAAGGCATCAAAGTCCGGTGTCCGGTCAGCTCTGCAAGGGGTCATCAGGGCAGGCATCGTCCCCGTGAAAATAGTCCGGTCCATGAGGTGTTTCCGTTCAATCTGGTTGTTTGTTGCTCAGTCTTCCACGCTGCTGAGCCATCGCACAACCAGTTATTCAAGCGAAACCCACAAAACCTTGGCGTCTTCTTTGCTGGTAGAAATACAGCCGTGCCCCATACCACTATCGTAGTACAGCGAGTCACCGGGTTTCATAGCCAATGGGCGGTAATGTTCAGATATGAAGGTTAGCTCACCACTGATGACGTACATGAACTCTTCACCCGTGTGTCGGATCCAGTTCTCATACTCGGATATGTCCCGCGCCTTGATCGTGGCGATATAGGGCAGCATTCGTTTGCTGGTCAGCTCGGAACACAACAACTCGTGCATGTAGGTCGGCGTATTTCTGATCTCACCTTCGCCACTGGGCGTAAAATCACGCCGCCCTGAAATTCCGGATTGTGCGGACTGCAAGAACAGCTGAGGTGTGTTCATGTCCAGGGCCTGCGTCAGCCGTCGGACAATATCGAAACTTGGGCGAGTCTGGTTGTTTTCAATCTTTGAAAGAGTCGACCGACCGATTCCCGCAACGCGCCCGGCCTCTTCCAAAGTCCAGCCTTTTGCGCGACGCGCATCCCGGATCGAGCGGCCCAAAGCCTCCCCTTCGTCCTGTTCTTCCGGCCCAGCACCCTCGTTCCGGCTGTCGTCAGACATGGGTATCTCCTTGTTTTATCAAAGCTTACCGATTTCCCCACAACCAAACAACATTTCTGTGATGAGATTTTTGTTGCCTTCAGGGCAAGAATTCCACTATAGGAAACAAAATTTCGTACACTGGAAACGAGATTACAGGAGGAGATCATGTTCACAACACCGCTTACCGAGGCTGATCCGGTCATCGCTGCGTCGATCTCGCGCGAAGGAAAACGCCAGGCCGAGCAGATTGAGCTGATCGCGTCTGAGAACATCGTCTCAAAGGCTGTGATCGATGCACAGGGTTCCGTACTGACAAACAAATACGCCGAGGGCTATTCCGGTCGGCGCTATTATGGTGGGTGTGAATATGTCGACGAGGTCGAGGTTGAGGCGATCGACCGGCTGAAGAAACTGTTTGGCTGTGAATATGCAAATGTCCAGCCACATTCGGGTGCCCAGGCCAATGGCGCTGTCAAGCTGGCGCTGCTTAACCCCGGTGACACAATCCTTGGCATGTCACTGGATGCGGGCGGCCACCTGACCCACGGCGCGAAGCCTGCCCAATCCGGCAAATGGTTCCGCCCGATCCAGTACGGTCTGACCGAGGCCGGGCTGATCGATTATGATCAGGTTGCAGAACTGGCGAAATCCGAGAAGCCCAAGCTGATCATTGCAGGCGCATCGGCCTATTCGCAAAAGATCGATTTTGCACGCTTCCGCGCCATTGCCGACGAGGTTGGCGCATGGCTGCTGGCGGACATGGCTCATATCGCCGGCTTGGTTGCAACCGGCCTACATCCCTCGCCAATCGGACACGCGCATATTGTGACGTCCACCACCCACAAGACCTTGCGCGGCCCGCGCGGTGGGATCATTCTGACCAATGACGAAGCTCTGGCAAAAAAGATCAACTCGGCTGTGTTCCCGGGCCTGCAAGGCGGGCCTCTGATGCACGTGATTGCAGGCAAGGCAGTCGCCTTTGGCGAGGCGCTGCAGCCCGAATTCAAAGAATACATGCAACGCGTTGTCGACAGCGCCGCAGCCTTGGCAAATGTGATGATGGCGCGCGGATGCGACATCGTTTCGGGCGGCACTGAAAACCATCTGATGCTGGTCGATCTGCGGCCCGTTGGTGTAACCGGCAAAGATGCCGAAGCCGCGTTGGAGCGTGCAGGATTTACCTGCAACAAGAACAGCGTTCCGGGTGACCCCGAGAAACCAACCGTCACAAGCGGAATCCGTCTTGGCACGGCCGCCGGGTGTAGCCGTGGTTTTGGACCCGAAGAGTTCAAGCAGATCGGCCACATGATCGGGGATGTGCTGGACGCGCTGGCACAATCGCCGGATGGGGACGAGGCTGTCGAAAAAGAAACCCGTGAAAAGGTCCGCGCCCTCTGCGCAAGCCACCCGATCTACTGAAAGAATACCAAATGACTTACGATCTTATTGTCATCGGGGGCGGTCCGGGTGGTTATGTCGCCGCGATCCGCGCAGCACAACTGGGGCTGAAAGTTGCCTGCGTCGAAGGGCGTGGTGCTCTTGGCGGAACCTGTCTGAATGTGGGGTGCATACCCTCCAAAGCGTTGCTGACCTCCTCGGCTAAGTATGCCGAACTTGCACATCTCTCCTCCCACGGTATTGCGGTCGAGGGGGCCAGCATTGATGTACCCGCAATGATGGGCCGCAAGGACAAGATCGTAGGCGATCTGACCAAGGGCATTGCCTTTCTGTTCAAGAAAAACGGTGTCGATCTGATCGAAGGTTGGGCCAGCATCCCCGCCGCTGGACAGGTCAAGGTCGGAGATGTTGTCCACGAGGCCAAAAATATCCTGATCGCAACCGGGTCTGAACCGACCTCGTTGCCGGGAATCCAGATCGACGAGCAGGACATCCTCAGCTCAACCGGCGCTATTGCGCTGGAATCCGTGCCGGAACATATGGTGGTTATCGGTGCAGGTGTGATCGGTCTGGAACTGGGTCAGGTCTGGGCGCGACTGGGTGCCAAGGTCACCGTTGTCGAGTATTTGGATCGGGTGCTGCCCGGCATCGATGGTGAGATTGCCAAACTGGCGCAGCGCGCCCTGTCCAAACGCGGTTTGAAATTCCAACTGGGCCGCGCGCTGAAATCGGTCGAGAAGTCTGATGCTGGGCTAACCCTGACCGTGGATCGCGTCGGCAAGGACAAGGAAGAAGTGATCGAGGCCGACAAGGTTCTGATCGCTGTCGGGCGTCGCCCTGTCACCCGCGGCCTTGGTCTGGAGGTGCTTGGCGTCGCTGTAAATCAGCGCGGCTTCGTCGAGGTCGATGACACGTTCCAAACGTCCGTTCCCGGCATCTACGCGATCGGCGACTGCGTTCCCGGACCGATGCTGGCCCACAAAGCCGAAGAAGATGGTGTTGCATGTGTTGAGATGCTGGCAGGCGAAACCGGTCATGTCGACTACAACACCGTCCCCGGCGTTGTGTACACCGACCCCGAGGTCGCCTCGGTCGGTTTGACCGAAGAAGCACTGAAAGAAGCCGGGGCTGAGTATTCCGTCGGGAAATTTGCGTTCATGGCGAACTCGCGCGCACGCTCGACCGGTGAAACCGACGGTGCGGTCAAAGTCCTGGCCGACCCGAGCGGCAAGATTTTAGGCGCACATATCTGCGGTGCCCATGGCGGCGATCTGATCGCAGAACTGGTTCTGGCGATGACAAAGGGCGCAACCGTGTCCGAAGTTGCAGCAACGTGCCATGCGCACCCGGCGATGGGCGAGGCGGTCAAAGAGGCCTGCCTCGACGCCCTGGGCCGCGCGATCCACGCCTAAGGGAGACCAGCCAGATGACCGTCCAGCTTCGCCCCCGCCACCCGGAGAAAGCCAAAAAGGCCGACAGTGTCATCCCGCGTAAGCCCAAGTGGATTCGCAAGAAAAAGGGTGATAGCGCAGAATACTACGAAACCCGCCGCCTCATGCGCGAGCATAGTCTGGCAACCGTCTGCGAGGAGGCCGCCTGCCCCAATATCGGCGAATGCTGGTCCAAGCGCCACGCCACCATGATGATCATGGGCGAGGTTTGCACGCGGGGCTGTTCGTTCTGCAATGTCTCAACAGGCCGTCCGGATGCTCTGGATGTGTTTGAACCCGGTCGGGTGGCCGCAGCAGTCAAGAAACTTGGCCTGCGCCACGTGGTGATCACCTCTGTCGATCGCGATGATCTGGCTGATGGTGGAGCCGAACATATCGCACAGACCATCCGGGCAGTCCGCCACCAGAACCCTGGTACAACGGTCGAGGTTTTGACACCGGATTTCCTGGGCAAAGGCACTGCCTCAGATATCGTATTTGAGGCGGCACCGGATGTATTCAACCACAATCTGGAAACTGTGCCGCATCTTTATCCGACGGTACGCCCGGGTGCCCGCTATTACACCTCATTGCGGCTACTGGACGATGCCAAGCGCGCAAACCCCGAGCTGTTTACTAAATCCGGCTTGATGGTCGGGCTGGGTGAAAACCTGAATGACGTCCGGCAGGTTATGGACGACCTGCGCGCCGCCAATGTCGATTTTCTGACCGTTGGTCAATATCTGCAACCGACCCCGAAACATCACCCGATCGACCGGTTCTGGTCGCCGGAAGAATTTGCCCAACTGGAACAGATCGCACGTTCCAAGGGCTTTTTGCACGTGTCGGCCACCCCGCTGACCCGTTCGTCGTTCCATGCGGACGAAGACTTTGCCGCCCTCAAGCAAGCCCGTCAGCGGGCTTTGGCGAACAGGGCATAACTCTAACGCAAATGGGAGGAAATCCATGGAAGCGTTAAATTCAATCGTAGGGGCCATCAATGGCGTCGTGTGGGGGCCGCTGATGCTGGTTCTCATTCTTGGCGTTGGCTTCTTCCTGCAGGTGGGGCTGAAATTCATGCCGATCCTGCGTGTGGGCACAGGCTTTAGCCTGCTGTTCAAAGGCCGTGAAGGTCAGGGCGATGGGCAGATCAGCCCGTTCAACGCGCTGATGACCTCGCTGTCGGCGACCATCGGTACAGGTAACATCGCCGGTGTGGCCACTGCTGTCTTCCTGGGCGGTCCGGGCGCCTTGTTCTGGATGTGGATGACCGCCCTGGTGGGCATGGCCACCAAATATGCCGAAGCCGTCTGCGCGGTAAAGTACCGTGAGAAAGACGAGCTGGGTAACTATGTCGGCGGCCCGATGTACTACATCAAAAACGGCCTCGGCGCGAAATGGGCCTGGCTGGGCGTGGCATTCGCCCTGTTCGGCGCGATCGCTGCCTTCGGCATCGGGAACGGCGTGCAGGCCAACGGTGTTGCACAGGTGCTAGAGGCCAACTTTGGTCTGAACACCTCGGTCACCGGTGTTGTCCTGATGGTTCTGACCGCAGCCGTGATCCTGGGTGGCATCACTCGCATCGGTGCGGTTGCCGGTAAACTGGTTCCCTTCATGGCCGTTGCCTACATCATCGCCGGTCTGCTGGTTCTGTTGATCAACATTGGTAATATCGGCCACGCGGTGTCGCTGGTCTTCACCTACGCCTTCACTCCATCGGCCGCCGAAGGTGGTTTTGCGGGTGCCGCCGTCTGGGCCGCCATCCGCTTTGGTGTTGCACGTGGTGTCTTCTCGAACGAAGCCGGTCTAGGGTCCGCCCCGATCGCACACGCCGCAGCCGAGACCAAAGGCCCGGTCAACCAAGGCCTGATCGCGATGTTGGGTACGTTCATCGATACCATCATCGTCTGCTCGATCACCGGTCTGGCAATCATCGCTTCGGGTGCTTGGACTTCGGGTGAATCCGGTGCAGCCTTGACCAGCCACGCGTTCGAGCTGTCTCTGCCGGGTATCGGTGGGTATCTGATCGCCATCGCTCTGTCGATCTTTGCCTTCACCACCATCCTGGGTTGGTCCTTCTATGGCGAGAAATGTGTCGAGTTCTTGCTGGGCGTGAAATCCTTGATCCCCTACCGCGTCTTGTGGATCGTCATGATCTATTTTGGTGCGACAGCGGATCTGGGTTTCATCTGGCTGCTGGCAGATACGCTTAACGCGATGATGGCCATTCCGAACTTGATCGCCCTGGCGCTGCTGAGCCCGATCGTCTTCAAACTGACGAAAGAGTTCTTCGCCTCTGGCGGTCAATCCGAAGAACCGGGCGGCACACCTGCCGAATAATCTCGGATGAAAATACGGGGGGCCATCCCGGCCCCCCGGCTTCAAACCAAATTCCATTTCTCGAGGAGAGACGTGATGGCCACGAAAATCCTGCTGCCCATTGATCACACCGACGACCGCTCGTGGAAGAACGCCCTGCCGCTCGCGCTGGAACAGGCCAAGTTCTACGGTGCTGAACTGCACGCCGTTGCTGTCATTCCTGAGATCATCCAGCTGCCGAACCTGCCTGCCAACTATGGTGCCGGTGCCAAAGACCATGTGCGGGGTGCGGTTCAGGCCATTCTGGATCATGGCGACGCCTCCGACGTGACGATTCATGTCGAAGAAGGCAGTGTCTACCGCGAAATCCTGAAGCTTGCCCATAAGGAAGGCTTCGATCTGATCGTCATGGCATCGACCAAAGGCGATTTCCCGAATTATGAGATTGGCCCGAACCTGGCCCGTGTTGTGCGGAACGCACACTGCACCGTGACCGTCGTTCGCGACCAATCCCGCTGATTGAAAGGTTAGTCTGATGACCGAACTAAAACGCACGCCACTCCATTCTTTGCATGTTGAGTTGGGTGGTAAGTTGGTTGATTTTGCGGGTTGGGAGATGCCTGTTCAGTATCCATT
>NZ_JBQFRO010000012.1:0-161513 GCF_056537425.1 Ruegeria sp. CE9 | reverse complement strand
CTGCGGTCAGCGTGGTCTTACCATGGTCAACGTGGCCAATCGTGCCGATGTTGACGTGCGGTTTTGTACGCTCAAACTTTTCCTTTGCCATTCCTCAGGCGCCCTTTTGCGATTTGGGGGACCCTTGGTCCCGGTTTCCTCTGCGCGCGCGAGATATTTGGTTCAGGGGGGAAAATCAAGCACATCCTGAGGGAAATGCGACCTTCATGCCGGATTTTGTGTGACCACTTCGGTTTCAAGCGATTGGATCAGGTCAGGGCGTCTGTCGAACCAGCCATTGTCTTTGTGTTCTTCGGCCAGCCACTCTTCAACGCGGTCTGCAACTTTCAACGCAAGGCCGTTCATCTGTTCTTCCCGGGTGCGCGAATGTCCAGACCCGGCCAGGGCACTTTCGCCGGTCGTATCTTCCAGAACCTGAAACTGCTTTTTCTTGGCGACAAATTCCTTTTTTCCAACGTCGTAGACATTGACCAGAACAATCGCGGTGCTTTTAGGATTGTAGATCACCGGAATGCCCGGAGGCGCCAGCATATAACCTTCCAGGCTGATGCCGATGTCATATTCCTGCGCGCCTTCATATCGGCCCAAACGAATGTCTACTGCATTCTGGATCGCATCTTCCCATTCTTTGGGCGTTGCATCCCGCGAAACCGGCCCTTGCTTGGCTTTCTCTGCAAAGGCGTAGTTCACGCGCAGTTTAAATTCCCCCAGTGACTCGGGTTCTTCATAGACTTGCGTTTGGGTACACGCCCCCATCAGGGCTAATCCGGTGATCAGTGTCAGAATGCGAAGCATGTCTCTTATCTCGATAGGCCTGTTTTTATTGGATGTAGCGCACCGATACGGGTTGTGCCAAGCCGTATCGGCAGAATTTCACCAAACGAGCGCTCGGATCACGAGAACTTATAGTCCCGCGGAAAGCCGTAAGGGGCCTTTTTTCCAACACCCGCGCGCTTGGCAAGCCATTGGGACATGTCAGCCTCGTGCCGGGTCTTGTCACCGCCCATGGACCATTTCAGGCCCTCTTCCCAGTTGAAGGTAGTGATGTCAGACAGACCACCATCCAGCTCCAGCGTACCCTGACGCCCACGCGCCATGTTGTATTTCTGAAGTCGAACCCCCTTGCCGCGGGTCATTTCCGGCAGTTCTGAGGTCGGGAAGACCAGGAATTTGCCGTTTTGCGAAACGACGGCCACGTGATCACCATCGACCGGTTTACAGATCATCGCCGTCTCGTCGCCTTTGACGTTCAGCACCTGCTTGCCGTTGCGGGTCTGTGCCAGCACCTCATCTTCGGGCACCATAAAGCCGTTACCCGCATCCGAGGCCACCAACAGCTTGCGCCCCGGCTTGTGGATCAGGATATCGATGATCTGAGCCTCGTTTGGCAGATCAACCATCAGGCGCAGCGGTTCACCCATGCCGCGCCCGCCGGGCAGATTGGAAGCGCTGACGGTGTAGAAACGCCCATTCGATGCAAACACCAACAATCGGTCTGTCGTCTCTGCGTGGAAGATGAAGCGCGGGCCGTCACCGTCCTTGAACTTCAACTCACGCTTCAGGTCAATGTGCCCGGTCATGGCGCGAATCCAGCCCATCTGAGAGCAGACAACCGTGATCGGTTCCTTGTCGATCATCGCCTCAAGCGGCACTTCCTCGACCTGCCCAGCCTCGGCAAATTGAGTCCGGCGCGCACCACCTTCGTAGTCTTTGCCGAAGGTCTTTTTGGTCTCTTTGAGCTGCTCCGCGATCTTGGCCCATTGCAAGGCGGGATCGGCCAGCAAGTCTTCGAGGTTGGCGCGTTCCAGCATCAATTCGTCGCGCTCGCGGACCAGCTCCATCTCTTCAAGACGGCGCAAGCTGCGCAGACGCATGTTGAGGATTGCATCGACCTGAACTTCGGACAACTCGCCCTCACCCGGTTTGGGCGAGACGTAGTCGGATTCGTCGGTGGCGCGGACGTGATCGATGCCCCAATCCTCGCGCATCAGGGCGGCTTTGGGGTCGTCATCGTAACGGATGATATCGATAACGCGGTCGAGGTTCAGGAAGGCGACGATAAAGCCTTCCAAGACCTCCAAACGGTGATCGATCTTGGCCATTCGATGGCGCGAACGACGCAGCAGCACCTCTTGCCGGTGATCAAGGAAAGCGCGCAGCACTTCCTTCATCGAGCAGACCTTGGGCGTCACGCCGTCGATCAGCACGTTCATGTTCAGACTGAACCGCACCTCAAGGTCCGAGTTCCGATAGAGCATGCCCATCAGCACCTCAGGGTCCACGTTCTTGGAGCGCGGCTCAAGGATCAGGCGGATATCATCGGCGGATTCGTCACGTACATCGGCGAGGATCGGTATTTTCTTGGTCTGGATCAGTTCCGCGATCTTTTCGATCAGCTTGGATTTCTGAACCTGGTATGGAATCTCGGTAACCACGATCTGCCATTGGCCACGGCCCAGGTCTTCGACCTCGAACTTACAGCGCAGACGGAAGGACCCGCGCCCAGTGCGATAGGCTTGCGCGATGTTCTCGGGCGGCTCGACAATAACACCGCCGGTTGGGAAATCCGGGCCTGGAACGTAATTTAGCAAAGTATCGTCGCGCGCATCCGGCGTTTTGATCAGGTGCAGGCAAGCGTCGCAGAGTTCCGAGATATTGTGCGGCGGAATATTCGTCGCCATCCCCACGGCGATACCGCTTGCACCGTTGGCCAGCAGGTTCGGGAATTGCGCGGGCAGCACGACCGGTTCGGTCAGCGTGCCATCATAGTTGTCGCGAAAATCAACGGCGTCTTCGTTCAGACCCTCAAGCAGCGCTTCAGCCACGATAGTCATCCGCGCCTCAGTGTAACGCGAAGCCGCCGGGTTATCGCCGTCAATATTGCCGAAATTCCCCTGCCCGTCGACCAGCGGGTAGCGCACGTTGAAATCCTGCGCCAGACGCGCCATTGCGTCGTAAATCGCCGCATCCCCATGCGGGTGGTAGTTCCCCATCACGTCGCCGGAAATCTTGGCAGACTTGCGGAATCCCCCCGTCGCGCTGAGTCGCAACTCGCGCATCGCATAAAGGATTCGCCGGTGAACCGGCTTCAGCCCGTCGCGCGCATCCGGCAAAGCGCGGTGCATGATGGTAGACAGCGCATAGGTCAGATAGCGCTCACCTATTGCACGGCGTAGCGGTTCAGCCACTTCGCCCCCGCCTTCGGGGGCCTCCATGTTGGGGTCGTCGATCGTATCGTTCATATATGATGTGATACGACGCAAGCGCGCGCGGGTAAAGCAATCGCCACATATTTTGCTGGGGACAAGTCGCGCTTTTTGCAACAGGGGGAGGCAAGTGTCGGATTTCCCCCATTTTTCGACTCACAGCCGGATCTATGGTAATCTTTCAATCATTAAGACTGCTGCCTTTTATTGATATTACGATTGCCAGGGGGTGCGCCATGATGCGCGTTATCATTGTTACTTTCGCCATGCTCGGCTGGAGCTTCTACGTCATGAGCGGAGGGCCGGATTTCGAACCGCGTGGCACCCGCGCTGAACAACCTGTGCGCATCGCCTCGACACCTGAACCTAAACCGATCCCTGCCCCGACCTCTCGCACAGAAGAACTTGTGACCAATGTCGCCACGCGCACGGTTTCCGAACGGGTTCAACCCCAACCCAAGGTCGAAGAGAACGCGGCTGTCGTCCTTGCACAAGCCGCGACAGATCCGCTGTCTCAATTCTCAGCCTTTGACGAGAATGGCGCCAGCTTTACGCTTGCGTCGCTTGAGGATGGCGCCGCTGGGTTGTTGCAAGTTGAAGCCGAGGTACGGGATGATGTTACACCGGTCTCGCAAGTCGTCGAGCCCGAGAAAGACATTCGCGAAATATCGGGCACGCGCGTTAATATGCGCGACGGACCGGGAACAATTTACCCCGTCATCGCCAAAGCCAGGCTTGGCCAACGTGTCGAGGTACTCAGCGAGTCCGGAACCGGCTGGCTGCGCCTGCGCTTGCTACCGAATCAAAGCGTGGGTTGGATTTCTGCCTCACTGGTGCGGAAACCAACGAACTGACGTAACTGCGTCATTGTCCTGACCAAAACCTCGCCATAGCTATGGGCCAGATAGACAGGCGAGGGCGATATGCGGAAATCGATTCTGATCACGGGCTGCTCATCAGGGATAGGTCTGGACGCGGCGCATGGAATGCGCGCGCGCGGTTGGCGCGTCTTTGCCTCGTGTCGTCAACAGCGTGATTGTGATCGGTTAAGGGCACAGGGATTTGACAGCCCCCGGATCGATTATACCGATACCGAAAGCATCAAATCCGGCCTAAATCAGGTTCTGGACGCGACCGGAGGCACGCTGGATGCGTTGTTCAACAACGGAGCCCACGGCCTCCCCGGTGCAGTCGAAGATGTCCCAATCGAAGGGATGCGCCTGATCTTCGAGACCAATGTCTTTGGCTGGCACGAACTGACCCGACAGGTGATTCCCGTGATGCGGGCCCAAGGTCATGGGCGCATCGTGCAGAATTCATCGGTTCTGGGGCTGGTCGCATTTCCCTGGCGCGGGGCCTATGTTGCCACAAAATACGCCATCGAAGGCCTGACAGACACATTGCGACTGGAACTACGGGATACCGATATCAAGGTTGTCTTGATTGAACCGGGCCCGGTGACGTCGAAAATTCGCGTGAATTCGATCCCGGTATTTGAGCGCTTTATCGATTGGGAAAACTCTGCCCTGCGCCAGAGATATGAGAATTCATTGCTGAAACGCCTCTATGAATCATCTGGGAACGATAGGTTCGAGCTGCCTGCTTCTGCCGTTACTGCCAAACTTGCGCATGCAGTCGAATCCAAACGCCCACGCGCACGCTACTATGTGACGACACCCACCTATATCGCCGGATATCTGCGCCGCATTCTGCCAACCCGCGCCATCGACCGCATCCTTTCGGACATCTGAGGCGAAATTACCCGTTCGCTTTTGCCCCCATCAACGCTAGATGAGGGGTCAACACGAGAACAAACACGGACGGTGATCTAATGGACCTGTTGATGGTCGTACTGCTTTTGGCCATGGCGGCGGTGGTCGCCGTGCTGGTGATGGGCATTGCCAACTTTGGAAAACCCGGCAAAGACGCCGCGATGAAAAGCAACAAGATGATGCGCCTGCGCATCCTGTTTCAATTCATTGCCGTAGTGCTGATCGTACTCTACGTCTATCTGCGCGGACAGGGAGTTTAAGGTATGGTTGTTCTAAACAAAATTTACACGCGCACAGGCGACGACGGTAAAACCGCGCTTGGAAACGGCGAACGTGTTGCGAAATATTCCGGACGTGTTGCGGCATATGGCACTGTGGATGAACTGAACTCCTTTGTTGGCGTGGCACGAACCGAAGCTGACGGAGAGGTTGAGGCCGCCCTATCCCGCATCCAGAATGATCTGTTCGATTTGGGCGCCGATTTCTGCCGCCCCGACATGGACAAGGATGCCGAGGCCGATTACCCACCTTTGCGCATTGTATCCGCACAGATCGATCGGCTTGAGGCCGAGATTGACGCGATGAATGAAACGCTGGAACCTTTGCGCAGTTTCATCCTTCCCGGCGGCTCGCGTCTGGCCGCGCATCTCCATGTATGCCGCACAGTTTCACGCCGGGCAGAACGGCTGGCGGTCGAGCTAACCAATATGGAACCCGTGAACGAGACAGCCGTTAAGTATCTCAATCGCCTAAGCGATTGGTTCTTCGTCGCGGCGCGCTGCGCAAATAACGGTGGACGTGATGATGTGCTTTGGATTCCGGGCGCAAATCGCTGACTGTTCCATCGGCACGGAAACAAAAATTCATTTCATGTCGAAAAAATGACGAAACGCGACGTCTCGAAACCATGACGTGACGATTTTGCTCTGTTGCCGGGCATCACGAGTCGCTATCTAGGCCCACGAGAGCATTGGTGGAGTCGCTGCGCGGCTTGCCGTTTTTGTAAGGAGCTTACGCAAAAATGAAGGTACTTGTGCCTGTCAAGCGCGTGATTGACTACAACGTGAAAGTTCGCGTGAAGGCGGATGGCAGCGGAGTTGATCTCGCCAATGTCAAAATGTCGATGAACCCGTTCGACGAGATCGCGGTGGAAGAGGCGATCCGTCTGAAAGAGGCTGGCAAGGCTGACGAAGTTATTGCCGTTTCGATTGGCGTCAAGCAGGCGCAGGAAACCCTGCGGACAGCGCTGGCCATGGGTGCGGACCGCGCGATCCTGGTTGTGGCTGCCGACGACGTGCACACCGATATCGAGCCTCTGGCCGTTGCCAAGATCCTGGCCAAAGTGGTCGAGGAAGAGCAGCCGGGCATCGTTCTGGCAGGCAAGCAGGCGATCGACAACGACATGAACGCCACCGGCCAAATGCTGTCGGCCCTTCTGGGTTGGTCGCAAGGCACGTTCGCGTCTGAGCTGGACATCGAAGGCGACACCGCCAAGATCACCCGCGAGGTGGATGGCGGTCTGCAGACCATCAGCGTCAAGATGCCAACCATCGTGACCGTTGACCTGCGCCTGAACGAGCCGCGCTATGCCTCGCTACCGAACATCATGAAGGCGAAGAAAAAGCCGCTGGATGAGAAAACCGCCGCCGATTACGGCGTCGACGTCACTCCTCGTCTGGAAGTCGTCAAGACAGATGAGCCTCCGGCACGCGCCGCTGGTATCGTCGTGGGCTCGGTCGACGAGCTGGTTGAGAAACTCAAAGAAGCGGGGGCTGTGTAATGGCTGTACTTCTGCTTGCCGAAGTCAACAACGGCGAACTGAGCTTTGATGCGACCGCCAAAACCGTCGCAGCCGCCAAATCGCTGGGCGACATCACCGTTCTGGCCGCTGGTGGTTCCGCCGCCGCAGCCGGTGAAGCCGCCGCCAAGATCGACGGTGTTTCCAAGGTTCTGGTTGCCGAAGACGCCTCGCTGGGCCACCGCCTTGCGGAATCCACTGCCGCTCTGATCGTGGGTCTGGCTGATGGGTATGAGCACATTGTTGCCCCTGCCACCACCGACGCGAAGAACGTGATGCCACGCGTTGCAGCCCTGCTGGACGTTATGGTGATCTCGGATGCTTCGGGTGTGGTCGATGGATCGACGTTCGAGCGTCCGATCTACGCAGGCAACGCGATCCAGACCGTGAAATCGAACGACGCCAAGAAAGTTGTCACCATCCGGACTGCATCTTTCGACGCAGCGGGCGAAGGCGGCTCGGCTGCTGTCGAGACGATCGCGGTCGGCGATAACCCAGGCCTGTCAGAATGGGTTGAGGACAAGGTTGCCGAAAGCGACCGTCCCGAACTGACCTCGGCTGGTGTCGTTGTCTCAGGTGGCCGCGGTGTCGGCTCGGAAGAAGACTTCAAACTGATCGAAACTCTGGCCGACAAGCTGGGTGCCGCTGTTGGCGCTTCGCGTGCGGCTGTTGACTCGGGCTATGCTCCGAACGACTGGCAGGTGGGTCAGACCGGTAAGGTTGTTGCCCCCGACCTGTACGTTGCAGTCGGCATCTCGGGTGCGATCCAGCACTTGGCAGGGATGAAGGACAGCAAGGTCATCGTTGCAATCAACAAGGACGAAGAAGCGCCGATCTTCCAGGTCGCCGATTTCGGACTGGTCGCCGACCTGTTCCAGGCCGTGCCAGAACTGACTGAGAAACTCGGCTGATCACCGAGCGGAGATTTTTCGTCGAAAAATCTTAAGGGGCCCGCCAATAGGCGGGCCTTAATTAATTCATGCACTCACGTCTTCAATCACCGAGGTCAGAGATGCAGCGATCCTTCGATGCGTGGCCGGGCCAATCATGTGTTCTGCAATTGGTTGTTGCAGAGTTCCAAACAACATGTCCTCAAGCTCGTCCGATACACCGGACGCCTGAACCTGAAGCTCGACAATCTGCGCACATCGAGGCCTCAGGGCCTCCATCATCGATGACGTGATTGCAAAGGGATCGTACGTGGGTGCGCCCCCCTCGCCATTTTCCACGTCCAATCGCAGCAGCACGACGGGAGGCGCTGATTTTGCAAGAAAACTGCCAATTCTCTCAATCCACGTTTTTTGCAGCTCCTGTCTCACAAGCTCTATTCGAACATCCGAATGCACCCTGAGACGCGCGAGCAGATGGCGCACGAAGTGAATATCCGTGAAGTCTTCCTCAGGATATAGCGTTACCAACTCTGGCGTCGGCGCGACAAAACGGTCGTTGCGGCGCTGGTGCACGCGATAGAAGCGGTTTGATTGACCAAGCAAGCCGGGCATTTGAAGGATGCAGATCTCGGACCTATTAACGATCTCCAGCAGCCCATTATCCCGGGTCAACGCCTCAACTCCGCAAAACAGGCTGCCCAGATTGATGCAGCGGCGGTCAAGTTGCTGCTCTATCACGCAGGGAAAAGGCGCATCTACAAAGCGGCCAAAAGTTTCCTCGCCGCCGACGCACGCGATATAGGGGCTGTTCAACGCCCTCTGCGGGCCCCGAAAATGCAGTTTCGAGGATTCGTACATGCAAGTTTCTTCCGCGGAATGACCCGCATTGATCGATTGATAGCTCATCACACTCACCCAATATTATCACCCGGTTGCCATTTTGCCGCCCTAGGTCTTGCGAAATTCCTAATGCGCGCATTTGAAGCGAATTTGACCGGCCTGATCCCCTTGCCGCGCGTGCGGAACTGCCGCTAATGTCGCCGCAACCTGCAAACAAGGGCACCAAAGCATGGATGTAAAATCAGTCGGAGTGATCGGCGCTGGACAAATGGGCAATGGGATTGCCCATGTCATGGCATTGGCGGACTACGATGTTCTGCTAAACGATATCAGCCAGGAAGCGCTGGATGGAGCGATCTCGACGATTGAAACCAACCTGGTGCGTCAGGCCTCGCGTGGCAAAATCTCGGATGATGCGGTGAAAGCCGCGTTGGGGCGGATAACGACCACTTTGAACCTGTCCGATCTGGGGCAGACCGATCTTGTCATCGAAGCCGCAACCGAGCGTGAAACGGTAAAACAGGCGATCTTTGAAGATCTGATACCGCATTTGCAGCCTCATACGATTCTGACGTCGAACACGTCATCTATCTCGATCACCCGACTGGCCAGCCGAACCGATCGGCCCGAGCGCTTTATGGGGTTCCACTTCATGAACCCTGTGCCCGTCATGCAATTGGTCGAACTGATTCGCGGTATCGCAACAGATGAACCAACTTTTAACGCGTGTAAGGCTGTGGTTGACCGCCTTGGCAAAACCTCGGCTAGCGCCGAGGATTTTCCCGCCTTTATCGTCAACCGTATTCTGATGCCGATGATCAACGAGGCGGTTTATACCCTGTATGAAGGCGTCGGTAGTGTTGAGTCGATTGATCAATCGATGAAGCTGGGTGCAAACCATCCAATGGGTCCACTGGAACTGGCGGATTTCATTGGTTTGGATACTTGTCTGGCCATCATGAACGTTCTGCATGAAGGTCTGGCAGATACCAAATACCGTCCTTGCCCGTTGCTGACAAAATATGTCGAGGCTGGATGGTTAGGGCGCAAGACCGAGCGCGGGTTTTATGATTACCGAGGCGAGGTACCGGTGCCCACACGCTAGGACAAAGAGAGGGCCAGCCCTCTCTTGAGCCCGCGGCTCAATTCACTCCCGGGATATTTTTGGCCAGATGAAGAGCGGATCAGCGCTTGAGTGTCTTGCCCAGCGCCATGGTGTGATCTCGGAGCCAGGCCATGAAACCGCGGGGGTCGCGCTCAAGCAGCGCCATATCTTCGTCTGAAATCGGATCACCGATGACCGGAGACTGCGGCTTGTTGCACGAGCGGACGATTTCATGCAGCAGCAAGCCCTGACGCAGAATGGGCGAGATTCGGTTGGCGATCTGATACCAGCGGGAATTGCTGCCGGGGAAAAAAATCGGAACAACTTTGGCGCCCGAGCGGCGGATCATTTTGGCCGTAAAAACATTCCATTCCCGCTCAATCGCCGGGCCGAACCAGTCGTCCGACGACATAACAACACCCGACGGAAACAGCGCGACAACGCCGCCGTCGGCCAGGTGTTTCATCGTTTTGCTGCGCATTTCGAGCATTTTGGCCTGTGCTTCGGGATCATGCGGGAACGGCACTGGGATCATGAAAGAGGTCGCGGCTTCGTCCAGCCCAGTCAGGACCGAGCGGGTCAGGATGCGATAGTCGCTGCGGACCTGGCCAATCAGTTCGGCAAAAATCATGCCATCGACCATGCCATGCGGATGGTTCGCAACAACCACAACGGGGCCTTCCTTGGGGATACGCGCGATTTGTTCGGCGGGGGTCGTTAGGTCGATGCCCATTATCTTGAGCGCGCCGCCCCAGAATTTCTGGCCCCGATAGTGTTCGTTCTGCTTTTCGAATTTGTTGACCATACGCAAGATGGTCAGTTTGCCCGTGCACCATTCGATGGCGCGAATGGCTGTAGACGTCCAGGCATCGTCAAACGAGTTGGCGTAGGTCAGGGTTCTGCGGTCGTAAATCTCACCCTGATCGGTGTCGTGATCCACTACAGGACCTGTTTTGGTATCGTGCGTGGTTTCCGCCAATTGCCTTGTCTTTCCGTCCTTGGTGTCGTGGCTGTCAGAACCCCTCGCCGAACTTGTCGTTTACCAGAGTTTCCAAAGCTTCTGCCAACGCCTCAGCATCCGGGCCGGACGTCTCGACGTCAATAGTGGTTCCGCGCGACGCTGCCAACATCAAAAGGCCCATGATACTATCGCCCGAAGCAGAAAGTCCGTCACGTGATACTTCTGCGCGCGCATCAAATCCCTCGACCACTTCGACCAGTTTGGCCGACGCGCGGGCATGCAGGCCCTTTTCATTGATAATTTTCAAACTCTTGTTCGTCATACGAATCTATCCGGTGTCAATCCAACGTCACATTTTGCGCATTGATGTATTTTCGTCCAGCTTCCAAAGCCAAACGGACGGCCTCGGCCAGCGGCAGGTGGCGGCTTTTGGCCAGTTTGATGAGCATAGGCAGGTTTGCCCCATAAAGGATTCGCCGATCCTGAGGCGCGCAGGCCCTTAAGCTGAGATTCGAGGGGCTGCCCCCAAATAGATCGGTGACCACAACAACGCCGTCGCCCATGTCTACGTCATCAGCCGCACGGCATATCTCGGCTTGCTTTTCCTCGCGATCGTGGTCGGCTTCGATTGGAATGGCCACCAGCCCGGGTTGCTTTCCAACCACATGCTGTGTGGCGGCCAGATATTCCTGCGCCAACCCACCATGTGCAACAATTACGATCCCGATCACTCCGGCCTCACATTCAACGCGCGACGTTCCATTTCGCGATGCCTAATTGCCACCTGCTGCCCCCCTTCTGCAAGGGCCTTTGCAACCGCTTCGGCCACCGCGACCGAACGATGCTGACCGCCGGTGCACCCGAAGGCGACCGAAAGATGCGCCTTGCCCTCTTCGCGGAAGGCTGGAAGCAGTTCGATCAACAAATCGACGACCCGATCAAAGAAGGTGTGATAGTTCGCATCTGATTGAACATAGGCCGCCACATCCGGGTTTCGACCATCTGCATCCCGCAATTCCGGCCGCCAGTATGGGTTGGCCAGAAACCGGCAATCAAACACCATGTCCAGGCCACGCGGCAAACCCCGCTTATACGAGAAGGATTCAATCGACACTGCCAGATGCCGCCCGCCCTTTGGTGCAAACCAACGCTCAACCTCTTCCCGCAGTTGATGCACGTTCAACGCGCTGGTGTCGATCAGCGTGTCGGCAATTTCGCGAATTGGGGTCAGCAGTTCTTTTTCCTGACAAATGCCGGTTTCCGGGCTGGCATCAGTTGCGACCGGGTGACGGCGGCGGGTTTCCGAGAACCTCCGCAACAGAACTTCGTCTCCGCAATCCAGATAGAGGATGGCCAGATCGACATCTTCCATCCGGCCCAATTTGGCTGCAAGCTCGATAAATCCAATGGTTGAAAAGTCGCGATTGCGTGTATCGATGCCCAAAGCCATCGGGCGCGTGGGTTCAGAGCTGTTCACGAGACGAACCAACAACCCCATCGGAAGGTTGTCGATTGCCTCGAACCCCAGGTCCTCAAGTACATGGATCGCGGTTGAGCGCCCGGCACCCGAGGGGCCCGTCACCAGAACGACGCGCTGTTGTGCTGTCATTTATTCGGCCACTCCGGGGCGACGCGCCCCATTTTCACAAGTTGTATCAGTGCTGCAGCCAAATTGGGGACACCTGCACCGCGAAGCAAGGGAACAGTTTGCCTCAGCACACGAATATGCGTGGGTTCGGGTAGCCGAGCGGGTTCAGGTTGGTCCATATCCACGATATATGTCAGAGGAACAGGGCCAACGACATCGGCCCGTAGCAAGCCAATTCCACGTGCTTCGATGAGGCCGCGGATTTGCAGGACTTCAGTCGCCATTATGTGATCCCCCTGCCCGGTCAGATCGACCCTATCGTCCGCGACAAGCTGTGCCCCAAGCGCCATCATCTGTAACGCCAGAGATGATTTACCCGTACCCGAGGCACCAACAATCAGGACGCCCATGCCCTGCACCGCTACGCAGGTCGCATGAATGCAGGCCGAATTTTTATCCGCAATTTCAGAAAGAGGGGCATGACCCATGGTTTAGACTGGAAGCCCGACGACGAACCGCGCGCCCAGCGGGTCCGAGGTGATGTCGGCCTCGGTCGGGCGGATGTTTTCGGCCCAGATCACGCCGCCATGCGCTTCGACAATCTGTTTCGAAATCGCCAGCCCGAGGCCTGAGTTATTGCCGAAATGCTCTTCGGGGCGTTCCGAATAGAAGCGTTTGAAAATCTTGGTCAGTGCCTGATCCGGAATGCCGGGGCCAGTGTCTTCGACGACCACGAGCACACGGTTGTCGCGGCGACGCACCCAGACCCGAATGGCGTCTTTGTCTTCACAGAAGGAAATCGCATTGGTGATCAGGTTGACAAAGACCTGTGCAAGACGCGCTTCGAGCCCGTTGACCACAATAGGATCTGCCGGCAGATCCGTAATGTATTCAATCCCTTTCGACCGGGCGTCCTCTCCCAGAAACTGACTGATATTGGCCAGCAGATTGAGCAGATCAAAGGGCTGTTCTTCTTCTTTCACCAGCTCCGCATCCAGACGAGACGCATTCGAGATATCGCTGACCAGACGATCCAATCGCCGAACATCATGCTCGATCACACCCAACAGCTTTTCGCGCTGGTCGTCCCGTTTGACCATCCGCATGGTACCAACCGCCGATTGCAGACTGGCGAGCGGGTTCTTGATTTCATGCGCCACATCCGCAGCAAACTGTTCGTTCGCATCAATTCGGTTGTAAAGCGCCGTGACCATCCCGCGCAAAGCCTGGCTGAGGCGACCGATTTCATCCGGGCGCGCACTGAGGTCAGGGATACGGATGCGCCCAGGGTTCACGCCCGCGCCACGATCTTTGCCCATCTCGGCAGCGGCAGCCAAATCCGCAAGGGGGTTCGCAATCGTCGAGGCCAAAACCAGGCTCAGACCGATGGAAACTAAAAGCGCGACAACAAACATCTGAAGGATACGCTCTTGTTCCTTGCGCGCCAGCGCATCAATCTCACCGGCCGGGCCTGCCATGGCAACAGCTCCGACGGGTGTATTGTCCAAGAGGATTGGGGCGACAGCCACGATCACCGTCTTACCCATGTCATCCTGAACGGCCTGCACCTGCATCCCACCGTTCAACGCCTGTGGGATCATTTCCTGCACCCGCTGCGCCAGCGTCGGGGCTTCGCTTTGTGAAGAACCACTAAAAACAGCCGAGACACCGTTCCACACGGCATTGAGCGCATCGCTGATCAAAGTGCTGCCAGTCGCCGAGTCGGCGTCTTGATGCAACAGGCTCGGCAGATCAGAAGCCGTAGATGCACCCCGCGTCCAGCCAATCAGCGTGCCGGTCCTATCGTAGACAAAGACCTCACCGCCGTCAGGCAAACTCAGGCCCGCCAGCGTATCGCGGACATCCAGTGTGCCTGTCCCATTTGCCGAAGGCTGACGCAGCTGGGTTTCAAAAACGTTGCTGACGAGCTGAGCGTCGCCGACCAGATTTCGCGCGGTTTGTTGAACCCGCTCCTTTCGCGAGTCGTCCAGATACAGCAGTCCGGCCACCAAGATGACCAAAGCAATGAGGTTGAAAGTAATGATCCTGCGCGCCAAAGGCGAATAGCGCATCGAAAACAGGTTTCGTCGCGATCGCTTGGCCTGTAACTCGGCCGCATCAGGGTCTTGGGGAATGACCCAGTCATCCCCAAGAACGACATCCGCGTCGCGCACTTGGTTGGCTTGTTCAGTATCGCGCACGAGACCCCTTCGCCTTTGTAAAACGGCCGCGCCTATTCTTCGTTATAACGATATCCGATACCGTACAGCGTTTCGATCGCCGAAAATTCGGGATCTGCAGCGCGCATCTTCTTGCGCAGCCGTTTGATATGGCTGTCGATGGTCCGGTCATCTACATAGACCTGATCATCATAAGCAACATCCATCAACTGGTCACGACTTTTGACAAAGCCAGGGCGTTGCGCAAGTGCCTGTAGCAACAGGAACTCAGTGACGGTCAGAGAGACATCATTGCCCTTCCAGCTGACCGCGTGGCGCAACGGATCCATCCGCAGCTCGCCCCGCTCCATCACTTTGGTATCGCCAGTGGCTGCATTGGTGACATCACCCTCAACAGCTTCTTGTCGGCGTAGCAAAGCGCGAATGCGTTCGACCAGCAGCCGCTGCGAGAACGGTTTTTTGACGTAGTCATCTGCGCCCATACGCAGACCCAGAACCTCGTCGATTTCATCGTCCTTGGAGGTTAGGAAAATGACCGGCATCTGGGTTTTCTGCCGCAGTCTTTGCAGCAGATCCATGCCGTCCATGCGCGGCATTTTGATATCCAGCACCGCCATATCAGGCAACTTCTTGTTGAAAGCGTCCAGCGCGGCCTGGCCATCATTATATGTTTCGACCTCAAAACCTTCGGCTTCGAGAGTCATGGATACGGACGTCAGGATGTTTCTGTCGTCGTCCACAAGTGCAATCTTTGACATCGGGTTCACCCCTATTCCTGCTCACTCGCGCAATAATACGCTTTTTTGTAAGGCATTGTTGGCGGTTTTGATCCGCCGAATCAACTCGTAACCTCGAATCATGCCATTCTTGCGGCAGGTATGCGGCAAATTTGCCTTGCTGCACGCAAATAGCTGCCTTGTTTTGCAGCGGACATTTAGTGGTGGCGCTAAACCTGAACTTGGTTGCGCTAACTCCACCCAACCCTCCTGTTCATGCCCTAAAGTACCGTGATAAGAGGCGCTTGACCGCCGGTAGTTTCCGGTATCTGCCCAATTGGCGCACCGGCTTTGGGCCACCGCGCCGCCACAGGAGAAGACACACATGACATCTGGACGGGTTAACCCGCAATTCCGCCTCGAAGATCAGGGCATCGAGGGTCTGGGCAATGTCTATTACAACTTCATGGAACCGGCGCTGATCGAAGAAGCGCTGAAGCGCGGCGAAGGTACCCTTGGAAATGGTGGTGCCTTTCTAGTGACCACCGGCAAATTCACCGGCCGTTCCCCCAAAGACAAACACGTTGTCAAAACCGACAGCGTCGCCGACAGCATCTGGTGGGAAAACAACGCCGCGATGAGCCCGGAAGGTTTTGATGCGCTGTATAAGGATATGCTGGCCCATATGAAAGGCCGCGACTATTTCGTGCAAGACCTCGTGGGCGGGGCTGACCCGAGCTATTCGATCAATGTACGGATGATCACCGAATTGGCCTGGCACAACCTGTTCATCCGTCACCTGCTGCGTCGCCCGGATCGCGAGGATCTGGATGAGTTCACTGCGGACTTCACCATTATCAACTGCCCCAGCTTTAAGGCCGACCCGGCGAAGCATAACTGCCGCAGCGAAACGGTGATCGCGCTGAACTTCGACCGTAAGCTGATCCTGATCGGTGGTACGGAATATGCAGGCGAGAACAAAAAGTCCGTCTTTACCCTGCTGAACTACATGCTGCCCGAAAAAGGCGTGATGCCGATGCACTGCTCAGCGAACCACGCGGTCGGGAACCCGGTCGATACCGCCGTATTCTTCGGCTTGTCCGGCACCGGCAAAACCACCTTGTCGGCTGATCCCTCGCGCATTCTGATCGGGGATGACGAACACGGCTGGTCGGATCGCGGTACCTTTAACTTCGAAGGTGGCTGCTATGCCAAGACCATCAACCTGAATGCCGAGGCTGAACCGGAAATCTACGCGACCACCTCGAAATTCGGCACCGTGATTGAGAACATGGTTTTCGATCCTGAAACAAAAGAGCTGGATTTCAATGACGACTCGCTGACTGCGAATATGCGCTGCGCATATCCGCTGGAGTACATCTCGAACGCGTCGAAATCAGCATTGGGCGGGCATCCGAAAAACATCATCATGCTGACATGTGATGCATTCGGTGTTCTGCCTCCGATCGCGCGGCTGACCCCGGCGCAGGCAATGTATCACTTCCTGTCGGGCTTTACTTCGAAAGTGGCCGGAACCGAGCGTGGCGTGACCGAGCCACAGCCCACATTCTCGACCTGCTTCGGCGCACCATTCATGCCGCGCCGTCCCGAAGCTTACGGCAACCTGCTGCGGGACAAGATCGCCCAACACGGTGCGACGTGCTGGCTGGTGAATACTGGCTGGACCGGAGGAGCTTACGGAGTTGGTAGTCGGATGCCGATCAAAGCCACACGCGCCCTGCTGACTGCAGCGCTGGAAGGCTCGCTGACTGATGCAGAATTCCGCAAGGACGCCAATTTCGGCTTTGACGTCCCCGTTTCGGTTCCTGGTGTGCCCGAGGTCTTGCTGGACCCGCGCCGTACCTGGGATGATCAGGCCGCGTTTGACAAGCAGGCCGAGAAACTGGTGCATATGTTCGCTGAGAACTTCGAACAATACTTGCCCTTCATCGACGAAGATATCAAAGCTGTCGCGATTGGGTGATTTGATTAGGGGCCGCAATGGCCCCTTTTTTCTTGCCAAGTTACGTTGCGGCAACACAGAGTTCACGACAAGTTCATTGCGGCAAGGATCAACTTGCGCTAAGCAAATCCACCAACAAAGCACCGGATCGCGGCCTTCATTCACGGCAGCTTTCTGGTAAATTGATCATAGGCGAACCAAGCGAATATGCTCACACTATGCTTGGGGATGTCTGATAAGGTATGGAATATATTACTAGGGGATGGGTGTTGGATTGATTTGTTCCAAAGGTTTTAGCCTTTCGAACTGCGTTGATCTGACATGGAAACTATAGGCAGGTAATGACTGAAATCTCAAAACTCACCGAACTTCGCAAACTGATGCAAAGCATGGAGCGCACTCTGGGCCTCGAGGAACTCTCTCCTGTCGAGCGCGACATCTATTATGCGGCCGAAGAGCTGTCGAAAAACGATACCGAGGTCCGCACCTTCGGTTTGATCGAGCACACGTTGGTCAAAAGCGTTTCGCGCCCAACCTTTTTCCGGGCCCTCAAATCGCTGGTTCAGAAAGGGTATCTTTCGCAAAGCGGTAGTGCAAATCGTGGGCGGTATCTGGTTCATGCACCTAGGTGATCGCTGCCTGAAGTCTGCAATCGGCTGAATCCCGTGCGCAGATGGGCCTCTGACACATTTTATGCCTCTTTGGCCTATGTCGCTGCATCATTCCTCACATTCGAGGTTCTGATGCCGCTACAGAACGTGTTTTTTCCCGAATATGCCAGCCATGCCAGCCTTCTGTTCCTGCCACATGGGGTACGGGTTCTGTCGGCGTGGTTGTTGGGATGGCGCGCAATATTTGCTCTGCTGCCGGGTGTCTTTATCGTCTTTGCCGCTATCGGTGGCTGGGATGCGCTGCTGCCCAGCCGTCTGCTGGCAATCGCAATCGCAGTCACCACCGTTCCAGCCGTGTTTTATGCTTGCAAAGCGCTGGGATGGGACCTGTTCCCACGCGCTGACCGAAAACCATGCTGGCTGTGCGTGATGGGCGTGGGTGTCATAACCTCGGTGCTGGTATCTGCCTTGACCAACTTGGCTTTTGGCAGCGCGACAGTCGAGTATATTGCCTTCCTGATCGGAGACATCTCAGGGCTGTTTTTTCTGATGCTGGGACTGTATTTTGCATTCCGCATCATCGAGCGGCGTAGTTAACCCATAAGGCCCCGTCTCAGCAGATTCAGCCCGGCAATCAGCAACACAAGCAAAGTAAGCTTGCGGAACTGCGCCTGATCGATGCGGTCCTGCAGAAACTGCCCACCCCGCATCCCCGCAACCGCCGGGACGATCAGCAGCGCCGAAAACAGTGCCGTCTCGGATCGAAAAATACCCGATCCTGTATGCGCGACAACAAGCGCCACGGCCCCCAGACCATAGATCACACCCTGCACCCGCATCTGATCCTTCTTCGGCGTATTCAGCGCTGTCAGATATGCAACAGTGGGCGGACCCCACACGCCTGAGATCCCTCCGACCGCCCCGGCCACCGCGCCAACCATCGCCTCAACCCGCATTGACGGTGCCTGCAACGTAAGCTTCAACCCAAGCAGCTGCACCAATGCAAAGAACGAGACCGGCGCACCTAAGATCAACAGAAAAGCCTTTGGAGACAATATGTTGATCAACTGAGCACTCGCCAACAGGCAGACCAACCCAACCCCCAGAAACACACGGAACTTGCGGATTGAAGCCACCGCCGCAGGTGCCCCTTCGCGCAGGGCCTGCACACCGTTGGTCACCAGCGTGGGCAGGATCAGGCCTGCCAGCGCCAGATCGGGTGGCAGCATCATGCTGAGGCCCGATACCAGCACCATTGGCATGGCAAACCCGACCATGCCTTTGACCCAGCCAGCGACGAATGCCACGACCATTGCCATGTACAATTCTTGTGGCGATATCAGTGAAAACAGTCCCATTGGCCCTTCATATCACTTCAAAATTTTTCTGCATTGCAAAAGTGGATGGGTAATTATTGAACTATTTTGAAGCATTATTCGTATTTTTGTTGCGCTGCACGTGCAGCATGATATGACCAGACAACCCAGCAGAGGACGTGATTCATGGCCCATGACGGACAGGATGTGACGAACATGACGCAGCAAACGGTTTTGCCCGACCTTCTAAGACTCAGCGCGGCTGCCTTGCCTGCTGTGGAAACGGTGTTCGACAAAGCGCTCGCATCCGTGCGTGCCATGGTAACAAGCGAAGATCGCATCTCGGGCGCGTTGATCGAAGCGCACCAGACGGCGGCGCATGGGTTGGCGTGGCTGGCAACCTACCAACAGTCGCTGCAACAGATGCAACGCTGGGCCGAGGCGCTGCAGGCCGATGGTAAATTCGGTGAGATGGAGCAGTTGCTGCACCAAATAGCCTTTGGTGAATACCTGCATCAGATCGCTGGCGGCATCCCCATGAACCAAGGAGAAGTTGTGCGTTTGCAGGACCTTGGGCTTGGTTGGGATGCCCTGTCCGGATTCCACTGCAGCGAGGTTCAGACGCTGATGGCGCAGGCCAATTCACAGACGGCACGGACCCGTCTGGTTGAGCTGATGCAGGAGCAGCCCGGCGCCACCATGTTCGGCGCCTCAGGTCTGGACGATGAGCTTGAGATGATCCGCGATCAGTTCCGGCGTTATGCGCAGGAAAAGGTCGAGCCCAATGCGCACGAGTGGCACCTGAAGGACGAGCTAATCCCGATGGAAGTCATTGAAGATCTTGCAGAAATGGGCGTTTTTGGCCTGACTATCCCCGAGGAGTTCGGCGGATATGGTCTGTCCAAAGCCTCGATGGTTGTTGTGTCGGAAGAGCTGTCACGGGGTTATATTGGTGTGGGGAGCTTGGGTACGCGACCGGAGATCGCCGCTGAACTGATCATTGCTGGCGGCACTGACGCACAAAAAGCGCATTGGCTGCCCAAGATCGCATCAGGAGAAATTCTGCCCACCGCAGTTTTCACCGAACCAAACACGGGCTCTGATCTGGGCAGCCTGCGCACACGTGCCGTCAAGGATGAGGACGGTAACTATAAGATAACAGGCAATAAAACATGGATTACGCATGCCGCACGAACCCATGTCATGACCTTGTTGGCGCGCACCAACCCCGACAGTACCGATCACCGTGGATTGTCGATGTTCCTGGCCGAGAAGACACCCGGCACCGATGAGAAACCCTTTCCTACTCCGGGCATGACCGGCGGTGAGATTGAGGTGTTGGGCTATCGCGGGATGAAGGAATATGAGCTGGGGTTTGACGGTTTTGAGGTGAAGGGTGAAAACCTGCTGGGTGGCGAAGAAGGTAAAGGTTTCAAGCAGTTAATGGAAACCTTCGAGTCTGCGCGCATCCAGACGGCGGCTCGCGCCATCGGAGTGGCACAGAGCGCTTTGGACATCGCCTTGCAATATGCGCAGGACCGTAAGCAGTTTGGCAAAGCGATAATCAACTTCCCACGCGTGTCAGGCAAACTGGCGATGATGACGGTTGAAATTATGATCGCGCGACAGCTAACCTATTATTCTGCATGGGAAAAAGACCATGGCCAGCGCTGTGACCTTGAGGCCGGAATGGCCAAACTTTTGGGTGCGCGGGTCGCTTGGGCCGCTGCGGATAACGGGTTGCAGATTCATGGCGGCAACGGGTTTGCCTTGGAATACAAGATCAGCCGCGTGCTGTGTGATGCGCGTATTCTGAACATCTTTGAAGGTGCGGCTGAGATTCAGGCACAGGTTATCGCGCGTCGCTTGCTGGGTTGACGTCCGGACCGAAGCAACTTCCCCAACTGAACCCGGCCTCGCGCCGGGTTTTCTTTTTCTTCCGTGTTGTACTGACTTTGGACGCGGATCTTCCGAGTTGTACAACATTTTTTGCGGTGCAATGGGCGAAACTTCCCCCTCGGATCGGGGGAGGAAATCGGTTAAACGGCCTCAACCGAAACCAGCCCCTCGTGCTGGTCAAAGGAGAATCGCGTGAAGATCATTTTCTCAATCCTGGCGACCTGTCTGGTCCTTGCCGGATGTGCCATGGCCCCGGTCACAGGCCCTGACGATGTGGACCAGCTGGCGCAGGCGATCCAACAGCTCGACCCAAAGGTCGATCCGGCCGAGGCACGGCGAGCGGCCGAGATTTCATATGCCTATTCCAGCCAGCTCAAGCAGGAGTGGAACGTCACCGACCCGGCGATCATTCACAACGCAAAGGTCATCAACGGCTTTCGCGAAAAAGGCCTGTGCAATGACTGGGCGCAAGCGATGACCACGCGGCTGAAGCAGGAAAACTTTCGCACGCTGGACCTGCATTGGGTCACCTCGCCGCCCACCGCGTTTCGGATCATCCATCACTCAGCCCTGATCAGCGCCAAAGGGGATTCGATGTATGACGGGATCATCCTTGACCCGTGGCGCAACAGCGGGATGTTGTATTGGGCACCCGTGCGCGAAGATACAAAATACAACTGGCGACCGCGCCTTGAGGTGCGTGAAGAACTGATCACCGGCGTGAACCCTTACTGACAGGATATTGCGATGTTACGTCTGGCCCTGATCCTGCCCCTTGTGGCGCTGTTCCAATGTGACAAGGATGAAACCGTCGCCGCCTATGGCGCCGCGGATCAGACATGGGCACTGCAAGAAATTGACGGGCAACCCTTTGAAGCCAGTGCCCTGCTACGCTTTCCTGAGGAGGGTCGGATCGAAGGCAACGCGCCCTGCAACACCTATTCTGGCAAACTGAACGCGCCCTATCCGTGGTTCGAGATTGCCGACCTTACCGCAACCCGCGCTGCCTGCGCCGGGCTTGAAGCCGAGGGGTTTTATTTCGCCGCGCTGATGGCGATGACCCAGTCCGAGGTTTCGGGCGATGTGCTGATCCTGCGCAATGAGGACGGGCACGAGATGGTGTTCAAAGCCGTCGAATAAACTGCGCTACAAACCGCGCCCGCGCATCGGGCAGCGGCGTGTGGCCCAGCGAAGGGGCCAGATGGTTTTCCAGAAAATATCCAGTTGTCCGCAGTGCATCGGCGATTTCGGCATCCGGGGCTGCGCCTTCGCCACGCAGGCAAGGCGGCAGGGGCAGCACCTTGTCGGCCCACTCTCCTGCCCCGGTTGCACTGACCGCGCGGCCTGTTTTGGGGGAGACATAGATCAACCCCTCGGTCGCGCCCGTTACGGCGCAGGCCGAGAGATCGAGGCCAAATCCCAGCTCTTCCAGCAGGGCCAGTTCCCAGCGCAGATAGGCAAGTGGCCAGACCTCATCCTGCCCCAATAGGTCCATCAACTGTTCAGTCTGCTTATAGATCGAAGGATGCGGTTCGCGTTCGGGCAGGCAGAAGGACAGCAGGGCCACAACAGCGTTCAGCCCGGCCAGCGCCAGCCGTCCGGAAAACGCAGCCGCCGCACGGGATCGCAGCGGTTCGACCTGAAAGCTGCCCAGATGTTCCTCAAGCCGCGCGCGCCAGAGCACATCGAGTTGTGCGCCCGGTTGCAGGATCGGGGCGATCTTGCGGCTGGTCCCCCCCCGCACGATGCCGGCATGACGGCCATGGGCTTCGGTAAAGACCTCGATAATCGCTGCCGTTTCCCCATGGCGGCGAGAGGTCAGAAGTATGCCGTGATCGCGCCAGTCCAAGTTTGGCCCCGTTAGTCATCAGATATACATGCAGCAAATCTTATGGCTGTTGCGGGTTCAAGCTACAATTTGGACCGGTTAGGCCTAGGGAAGAATCCAGTTGCGCGAAACGTATTCAGCGGCTAATGTTCTCTTTATGTTCTTATTGCTGGGATTTCAGATATGTCTCTTAACTATGTCATGATCGGCTCGAATGACGTCACCAAAGCACGCAGCTATTACGACGCGGTTGTGCCCCAAATCGGCGGCAAGGTCATCGCCGAATACATGCCCCATGCTGTCTGCTATGAGCTACGTGGGGGCGGCACCATGTGGGTTGCAACGCCTTTTGACAAGGAAACGGCGACGGTCGGAAATGGCAATATGGTCGGTCTGCTATGTGAAAGCGAAGCGGAAGTGCGCGATGTACATGCGGCTGCGCTTGCCAATGGTGGCACCAATGAGGGCGATCCGGGTGACCGACCGCAATATGGTCCGAACTTCTATGGCGCTTATGCGCGCGACCCTGATGGAAACAAGATGAGCTTTGTCTATTTCGGCGAGGCGGAATAATCGCTCCTTTCAGAACGTGACCCCGGCGTGGATCAGAATGCCGATAACCATCAGTAGGTTCAGCACCATCGAGATACCGTTGCCCACATAGATGGGCAACTTGCCGACCACCAACCCATAGGCGAACCATAGAAGCGACAGTGCCGCGTAAAGCGACCAGGACAACAGCGACTGGCCGGTCGCATGTTCGGAATGGGTGAAGTAGAGCTTGATCAGTTGTGGCAGCGTTGCGAAGGGGCCAACAACGCCGATGAAGACCATGAAGCCTTCGAAGCGCTGCATCCAATGGCCAAGTTCCGACTTTTCCAGTTTCTCAGCAAGCGTTTCAGCCACGACATCACCTCTGGGTCTTAGGGTCTTGGTAGAATGGCCGGTTCTTACTGGCCGGATCGCCGACAAAATAGTCGCTTTGGCCCGAGGGTCCAAGACCTCTCTGCTATTCAAGCCCCTCTTCACCCAGTAGATGCCGGCCCTGCCGGTCTTCCACCTCGATCACCCAGAGGTCTGGATCAAAGCTGCGCTGGCGTTGGATGGCGGCATCGACATCGGGCTCATCGCCGGATGAAAGTTCAACCCACTTACGTTCACCACTCATCAGATCAAAGCTGCGCTGAAAGGCCATGGCCCGCCCATCGAGCGTGTTGAGTTTGATCAACACCGCGCCTGCAGTGTCATCACCATGAGCCACCACAAAGGCAGGTATTTCCTGAAACCGGAGCCGCGCAAGATAGGCATGCACCCAGAATTCTGCGGTCAGCCGGGTCATGGCACTGACCTAGCCGCAGGGGTTGAGAATTTTCGACGAAAATTCTTGGCCCGGGTCATGCGTTGCCGTCTTTGAAATCCAGACCCATTTCCGAGTAGCGCTCGGATTCCTCCAGCCAGTTGGGCCGGACTTTCACCTGCAGGAACAGGTGAATCTTTCGGTCAAGGAACTCTTCCAGCTCCGCCCGCGCGGCCTGGCTGACGGCTTTGATGGTTTCTCCGCGTTTGCCCAGCACGATGCCTTTGTGGCCATCGCGCATGACATAGATGACCTGATCGATTTTGGCGGAGCCGTCCTTGCGCTCTTCCCAGTTCTCGGTCTCGACGGTCAGCTGATAGGGCAGTTCCTGATGCAGTCGCAGTGTCAGTTTCTCGCGCGTCATCTCGGCGGCGATCATGCGCAGGGGCAGATCGGCGATCTGATCTTCGGGGTAAAGCCACGGTCCTTCGGGCAGTTCCGAAGCCAGCCACTTGCGCAGATCATCGACGCCGTGGCCTTTTTCGGCCGAGATCATGAAGGTCTCGGCAAAGGGATAACGCCCGTTCAGGTCGCTGGTGAGCGCCAGTAGCTTCTCGGAGGGCACCTTGTCGATCTTGTTGATCGCGAGAGCGATAGTGCGGCCCTGCCCGATCTCTTCCAGGCCTTCGAGGATGCGTTCGACCCCTTCGGTGATGCCACGATGCGCCTCGACCATCAGGACGACCACATCCGCGTCGGCGGCTCCGCCCCATGCGGCGGCGACCATAGCGCGGTCCAGGCGACGGCGGGGTTTGAACAGGCCCGGCGTGTCAACGAAGACCAGTTGCGCATCGCCCTCCATCGCGACGCCGCGGATGCGGGCACGGGTGGTCTGCACCTTGTGCGTCACGATCGAGACCTTGGCCCCGACCATGCGGTTCAAAAGGGTGGATTTGCCTGCGTTGGGCTCTCCGATCAGGGCGATAAATCCGGCGCGTGTGCTCATGTGTCCTGCGATCCTGTTTGCAAGTGCGCACCCCTATAGCAGAATGCACGGACGGGCCAGAGGCATTTGTCGCATAGCGGATGCCGGTGGGCAAAGACCAGTCCGTGAGCTTTAGGGCGTAGCTGCCAACTTAGCCAGCGCGGGCGACGGCCGGGCTGGTCGGGTTTGATCGCGCGGCTAAGTCGAAGGGTGCAGCGCAAGTATATGGTTCGGATAGGCTTGATCTCCGATGCGAAAATCCGTGACACCAACCTGCCGGAACCCTTTAGCTAGATAGAATTCGATTGCGGGCGTGTTTTCAGAATTGGTTGTCAGCCAAATCGACGGGCGCCGTTTTTCACGCATGTAGTCAATTGCGATGTCGAGCAGCGCTGAGCCGATGCCTTTACCATGATGGCGGGGCTGGACGTAGAACGTCACGATCTCCAGGTCAGAAAGCCCGTCCACAGGTGCGATGCGATTTTCCGCAAGCCGAATATAGCCGTCGATCCCGCCTTCGTTTTCAGAGACCATCAGGAGATCTTGGCCTTCCTCCAATATGGCTTCGAACCGGGCAGTGGTGAACTCGGACAGTGCAAATTCGGCAAAGAAGGAATTCACACCACGCTTTAGGTAGGTTCCGATCCAGACCTCAATCGACAAGGCTGCGAGGCTGGCGGCATCGGATTTCTGGGCGGGTCTGATCTTCATGATCTGGCCGCAAAACGGATCAAGACAACTGTTCCAACAACGCCTTTGCCGCAGCTTGCTCGGCTTGTCGCTTGGACCCTGCGGTGGCCTGCGCCTCGGTCCCGTCCTGCAGGCGCGCGGCGATGGTGAAGATCGGAGCGTGGTCGGGGCCGGTGCGTTTGACCTCGACATATGCAGGGGGTTTCTGACCGCGGGCCTGCGCCCATTCCTGAAGCGAGGTTTTGGCATCGCGCGCGTCAGCCTCGACCTTGTGGATACGGTCGCCCCAGAGGGCGAGGATGACATCGCGGGCGGCCTCGAACCCTGCGTCGCGGTAGATGGCGGCGATGACCGCCTCCATTGCATCACCCAACAGGGCCTGTTTGCGGCGGCCACCTGACAGCATCTCGGACCGGCCCAATTTCAGCACCGCGCCCAGATCGATCTGGCGGGCGACGTCGGCGCAGGCCTCTTTGCGGACCAGCGCGTTGAACCGGGGGGCCAGTTGCCCTTCGGAGGCTTTTTTGTCTGCCTCCAGCAGTGCGGTGGCCATAACAAGGCCCAGCACCCGGTCGCCCAGAAATTCGAGGCGCTGGTTGTCGGGGCGTGTGGCGGAAGAGACGGACCCATGGGTCAGTGCACGCACCAGCAACTCAGGGTCCGAAAATTCATATCCCAGACGTTGCTGGAACGCTTTTATCTCAGCCGATAGCTTCAATTGACCGCCTTGAAGAAGCGATCACTGCGCCAAGTCCAGAAGAACAGCATCGAGCGGCCAGCAGACGAGAACATGATCCGGTCGGCACGACCGATCAGGTTTTCGTAGGGTACATAGCCCACGCCACCGGCGGATTGCGGCAAGCGGCTGTCGGCCGAGTTGTCACGGTTATCGCCCATGAAGAAATAGTGGCCCTCGGGTACGGTATAGACCCCGGTATTGTCGGACCCCTGATTGCCGATGTTCAACACGTCGTAGGACACGCCATTTGGCAGGGTCTCGATCAGGCGGTTCTTTTCGCAAACGCCACCGATCCCGACCGGGCCATTGGAACAGCGCGGTCGCAGGCCTTGCGGGCCCTGCGGTTCGGCAACTTCGGTGAACACACCGTCGGGTTGCTGCGGCACAGGAGTGTCGTTCAGGATGATTTGGCCTTCACGGATCTGGATACGATCACCCGGTAGTCCGATCAGGCGCTTGATATAGTCGCGGCCTGTGACCGGATGGCGGAAGACGATGACATCGCCGCGTTCAGGGTCGCCGCCGATCAGACGCGAGTTATCATCGCTTTGCATCCAGCCGCAGATGTCTTCGGCATCGATGTTGAGGCCAACGCTGGGGATAATGAGGCTGGGGCACGAGGCATAGGAATAGCCATAGGCCATCTTGTTGACGAAGAGGAAATCCCCGATCAGCAGGGTTTGCTTCATAGAGCCGGAAGGAATCCAGAACGGCTGAAAGAACAGGGTGCGGAAAATGCCCGCGATCAGCAGGGCATAGACGATGGTTTTGATCGTCTCCCAAATGGCGTTTCCGGATTTGGCTTCCTCGGCCATACTGCTCTCTCCAGTCTCTGCGTGGTTGGGGTGCTACATGCGGGTCAGTTGGGGGCAAGTCAAGGCTGCGCGGGCGCTTCTTGGAGCGGGCGGGCCTCGATCACCACAAAGGCCTGCGCCCAGGGGTGATCATCGGTCAGGGTGACGTGGATGATCGCCTCATGACCTTCTGGGGTCATTTCCTTCAGACGCTCGGCGGCCCAGCCGGTGACATGCATGACGGGCTGGCCCGTGCGCAAGTTGGTCACCGCCATATCCTTCCACGCGATGCCCATGCGCAGACCGGTGCCTAGGGCTTTTGAACAAGCCTCTTTCGCGGCCCAGCGTTTGGCATAGGTGCCTGCGGTATCGTGGCGGCGTTCGGCCTTGCTTTGCTCGGTCTCGGTAAAGACGCGGTTGCGGAACCGGTCGCCGAACCGGTCGAGCGTGCCTTGAATGCGTTCGATATTGGCGAGGTCGGTGCCTATGCCGAGGATCACATCAAACCTCCAACACCACGGTGCCCAGTTTTTGTCCAGTCTCAACCATCTGGTGGGCGGTGGCCGCGTCGCTGAGGTTTCCGCCGGGGACAACGGCGTGAGACAGTGCGCCTTGTTCCAGCCACTCACCCAACTGCGCCTCGCCGCGACGGCGGGCGGCGGAGTCGAGCTGGTAGACGATCAGCATGTGCAAGCGGATGTTCTTGAACATGAAACCATAGAAATCCAGCTGAGGCGTCATTTGTGAGGCCGAGGCGTAACTGGCGATGGTGCCGCCGGGGCGGATCAGTGCAAGCGAAGCGGCTTGATTGGCGGCAAAATCGACCTCGACAATGCGATCGACGCCTGCGCCATCTGTCATATCCATGACGGCGTCGGTCACGTCTTGCGCGCGGTAGTTGATCCATTCATCCGCGCCGGAATGGGTGGCCTTCTCCTCGGAACTGACGGTGGTTATCACGCGCGTGCCGCCCAGGGCTGCCATCTGGCAGGCATAGCGTCCGACCGTACCCGCACCGCCAGTGACCAGAACGGTCTGGTCAGAGATCGGGCCATCGGCATAGAGCGCATACCACGCCGTCATGGCGGGGATGCCGAAACAGGCCCCTTCGGCGAAGCTGGTCGTGTCGGGCAGGTGTACCGCCTGATCAGCGGGCAGCGCGATGTATTCGGCCCCGGTGCCAAACGCGCGTTGCCATTGGCCGTTCCAGATCCACACACGCTCACCCACGCGGGCCGGATCGATACCGTCGCCAACCGCCTCGATTACCCCTGCCCCGTCCGAGTGGGGGGTGATCACCGGGAATTGCATCACCGCGCCCGGACGCGCGCCGCCGCGCAGCTTGACGTCGGAGGGGTTGATACCGCTGGCATGGACGCGCACCAGCACCTCGCCCGGTGCGGGATCGGGCGTGGGCATGTCGGTTAGTTCGAGAACGTCGGATGCGGGACCAAAACCGCGATATGTAATTGCCTTCATGACAACCTCACCGTGAAAATTTTGTAGCTGGCCACGCCGAAGAAACCGGCGAAGGCAAAATCAAACCAGCGGCGGGCGCGGCGATAGGCGTTGACCATGCGGGCGGACGAAAACAGGAAAGCGTATCCGATGAAGATCAGCAGCGAACCCGCGTAGAGCATGGCGAAATAGCCCAGCAGCATGGCAAGGCTGGCATCGTTGGGGGCGACGATGGCGTAGATCGAGCCCCAGCTGAGGATCGCCTTGGGGTTGGTCAGGTGGATCGCAGCACCCTTGGCAAAGATAGTCCCAAGCGAGCCGGTGACCGGATTGCCCAGCGCGACCTCATCCGAGGACAGCGCCCGGCGCAGCGCCTTGAACGCCAGCCAGCCCAGATAGGCGACGCCGATATATCGGATCACCTCGAACACCCAGACATTGGCGAGCATGATGGCAGACAACCCCAACGCAGCAGCGATGCCCCACGCAGCGGAGCCCGCGCAGATGCCCAGCGCAAACGCGAGCCCGGCGGTACGGCCTTCGTTAATCGCAGTGCCTGCGATACCCATCGTAGCGGGCCCCGGGGAGCCCCCTGCCATGAGCCAAGCGATCCAGATTGCTATGAAACCGGTGGTGATCATCGCGAGACGGCCGATTTGATAAGGCCGAGGCCTGCAACTGCAAACAACCCAGCGACAACCCCGTCGATCCAGCGTCGGAAGCGGCGGTATCCTGCCATCATGCCGCTGACCGAGAACAGCATCGAATAGAGGAAATTGTTGAGAAAACCTGCAGCGATGCAGATCAGGGTGGCGGCGGCGACCGACAGCAACCCGTCATCCGGGCCGAGGCCAACCGACAGGGCCGCCATCCATGCGATCACCGATTTCGGGTTCGAGAGGTTAAGGACCAGCCCGCGCCAGAACCATTTTCCATTGGCCGGCACCGCCACATTGGCCGCGTCGGGTTGCATGGCGGACCGGCCCGATTGCCATGCCAGCCACAGCAGGTAGAGCCCACCCAGCACCTTGAGCACCATCAGGACATAAAGCGAGCTTTGCAGCACCGCGCCCATGCCGCTGGCGGCGACCAGACCCCAGAAGACCAGACCGCAGGACAAACCCACTCCGTAGATGAGGCTGGTCTTGCGCCCGAAGCTCATTGCAATGGCGGCGTTGGAGATATTCGCGGGACCGGGCGAGACCGCGACCACAAAGAAAGCCAGCGCCGTGACAGCAAGCGAAGTAAGGTCGATCATCCCCGCGCCTCATCCATCAGGCGGCGCATTTCATGGACGGCTGGGGTGAGGCCGCGAAAGATGGATTCTCCGATCAGGAAATGGCCGATATTCAGCTCTCGCACTTCGGGGAAGGCGGCGACAGGCTGCACGGTGTCATAGGTCAGCCCGTGGCCTGCGTGGACTTCCAACCCAAGCGAATGGGCATAGGCGGACATTTCGCGCAGGGCGTCCAGCTCGCGCGCGGCTTCGTCCAGTTTGCCTTCAGCGTGGAAGTCGCAATAGGCGCCAGTGTGCAGCTCGATCACCTCGGCCCCGATGCGGTGGGCGGCATCGATCTGGCGCTGATCAGCAGCGATGAAGATCGACACACGGCAGCCCGCCTCGCGCAAGGGCGCGATATAATGGGCCAGCTTGTTTTCCTCGCGTGCGACTTCGAGCCCGCCTTCGGTGGTGCGTTCCTCGCGCTTTTCGGGGACGATACAGACGGCGTGCGGCTTGTGACGCAGGGCAATTTTCTGCATCTCGTCCGTCGCGGCCATCTCAAAGTTCAGCGGTACGGTCAGCGCCTCCATCAGCCCTTCGATATCGGCGTCCAGGATATGGCGACGGTCTTCGCGCAGATGGGCGGTGATGCCATCAGCCCCGGCCTCTTCGGCCAGTTTCGCGGCGCGGATCGGGTCAGGATAGGCCCCGCCGCGCGCGTTGCGGATCGTGGCCACATGGTCGATATTCACACCCAGACGCAAATGGTTGTCAGACATCTTTCGAATCCTTCATTGTCCCTGAGGCCGAGCCTAGTGGTTTTGTTGGGGGAACGTCAGCCTCTGCCTGCGCAAGGCGTTTGATTTGTTCAAATTTCGCTTTGATCCGGGCACGGCGGCGCTGTTGATAGGTGCGAATAAGCGGCAGGCTGAGATAGCCGCATATCGCTCCGGCCACGATACCGGGAATGATCCCGCCCACCATGTAAGGAAAGAACACATCATCATAGAACCGGCTGAGCCCGTGCCAGTCGGCCGTGCGATCCGTAAAGATTGCAATGCAATTGTCCTTGAGATCTCCCATCGCATCGGCAAATTTCCCCATCAGACCGTCGGTGTCATGCTTGCGGTACTTGCTGCCCAGCAGGAAATGCCCGGTTTGCAGGCTGACCACGCCAATCGGCACATAGGTCAATGGGTTGCCAAAGAAAGTGCCGCTGAGCGCGGCCAGGATATTGCCGTTGATCAGGCGGGCCAGCACGGCGGCGACCACGAAATGCAGGCCATAAAACGGGGTGAAGGCTGCGAACACCCCTGCCCCGATGCCCCGCGCGATCCGTTCGGGGCTGTCAGGCAGGCGACGGACCCGGTGCTTGACGTAATGAAAGGCGCGGGTCCAGCCGCCGCGCGGATAAACGAATTCGGACGCGACTTGGACAGCTGAGCGGCGATCTCGGCGCTTGAAAACCACTCGTGATCACCCCTTCTCAGCCAACCGCGACGGCGGGTTTCTTGCTTTCCCGGTACCGTTCGACCGCGGCCACATCGCTCTCGGCCTCAAGCATCAGCATCAGCGAATGCAGCTGTTCAAGATCGCGCAGCTCGACATTGATCATCAGGCGGTAAAAATCCGGTTTGCGGTCAATGAATTCGAGGTTCGAGATATTGGCCTTTTTCTCGCCAATCAATGTGCAAATACGCCCCAGTACCCCGGCATCATTGCCGATGGTCAGATCAAGCGTCGCGCCATAGACGGCGGGGTGCGTGCCTGCATGCCAGTGCAAGTCGACCCAGCGTTCGGGTTCGTCTTCAAACTCGGACAGGCGGTCGCAGTCGATGGCGTGCACCTCAACGCCCTTGCCGCGATAGGTGATGCCAACGATGCGTTCGCCCGGCAGCGGCTGACAGCAGGGCGCACGGTCAAACTTCTGGCCCGGTTCAAGCCCGATCACCGCGCGTCGAGGCGAGATGGCATCGCCATCATCCTTGGTCAGCTCGGGATACACGGCCTCGACCACCTCATGGGCGGTCAGTTCGGCACTGCCCAGACGGGCCAGCAATTCTTGGCGATCTTTCAGGCGCAGGTGCTTGGCGGCGGTGTCGAGCGCCTTGTCGGTGGCCTTGCGGCCAAGGTTTTCAAAGCCTGCACGGGCCAGTTCCTTGCCCAGCTTGATGAAACGCTCGCGGTCAACCTCGCGCAGCGCACGACGGATTGAGGTGCGGGCTTTGCCGGTTACCGCAATCTCAAGCCATGTGACCTGCGGCATCTGGCCATCAGCGGTGATGATATCCACCGATTGCCCGTTCTTGAGCCGCGTCCAAAGCGGAACGCGAATGCCGTCAACCTTGGCCCCTACGCAAGCATGGCCGATACGGGTGTGGATCGCATAGGCGAAATCGATCGGCGTCGCCCCGCGCGGCAGTTTCACCACGTCACCCTTGGGTGTGAAGCAGAACACCTGATCCGAATACATCTCAAGCTTGACGGCTTCGAGGAAGTCCTCGTGATCCTCTTCGTTGTCGAACTGCTCAGTCAGGTTCGAAATCCACTTGGCCGGATCAACCGCAAAGGGGTTTTCGGTACGCACACCATCGCGATAGGACCAGTGCGCCGCCACGCCAGTTTCAGCCACGTCATGCATCTGGCGGGTGCGGATCTGCACCTCGACCCGTTTGCCATCGCGCCCTGACACTGTGGTGTGGATTGAGCGGTATCCGTTGGATTTCGGCTGGCTGATATAGTCCTTGAACCGCCCCGGCACCGCGCGCCAGCGCTGGTGGATCGCGCCAAGGGTGCGATAGCAGTCTTCCTCGGACCCGGTGATGATTCGGAAGCCGTAGATGTCGGACAGGCGCGAGAAACCCTGATCCTTCTCCTGCATCTTGCGCCAGATCGAATAGGGTTTCTTGGCGCGGCCAAACACCTCGGCCTCGATGCCGGCCTTTTCCAGCTCATGCCGCATGTCGCCAGTGATCCGGTGGATCACATCACCGGTTTCGCGCTGCAAAGTGATAAAGCGCCGAATAATCGATTGGCGGCCTTCGGGATTCAGGACACGGAAGGCGAGGTCTTCGAGCTCCTCGCGCATCCATTGCATCCCCATCCGACCCGCAAGCGGCGCGTAGATATCCATCGTCTCGCGCGCTTTTTGTACCTGCTTTTCGGGGCGCATCGCCTTAATCGTGCGCATGTTGTGCAGACGGTCGGCGAGCTTGACCAGAATGACCCGCAGGTCCTTGGACATGGCCATGAACAGCTTGCGGAAGTTTTCGGCTTGTTTGGTCTCACGGCTGGACAGCTGCAGATTAGTCAGCTTGGTGACGCCATCGACCAACTTGGCAACTTCGTCCCCGAACAGTTCGGCCACCTTGCCATAGCTGGCTTTGGTGTCTTCGATCGTGTCGTGCAGCAGGGCCGTTATGATGGTCGCATCATCCAGACGCTGTTCAGTCAGGATCGCGGCAACGGCAACGGGGTGCGAGAAATAGGGCTCGCCGGAATGGCGGAACTGCCCGTCATGCATCTGCTGGCCAAATTCATAGGCCCGTGAGATGCGGTCGGCATTTGTCTTGGGATTGTAATTGCGGACCAGCGCAATCAGGTCTTCTTCTGAAATCATCCGGTCCGCACCTTTGTCGCTGGGGTTTACCCCTGGCCCTGGGCCTCCATCAGAGCGCGCAGGAGTTTTTCCTCGGACATGTCATCATCCGCAGGTTTGTCGGACTCTGCGCCCATCAATAGGGCCATCTGATCTTCTTCGGGCTCATCAACCTCGATCTGGGTCTGGTTGGCCTCGATCAAACGCTCGCGCAGCTCATCGGCGCTTTGGGTTTCGTCGGCTATTTCGCGCAGCGAGACAACGGGGTTCTTGTCGTTGTCGCGGTCAACGGTGATCGGGCCACCGGCAGAAATCTCGCGCGCCCGGTGGGCTGCAAGCATCACCAGTTCGAACCGGTTCGGGACCTTGTCTACACAATCTTCGACCGTAACGCGGGCCATGAGGCGCTCTCCGTAAATGAATCCGTGGCAAGAAGGGGTTTATCTAAGCGCGAATCCCCGCCTTGACAAGCAGGAAATGCCGCAAATGCGAGGATCACAGCGGTGTGACTTCGGCCACATCGCCGGGCGGCAGCGCGGCAACCATCTGTGTCACTGTCTGACCCAGCACAGGATGGTGCCAATCGGGCGCGACATCGGCCATGGGAACCAGCACAAAGGCACGGTCCTGCAGGCGCGGATGGGGCAGGATTAATTGTTCGGGCGCGGATTTGATCTGATCTTCGGGCGGAAGGGTCAGCCAGCGGTGATATGCGGTGTCATTCGGAAGCACCAAGTCGTCCCAACAGACCAGATCAAGATCGAGCGTCCGCATCCCCCAACGCTGTTCGCGGGCGCGTTCGAAATCGTGTTCGATGCGGTGGAGTATGTTCAGAACCTCATGCGGGGTCAGGTCCGTTTCGATCAAAACTGCGGCATTCACATAGTCTGGCCCGGCACCTGCGGGAAAGCACGGGGTGGCAAAATACCGGCTTGTAGCGCGAATCACCAGACCTGCATCGGCCATGGCCGTGAGCGACTGCTCAAGTGTCACCTTGGGTCCATTCCCTCTCAGACTGAGATTTGCGCCCAGCGCGATGACAGCTTTTGACAATGATTTGTCCACTTTTAACCCCATATTCCGCTCAGAGAATGCTTGCGATGTAAGCCAAAAGGCCTATTTTAAGGTCACCATTGCGCTGACCAATTACTTTATCACTCACGGAACCCACGGTGCGGTGGCTTATACCGGAAGGACCATTTTTATGTTTTACAAAGACGAACGGCTAGCGCTGTTCATCGACGGCTCGAATCTTTATGCAGCCGCCAAAGCACTGGGGTTTGACATCGACTACAAGTTGCTGCGTCAGGAATTCATGCGCAGAGGCAAACTGCTTAGAGCTTTCTACTACACAGCGCTACTGGAAAATGACGAGTATTCCCCTATCCGGCCCCTGGTGGACTGGCTGCATTACAACGGCTTCACCATGGTCACCAAACCGGCCAAGGAATACACCGACAGCATGGGTCGTCGCAAGGTCAAAGGAAACATGGATATCGAGCTGACTGTCGATGCCATGGAACTGGCACCGCGTGTTGATCATATCGTGCTGTTTTCGGGCGATGGGGATTTCCGCCCGCTGATTGCCAGCCTGCAGCGTCAGGGCGTGCGCGTATCGGTCGTGTCGACCATTCGCAGCCAGCCGCCGATGATCTCGGACGAGCTGCGCCGTCAGGCCGACAACTTTATCGAGCTGGAGGACCTGCGCGACGTGATCGGCCGCCCTCCGCGTGAAATGCCCGCTGAACCCCGCAGCGTTGCGGCTGCCGGCGGGCACTGACCCATATCAAACCCCGCCACTCACCAACCGGGGTTTGTTGAAATTAAGTGCGGCCAGGGCCAGAAGCCCTGGCCGCACATCTTTTAAAGGGATAGGTGCTAAAAACACCCTTTGGTTAGCAGCGATTCATGTCAGGTAAATGACGCGCTGCTGTCTGGACCATGGCAATGAAAAGACCTAATTGTCGTGGGCAAGGAGACCGCCCAATGACCAAGCCGCCGCTGACACTATATCTCGCCGCACCGCGCGGATTTTGCGCCGGAGTGGACCGGGCCATCAAGATCGTTGAGATGGCCCTGCAGAAATGGGGTGCGCCGGTCTATGTGCGCCATGAAATCGTTCACAACAAGTTCGTGGTCGACGGTTTGCGCGCCAAAGGTGCGGTGTTTGTCGAGGAACTGGACGAATGCCCCGATGACCGCCCGGTGATCTTTTCCGCCCATGGCGTACCCAAATCCGTACCCGCCACCGCTGCCCGGCGTGAGATGATCTATGTCGACGCCACCTGCCCGTTGGTGTCCAAGGTGCATGTGGAGGCGCAGCGCCATGCGGATGCGGGGCTGCAGATGATCATGATCGGCCACAAGGGCCACCCCGAAACCGTCGGCACCATGGGGCAACTGCCCGAGGGCGAAGTGCTGCTCGTGGAAACGGTTGAGGATGTCGCCGAGGTCGCCGTTCGCAATCCCGAAAAGCTGGCCTTTGTCACGCAAACCACGCTGTCGGTGGATGACACCAAGGATATCATTGCTGCGCTTGAGGCGCGGTTCCCCGCCATTGTCGGGCCGCATAAAGAAGACATCTGCTATGCCACCACCAACCGGCAAGAGGCGGTGAAGGCTGTGGCCCCGAAAGCGGATGCTTTGTTGGTGGTGGGCGCGCCAAATTCATCGAATTCACGGCGTCTGGTCGAAGTCGCCTCGCGCGCGGGCTGCGACTATGCGCAATTGGTGCAGCGCGCGACCGAGATCGACTGGCGCGCATTGGAAGGCATTTCAACCGTCGCCATCACCGCCGGGGCCTCGGCCCCCGAGGTGCTGGTGAATGAGGTGATCGACGCGTTCCGCGATCACTATGACGTCACCGTCGAGATGGTTGAAACCGCCGTTGAAAACGTCGAATTCAAAGTCCCTCGCGTGTTGCGGGAACCGGCATGAGCGGTATCCCCCGCGCGCCGCTGGTTCTTGGGCTGGCGGGTCTGATACCGTTTATCTGGGGCGCGCTGACCTATCTGAACGGCGATCTGAACGACTGGGGCCGACAGGCGCTGGGATCGCGGTTCGTGGGGCCCTATGTTCAGTTGTTCTATGGCTCGGTGATCCTGAGCTTTATGTCTGGCGTTCTTTGGGGCTTTGCCACCAAGACCTCGGGCAGCAAGGCGGCGACGTGTTACACATTGTCCGTGCTGCCCGCACTGTGGGCCTTCTTTAAGACCGGCGGCGGCCCGGTGACTGCTGGCACGAACCTGATGTGGGGCTTTGCTGGCTTGCTTGTGCTGGATGCAATCTTCGCCTACTGGCGGCTGACCCCGGTCTGGTGGATGCGGCTGCGCATGCTTTTGACGGCGGTCGTGCTGGCCTGTCTTGCGGTGGGAGTTTACCTGTGACTGATAAACGGACAATCGACGCCTATACCACTCGGGTCTCAGACTATCTGAGCATGCCCCTGCCCGCCGAACAGCTTGAAGCACGGCAGGCCTTTGCGGATGCGGTTGGTAAGGGTGGCTATGTGTTGGATTTGGGCTCGGGCCCCGGATCGGACAGTGCGTTTCTGATGCGACAAGGGCTGAAGGTCCGGGCACTGGATGCCACGCCTGCCTTTGTCGAACACGCGCGCAGTAATGGTGTCGATGCCCATCTGGGCACGTTCGATGATGTCACCGAAGTCGCCGCCTATGACGGGGTTTATGCCAGTTTCTCGCTGCTGCATGCCCCGCGCGCTGATTTCCCGCGTCACCTGAGCGCGATCCATACCGCACTAAAACCCGGTGGCCAGTTATTTCTGGGAATGAAACTGGGTACGGGTGAACATCGCGATGATCTTGATCGTTATTACACCTATTACACTCAGCCCGAGATTGAGGACGCCCTGACCACTGCTGGCTTCACCATTGATCGCGCTGTGCGGGGGATGGGCAAGGGGTTGGCCGGGTCTTACGACGGGTTCATTCTGGTGTTTGCTCATGCCTGATTTGTTTGCCTATACCGATGGCGCCTGTTCCGGAAATCCCGGCCCCGGCGGCTGGGGCGTTCTGCTGCGCGCAATGGAGGGCGAGACCGTCCTGAAAGAGCGCGAGTTGAGCGGTGGCGAAGCCGAGACAACAAACAACCGGATGGAACTGCTGGCCGCGATCAGCGCGTTGCAGACGTTGGAGCGGGCTTCAACGATCACCATCGTCACCGACAGCGCCTACGTGAAGAACGGCGTGACGGGCTGGATATTCGGGTGGAAGCGGAATGGCTGGAAGACCTCGAACAAGAAGCCGGTCAAGAATGTCGATCTGTGGCAGCGGCTGGACGAGGCCGCGCAGCGCCATGACGTGACATGGGAATGGGTCAAGGGCCATGCGGGCCATCCCGAGAACGAACGCGCCGACGAATTGGCCCGCGCGGGCATGGCCCCCTTCAAGCCCAAGAAAGAGCAGGCGTGAGCGGTCTTGCCCTGCTGGATTACGCCTCGGTTCTGGTTTTTGCACTGACCGGAGCGCTGGTGGCCAGCCGGGCGCAGCTGGATCTGGTGGGGTTTGCCTTTATCGCCTGCTTGACGGCCGTGGGCGGTGGCACGGTGCGCGACGTGCTGCTGGATCGGCATCCGGTGTTCTGGGTTGGGCAACCCGACTACATCCTGATCGCCTGCGGGGCTGCAGTTCTGATCTTCTTCACCGCGCATCTGGTAGAGAGCCGCTACAATCTGCTGGTCTGGCTGGACAGTTTCGCCTTGTCCATCGCGGTGGCAGCAGGCACTGGCGCGGCGCTGTCGCTCGGCCAATCCGGCATCATCGTGGTGCTGATGGGTGTGACCACGGGCTGTCTGGGCGGGTTGATGCGCGATGTGGTCTGCAATGAGGTGCCTCTGGTGCTGAAACAAGGCGAGCTCTATGTCTCTTGCGCCTTTGCCGGGGCTATAACTGCGGTCTTTGCCACCCGCCTTGGGCTGGACGGCTTGCTTGCGCTGGGGCTATGCGCCTTGGTCTGCTGGGCGCTGCGGGCGGGATCGCTGCTGTTTGGCTGGCAGTTGCCGGTTTACAAGGCCCGACCGCCCCGGCAATAGGGTATAAACGGACACGAGATCACAATGACCCTTAGACTTTCATATCTTGCTGCAATACTGCTGCTGGCGGGCTGTGCAGATGATTACACCCCGGTCAGCTTCTGGGCCGAAGGGGATCAGATCGTGGCCTCTGGCACGATCGACCACACAACGCTCAGTGCGTTCGAAGAGGTGATAGACGAGAACCCTGAGATTAAGACGCTGGTGCTGCAGAATATCGGTGGCTCAGTCGATGATGATGCAAATGTGGTGTTCAGCCGCGTGGTGCGCGAGGAAGGGTTTGATACGGTGGTGCCGTCAAACGGGCTGGTTGCGTCAGGTGGGACTGATCTGTTTCTCGCCGGCAATCGGCGCGTTTTGGAACCCGGCGCCTGTGTGGGCGTCCACAGTTGGGGTGGCGGAGGATACATCGCGGCAGAGTTGCCCGAAGGGCACCCGGAACATGACCGATACCTCGACTATTTCGACGATATCGGTGTCGATCCCGATTTCTACTGGTTCACGCTGGATGCCGCGTCCGAGGACGAGATGCACTGGATGACGGCATCTGAGGCCAACCGGTATGACATGACGACACGTTCCGCCCCCCGCCTTGGCACTGCTGCGATCTGCGACGAGCGTTAGCGCGTCAGCAGCCGCGCCCCGATTTCCTTGACGAACTTCGCGGCGACCATGGCGGTCATGCCGTATGGATCGCGATGCGGGTTCAACTCAACAATATCCGCGCCAATCAACTGGCCCTTGAAGCGATGGATCAGGTCGATCACCTCACGCGTGCTGAGGCCACCGGGTTCGTGATGCGAAACACCGGGGGCAAAGGCCGGGTCCAGCGCATCAAGGTCCAGAGACACATAAACCGGGCCATCAAAGCTGATCTCCAGGTCGGTGCGCCAGTTGCGCATGTCGATCACCTCGACCCCGAACTTGTCGGCCTGTTCCTGCTGATGCGCATTCATGGTGCGGATGCCAACCTGTACGAGGCGGTTGATCTTGCCGGTCTCCATCACGCGGGCAAAGGGGCAGCCATGGCCCAGTGGGCCGATCTGCTGGCTGTCATAGAGGTCGGGGTGGCTGTCGATATGCAGGATGTTCAACCCCTCATACCGATCCGCGTGGGCCTTGATCAGCGGATAGGCCACCGAGTGGTCACCACCCAGCGACAGTAACCGCGCGCCGGTTTCGATCCGGGCAGCCGCGCCTGCTTCGATCCTGTCGATAGGCTCCTGCCCCATCATCTCAAACACATCCAGATCGCCGGTGTCTTTGAAGCGGTCGGTTGCGCCCAGATCGGTGCCATCCTCAGCCGTTAGATTCGCAGCCCCGGAATGCAGCGCCTCGCGGATGCGGCCCGGGGCAAAGGCGGGGCCTTGCAGGAACGAGGAATGCAGATCCAGCGGCACACCCATCAGGGCTACGTCACCGGTGGTCAGATCATGGGACATGAGGAACCTTTCGACAAAGCGTAGCCGGACACTGGTCGAAGTTATGGGTGTGGGTCAAGCGGTCAGCGGCGGATATATGTCTGCCAGATCCAGATCACCAGAAGCGCCCCAAGAACAGCCCCAATGAACCCTGAGAGCCACCCCATCACGGTGATCAGCGTGCGCAGGATCAAACCGCCCACCAAAGCGCCGACGATGCCGATCAGCATGGTGGTTGGAATGTCAGCCTCGATCCGCATCACGCGGGTGGCGAGGAACCCTGCGGCGGCACCTATGATGATCAGGGCGACGATGGGCATCTCATTTCCTCCAATGCGTGGGCACGATGATCAGCGCACCGATGGAGGACAGCACCGCGTCCAGCCCCGGCGGGCCAAAGCTGATGCCGAACATGATGCGGACGAAGTAGAACAGGAAGGCCCCGCCCACGCAGATGATGATCGATTGCAGATAGCCGTTATGGGTAAAGCCGGTCTTTTCAGACAAATAGCCCACGATCCCGGCGATCACGACGGTGCCCATCAGGATCATGAACATGGTCTACTCCGATGACAGGTGGGTGCCGACCGGGATGGGCCAGCCCCGCAGAAAGGTTTCCCTATCCTGCGCGCCTTTGCCCGCCCTTTGCAAGCGCAGCAGTTCGATCGCGCCTTCGCCACAGGCCACGGTCAGGTCGCTATCGAGCACCTCGCCCGGTGTGCCCTGCCCTTCGGCCAGACGTGAGGCCAGCAGTTTGATCCGGTCGTCGTCAACTTCGATCCACGCGCCCGGGAACGGCGAGAGGCCGCGGATTTTTTGGTCAACCTCGGTGGCGGGGGCGGACCAATCGATCCGCGCCTCGGATTTATCAATCTTGGTGGCGTAGGTGACGCCCTCTTCGGGCTGCGGCTTGGGCGTAAGAGTGGACAGCTTGTTCAGTGCTTCAACGATCAGCGCTGCGCCCATGTCCGACAGACGATCATGGAGTTGCGCGGTGGTTTCATCGGGACCTATGTCGGTGGCTTCGCGCAGCAGTACAGGCCCGGTGTCGAGCCCGGTCTCCATCTGCATGATGCAGATGCCGGTTTGCGCGTCACCTGACATGATCGCGCGGTGGATCGGGGCGGCGCCCCGCCAGCGCGGCAGCAGGCTGGCGTGGATGTTCAGGCAGCCATGGATCGGCGCGTCCAGAACGGGTTGTGGCAGGATCAGGCCATAGGCCACGACGACCGCGATATCGGCGTTCAGCGTGGCAAAACTGGCCTGTTCCTCTGGCGATTTCAGCGAGATGGGATGGCGGACCTCCAGACCCAGCGCCTCGGCGCGGGCGTGGACCGGTGTTGGACGGTCCTTTTTGCCCCGGCCCGCGGGGCGTGGGGGTTGGCAGTAGACGGCGGCGATGTCGTGCCCCGCATCGACCAGCGCATCCAGTACCGGGACCGAGAAATCAGGGGTTCCCATGAAGATTATGCGCATCCGTCCCTCCGTAGGATGGGGTTTCACCCCATCTTCTTTGCCTTGCGCAACAGCATGTCGCGTTTGACCTTGCTGAGCCGATCGAAATACATCCGCCCGTTCAGGTGGTCGATCTGGTGCTGCACGCTGGTGGCCTCAATGCCGACGAAATCGCGGCGGTCGATCTGGCCTTGTTCGTTGAGGAATTTCACTGTCACCGCGCGCGGGCGTTTTACCTTGGCCGACACGCCGGGCAGGTTCGGGCTGGCCTCGTCATGTTCGCGCAGCTCGATCGAACTGTGCAGGATTTCCGGATTGGCCAGGCGCACGGCGCGGCCCCGCTCGGTCGAGCCATCCACGACAGCCAGCCGTAGCATCACTCCGATCTGAGGCGCGGCGAGGCCGACGCCCGGCATCGCCTCCATCGTATCGATCATGTCGTCCCAAATGGCGCGGATGTCGTCGGTGATTTCAGAGACGTCTTCAGCCTTGGTGCGCAGGCGTTTGTCGGGCCATGGCAGGCAGGTTCGCACCGTCATGTGCGGGCCTTTTCGCGTTTCAGCTTTTGCATTTTGCGGGTGATCATCTGCCGCTTGAGCGGTTTGAGATAGTCGATGAACAGCTTGCCGTTCAGATGGTCGATCTCATGCTGCACGCAGGTCGCCCAGAGGTCATCAAAGGTTTCCTGCTGAAAATTGCCATCACGGTCCATCCATGTCACGTCCACCACCTTGGGGCGGGTGACCTCGGCATATTGCTCGGGGATCGACAGGCAGCCTTCTTCGTAGACGTTTGTTTCGTCCGAAGAGGCAATGACCTCGGGGTTGAACATCACCAGCGGGCGCGGGGCCTCGCCTTCTTCCTTGACGCAATCCACTACGATCAACCGGTCCAGCACACCGATCTGGGGCGCGGCAAGACCTACGCCGGGCGCGTCATACATCGTCTCCAGCATGTCGTCAGCCAGTTTGCGCAGATCGTCGGTGATGTCGGCCACCGGCGCGCAGACCTTTTTCAGGCGGGGATCGGGATGGATCAGGATATTGCGTTTCATGAGGCTGATTTAGGCCATCGCGCCCGCCACCGCAACGGCCCCCTTGCACATGACGGATTTGAGGTTAGCTTCGCCTCGACAGATGGAGATGACATGACTTTCAACGACCTGATCGACCGCCGGGGCACCAACTCTTCAAAATGGGACAAGATGGAGCAGCTCTATGGCGTCTCGCCCGAGGATGGGCTGGCCATGTGGACGGCTGATTCCGACTATGCCACCGCCCTTTGCGTGATCGAGGCCGTGCGCAAGGCCGCCGATCATGGTGCATTTGGGTATTCTTGGATGCACCCGGAATATCTGAACGCGGTCCAGTGGTGGATGAAGACCCGCCACAATTGGGAGATCGACACCGATTGGGTGCTGACCTCGCAGGGTCTGGGCAATGCGATCGCCCTGTGTCTGGATGTCTGGAGCGAGCCCGGAGATGGGGTGGTCATCTTCTCGCCCGTTTACCATGAGTTTGCCCATAAGGTGAACAAATCCGGCCGCCGCGTCGTGGAATGCCCGCTGGTGCGGGATGGCGACAGTTATGCGCTGGATCTCGACGATGCACAGTCGCGGCTGGACGGGTCTGAAAAGCTGCTGCTGTGGTGTTCGCCGCAGAACCCCTCGGGGCGGGTGTGGACGCCGGATGAGCTGCGTGCGGTGGCGGCGTTCGCGGAGCGCAACGGGCTGATACTTGTCTCGGATGAAATCCACCATGATCTGGTCTATCCCGGTAATACTTTCGTACCGATGGATGTGGCGGCGCCAGAAGCGCGCCCGTGGACCGTGACTCTGACCGCCGCGTCGAAAACGTTCAACATCGCAGGCCAGCGCACGGGAAACATGATCATCCCCGACGCCAAGCTGCGGGCCGAAATGAAGCACCGGATTGTCACATTGGATTACGACCCCAGCGCGCTGGGTGTGGCGATGATCACCGCCGCCTACTCCCCGGAAGGCGCGAAATGGGTTGATGAGCAGATCGCCCATCTGGACGCCAACCGGAAGCTGTTCGATGCGGCCATTGCCGAGATACCGGGCCTGTGGTCGATGCCCTTGCAGGCGACCTATCTGGCATGGGTCGATTTCTCGGGTACCGGGATGAGCCACGAGGAGTTTGTCCGTCGCCTGCGCGAGGATGCGCGAATCGCGACCTCTTCGGGCCCCGGTTTTGGCGCCGGCGGTGAAACGTTTGAGCGGTTCAATCTGGCCACCCAACGTGCGCGGGTGGAAGAGGCCTGCGCCCGGCTAAAGGCAGCCTTTGGCGATCTGCAATAAACCCGGTCTAAAACAAACGGAGGCACATCATGCCCACCCCCCTTTTTACGATTCCGGACACTCCTGGCATCCCGGTCCAAGGGGAACAGGCAACCTATCCGATCGGGCGGATTTTCTGCGTAGGCCGCAACTATGCCGCCCACGCCGCCGAAATGGGGCATGAGGTGGATCGTCAGGCACCGTTCTATTTCACGAAATCCGCACCCAACGCGGTTTTGACCGGTGCACAAGTGCCTTATCCGGCGGGTACCGAGGACTATCATCACGAAATGGAATTGGCCGTTGCCATCGGCAAGCCGGTTTTTCAGGCAACGGCGAACCAGGCCCGGACCGCGATCTTTGGCTACGGGTGTGCGCTGGACATGACGCGCCGCGACCTGCAGATCCGCGAGCGCAATAAACAGCGCCCCTGGGATCTGGGCAAAGACGTGGAAAACGGCGCGGTCTTCGCCCCGCTGACCCGCGCCGATCAGTGGAGCCCATCGGATGACAAGCGCATCTATCTGACCGTCAATGGGCGGTTGGCGCAGGATGCCACATTGTCAGAACTGGTCTGGAAGATTGATGAGCTGATCTGCCATCTTTCGGGGTTTTATCACTTGCGACTCGGTGATCTGATTCTGACCGGAACGCCCGCCGGGGTCGGACCCGTGGTCGCCGGAGATCGCATCGAAGGGGGCATTGATGGTCTGGCGCCGGTGCACCTGACCCTGACAGACCCCGAATGAAACGGCGCTGATAACACCCGGCATTCATGTGGCACCAATGCCTTTTGAGCGCCGGTGGCGCGGCGAGGCAATAGGGTCAGAGATTAAAAGCTGTGCGCGTCAGTCGCGGGCTTCAAGCAAGGCAATCGGCGCATCCGGGGCGCGGTAGAAATCCAGTGGAGCCTTGTCAGCTGCCACAGTGCTGCGCTTGAATTCATAACGCATCTCACCCACCGCTTCTTCATCGGCGATGATCAGACATTGGTACAGGTGATTGGCCCCGTCGTAGATATCGACCAACCCGCGCAAACGCGGTGTGGTCTCGGCCTCGACGGTGAAGCCATCCTTCCACAATGTCAGAATTTTGAAGCTATTGTCGCCAAATTCGACCCGCAAACGGCTGGATTTCTTGAGGGTGGCGATTCGGGCCGCATCCAATTCGGCGCGAATTTCCTTTGAAACATAAGTACTCATAATAAACTTTCCCCCTTAACTGACTCTATTCTGGACCGGTTTTTGTGAAAATCCAGTGAACTGCGTCACTTGGATTTCCGGAAATCTGATCTGTTGCGCAGACATCCCGCCAGACCTGTGCGCGCGCGCAGACCAGATGCGCGCGCGATGAAATAGGCACCCAAGGCAAAGCGGCCTATCTTAGACCCAATCGCAATGCGAAAGGAATAATGATGGGCCTGCTTGTCGACGGCGAATGGCATGACACCTGGTATGACACCAAATCCACCGGCGGGGCGTTCAAACGCTCGGCCGCGCAGTTTCGCAACTGGATCACCGCCGATGGCGCGCCCGGTCCCTCGGGGCGCGGCGGGTTCGAGGCTGAATCGGGGCGCTATCACCTCTATGTCTCTCATGCCTGCCCGTGGGCGCATCGCACGCTGATCTTTCGTGAGTTGAAAGGGCTGCGCGACCACATCTCGGTCTCGGTCGTGCATCCAGACATGCTCGACAAAGGTTGGACCTTTGAAACCGACGACTGTGGCGCGACGGGCGACAAGTTGTTCGGGCATGACTTTGCCCATCAGATCTATACCCGCGCCGATCCCAATTACTCGGGCCGCGTGACGGTGCCGATCCTGTGGGACAAGGTGGAAAAGACCATCGTGTCGAATGAAAGCTCGGAAATCATCCGCATGTTCAACTCGGCCTTCAACGGGGTCACCGGCAATACCGACGATTACTGGCCCGAGGCGATGCGGGACGAGATCGAAGAGGTCAACGCGCGCATCTATTCCGACGTCAATAACGGGGTCTACAAATCCGGCTTCGCCACCTCGCAAGAGGCGTATGACGCCGCCGTTGGCCCGCTGTTCGACACATTGGACTGGCTGGAGGATCGTCTGTCCCACAGCCGTTACCTGATGGGCGACCGGATCACCGAAGCCGATTGGCGGCTGTTCACCACGCTGATCCGATTTGACCCGGTCTATCATCTGCATTTCAAGTGCAATAAGCGCCGGTTGGTGGATTACCCGAATCTATGGGCGTACACGCGCGAGCTGTACCAATGGCCGGGTGTCGCCGAGACGGTGAACATGAACCACATCGTGCGCCACTATCATTACAGCCACGAAAGCATCAATCCGCACCGGATCGTACCGGTGAACCCGGTGTTGAACTATTCAGAACCGCATGGAAGGGATCAACGCCCGGCGGCGTAGTGTTCGACCATCGCCGCCAGATCCTCGGGCGGGGTCGAGCTTTGAACATAGGCGCAGGCATTGGCGCTGTGGGCAAAGATGGACCCGTCCGAGAAGAACGTGGTGTTGGTGACGAAGATCACCCGCGTATCCGGCCTGCGGTAGCTGGCGAAATCGGCGACGGCAAGCGCGCTGCCGGTTTCCAGCACCAGATCCAACACAATGATATCGAAGGCCGTCCCGTAGAGCGCGAGGATCGCGGCCTCTTGCGTTTCGACCAATGTGACTTCGGCGTCCTGCCTTTGCAGATGCCGTTGCCAGACCCGACCAAGATCGGGGTTACTCTCAACAATCAGTACTTTCATTTGCAACAACCTCGGCACGTGATATGGGTGAGTGGTGCCGACCCCTGTTGTCCGTGATCACGCGATTTCCTTAACAAAGTGTTAACAGCGCCCGCACAGGGCCGTGAACACCCGGATTCGCTTGTGTGAACGGCAAAAATCCGCTTGAAGCAGCTGAAATGAACGATTCCGGCTGGGACTGATGGTTGGACAAGATGACAGATTGAACCCACGGGCAGCGCGCGATCATGGCGGCGGGCTGGATGGCGCGATGGCGCGGTTCGGCGGTGCGCGCAGGAATTGGATCGACCTGTCGACCGGGATCAACCCGCACCCGTATGACGTCTCTGGCCTGCAGCCCTCGGACTGGATGGAACTGCCGGATCATGGCGCGTTCGAGCGCCTGTCGAAGGCAGCGCGCAAGTTTTGGAACGTACCGGACGGGGCCGAGATACTGCCTGCCCCCGGCGCATCAGCCGTGATCGCGCGCATTCCGGCGCTGGCGCCGACGAGCCGAGTGCAAATCACGATGCCCACCTACAACGAACATGCCGCCGCATTCACCGCGCAGGGCTGGACGGTGCAGGACACTGGACCCACTGAGGCGCGGGTGATCGTACACCCCAACAATCCCGATGGGCGCAACTGGCACGAAGCGGATGCCAATGCCCAGCTGACCGTGATTGATGAAAGCTTTTGCGACGTGATCCCCAACGCTTCATTGATCCATCTGGCGGAGCGGCCCGGGGTGATCGTCCTGAAAAGCTTTGGCAAGTTTTGGGGGCTGGCTGGGCTGCGGCTGGGCTTTGCAATCGGCCATCCGAACCTGATCGCAAGGCTGAATGATCTGACCGGCCCCTGGGCGGTCTCTGGCCCCGCTTTGCGGATCGGCGCGCGGGCCTTGCGCGACACGGGTTGGGCCGAAGAGACTCGGGTGCGCCTGGCCGATGAAGCGTCACGGCTGGATCAGCTTATAACGGCTAAAGGTGCGCGGTTGATCGGCGGCACCAGCCTGTTCCGCCTCTATGACGTAGACGATGCCGCCGTTTGGCAGAACCGGTTGGCACAGGCACATATCTGGAGCCGCATATTCCCCTATTCCAAAACCTACCTGCGCCTTGGATTACCGCCTGCTGAAGGCTGGACACGACTGGAGGCCGCGCTGTGAGCACGGCGTTCCTGTTGGTCTGCGCCCTGTGTCTGGACGCAGCATTGGGTGAGCCGGATTGGCTGTGGTCGCGCGTCCGCCACCCTGCAGTCCTGATGGGCAATGCGATTGGTTGGCTGGACAATCGACTGAACCATGGGGCGCATCGTCGTCTCAAAGGCGTTTTGGCGGTGATTGTCCTGGTACTGGCCGCATTCGTACTGGGCCGCGTGCTGGCCCTGCTGGGCCCGATCGCCGAGATCGTGATCTGCGCCATCCATCTGGCGCAAAAGTCCCTTGTCACCCATGTTCGCGCGGTGGGTGAAGGACTGCTGTGCTCGCTTGCTGAAGGGCGCGCGCAGGTCGCCATGATTGTCTCGCGCGATACGCGGGACATGACCGAGGCGCAGGTCGCCCGATCCGCCATCGAAAGCGCCGCCGAGAACCTGAGCGACGGGGTGATCGCCCCCGCCTTCTGGTTTCTGATCGCAGGTCTGCCGGGGTTGCTGGTCTACAAGGCGGTCAACACCGCTGACAGCATGATCGGTTATCGCAATGAGAAATATCGCGCCTTTGGCTGGGCTGCGGCACGATTGGATGATGCGTTGAACCTGATCCCGGCGCGTTTGACCTTTGTGATGATCGTGGCGCTGTCCGGGCAATGGTCCCGCTGGGCCGAGATGGTGGCGGACGCCCGCCGCCACATCTCACCCAATGCAGGCTGGCCCGAGGCCGCGATGGCCCGGGCGCTGGATATCGCGCTGGCCGGGCCGCGCAGCTATGACGGAAAGATGCGGGATCTTGCCTGGGTGAACGGAAATGCGCGGCAAAATATCGACGCAGCAGAGGTTTTTCGCGCATCAGACATACTCTGGCAGGTCTGGGGGCTTGCGCTTGGGCTCGTGTCGGTGTGGGTTGGGCTTAACTTCATTTTCTGACGGATCAAACCCATGCGTTTTCTTTCCGGCATTGTCGCCGCCACCCTATTCGCCGCACCCGCCTTTGCCCAATGCGGCGGCGGGTTCAATCCCTTCGTCGATGGGTTGAAGGCTGAGGCCGTTCAACAAGGGTTCGACAAATCCACCGTCAACAGCTTTTTCCAAGGCGTCCAGCAGGACGGTGCTGTGCTGAAGGCCGACCGGGCGCAGGGTGTGTTCCAGAAACCGTTCATCGATTTTTCGCGTCGCCTGATCTCGCAAAACCGGATTGACCGCGGGCAGGCCATGTCTGGGAAATACGATGCAGTGTTTGACCAGATCGAGCGGGAATACGGCATCTCGCGTGGCGTGTTGCTGGCGTTCTGGGCATTCGAGACCGATTACGGCTCTTTTCAGGGCGATTTCAACACCCGCAATGCGCTTGTAACGCTGGCCCATGATTGCCGCCGCCCCGAACTGTTTCGACCGCAAATCTTTGCCGCGATCGAGCTGTATCAACAGGGCAATTTCGATCCTGCTCGCACCACCGGTGCATGGGCGGGTGAGATCGGCATGGTGCAAATGCTGCCGCGCGATATCTTGGAAAACGGCGTGGATGGGGATGGCAACGGCAAGGTCTCTCTGAAAACCTCAGCACCTGATGCGTTGATGTCGGGGGCCAAGATGCTGTCGCATCTGGGGTGGCAACCGGGTCAACCCTGGCTGCAAGAGGTCATCGTGCCCGCACAGATGGACTGGTCCCTGTCCGGCCCCGGAAAACCGCGCCCGATCTCAGAGTGGCAGGCGATGGGTGTGCAGCCACGCAGCGGTTCGCTGGCCAACCTGCCCGCCTCGCTGATCCTGCCGCAAGGCCACAAGGGGCCAGCCTTCCTCGCCTATCCGAATTTCGACGTCTATTTCGAATGGAACCAAAGCTTTGTCTATGTCCTGACCGCCGCGTATTTCGGCACACGGCTGGAAGGCGCGCAGATCTACAACGCAGGCAACCCGGCACCCGGGCTGAACGGTGCGCAGATGAAACAACTGCAGACCAAGCTGCAGGCGCGCGGTTACAACGTGGGTAAGATTGACGGCATCCTCGGGGCCGGCACGCGGGCGGCGGTACAGGCCGAGCAGGCGCGGTTGGGCTTGCCAGCGGATGCATGGCCAACGGCTGACCTGCTTGGTCGGCTGTAACGTCCCCCTTATCGCCATCTACCATTTGCGGCCTACTGGACATTTCTCTAGGCTGGCCGCAGCGCCCGAAACCCCCTGAGTTCATTCCATGACAATCGATGATCGCCGTAAACTGCTTGCCGATGTTCTGCGCCCATTTGAAGTGGGGCACCCGCTGATCCGGATTGGTGCCTTTGGCGATGGCGGTTATCTGGTGCCGAGTGATCTGCACGGGATCAAAGCCTGCTTTTCACCGGGCGTTTCCCGGCAATCGAGCTTTGAGCTTGATTTGGCCAAATGGGGCATTCCGTCAATCATGGCCGATGCCTCGGTGGATGGGCCCGCCGAGGCGATCCCCGGCGCGACATTCTCGAAACTGTTTCTCGGCCCGCGCACTGAAGGCGATACGATCTCGCTTGAGGACTGGATGGCGCAGCATGCGCCCGAGACTGGGGATCTGATGCTGCAGATAGACATCGAAGCCGCTGAATACCCGGTTTTTGAGACCCTGCCTAGCGCGCTGCTCGACCGGTTCCGGATCATCGTGATCGAGCTACACCGGATCCCCTCGATCCTGACCAAGCCGCGCTTTTTCGAGAAAGCGAAACCGCTATATGAATTGATCGGCGCCAATTTCACATGTGCCCATTTGCACACCAACAACGCGTCCGGCTCAATGGTGATCGAAGGGGTCGAGTTCCCCCGGGTCGTTGAGGCCACATTCATCCGCAATGACCGGGTGAAAGAGCCACGCCCGATTTCGACGCTTCCGCACCAACTGGACGTGGCGCATCATTCGAAGCGACCCGATATCGCTGTGCCGGATGAGTGGTTGGGGTAGTCCGTCTGGGAGAGCTTGCGCAACAATCGTAGTGGTTGGAACTGGAGATTTGGTGACAGGCCGCTATCGAGGTCGGCTTTGAGCCCAAACCTACCAATGCTGCTCTAGGTCCAAATGAAATCTTGGTTCATAAGCGGTCCTTTGTCGGCAAGTGTATCCCGCGAGTTCTTGTTAGGATCGGGAGGCAAGGATTGGTGCCTCCCGTGAATTGATTTCTACTGTGACATCCCGCCTTCGGTCGAGATTTGTTCTTCAACGTGACCTCGGTTGGTGACGTTCGAACCCCGTGGAGGATAGTTCTTGAACGTAGAAAGATGGTTTTGAACGATTTTAGCCGCCGGCCCAAATGCCCACATCTTGTTGCCCATCCAGCGGGTATACATCCCGGATTCCTCGGCCGCTTTTTCGTAAGGATCGCGACGCAGGTTGAACAGCAGGGGTGCGTTCAGTTCCTCCTTGGGGCCAGCCCAGCCTTCGGATTGGATCGTGAAATGGGCTTTCCAGTCACCATGGCGTACGGCTTGCAGGTCCGGTCCTTCGTAGTAGATGATCTCGTCCCGGTTGCTCTCGCCCTCACCAGTCAGGAAAGACAGTTGGTTATATCCATCGAGATGCACCTGATAGCCTTGGTAGCCATCCAGCAATGATCCAGTCAGATCCTCGGGCCCTCCGGCAGCAGCGACGAGGGTGGGCATCCAGTCAAGTCCGGCAAAAATACCGTTGCTCACTGTTCCGGCAGGGACTTTTCCGGGCCAGCGAATGATGGCTGGGACGCGGAAGCCGCCTTCCCATGTTGTGCCCTTTTCGCCATGGAACGGCGTTGTTCCACCGTCGGGCCAAGTCATGGTTTCGGGGCCGTTGTCAGACGTAAAGACAACAATTGTGTTGTCTGAGACGCCAAGTTCGTCCAACCGCGCCATGACTTTGCCTACGTTGTCGTCCAGCTCTTTCATCACGACGTCCTGCAAACCGCGCCCTTCGCCCAGCATGGCCTCGTATTCGGGGCTCAGATGCGTCCAGACGTGCGCCCGCGCCGGTGCCATCCAGACAAAGAACGGCGTATCGCTGTCGACTGCGCGGTTGATGAAGTCCAGCGTGTGGGCTGTCACCTCGTTGTCCAGCGTCTTTTGCCGTTCAGGCGGGGCCGGGCCATCGTCGATGATGCGTTGCTTGCCAACAAGACCCCAGCGCGGGTCCACAGTTTCATCGACTGTATCCGTGGCATACGCGTGGATGATGTTCCGAGGGCCAAACGTGTCATTGAATTTCTGATCTTTCGGCCAGTCCGGGTCGGATGTGTATTCCATCGCGTTCAGATGATAGAGCCAGCCCCAATATTCATCAAAACCCTTCACCGTTGGCAGGAATTTGTTCATATCACCTAGATGGTTCTTGCCAAATTGCCCGGTCGTGTAGCCCAGAGTTTTTAGCATATTGGCCAAGGTCGGATCATCTTCGCTCAGACCTTTTTCGGGGTCTCCAGGCAGGCCGACTGTGTGCATTCCGGTGCGAACCGGCAATTGTCCGGTGATAAAGGCGGATCGCCCAGCGGTGCAGCTTGGCTGGGCATAATAGTCCGTCAAACGCATGCCGTCAGCGGCCAGCTGATCAAGATTGGGGGTTTGGATGCTCTTCACGCCTTGATGATAGCTGCCAAGACTGGCCCAGCCGACATCGTCGGCCATGATGACAAGGATATTGGGTTGCTCGGTTTCGGCCAAAACCGGCATGGCACCGACTGATGCCGTGGCCAGCGTGGCGGAAACCGCAATAGATCGAAGAATGAACATTGTTACCTCTGTGGACGTGGAAGACGATTCGATGGTGGGAATACCGAAGGGTCCATCAGGGATATCGATTGAGACTTTCTTGTCGCAACAGTGCTTTACCATGATTTCATATTGTGAAAACTAAAACACAAAACCTGAAACATTTAGGCCGTAGGATGAACCAAAACGCTTTGACCGCCTTTCTCGCATTGGCTGAAACCGGCAGTTTCCAAAACGCTGCTCGTGCGATGGGTGTCTCCAACGCGTCGTTGTCCCGCTATGTCGGGCAGGCTGAGGACCACACGGGACTTGTTTTGTTCCATCGCAGCCGAAATAGCAGCACGTTGACACGCGCGGGGCAGGCGTTTTTGCCAATCGCCCAGGCGTTACGTGAAGACCTGGACCGCTATGCGAGCCGTGTTTCCGGATTGCGCGAAGCCGGTCCGGGCACTTTGCTGATCGGTTGCGGGCCGCTCACGACAAGGACCCTGATCCTGCCTGTCTTGCGGGCCGTCCGAAAAACAATGCCTGACCTGCGCTTCCAAATTCTGGTGAGTGCCTACGCGCGCCCGCTGGATTTATTGCAGGCAGGGGAATTCGACGTGTTCCTCGGTGATCTGACCTACACACCTGAAGCAGAAGATGTAGAGATCATTGTGATGGAGAAACAACTCATCCAGTTCGTTGCTCATCGAGATCATGAGATTCACCAGCTCGGCCCGCAAACTATGGCAGGCATTTTCGATTTTCCCTTTGCATCGCCCCATCTCCACAAACATTGGAAAGCCGCTCTGACTAAAGCGCTTGGCGGCGGTGCGGAGGCGGTTAAAAAGGTTGATGCGCAGCCGCATATCGAATGCGACGACTACAACCTCCTGACTGGGCTGCTAGCAGAGCCTGAATTTATCGTTGGAGGGAGGCCGGACACATTCGCAGAGCTAATCCGTGCAAAGGCTGTCAAACCCGTGTCGATGAAACAGAACCTTACATGGAACATTTGCGCCGCGCGCAAATCGCAGAACACGTCTGCCGCGGTTGAATTGGTTTGGCATGAACTTGCCAAGTATCGGGCGTGATCGGTGGCGGGAGGCACAGGGAGACCTGTAACCGAAGCATTTTCTGGCACAAACGTAGATTGTTTTCTTAGGCCGGTCAAAACTGCCGAAGTTCCGCTTAGGTGCCGAGAGCAGCTTTTTGAATGCAATTGACCAACGGCAGAAAAGTCCCGCAAAGCCGCCATTGAAGCAAGAAGCTCGCAGTCACTTACGCCAATCATTCGGGCCGCACCGGATAACGGTCGCCTTTCTCATCAATCAGAATCAGCCGCTCGCCACTGCGCACAAACAGATCGCACCGGCTGAACCCGTTGCGATAGGCGATGCAGATGCTGCCGTCTTCGGCGATCGAATAGGTGCCAAAGGCAGATTCGCCGCTTGCATAGGTATAGGAATAGGCCCCTCCGGCCGAGTATTTGGACTGCCCGTCATCGTAGAATGTCAGCGTCTGGCCCGCCAAAGCCTCAAGCTCTTGCGGGTTGAGCGGCTTGTCTCCGGGTTTGGTGGCCCATTCGGCGGCAGAAATCGGTGAGGCACAGAGCAGCAATGGGATCAGAAATCGGGTCATGCGCTACCCTAACCCGGCTGTCTTCGAATGGGTCATAACGTTGCAGTGATCGCTCAGGCGACCATCTGTTCGGCCTTCTTGAGATCGACCGAAACCAGTTGGCTGACGCCTTGTTCCTGCATGGTCACGCCGAACAGCCGATCCATCCGCGCCATGGTAACCGCGTGGTGGGTGATGATCAGGAACCGCGTGTCGGTCTGGCGGCACATCTCGTCCAGCAAGTCGCAGAAGCGGGTGACGTTGGCGTCGTCCAGCGGCGCGTCGACCTCGTCGAGCACGCAGATCGGGGCCGGGTTGGCGAGGAAGACGCCAAAGATCAGCGCGGTTGCGGTCAGGGTCTGCTCTCCACCCGACAGCAGGCTGAGGGTCGAGAGCTTTTTGCCCGGTGGTTGGCACATGATTTCCAGCCCTGCGTCCAGCGGATCGTCGCTTTCGACCATGACCAGATTGGCTTCACCGCCGCCGAAGAGATGCTTGAATAACATTGCGAAGTTCGAATTCACCTGTTCAAACGCGGTCAGCAGACGCTCGCGCCCTTCGCGATTGAGGCTGGCAATGCCGCTGCGCAAGGCCTTGATCGCCTCTTCCAGATCACCCTTTTCCCCGCTCAGCGTGTCGAATTCTTCCTGAACCTCTTTGCTGTCCTCTTCGGCGCGCAGGTTCACCGCGCCCATCGCATCGCGCTGGCGTTTGTGGCGATTGACCTCTGCTTCCAGAGCGTCAGCAGCGGGCATCTGATCGGGGTTGGTGTCGAGCTGGTTCAGCAACTGGTTTGGCGTCAGTTGCTGATCCTCGGCAATCCGTTCCGCCGCTGCGACCACGCTTTCCTTGGCTGCGTCACAGCGCGCCTCAGCCGCCGCCCGGCTTTCGCGAGCTTCCGAGGCCAGACGTTCTGCTTCGCGTTCCGCCAGCACAACTTCGCGCTGCTGGGTTTCGGCCTCGGCCAGCTTATCGGCAGCTTCGGCGCGACGGGCTTCGGCGGTTTCGATCAGCTCGTTCAGTTCCTCGCGCGCTTCGGCGATTTCACCGGGGGCGGCCATGGCTTCAGATAGTTCTTCCTCGGAACTTTCCTTGCGTTCGGCCAGTTCTGAAATACGTTTTTCGGCCGTTTCCAGACGGTGCCGCCATCCGCTAAGATCTTTGGTGACCTCTTGGCTGCGGCGGGTGCGGGCCTCACCTTCACGGCGCAGCTCGTCATGGGTCGAACGGTGCGTCAGCATGGTGATCCGCGCCGCCTCGACCGTTTGTTTGATATCTTCGACCTGCGCACGGGCGCTGTCGAGGTCACCAAGCCCGGTCAGCGCCGCTTCGGCCTCGCGCAACTGAGCGCGGGCGGACATGGCGTCTTCCTTGTGCCGGTCGACGGCGAGGGTTAGCGTCTCCAGCTTGCCTTGCGCCAGATTGCGATCCGCCTCGGCGCGGCTCAGCATCCGAGCGGTTTCGGCCATGCGCTGATCGGCGGCTCGGCGGGCTTCGCGCGCGCGGCGGTCGGCTTCAGTCACGTCGGCCAGTTGCTGCGAAAGTGCCTCATGCGCGGCGCGGGCCCCGTCGGCTTGTGCCTCGGTGCGGGCGAGTTCCTGTTTCAGCGCTTCCAATTTGTTGAGCTGTTCCAGACGAAGGGCCGCAGCACTTGGCGCATCTTCGGCCCAAGCTCGGAACCCGTCCCAGCGCCACAGATCGCCCGAGCGCGAGACCAGCCGTTGACCGGGTTTCAGCGAAGCTTGTAGCCGTGCACCCTGATCCCCATCAACCAGACCGATCTGCGCGATGCGGCGGCTCAGGCGATCCGGGCCAGAGACATGCAGCGCCAGAGGCTCAGCGCCTTCCGGCAACGGTTGATCGCTGTCATATCCTGCAACCTGCACCCAGCCCGAGGGGCCATCACCTTCGACCAGCGGGGCGCGCAGGTCGTCTGCCAGCGCAGCTCCCAGTGCCTTTTCATAGCCCGATGCCACGCGCAGCATGTCGAGCACCTGCCCGCCCTCAGCCGTGTCGCGTTCGACCAGCTTGGCCAGCGCGGTAGTCTCGGCCCGGATCGCGCCCAATTCACCCTCGGCTTCGGAGCGTTTGGCGCGGGCTTCAGCCTCGCGGGCCTGCGTGTCATTGCGCAGCTCATCGGCGGCGGCAAGCGCTTCTTCGGCTGCTTCAGCGGCTTCGCGGGCCTCTTCTTCGCCCTCTTGCGCGGTCTCAAAGGCCTCGCTTGCGCGGGTCAGCGCATTGCGTGCGTCATCCACGGCGGCGCGGGCTTTTTCCTCTTCGCCCTCGGACCGAGCGAGGGTCTTGCGGCTGTCCTCGACCAGACGCTGCGCCGATTGATGGCGAGCGACCAGACGGGCCATGTCTTCGGTTTCCTGCGAAAGGCGATCTTCGCGATCCTGCAGTACAGACGCCGCCTCACGGGCAATCTCAGCAGCCTCGGCGACCTTCTCGTCGTAGCCCTCGGCGGCTTTGGCAAGCTCGCGGGCCTCCCATTCCAGCCGTTCGATCATCTCGCCAGCATCGCGGTTCAGGCCGGATTCGCGTTCGATGTCGTTGCCCAACTGCTGGATCCGGTTGGTCAGCGTCTCAATCGTCTGGCGCGCGCGGGTTTCCTGATCCGACAGCTGATCGCGCTGCACTTTCTGGCGTTGCAGGACGGCGGCGGCGATGGCCTGTTCCTCGCGCAGGGGTGGCAGGGTTTCCTCGATCTCAGCGCGCTTGGCGGCGGATTCGCGGGCGGCAGCTTCTGCTCGTGAGGCTTCGGTGATCCGGTCGCGCAGCTTTTCTTCTGCCGCTTGGCGGGCCATGTCGGCCTCTTTCCAGCGACGATAGAGCAACATCCCCTCGGCTTGGCGCAATTGCTCGCCGATCTCGCGGTAACGCGCGGCCTGACGGGCCTGACGGGCGAGTTGCGCCAACTGGCCACCCAACTGTTCCAGCACGTCATCAACGCGGGTCAGATTGGCCTCGGTGCCTTTCAGCTTGAGTTCCGCCTCATGGCGGCGCTGATAGAGGCCTGAAATCCCGGCTGCCTCTTCCAGAATGCGGCGGCGCGCGCGGGGCTTGGCGTTGATCAGCTCGGCAATGCGGTTCTGCCCCACCAGCGCGGGCGAATGCGCCCCGGTCGAGGCATCGGCGAACAGCATCTGCACATCGCGGGCGCGGACGTCTTTGCCGTTGGTCTTGTAGGCGCTACCCACGTCGCGGGTGATGCGGCGGACGATTTCAAGTTGGTCGCTTTCGTTGAAGCCTGAGGGCGCAAGGCGTTCCGAGTTGTCCATGGTCAGGACAACCTCGGCAAAGTTGCGTGCGGGCCGGGTGGCGGCACCCGCAAAGATCACATCCTCCATCGCGCCGCCGCGCATGGATTTGGGGCGGTTTTCGCCCATCACCCAGCGCAAGGCTTCCAGAAGGTTGGATTTGCCGCAGCCATTGGGACCCACAACTCCGGTCAGCCCGTCCGCGATGATCAGATCGGTCGGGTCAACGAAGCTTTTGAAGCCGGTCAGTTTGAGTTTGCTAAAGCGCAATGGCTGCTCGTGTTATGATTCCTCTGACTACAAAGTCTGCGCAAGGGATGGGCAAGGTGTCAACGTGATTGCGCAGGATATGGGATGATTGGTCAAGTTATCCACAATATCTTGGCAAAACTACGTGAGGTTTCGCGTATCTCAGTACGACGCGCATTCAAAGACCTGATACCCGTAATCTTCGTAGTATCCATAGTCGATGCATTCATAAGGACGGCGAAGGAGTGCACCAAAAATCAGCTTTTCCCCCAGTTCCTGGTCGCAGCCGAGCACACCCACAGTGATCGCCGCATCGCCCAAAACATCCAGAAGCGGGCAGCCCGAGACCTGCGCCATCGCCAATGCGGCCCTGTCCCGGATCGGACCAAGGCGCGGGGCGTATTGAGCGTTCACGCGGACGGCCTCGGCCAGTTCGTTGCGGACGCGGACGTCAAACACGCTGCCATTCACTGAGACCCGCATCGCGGGCAAGTCGCGGAAATAGGGAGTGCCACCCGAACAGGCGGCCAGCAGCAGGAAGGCGAGCAGACGGATCATACCGCCGTTCTTGCGGCAATATGGTTAACGAAACCTTTCGCCGATCAGGTGCGCAGCACTTCGCCTAGTCGCCGAATGCCTTCACGGATTGTGTCCTCATCCGAGTTGGAAAAACTCAGCCGGATTGTATTGGCCCCGGTGCCGTCCGGATAGAACGCCCCGCCGGGGACAAAGGCAAGCTTGACCGTTTCCAGAGCCCGGGCCAACAGATCGGCCCCATTGGTGCCTTTGGGCAGGGTTAGCCAGACGAACATACCGCCCTCAGGCCGGGTCCAGTCGACGCCGTCGGGCATGTGTTGGGCCAAGGCCCCAAGCATCGTGTCACGGCGTGCGGCATAGGCGCGGCGCAGCTTCGGGACGTGAGCATCGAAATGGTCCCGCGCCACTTGATGAACGGCCATTTGGTTGATCGTGGATGAATGCAGATCAGCGGCCTGTTTCAGCAGCACCAGTTGCGAGATCACTGGCTTGGCAGCCACCACCCAACCAACACGCAGACCGGGCGACAGGGTTTTCGAGAAGCTTCCGCAATAGATTGTGCGGCAGTTTTCAATCGATCCCTTGCGGGCCTGTTCCAACGCCAGAATTGGCGGGATCGGGTCGCCGTCATAGCGCAGCGCCTGATAAGCGCCGTCTTCGATCACGGCGCAGTCCAGATCGTCGGCCAGATCCAACAGAGCCTCCCTGCCCCGCAGGTCGACGGTCTCACCCGTCGGATTGGCAAAATCGGCGGAGAGGTAGGCGAACTTGATCGGGCTACCGCCTGCCGCGTCGCGATACTCAGCCGCGTCGCGATTGCCGTTGACACTCAGTTGGTCAAAGCGCGGCTCATAGGCGTCAAAGGCGTTGAGCGCGCCCAGATAGGTGGGCCAACCGACCAGCGCCGTATCGCCCGGAGACAGGAACAACTTGCCCAGATAATCCAGTGCCTGCTGCGAGCCCGAGGTGATGAGGATGTTGTCGATATCACACACCACCCCGATCCCGCGCATGTATCCGACCAGCCATTCGCGCAGCGGTGCATAGCCTTCGCTGACGGAATATTGCAGCGCCTGCGCCTGTTGATCCGGGCCAAGCGCGTTTTGGAACGCGTCGGCAAAGGCTTCTGCCGGAAACAGGTCGGGGTCAGGAATGCCGCCTGCAAAGGAAATGATACCTGGCTCACCCAAAAGCTTGAGCAATTCGCGAATCTCGGATGCTTTCATCCGGGAGGTACGGGTGGCGTAGAGTTGATCCATCTCAGCGGGCCTCCTCTGCCCTTGCGCAGCAGATTAGGCAAAGAGCAACTTATGTCAATAATGCTGACCTTATATTTCAATCTCCGTGAGCGACTTGATCCTCCCCCACAATCGTGGTCAGGTGAGTTGACCAATTTCCAGTGTTAGCCTCATGCCCTTTCAAAAAGTCCAGACCGAAAAACTGTCTTTGGCCGTAGTGCGCCAGATCGAGTTGCTGATCCTGCGCGGTATCCTGCGCCCCGGCGAACGCCTGCCCTCGGAAAGGGAACTGGCCGAGCGCATGGGCGTCTCACGCCCGTCGTTACGTGAAGCAATCGCGGACCTGCAGGATCAGGGGTTGCTGACCGCCAAGGCCGGATCGGGCATATACGTGGCCGAGGTTCTGGGATCAGCCTTCTCACCCGCGTTGATCCGGTTGTTCGGTAATCATGACGAGGCGGTGTTCGACTATCTCTCATTCCGGCGCGATATGGAGGGGCTGGCGGCCGAGCGCGCCGCGCGCATGGGCTCTGGCAGTGATCTGAAGGTGGTGCAGACCATTCTGGACAAGATGGAAGACGCCCATGCTCGCAATGCAGCCGAGGAAGAGGCGCATCTTGATGCCCAGTTTCACATGGCGATCATCGAGGCCAGCCACAATGTGGTGATGCTGCACATGATGCGATCAATGTTCGATCTGTTGCGGCGGGGCGTGTTCTACAACCGCCAGATCATGTTCCAACAGCGCACCACACGCGATGCCATTTTGGATCAACACCGCGCCATCAACGCCGCCTTGCAGGACCGTGACCCCAAGGGCGCACGCCAGGCGGTCGAGGATCATCTGAGTTTTGTCAAAAGCTGCATGGCCGATCAGCAGAAGGCCCTGCGCAACGAAGAGATCGCCCAGCAAAGGTTGAAGCACGAGACTGGAGAGGCTTGATGTTCATCGGGCATCTGCCGGGGGCTTATCTGATATTCCGGGCTACTGCGCCAATCCTTGGCAAACTTGCTTTTACAGCCGCGATGATCGGGGCCGTCGCACCCGATATCGATATCCTATGGTTTTATCTGGTTGATGATCGCGGGCACCATCATCATTCTTATCTGACCCACCGCCCGATCATCTGGGCTGGCTTTCTGCTGGCGGGCCTGTTGATCCGACAATGGTTTTATCGGGTCGGGACATTTCTAACCTTCCTCTGCGCTGGCGGTCTGGTACACCTGTTGCTGGATTCAATCACGGGTGAAGTTGCCTGGTTGTGGCCGTTATCGAACGCCACTTACCCATTGGTAACGGTACAGGCGACACATTCTCATTGGATACTGTCTTTTCTCAATCATTGGACGTTCAAGGTTGAGATCCTGATCGCCGTGGTCGCTCTGATCGTGCTTGTGGCGGCGTGGCGCAGATCACTGAGAAAATCATAATTCCGGACACAAAAAAACCCGAGCGCCTCGCAGCCCTCGGGTTTTTCAGATCATGTGATCCTGATGATCAGTGCAGTTTTTCACCCACATCCGCGATGGCGGCGTCGATCAGCTTGTTCGCCTGAGTGGCAGTCATCTGCTTGGCCAGCACAGCGTTGGCTGCCGAAACAGCAACGGTGATGGCCTGATCACGAACCTCTTTCACAGCCGAGGCTTCTGCAGATGCAATCTGATCCTGCGCAGCCGCCAGACGGCGTGCGATGGATTTCTCCAGATCGGCTTTGGCCTGCTCAGCGGCCAAAGCGGCGTCGTCCTTCGCAGCAGCCACAATGGCATCTGCCTGTGTCTGCACTTCACGCTGCTTGCGCTCATACGAGGCCAGCAGGCTGCGGGCTTCTTCGTGCAAGGCGCGGGCTTCGTCCAGCTCAGACTGAATGCCATCGGCCCGCTTGTCCAAAGCGCCGCCGATCATGCCGGGGACTTTGAAATAGAACAGGACCGCGATGAAGACGATGAAGCCCAGAGTGACAACAAAGTCGGTGTTGCCAAGCGAGAAGAACGGGCCGCTTGCGGCCAGCGCAGGGCTGGCTGCGCCAACGCTTAGGATAAGGGCAAGAGTGTTCCGCATGTCACTTATCCTTTCGTCTGCGCGTCTACGGCACTGTTGATGGCTTTGGCATCCGCCTCGCCGCCCAGTGCAGTGACCAGTTCAGCCGCCGTATCCTTGGCAACCACTTGAATGCTTTCCAGCGCACCGGCACGGATGTCGGCAATTGCCTTTTCCGATTCAGCCGCCTTTGCAGCGATTTCCGCATCCGCCTTGGCAATCGCGTCATCCAGACCAGACTGGATTTCGGCGCGGGCTTCCGCTGCGATACGCTGCGCCTCAGAACGGGCATCGGCCAGCGCTTTGTTATAGGCCTCTTCGGCCTCGACCGCTTTGGCCTTCAGATCTTCGGCCGCAGCCAGGTCGTTTGTAATGGTCCCCTGACGTTCAGCCAGGATTGCCGCGATGCGAGGCAGAGCCACGCGGGACAGGACCAGAAAGATGACGACCAGCGTGATGACCAGCCAGAAAATCTGGTTGGGGAACCAATCGAAGCAGAGCTGCGGCATCCCGATGGCAGAGCCATAGGAGTCGACGCACGAGCCGGCTACTTCTTCTGTAATGGGTTCAGTCGCCATGATATCCTCCGTCGGAAACTTGTCTTTACAACAGGTGGGCCGCTATGGCTTGGACCCACCTGCGCGTAAGGATCAGGTTCCGCAGATTATACGGCGAACATCAGCAGCAGCGAGACCAGGAATGCGAAGATCCCCAGGGCTTCTGCGAACGCGATACCGATGAAGAGGGTTGCGGTCTGCGAAGCAGCCGCCGAAGGGTTGCGCAGGGCGCCGGCCAGGAAGTTGCCTGCAACGTTGCCCACCCCGATTGCGGCTGCGCCGGAACCGATTGCTGCCAGGCCTGCGCCGATGTGTGCGAGATCGCCTTCCATGATGTATCTCCTTACGAATTGGAAGTTTCGATGTTGGGGTATCGGACCTTAGTGCGACGGATGCAGCGCATCCTTCAGATATACACAGGTCAGAATGGTGAATACGTAGGCCTGGATGAAGGACACGAGGACCTCAAGGCCGTACATTGCGGTGATCGCCAGAACGGACACGGGCGAGATCGCGGCAATTGCGGCAAAGCCTGCGAACACTTTGATCACGGCGTGGCCTGCCATGACGTTACCGGCAAGACGAATGGAGTGGCTGACCGGGCGTACGAAGTACGAGATCAGCTCGATAATCGCCAGAACCGGGCGCAGCGCCAGCGGTGCGCTGGAAACCCAGAACAGGCCCAGGAACGCGGCACCGTTTTTGACAAAGCCCAGCACGGTCACGGTCAGGAAGACCGACAGAGCCAACGGGATGGTCACGGCGAAATGCGATGTTGTGGTAAAGGACATGGGGATCATGCCCAGGAAGTTCGCGCAGACGATGAACATGAACAGCGTCATGACATAGGGGAAGTACTTGACGCCTTCCTTGCCGCAGATGTCTTCCAGCATTTTGTAGATGAAGCCATAGGCCAGTTCGGCCACCGACTGCATCCGGCTCGGAACAATCGCACGCTTCGAGGTGCTGAGCACCAGCAGGGCAAAGATCGCCGCAATCGCCAGGAACAGCCACAGGGTCACGTTGGTGGGCGTGTACCAGGCAATCGCACCGTCGCCAAAGAGCGGCTTAACGATGAACTGATCCATCGGGTGGAAAACCAGGCTGCTGCCTTCTGCTGCGGTGGTCTCAGTTGCCACGTTCAGTCCCTCTCGTCCTTCTCGGCAGCCGTCGCTGCCGCTTGTTTCTCTTGAACCTCTTTCGCGCTGCGGAGCATAACCTTCACGCCCGCGACAAGGCCCAGCAATGTGAACAGCACCAGAAAGATCGGGATTGTCCCGAACAGGCTGTCCAGCCCGTATCCGATGCCAAATCCGATCCCCAGACCGGATACCATTTCGATGACCATCCTCCAGGCAAGCTCGCCCCCGGATACGTCAGCATCTGCGCGGGGCTTGGGCGCTTTGGCCTTTTTCGCCGCTTCGATCTTGGCCTCCAGCTGCGCCATACGCTGCTTTTGGTCATCATCGGTCACGGGCGTTTCCCTCGCACAGTCTTGGGTAGGGTGCTAAGGGGCTGAGGGCGCAGAGTCAACGGCGTTAAGCGCGCAGGATATATGCTGGTAAGTGTAAGATTTTTATACTAAAAATCTCAACCTCGCTTGGTAGCCTCGTGGCGCAAGAACTGTGGATTGAGCAAATGGGCCTGAATCTGCATATTCAACCTTTTGGTTGAGTTTAGCTTTGCTCTCCCAGCGCCAAACTGTCGCCCAGTTTTGCAGACAGATGTTCGGAATGAGATTTCTGGTACCGATTGTGACGACCCCTATCAAAAAACAGGCCATTCTTCTGGGCATTCTCTTGTGCCTGTCGATTCTCAGCTACACCAAGCTTGGCGAAACCATCGCGCTGGTTGCCGCAATCAGCATGATCGGGTTGCCAATCACGTTGTTTCTGTTTGCCTTGCCCACAATTGCGGCCGCAATTGCAATCTTGCTGATAACCCAGGCCGCAGGTCGTTTGGCTGGGATTTCATTTGGATGGATATTTGGTGCTGCGATTTGCATCGGGTTTTATCATTTGCCCGAATATGTCCTGCGGCCCGCTGCCAAAGCTGAAGCCGAAGCGATGCTGGCGCAAGACACGGGCTGGGATGGCGCCTTCGGGGAAAGTCGTATTGCACTGTTGGGCACCCGCCGCATCGGCAAATGCAGCACTCGCTGCCGTGAATTACTGGCTGCAGGGGCTGAAGTGGTATTCATACCCGACCAAAGAGAGGACTACTGGCAACTTGATCAGCTGTCCGGCAACGTCGGGGGCTTGTCATTTTTCATGCGCACGCAAGGACAGTGAGATCCCGTTATTGATGAGCTTCGGCGCGCCCATTCGGGCGCTATGGTATCCCAGTTTGATCGGGATGAGTGTTATCAGGCAAGACCCGCCATCTTGATGAAATGGACATCGCCATCTGGAATTGACGCATCGGACGCCCTGCCGGAAAACGCTGGGTTGAGAACCTTCACCGCAGCCGGTTGTTCCGCCGCGATACGACCGGGTGGCAATTGGCTGAACAGTCCAGTCAGGCCTCGTATCGACTGGTGATCCACGCCATGCTCACACATTGGGGCGGCTATGGGATGGAGATCAAGTTTGACCCCGGCTTCTACTGGAAGCGGGCCACAATCGGAGGGCGCCCGGAAACTCCGTTCTTCAAAGCTGGCTCTTGACCCGCCGGGGTTATGCGGTGAGTTAGGAATATGTCCAATGATCTCGACACCGTATTCGCCGCCCTCGCCGACCCCACTCGACGCACCATCCTTGCAATGTTGCTTGAGGACGACATGGCCGTCACCGACGTGGCGGAACCGTTCGAGATGTCGCTGGCCGCGATTTCGAAACATCTGGTGATCCTGACCAAGGCGGGGCTGATTTCTCAGGAAAAACGCGGCCGAGTGAAATGGTGCAAGCTGGAACCTGACGCCCTGCGCGCCGCGTCGGTGTGGATGCAGGGGTTTGGACAATTCGAGCCGGTCAATCTGGACGCGTTCGAACGGTTTCTTGAGGTTGAATTGCCCTCAGACGAGGCCTAGCGCACCACAAAGACCGACATGCTGGCGTGTTTGGCCAGATATCCCGCGTGGCTCGACAGGATGTAGTCTGTGATCCGGGGCGCGTGGGTGCCGACGACGATCAGATCGGCCCCGATCTCTTCGGCTGTGCGGGTGAGATCCCGGTCAACCTCGACCGCGACATCAACCGAGTGAATGTTGCGCGTGTCCACTTGTGTGCCGCATTGCATCGCAATTTCGCTGGCGAAGGTCTGCAATTCTTTGGCGATCGCGTCTGTTGTCAGCTTGCTATCCCCAGGCTGCGGGCCAGTGACCGTGACGATGGTAACCTTGGCATCCTGCCATTTGGCCAATTGCGCAGCAACCTCGGTGGCCTTCTTGACCTCAGGTGGCATGTGCAGATCGATCGGGACCATGATGTGTTTGAACATAGTGGCGTCCTCCTGAACCTGAGATATGTCAGCCCGCGCAATTCGCCAGTCTGACCCACCGCTACGACTTGGGCAGCGGGCTCAGCCCTCGCGGCTGTATTCCACCCCGGTCACAACCCCCGTCGCGTCGGCGCGACAGAGCCACGGTGCTTCCGCCCCGGCTACAAATACGCTGGTGACCGAGCCTGTCGGGCTGGACTGGGTCGACATCGCTTTGACGCCGTCTGGTCCGGTGCCGGTTTCAGCCCCCACCAAAGCCTCGCAACTGGCCTGCAGGTCGGCCTCGGCTGAGTCGTTTGCACCACCCGGGGCGCAGGCGGACAGCGCCAGCAATGCGGGAATAAGTGACAGTGTTTTCATGGCCCATCTCCTTGGTGGTGACAGGCAGGCTGCCACATCAGGTAGAATTCACAAGCTTCAATTCGAGCGCACCGGCGTGTTGGCTGGCGCGTCTTCACCTTTCAACAGCAATAACAGCGCAACAGCGGTGAGCGCTGCGCCCACTAACACCAGTGCCGTTGGCGCAGGGCGTCCGAACGCGATTTCCCAAAGGATCACCCAACTGGGTGTCAGGTAGGTGTAGGCCATGACCTTGGCCGCGGGCAAACGCAACGCTGCAAACTGGACCAGTACAAAACTGGTCGCAGTCGCAAATAGCGAGATGTAAAGCAGCGTCACCCAGACGATCCCGGGAAGATTACCCCAATCGACTGCACGAATGTCCGACCAGCCCCAGGCCGTCAGGATCAAACACCCGGCCACCAGCGTGCCGAAGGTGAACACTACCGCAGGCTCCCCCCTGTTCAGCCGCCGCACCATGGGCGTATAGACGGCATGGGCAGCACAGCCCCAGAAATAGATAATCTCTCCGCCACCGATCTCGAACGCCTGAAACGCCTGCCAATCTGCCCGGAAGATCACCCAAAGCGCCCCGACTGCGCCGACGCTCAGCGCAAAGGCCATGCGCGGCGTTGTTATCTGGCGCAGCAGCATCCACCCGGCCAGCGCTGACATGACCGGGGTCAGCGTAAAGACCGCAGCTGCACTGACCGGAGGTGCGGATTGCAACCCGTAAAACATCAGAACAAAATACGTCCCGAACAATCCGCCAAGCACCAAATAGCGCCATGGCGCCTGTGCTGCGTTGCGCGATATGCCTGTGGTGGCAAGCGCTGCGATACCGATCACCACTGCCGCAATCGCAAAGCGCGCCGCTGTGATCGCCGAGGGCGCGATCTCGTTCGCGACCATCGAGCCAAGCGAGAAACTTCCCGCCACCAAAGCCGAGAATGACAGCATGGCTAGATGGCCGTGAGCTTGTGGGGTCACGGCAGCCAGCCTTTGGACTGATCTTTCAGGAAGCTCAGGAACGCCTGTACTTTGGTCGTCCGATGCAGATCCACGTGGGTCACCAGCCACAGTTTGCCCGACCATTCGGGCAGAGGTGCCATCACCTCGACCAGTTCGGGGTCGCGCGCGGCCTCCCACCGGGCCATGAAACCGATGCCGGCCCCGGCCAATACGGCCTCGCGCATGCAGAAGTTGTTTGTGCAGCGGAAGGTGATCGCCTGTTCCGGTGCGTTGGCGCGCAACCAGCGGGAAAACGGCGCGCGGCTGTTTTCATCATCATTGCCAACAAAGAAGTGGTTGGCGAAATCCTCGACCCGCGCGGGTTTGCCGTGGCGCGCGATATAGCTTTTGCTGGCGAACAGCCCGACCTCCTGCGGAATGAAGGGTTGAACAACATTGTCGGGCTGATCCGGCGCGGCCCCGGCCCGAATGGCCACATGCGCCTCGCCATATTCCAGCCGGAACAAGCGGTCGCCCGTCAGATAGCGCACGATCAGCCCCGGATGTGTCTGCTGGAACTCGGTCAGCGTCGGTACAATCAACGGGGCCAGAGAGGCCAGTGAGGTCACCACCAGCTCGCCCGAGACATCATCGCCGCGCCCTTTCATGCGGCCGACCAACTGGTTGAACTGATCCTCGGTCGCCTGCGCCACACGCAGCAGATCTTCGCCCGCTTCGGTTGGGGTATAGCCGCGCGCGTGACGCTGGAACAGTTTCACGCCCAACCGCGCCTCGATTGCATCGATATGGCGGATCACCGTGGCGTGGTGTACGCCCAGCACATCCGCTGCCCCGCTGACCGTTCCCATGCGCGCCACCTGATAGGCGGTTCTCACTTCATCCCAATTGTCCATTGCATCTGATCCAATGTGCAAATTCTAACAATGCTTGTTGATATATCCGAGTTTTGTTCACATTCGCAATAGTCATATTGAGGCAACAGAAGGTAAATCCGCAACAAAGGACACCCCGAAATGACCAATACCATCCTGCATATCGACGCCTCTGCCCGCCGCACCGGATCTGCGACGCGTGATCTGTCTGACCGGGTGGTGCGCCACCTGAACGCCAGCCGGATCATCCGCCGTGACCTGGCCAGCCCCCTGCCCCTGCTGACCGAAGACTGGATCGGTGCCAACTTCACCCCCGCAGATCAGCGCGACGCAAAACAGCACGAGCTGCTGGCCCTGTCAGACGAATTGGTGGCCGAGCTGCAAAGGGCCGATACCATTGTCATTGGGCTGCCGATCTACAACTTTTCGGTTCCCGCCGCGTTCAAAGCCTGGATCGATCTGGTCGCCCGTGCTGGTCTGACATTTGCCTATTCCGAGGAAGGTCCGAAAGGTCTGCTGGAGGGCAAACGCGCCATCCTCGCCGTTGCTTCGGGCGGTACCGCTGTTGGCTCCGAGATCGACTTTGCCACCACCTATGCCCGCCATGTTCTGGGCTTCATCGGCATCCATGATGTCGAGGTTATTGCCGCAGACCGCATGGCACTGGACCCCGAGACCACTTTGTCCAAGGCACAGAAAGCGGTCACTGAGTTGGCGGCCTGATTGACCTGCACCCCCTGAACCGTCCAGTCTGCGCCAAGGCAAATCAGCAGACTGGGCGTTTCACATGAAGAAGATCGGGATTTTGGGCGGTGTGGGTTGGGCGTCGACCGTGGACTACTACCGCGCAATTGCCGAAGGCGCGGGCCGGTATTTCGCAGAGCGCGGCCATGGATCGCCACTGCCCATTCCACCCATGACCATCGAATCCGTCACCCAATCCAGAACCCGCGCCTTGCGCGGCGTGGCCGGTGTTGAGGAAAGCTGGGCCGCCTTCGATGCCGTGTTCCGAGAGGCCCTGCTGACATTGCAAAACGCAGGCTGCGATTTTGGCATCATCGCCTCGAACACACCCCATGCGCGCCTTCATGCAATCCGCGACGGGGTCTCGATGCCCATTCTCAGCATATTCGATGCAACCGCCGAAGCGACCGCCACGACCGGCGCGACCAAAGCGTTGGTTCTCGGCACCGCAGTGACCATGCAGGACAGCAATTACGCTGATCGATTGGCTACCGAAGGGATCACTGCAAACACCCGCCTGCCCGATCCTGAGATTGCCGAGATGCAGGCAATGATCGACAGCGATTTCTACGGCGGGGCATCTCGCATCGCCCATGCGCGCCTGCTGGCCTTTTGCAATAAACATGCCGCGCCCGGAACGGCCATTCTGCTGGCCTGTACCGAGTTGCCGCTGGCCTTCCCCAACCATCTTGACGATCCGGTGTTCGAGGCGGATGGCCACTTGTTCATCAACCCCTCTGCCGCCCATGTCGCTGCTGCATTGAACGAGGCGCTTGAGGGGTGATCAGGGCAGCCAGGTCACCTCGCATCCGATGTTGGCGAAGAATGTCATCAAATCATCGCGCGCGAACGCGACGGTGCGGTCATTCACCAGCGGGTGCATGTAGATCACGTCTGCCCTCTGCGCCGCGGCATCCATGAAAAACCGCACGTCATTCTGAACCCCGTTGATCATGGCCATCGGACTGACCGCACCGGGACGAATGCCGAGGTTCTGCATTAGCCGATCGGCCGAACCGAAGGACAGATTGCCAATCCCCAATTCAGAAGCCAGCGCCTTGAGGTCAATCTCGCGGCTCTGTTCCAGCGTGACCAGGTAGTTCCGCTTTTTCTTGTCGCGCAGGTACAGGTTCTTGAGCCGCAGGGCGTTTTCACCCGGCACCATGAACTGATCTTCGACCCCTTTGGCGTCCTCGACCGTGCGCAGCGGCACATGGGTGTGCAGGCGATACGGCAGCCCCCAATCGTCCAGCTGCGCCAGCAGCGCATCCGAGCTGAGCGGCAATGTGTCCTGAAATGCGGATGATGCGTCCATGGGAACCTCCTCGTACACCGCGCACATCGCGCAACCGCGGGGTAAATTCAAGCCACGACAGGCGCCGCATTCGATGCTAGCGTGCCGCCATGAAAGTCACACGCAATTCCCCGAACCAACTGATCCTGTCTGATACGCCATGGTTCATTGGCATCTCATTGATGTTCTTCATCCTCGCCTTTGTCGGCGCGGGCCTGTTCATGGTTGCGCAAGGGGGCGAGGGTATCTGGTTTGGTATCTTCTTCGCGCTCTTTGGTGGCGGAATGGGGGTCGGAGCATTCTGCACCTTTGTACGCCGTGTTCAGGTCATACTGGACCGGGACAAGGACAGTATCGTGATCCGCAGGCAATCGGTCTTTGGCTATGAGGCGGTCGAACACAAGCTGTCAAACCTGTCCCATGCCGAAACCGAGCAAACGGTGTCACGCCGAGACAGTAGCTCATCCACCCTGTATCGCCCTGTCCTAATACTGGATGAAGGCATGAGCGCCGGGCGGCATCCGATTGTCGAGGCATTCTCGAGCGGACGTGGCGCGCGTGAAATGGCGGATGCGGTCAATGAATGGCTTCCCGCACGACAGGAGGAGGCCCGGATAAAAGCCTGACGCTTACAATATTTGCCCGTGCTCCAGCCAGGCGCGTTCGGACGTGCTGACCATCTCGGACAAACGCGCATCATAGCGGGCCATGTCGTCTGCGGTCAGCATGCCCTCCCACTTGTTGCTGGTGCCGGAGGCGAAGAATTTCGCATAATCCTGAAACCCGCTTTTGAACCCGGGCTCTTGTGACACCCGCCTCGCGTTTTCCTTCATCGAGCCAAAGCTTCCAGCTTGCGCGATATCATCAATCATCGCTGGTTTGACGTCGGCCCCCATAATCCGGGCAAGCCGCGCCACCTGCCCCGGCAGATCGCGGCTGAGTTCCGCGTAGTGCAGGAAATGGATGTTTGGCAGATGTCGGAATGTCGAAAATGACCGATAATGATGGATGAATGAAGCCAGAGTCAGATCGTCTGTGCCCTTGGATGATGCGGGCCGATCAAGGAACATCGCGAAAGCTTCGGACATATCTCCGGGAAACAGGTAATCCAGCCAGTCGTCTTTCATATTCTCCACATGGCTGCGCAGTGAAAATGCACGTCGACCGGGTGACGATGCACCACCAGATAGGTCGCCTCTGGGGAATAGGTGATCCCGTCCATCGGCGTATGTGTCTTGATACAGCGCCTGTGGGTTTGCGCCTTCAGCAAAGCGTCCTGCTCGTCGCGGTCTCTGAACCCGCAATCCACCCAAGGGGAAACCCGGTTGTTATAGGTTGCAGGGTCGGCGGTTTTGGTGATCAGCATCCGGACCAGCGACTGCGTCCATGTGGTGCCACACTTGGGCGGCGTGCAGACAAAAATATCGTCCGGGCGGATTTCGAAACTGGACCAGATGTCGGTATTCGTAACTTCACCAACATAGTCCTTGGTGCGCTGCGGCAATGGATTACTCATCAATAGTCTCCAGACCTAACCCCGACCTCAGGACGCTACACCAACCGGCCATTTGCTCAAAGCGCTCGCCTTGACTCAGGCGGCCCATCAGCGTAGAGGACGGCCACACATCCGGAAGCGTCTGATCTTCCGGTCCCTTGAGTCGTTCAGGGATCGCCCCCCACCAGCGAGTTTCGCCCGTGGGGGCGTTTGTGCATTTAACCGGCGCATCCTATCTAGGGCACGCCAACCGATAACAGGCATAGGAGGCCGAAGGCATGTTTGAAAATCTATCCGAACGCCTTTCCGGCGTCTTTGACCGGTTGACCAAACAAGGTGCGCTGTCCGAAGAAGACGTCAAAACCGCCCTTCGCGAAGTTCGCGTTGCCCTGCTTGAGGCTGACGTTTCGCTGCCGGTGGCGCGTGAATTCGTCAAGAAGGTGCAGGAACAGGCGACCGGTCAGGCGGTGACCAAATCGATCACCCCCGGCCAACAGGTCGTCAAGATCGTGCATGACGCGCTGGTCGATACTCTGCGCGGCGAAGAAGACCCCGGCGCGCTGAAGATCGACAACCCGCCTGCCCCGATCCTGATGGTCGGCCTGCAGGGTTCCGGAAAGACGACCACCACCGGTAAGCTCGCCAAACGCCTGAAAGAGAAAGAGGGCAAGAAGGTCCTGATGGCCTCGCTGGACGTCTATCGCCCAGCGGCGATGGATCAGCTTGCGGTTCTGGGCACGCAGGTTGGTGTAGATACGCTGCCGATCGTACCCGGTCAGACGCCGGTCGATATCGCCAAGCGCGCCAAGCAGCAGGCGACGCTAGGTGGGTATGACGTCTATATGCTCGACACCGCAGGCCGTCTGCACATCGACGAAGTCCTGATGGACGAGGTCGAGCAGGTCCGCAATGTGGTCGATCCGCGCGAGACGCTGCTGGTCGTCGACGGCTTGACCGGTCAGGTCGCCGTTGAAGTGGCCGAAGAGTTTGACGCCAAGGTCGGCATCTCGGGCGTGGTTCTGACCCGGATGGACGGTGACGGGCGTGGCGGTGCGGCGCTGTCGATGCGCGCAGTCACCGGTAAGCCCATTCGCTTTGTCGGTCTGGGCGAGAAGATGGACGCGCTCGAAACCTTCGAGCCGGACCGGATCGCCGGTCGTATTCTGGGCATGGGCGACATTGTTGCTCTGGTCGAAAAGGCCCAGGAAACGATGGAGATGGAACAGACCGAGCGCATGATGAAGCGCATGGTCAAAGGTCAGTTCAACATGAACGACCTGAAAATGCAGCTGGAACAGATGATCCAGATGGGCGGCATGCAGGGCATGATGGGCATGATGCCGGGCATGGGCAAGATGGCCAAGCAGATGGATCAGGCGGGTCTGGACGACAAGATCCTGCGCCAGCAGATCGCAATGATCCAATCCATGACCAAACGCGAACGCGCTAATCCGCAACTGCTGCAAGCCAGCCGAAAGAAACGGATTGCGGCGGGTTCGGGGATGGAGGTCAGCGACCTCAACAAGCTGATCAAGATGCACCGGCAGATGTCGGATATGATGAAGAAGATGGGCAAGATGGGCAAAGGCAAGATGCTGAAACAGGCCATGAAGGGCATGTTCGGCAAAGGCGGCCCCTCGCCCGAGGACATGGCAGCAGGCATGGACCCCAAGGCGTTGGAACAGGCCGCCGCCAAGGCGATGGGTGGTCGCGGTGGCCTGCCAGGCATGGGCGGCGGCATGGCGCTGCCTCCGGGTCTCAGCGGGTTCGGGAAAAAGAAGTAACGTGGCATTCGCCCCCTGCATATCCCTGCGCGCATGCGCCAATCCGGAGGTTCTTCGATGACCTTCCGGTTCGAAGCTGCGCCAAATGCACAGGGGGCCGAACTGGCGGCTCGTGTTGCGGGTGTGATCCCGACGCTTAAAACCGAGCGACTGGTTCTGCGCGCACCGCAATTGTCGGATTTCGACACTTACGCCCGAATCGTCGCCAGCCCGCGTGCGCGGTACCTGACCGTCATGTCGCGCGAGGATGCGTGGTACGATTTCGCTCAGATGGTCGCCATCTGGTCCTTGCGCGGCCATGGTTTGTGGTCGGTTGCAGCGAAGGTGGACGGCCAACTGCTGGGCTTCGTCGTTCTTGGCTTCGAACCGGAAGACCCTGAGCCAGAGCTTGGTTTTATCTTCACCGAAGAGGGCGAAGGCCACGGATATGCGTTTGAGGCCGCAAGCGCGGCGCGTGATTTTGCCTTCGACCAGTTGGGTTGGAACACAATCGCAAGCTTCATCGTGAAGGGAAATGCGCGGTCGCAACGACTGGCCGAGCGCCTGGGCGCAAGCGTTGAGCGTGAAATTCCCGAAGCCGACGGCACCACCCTCGTCTATCGCCATATGCCAGCGGGCACGGAGGGGATCGCATGACCTTGCTGAATATCCCCACGCTTGAGACCGAGCGCCTAATCCTGCGTGCGCCATCCGAGGCCGATCTGGACGCGGATACTGCGTTTTTTGCCAGTGATGCCGCCAAATTCGTTGGCGGACCGTTGCGCCGGGATGAGGTCTGGCGGGTGGTCGCCTCGCTGCTCGGGCATTGGGTTATGCGCGGTTACGGCTATTGGAGCGTCGATGAGAAAGACACCGGCGCTTATGTCGGTCGCATCGGCCTCTGGTGCCCCGAAGGCTGGCCCGAGCCTGAGGTCGGTTGGACACTGTTGAACCACGGCACCGGCAAAGGCTATGCGACCGAGGCCGCCTTGGCCGCACGCACCTATGCCTATGATGTTCTGGGCTGGGAAACAGCGATCTCGCTGATCGATCTGGACAACCACGCCAGCAAGGCCGTGGCCAAACGGTTGGGCGCACAGTTCGAATATCACTATGAGCACCCCAAGTTCGGCAAAACCGAAATCTGGCGGCATCCTGCGCCTGCCGATCTGGTGAATGGCGGGATGGAGGCCTACGCATGACCTCTTTCACCGTTCCCATCATCGAAACCGAGCGCCTGACCCTCCGGGAACCCCGGGTGGCTGATATGCCCGCTCTGACAGAGTTTTATATCTCTGAGCGCTCGAAATACGCAGGCGGGCATCTGCCCCGCGCGCGCGCCTGGAATGCGGCCGTCGCGATGCTGGGCCATTGGCAGGTGCGTGGTTACGGGCTGTGGGCCGTTACCGAAAAAGGGGACGACACTGCGCTAGGGATGGTTGGGCCGTATTACCCTGATGGCCGACCCGAGAAAGAAATTGGTTGGGTTCTGTTCGAACAGGCCGAGGGTAAAGGCATCGCACTAGAGGCCGCAAAGGCCGCCCTGCACCATGCGCGCAATACTCTCGGATGGACCAAGATCGTCAGCTATATCGACGCTGCAAACCAGCGGTCGATTGCGCTGGCGGAACGTATGGGCGCAGTGGCCGATCCGAACGCCCTGCAACCCAACCCCGACAAGCCTTGCCTAGTCTTTCGGCATCCACAACTGGAGGCGGCGGCATGACCACGTTCACGATCCCTTCCGTTGAAACAGATCGCCTGATCCTGCGTGCGCCGCATCTGGATGATCTGCCCGGAATGACCGAATTCTTCGCGACCAAGCGCAGCCATATGGTGGGCGGGCCCAAGGATGCATTCGAGTGCTGGAATTCACTGTCGAACCGGCTGGGACATTGGGCGCTGCGGGGCTATGGCCTGTGGCATCTGACCGAAAAGGCCAGCGGCGCATTCGTAGGTTGGGCTGGAATCATCGACGTCCCCGGCTGGGCAGAACCCGAACTGGGCTGGTCTCTGATGGCTGAGGCCGAAGGCAAAGGCTTGGGATTTGAGGCCGCAGCGGCTGCTCGCGACTATGCTGCCCGGCATCAGGGCCTGAACGGGGTGATTTCCTATATCGCCCATGCCAACGATCGCTCGCGCGTGTTGGCCGAACGGCTGGGCGCAACGCTGGAGATTGAGCGTGCCGAGCTTTTGGGCAAGCACGCTCAGATCTGGCGCCATCCGCAAATTGACTTGACCACCGAAAGGACCGGCCAATGACCAACCCCGTGACACAAGCTGCCGCGCTGTTGAAGGATCACCGCGAAAGCATCGACCGGCTGGATGCGATCCTTGTCTACACGCTCGGTGAGCGGTTCAAGCACACGCAGGCTGTTGGCAAGCTCAAGGCCGCACACGACCTTCCCCCGTCCGATCCCTCGCGCGAGGCTGCGCAGATCGCACGGTTAGAAGACCTGGCGAAAGAGGCCGATCTGGACCCCGATTTCGCCAAGGCTTTCCTGAATTTCATCATTCAGGAAGTCATCCGACACCATAAGAAACATCAGAACTAACCGGCACCTACGCCGGATACGCCATTCAAAGGAGATACCACCATGGCAATGAAAATTCGTCTCGCCCGCGGCGGCTCGAAAAAGCGTCCCTTCTACCGCATCGTGGCTGCTGACAGCCGCATGCCTCGCGATGGCCGTTTCATCGAAAAGCTGGGCACCTACAACCCGCTGCTGCCGAAAGACAGCGAAGAGCGCGTGAAAATGAACCTGGAGCGCATTCAATACTGGCTGGATCAGGGCGCACAGCCCACCGACCGGATCGCACGTATGCTGGAAGCTGCTGGCGCACGCGACAAGGCCGAGCGCAACAACCCCAACAAAGGCACCCCGGGCAAGAAAGCTCAGGAACGCGCAGAAGAGAAAGCGGCCAAGGCTGCTGAAGCTGCCGAAGCTGCTGCTGCACCGGCTGAAGAAGCTGCGGCAGAAGAATAAGCAGGCGGGCGCGTGCGGGATCAGGCTTTTACCGACGATTTTCGCACGCAGTTCGATCTGTTGATGCGGCTCCGGCGCGATGTGCGCCGGTTCCGCACCGACGCAGTTGACGAGGCAGTGCTGATGCACTGCCTCGACGCGTTTCGAATGGCCCCTTCGGTTGGGCTCAGCGAACCCTGGCGCGTGATCCGCGTCGAAACTCAGGCTGCGCGTGACGCGGCGCTGAAGAATTTCCAAGCCGCAAACGAACAGGCGCTGACCGGATATTCCGGCGAAAAGGCGCAGCTGTATAGCCAGTTGAAACTGTCCGGGATGAAAGAAGCCCCGGTGCAATTGGCCGTGTTCTGCGATGATACCACTGACAAGGGGCAAGCGCTGGGCGCGGGTACAATGCCAGAGATGCGGCGCTATTCAGTCGTCTCGGCCATCACTCTGTTCTGGCTGGCCCTGCGCGCGCAGGGGCTGGGGTTGGGCTGGGTATCAATCCTGGATCCCGACCAAATGAACACCGATCTGAACGTTCCGGACAACTGGCGGCTTATCGGCTATTTCTGCGTTGGCTGGCCGGAAGAAGAGTCCGACACGCCCGAGTTGGAACGGGCCGGTTGGGAAGACCGCAATGACGCTCTGCCCATCGAGGTGCGCTAAACATGTTCGGTTTGTTACGACTTCCCATCCTGCTGGCAATCGCCTTTATTGTGGGCGTGTTCTTTGAGCGCTCGAACCAGCGCGAGGCGTGCGAGGTGATCGGGCAATGGCGGGACGGGCTATGTGTGACGGATGGTCGAAATGAGTGATCTGATCTGCGTGGGCAGCATTGCGGGCTCGTACGGTGTGCGCGGCGAGGTGCGGCTGAAAAGCTTCTGCGCCGTCCCCGAAGATATCGAGGGCTATGCGCCGCTGACCGACGAGACCGGCAAAGACCGCTACCCCGTGGTCCTGACCCGCGCGATCAAGAACGGATTTGCCGCCCGGTTGGGTGGGGTTGAGACCAAGGAACAAGCGGATGCGCTGAATGGCCTGCGCCTGTATGCACGGCGCGATCAGTTGCCCTCGCTGCCGGATGATGAGTTTTACCACACCGATCTGATCGGACTTGAGGTTTATGACACCGGCGGCACGCTGCTGGGCCGGGTGAAATCGGTTCAAAATCACGGCGCGGCGGATCTGTTGGAACTGCACGGGCCGGGCTTAAAGGCCACCGTGCTGCTGCCGTTTACACTCGAATCCGTTCCGACCGTTGATCTCGACAAAGGCCGCATCATCGCTGATCCGCCCGAGGGCCTGCTGTAATGCGCCGTGTGTTGCTGCATCTGGGTCTGCATAAGACCGGGACGACGGCGGCGCAGTCCTTTCTATTCGAAAATCGCTCATTGATCTGGCCGCACCATGCGTTGGTCCTGCCCTATCGGACCCGCGAAACCGGCCTGTCCGAAGCAGCCACACGCTATTCCGTCTACGGCACCCCCGGCGCGATGAGCGATTTCAAGGATCAGATGCGGCGCTTCCTGAATTCACTGGAGTTCGGCCAGAAGCGTGGGCTGGTTCTGAGCGAAGAGAATTTCTCGGGCCTGCGCCCCAGCCGCAATGTCGCGGTGGGATATGAGGCCGCGCCCGAGCTCGCCTCGTGCCTTGTCGGCTTGATCCGCGACCGGTTTGCCGGGGAAGAGGTGCATATCACGATCTACTACTCGCTGCGCCAACGCGGAAGCTGGCTGCGCAGCCTGTGGGCGCATGATCTGCAACGATCACGCCTGATTCAGGATTTTGAGACCTTTCGCGCCAGACTCGAACCGGTGTCCTCGCCACAGATCGCGGCAGAAGAAGTGCGCGACCGCCTGCCCTCGGTCTCGGTCCGGACGGAATGGTTGGAGGACCTGCAGGGCCTGCGCCACGGACTTGGACATACCTTTGCCGAATTCCTGGACCTACCCAAGGACAAGGCCGCCGAATTGGTCGGCCCGACCCGATCCAACCCACGCCTGCCTGAAGATATCCTGCAGCAGATGTTAGAGATAAACCGCTCGGCTCTGGACGATGCGGCCTTGATCGATCAAAAGGCGGCTCTGGTGCAAAGCGTCCAAAATGATCTGATCGGCTCGAAATGACAGAAAAACCCAGCAAGTCCTATGGCCGCAAAGCCATCCGCCCGACGCTGAAGCCGCGCGAGTTGATGACGCCCACGCCAGACCTGCACGGGGTGTGGAAGGCCAAGATTATCACGTTGTTCCCGACCGCCTTCCCCGGCGTTCTGGGCGAAAGCCTGACAGGCAAGGCCCTGCAGGACGGGCTATGGCAGCTGGAAACCGTTGATCTGCGCCAGTTCGGGGTCGGCAAGCACCGCAATGTGGATGACACCCCTGCGGGCGGCGGTGCAGGCATGGTGCTGCGCGCTGATGTTCTGGGCGAAGCCATCGAACATACGATGGCGGGTATCCGGGGCAACTGGCCGTTAATCTACCTCAGCCCGCGCGGGCGTCGGATGGATCAGAGAATGATGCAAAACCTGGCCCGCTGCGATGGCATGACCCTGCTGTGCGGGCGGTTCGAAGGCGTCGATGAGCGGGTGCTGGAGCATTACGGCGTGCAAGAGGTCAGCTTGGGCGATTTCGTCATGACCGGTGGTGAGATCGCCGCACAGGCCCTGATCGACGCCACAGTCCGGCTGATCCCCGGCGTGCTCGGCAATCAGGCCTCAGCAGAGGAAGAAAGCTTTTCCTCGGGCCTGTTGGAACATCCGCAATACACCCGCCCCGCCGAGTGGAAAGGCCGCCCGATCCCCGATATTTTGATGTCAGGCCATCACGGCCGCATTGCGGATTGGCGTCATGAGATGTCAGAACAGATCACCCGCGAACGGCGGCCCGATCTGTGGGACGCCTATCGGTCATCAAAAGACAAAGATTAACGGGTCGCCTTCCACAACGCCCAAGTCTCGGGCGTGCCGTTGAAGGTATTGATATCAACCTTGCCCTGAACTCCCGGCACCAGTCCGGTGCCGGTGTACTGCCAGAACCGCCAGACCGAGCCTGGATAAACGTTGCGCGGATGGCCCGCGACCGAACGCAGCCAGAACTCGGTTTTGGGAAGTCGTCCGATATCGGTGTCGCCGTAGAAATCTACCGTCGTGTAGACAATCGGACGTCGGCCATAATGGCGTTCGAGGATGTCGAGGAACCGCTGCGCTTCGGCCCGGACGGTGCGGCCATCGGGGCGCAAAGTGCAGGTTTTGGAATGGGGTGTCCACTCCATGTCCAGCACATGCGGCAGGTCGGCCCCTTTGGGCACATTCCGGATGAACCAGCGGGCCTGCTCATGCGCCGGACGGCAGAAGTAGTAATAGTGATAAGCCCCCCATGGCACCCCGGCGGCCTGCGCGCCGCGTCGGTGCTCGTCGAACATCGGGTCAGTAAAATCTCCGCCCTCGGTGGCTTTGATGAAGGCAAAGCTGACACCGGATTTTTGTGCGGTGCGCCAGTCAATCGGTCCCTGCCAGCGCGACACATCCAATCCATGCACCGGGTAATGGCCGGGATGGCGCCCCTCCCACGGGTGCGGGTCGGCATCGCCAAAGGCGGGGTATATGATCGAAGGCGGGGTCGTATCCGCGAAGGCCTGCGGCTCAACCGCCTGAGGTTGCGGACCGCGGCGGCCACAAGAGACAAGTGCAAGTGCCAGAACGGCCAGCAGGATTGCTTTGCGCATCATATGATCCTGTATTAAATATCTGCTCTTATAATTGATCCCAGAATGCCTGATCTGGCGGACAAGGCAACGGCGGATTTGACGGGCGGCAAAAACTCACCTGTTTCACCACGAATAAGTCTTGATCCCTGCCCGCAAAGCCCTTAAAGCAGCGCAATCCGGTGCCGCACTACGCGACTCCGGTGTTTTGGTTTGCATCCTGACGTGACGCCCGGCTTTCTTCGGCCACGGCGCGACAGGGCGGACCGAGCAAAAAGGAACATTCGATCTGACCTCTGGCGGGCTGTACACAGGACCCGGTGAAGACCAAGAGCTCTCAGGCCGTGCCCAAACTTCGTGGACCAACCACGAGCAGATAGGAGTAAATGCGATGGACCTGATCGCACAGCTTGAGGCGGAACAGATTGCCGCCCTGGGGAAAGACATCCCCGATTTCAAAGCCGGTGACACCATCCGTGTCGGCTTTAAAGTGACCGAAGGGTCGCGTACCCGTGTGCAGAACTACGAAGGCGTCTGCATCGCGCGCAAAGGTGGCAGCGGCATCGCCGGTTCGTTCACCGTTCGCAAGATTTCGTTTGGCGAAGGTGTGGAGCGTGTGTTCCCGCTGCATTCGACCAATATCGACAGCATCACCGTTGTCCGCCGTGGCCGCGTTCGTCGCGCCAAACTGTACTATCTGCGTACCCGTCGCGGTAAATCCGCACGTATCGCAGAAGTCACCAACTACAAGCCCAAGGCTGGCGCCGAGGCGTAAGGAGCGGAAAGATGAAAAAAGACATCCATCCCGATTATCACCTCATCGACGTCAAAATGACCGATGGCACCGTGGTTCAGATGAAATCCACCTGGGGCAGCGAAGGCGACCAGCTGGCTCTGGAAATCGACCCCTCCGTGCACCCCGCATGGACCGGTGGTTCGTCGCGCCTGTTGGACGCCGGCGGCCGTGTGTCGAAGTTCAAGAAGAAATACGAAGGTCTGGGCTTCTAAGCCGGACTTTAACCAAGATGCGAAAGGCCGTCCTGTTTGGGCGGCCTTTTTTGTGAACCCGTTGCGTTTACTGCAGGCTCAGAAATCAAACCCGGTCTGGACGGGCGGCGTGTAGGGCTCGATCATGTCCTCACCCTCGGCCCCGCGCTTGATGGGTTTGACGGTGTGAAATTCGAACCGGCCTTCGTACTGCGTGCCCAACGACTGCTGCGCCTCTTGCGCAGTTGTGACGCCCGATAGCCAGCTTTCGATCTCATCCGGGGTCAGGATCACCGGCATTCGGCTGTGAATATGCGCGATCTGAGGGCTGGGTGGCCGGGTCAGGATCGTACAGCTGTGGCTGCCATCATCCGTTCGGTAAAACCCCGCAAAGAACATCACCGGGGCATTTCGCTGAACCGTGATGTAGACAGGGCAATCATGGCCCTGATCCTTGGGCCATTCGTAATACCCCAGCGCCGGAATAAGACAGCGCCCCTTGTTCCAATACTCCTGCCAGAAGCTGACATTCTCGATCTTCGAATTGATCATCGGCTTCTTGCTGCGCGGGTCTTTGATCTGCCAGCTCGCCGTCGCCAGCTGGGCCCGGTCTCCGTCCCAACGGACCATGCCAACCCGATTGGTCGGAGACACATTGTACCCACCCGAAGGCAGCTGTTCGGGCAGATCAGGCGAGACCTTGCCATAGAGAAAATACTCGGTAATCGCCAGCATTTCCCGCTGCGTCAGGTGACCGGCTGCAAATTTTCCACACATGGCGAAAACCTAGGCCGATTTGGCCGCGGTCACAAGGGAACCATTGGGCATTCAGTCCTTGGTCAGATCAACGGCGCTGTGTGGTGGGGGCACCGGGCCTCGCAGCAGCGCGGCGGCTAGGATCATCCCCAAAAGCGTCGCCATGGCAGCGACAAACATAGCGCTGTTAAAGGCATCATCCTGCAAATCCCGCAGGGCACGCGCCAGCGTTTCGCCTGTGGTCGGATCAAGCCCAGCGATAAGCTGTTGCACCTGACTTGCGGTGCCATGTGTCAGCGCATGGGCCAGATCAGCCCGCTGCTCGGACCCAGTGGGCAAGGCGTTGATCACTTCGGTCAAGCCGCGCCGGGTGGTGATTGCTTCGGCCAACCCGCCGACCACCGCACCAAGCGTGGCCCCAAAATAAAGAAAAGCATTTACCACGCCCGAACCCTGACCCACATGCTCCTCTGGCAACAAGCGCAGGCCCAGACGTGGCAGCAGCGAAAATCCGATGCCCATCCCGATCCCGATGATCACCAGCTTCCACCAGATCCCGCCCATTCCGGTTGTGTTCGCCGTTGTGGTCAACAGCAGGAACCCGCAGGCCATGAACCCCATGCCCAAGATCACCGGCCATCGAAAACTGTAAGGCGCCAGAAAGCGCGGGGCGACCACGGACACGACGAACATGCTGAGGCTTAACGGCAGGATCGCCACCCCGGCCCCCACGGCAGACAGGCCGAATGCATCCGGCGATTGCACGAAGACGTTGAAATAGACGAAAAAGCTGAACAGCGCGAAGCCGGTGATGAACATCCCTGCCGCCGCCATGAAATAGCGGGGGTGGCGGAAATACCGCAGCTCGATCAGGGGGTCTGCGCTGCGGCGCGAGGTGATGACCAGCGCAATCACCGCCACAGCCGACACGGCAAGCGGGATCAGGGTCGATCTTGTGGCCCATCCGTGGCTTTCCCCATTGCTGAGCGCAAAGGATAACGGGCCAAGCAGCAAGACCACGGCGATAGCACCTGCCAGATCAAACTTTGCGCCTGCAAGACGGGTGTCGGGGACGTAATGCTCTTTACTGACCCGCAAACCGACCACAAAGGCCACGATCAGCAGCGCCAGATCGGTGGCAAACACGCCCCGCCAGCTGAGGTAATGCGCAAAGGCACCGCCGACGATCGGACCAACGCCGATTGCCAGCCCCACGATTGCGCCCCAGGCACCGGTGACGCTGGCGCGCTGTTCCTCGGGCGTGGCGGCAGTCAGCAGCGACAGCGAGGTGCCAAACAGCGCCGCCGCCCCTGCGCCCTGCGCCCCGCGGCCCGCCAGCAGCATGGCCGCGTCCTGTGAAAACAGCACAAGGGCAGAGCCAACGGCAAACACGATCATCCCGGCAAAGAAAACGCCCATCTTGCCGGTGATGTCGCCAAGCCGGCTGACGATGGTGACAAGCGTGGCGCTGACCACGGTATAGATTGCCATCACCCATTGCAGGCTAGAGGGTGACAGATCAAACTCGGCTTTCAAGTTGGGCAGGATCGTCGCAACGGCCGTGGTATTGAAGCCAACAACCATCATGCACAGCGCCGTCATCACCAAAACCAGACGCGCCCCTGCCGCGCCGGATGTGCCCTCGGTTGTGTCTTTTAACATCTGCCTGCCCCCCATTCAGGAATAGCGCACTGACCTTTCGGGCAGCGTGTTGTGCCTATTATTAAACGATTTTTTGCCGATAGGTATAATTTTTACCGGATGGCGCACCCTGCGCCCATCAGACCCAGTAAGACAGCGCCACTGGCAGCACCAGGATCGTGGTCAGCGTCGAGACCAGAATAAACCCGGCCACATCCGGCCCATATTCCGGCACATGCTGATCGATGAACAGATAGGTCGCGACCGAGGACGGCATCAAGCAGCACAGGATCACCGCGCCCCGCTCGGCCCCGGTGAAGCCAAAAGACCAGACCAACGCGCTGGCAATCACCACCGCCATCACCAGATGCAGCACGGTCAGCAAGACAGCACGCCCAAGGCTCTTGATCCGCAGCGTCGCCAGCGTGTGGCCCAGCGTCAGCAACATCAGCGGGATCGAGAGCCCGCCCAGAATGTCAAAGGATTTGGCCACCGGTTGCGGCAGGCTGATGCCCGTCGCCATCAGCACCAGAGACAATGCCACCGCGTAGATAATCGGCGATGTCGCCAATTTCTTGGGCGAAAACTCTCCGGCCGGAATCCACATGCCGATCGTGAAGATACTGATCAGCACAACGACCACAAACCCCATCGTATAGGCCATGCCCGCATCGCCCAGCGCCAAAAGGGTTATGGGCAAGCCGATATTGCCCACATTGCCATGCATCAGGGGCGTCAGAAACGCCCGCACTGGTAGTTGCATCAGCTTGAGCGCGACAAATCCCAACAGCCCAAATCCCGCAATCGCCAATGCCGCCGCTGTCACGACGTCAAGAAAGGTGCCCACGGCGATCTGGGTGGTCGACAAATGTGAGATGATCAACGTCGGATACCCCACACGCGAGACAATTCCACCGATGACCTTATTGTCAAAAGGGGCTTTGATTACGGCCAGAACATAGCCGATTCCAGCGCAGATCAATACAGGCAGAACCACGTTCAGGACGTTCAGAAACAGATGATCCAATGGCTGCCCTCGATCACAAATCCATAGGATGGACAGTGAAACAGGGGTGTGTGTTTGGCAAGGATTTACCCTAACCCCCATGTACCACGCACTTTTCCAATTTGAGGCCTGATAATAGCGCCCAAGACGGCCCGAGGTTCTTCCCTTCCCGTCCTACACAACATATAGTGGCTGCCAACAACGTGTAGGCAAACACGGCGGGACTTGGGAATACAGGCATGGCACATATCATTGTGGTCGGGAACGAAAAGGGCGGCGCAGGCAAATCGACTGTGTCGATGCATGTGGCCACCGCTCTGGCTCGGTTGGGGCACAAGGTCAGCACGCTGGATCTGGACCTGCGCCAGCGCAGCCTGGGCCGCTATTTTGAAAACCGGTTGAATTTCCTCAACGGCTCGGACCTGTCTCTGCCTAGTCCTCGCCACCATGACCTGCCCGAGATCGACGCCAGCGCGCTGAAACCCGGTGAAAACATCTATGATCACCGCTTGTCAGCCGCTGTGGCCGAGTTGGAGAGTGACAGCGATTTCATCCTGATCGACTGCCCCGGCTCGCATACCCGCCTCAGCCAGGTGGCCCATTCGCTGGCCGATACGCTGATCACGCCTCTGAATGACAGTTTCATCGATTTCGATCTGCTGGCACGGATCGATTCAAAAGGTGAGAAAATCCTTGGCCCTTCAGTCTATTCCGAGATGGTCTGGAATGCGCGCCAGCTGCGCGCGCAGGCCGGTTTGAAACCCATCGATTGGGTGGTGGTACGCAACCGGGTCGGCACCCAGCGCATGGTCAACAAGGAAAAGATGCAACGCGCGATCGAAATGCTGTCGCAGCGCATCGGTTTCCGCGTCGCCTCGGGCTTTTCCGAGCGGGTCATCTTCCGCGAACTCTTCCCGCGTGGCCTGACTTTGCTTGATCTCAAGGATATCGGGGTCAAGCAGCTCAACATCTCGAACATCGCTGCACGTCAGGAACTGCGCGATATGATGAAAGAGCTGAACCTGCCGGGTGTCGAGATTGATTTCTAAATAACGGCAGCCCGGAAACTTTGAAAGTTTCCGGACCGATTTCATTCAATGAAATCGTGCACCGCTATGACATTTCGAACTGGCGACCCGATTAGCAATGGTCAGGCAGCGCCGGCATAGACTGTAAACAACTCTTTCGGCTCCACCACGCCCCGCAACATATAGCGCCCGACCGAGATCAGGTCGTGCTCACAAGGCTGCGCCGCGCGGGCCACATCATCCGAGATCAAAATACGCTGCCCAAGGGATCGATGCATTCCCGCAATCCGCGCCGTCTGGTTCACGGCAGGACCAATCACAGTAAAGTCCAGACGGCTGTCTGAACCGATATTGCCGTAAAGAATCTCACCCGAATGCAGCGCCAGAGTATAGTTTGATACGGGTTGGCCTCTGGATGCGCGCTCGGTATTCAACTCGGCCATTCGGGTTTGCAGCAGGGTCGCCGCGGCCAACGCGGCGCGCGCGTCGGCATCTATCTCACCGACATCAAACATCGCCATGACGCCATCGCCCATGAATTTGAGAATATTGCCATCACAGTGATGAACCACATCCACAACCGCGGCGAGGTAATCGTTCAGCATATCGATGACCTCGATGCCCGGCAGTTCTTCCGAAAGGCTGGTGAACCCTTCTAGGTCAAAGTTCCAGATCACCGCATCGATTTGCTGCAAGGATCCGCGCCTGATCTCGCCGGACAAGACCCGCCGACCGGCATCGCGCCCTAAATAAACGCGCATCAAGTCCTTCGACACCCGCGCGTTCGACGCTGATTTCAACGCCAAACCCAGATGCGGCAGCGCCGTATTGATCACCTCAAGATCATCATCACAAAATCCTTCGGGGGCGTTGCTCGACCATGACATCAAAACCCCGTCGATGGCGTGCTTTTCGTCATATGGATTGCGTTGCGCCGGTACGTCAAAGCTGACACCGGTCGCGAAATAGTCCGTGGCCCCGTTTTCCCGCAAATCATTCAGCAGAGGAAAGCGGCTGGGTTCATTCTGGTCGACCAGCCGTTCGCGGATCGAGTCAATATCTTCGTGCAAAATGGCATATAGCGGGCTTTGCGTCCAAACCTCGCTGGGTTCTTCGGAATACTCAAAGGTTTCCAGATTGCTCCCTTTGCTTTGGTACCAGCTATAGCCCGTTCCGCCATAGACAGGATGCAAAGCGGGTTGTGCCGCGTGGAAACGCATCAAAGGTACACCGAGATCAACCAAACGGTTACAATACCCGTCCAGCAGTTCTTGTTTGTCGGCCCCTTCCAGGCCTCGGGTCACCAACCAATCGATCAGGTCATGGGATTTTGCCGTTGGGGAAACCGGCGCTGTCATATTATCTTCCTGTGTCCGTTACGTGGTTGATCTGGGGGTAGGGGTCGCGAATTTCCAGTGGCTCATTCCATTCCGGCCAGACGCCGCAGCATCATGCGCAGCAATGCCGCCTCGCCCGTCGTAAAGCGCGACGCCAGCTTAGCGTCATAATCGCGCGCGATGCCACTTAGTTCACGATAAACCTTCTGGCCAGCATTGGTCAGTGACAGCCTTTCGACTCGCCTATCATTTTCATCCCGCAACCGCTGCAGGTATCGGCGTTGTTGCAACCGGCTCACGGCGCGGCTGACCTTGGTTTTGTGTATCTTGGCGCGCACCACGATATCGCGTGCCGTCATCTCACCGTGATTGCCGAGGTGAAACAGCACCCGCCATTCGGTGCGCAGCATCCCGTAGCGATCCTTGTAAACGCGCTGAAACTCAAGCGAGCTTTCCTCGGCCGCCTGATTCAACAGAAACGGCAGGAAATTTCGCAAATCAAACTCATCTTTTTCGTCATTATTTGGCTGTGTCATCCTTGTTAGTTACAAAATCAACTATTATTCGACAAGTAACAAGTTGAAGGACCAGCGGAGATAAGATGAGCTTTGAACTCTGGATCACCTATGTCGCGACGGTGTTGCTGCTGATGAGCACACCGGGGCCAAGCCAGTTGCTGATGCTGTCCAATTCCGCGACCAATGGATTGGGGCGTGGAGTGTTCACTGCCGCCGGGGATCTGACGGCGAACTTCCTGCAAATGCTGGCCGCTGGGCTAGGTTTGGCCGCCCTGATTGCCACATCCGGGACCGCGCTGGCCGTGATCAAATGGCTGGGTGTGGCTTATCTGGTCTATCTCGGCGTCAAGCAAATCGTGAAAGCACGCGTTGCCGAAGCCAGCGATGCGCCACGCGCCAGCCGCAAAGCGCTCTGGATGCAAGGCTTCATCACATCTGCCGCGAATCCGAAGGCTGTGGTGTTCTTTGCCGCTCTGTTTCCGCTGTTTATCGATGGCGCGCTGCCGTTCTGGCCGCAATTCGCCATCCTCTCTGCCACCTACCTGATTATAGACGGGTTGTTTCTGACCGCCTATGGCGCCAGCGCCAGTTGGCTGGCCCAACGTCTGCAGGGCCCCGCAAGGCTCTGGCTCGACCGGGTCGGGGGCAGTTTCATGATTTTGGCGGCGGTCTTGCTGGGTTTCAAATCCCTCCGCGCCGCCTCGTAACTGAAAGACATAAGGACGCAACATGCCTTTGATGAATTCCTGGGTCGCATCGGCCAATTCCGCCGACCACCCCTTCCCCCTGAACAACCTGCCCTATGGCGTGTTCTCGACCGAAAGCACCGAGCCCCGCTGCGGTGTCGCCATCGGTGATATGATATTCGACGTGACTGCCGCAGAGTCAGACGGGTTGATCGCCCTGTCGGATGAGCCGCTGTTCGATCTGCCCTTCTGGAACCCGTTGATGGAGGAAGGCCCCGCCGTTTGGGCCGCGCTGCGCGACCGCCTGATCGCGCTTTTGGCCGAAGGCTCGGACGAACAGCATAAGGTCGAAGGCCTGCTGATCCCGCAGGCCGAGGCCGAGATGCATATGCCCTTTGCCGTCAGTGAATACACGGACTTCTACGCGGGTCGGAACCACGCCCAGAATGTCGGCACCATGTTTCGCGGCCCCGAAAATGCGCTGCCGCCCAACTGGTTGCACATACCAATCGGCTATAACGGGCGCGCCTCATCCGTGGTCGTTTCAGGCACCGATATCCGTCGCCCTTGGGGTCAGCTGAAATCCCCCGATCATGACCTACCCGCCTTCCTGCCCTGCCGCCGCTTTGATATCGAGCTTGAGATGGGCGCGATCGTGGGCACGCCCTCGGACGGTCCGATCTCGGTACAGGAAGCGGATGACCACATCTTCGGCTATGTCCTGCTGAACGACTGGTCCGCGCGTGATATTCAGGCCTGGGAATACCAGCCGCTGGGCCCGTTTCAGGCCAAAGCAACCGCAACCTCGATCAGCCCGTGGATTGTGACCAAAGCCGCGCTGGAACCGTTCCGCTGCGATACGCCGGATCGCGAATTTGCCCTGCTCGATCACCTGAAAGATTGCGGGCCGATGCTCTATGACATCGATCTGGCCGTGACCATGGCGCCCGACGGCAAAGACGCCACCACCATCGCCCGGACCAACTACCGCGAAATGTACTATTCGGCGGCGCAACAACTGGCCCATCACACCACCTCGGGCTGTCCGATGAATACCGGCGATCTGCTGGGCTCAGGCACCATTTCAGGGCCAAACAAACCCGAACGCGGATCACTGCTGGAACTCAGCTGGGGCGGGAAAGAACCACTGACGCTCGACACCGGAGAAACCCGCAGCTTCATCGAAGACGGGGACACTCTGACGCTGAGCGGCGCGGCCAAAGGCGATGGCTACACAATCGGGTTCGGAGACTGCACCGGCACCGTCCTGCCCGCGTTAAGCGATCCGTACGAAAGGTAAGCCCCTAACTTCACCTTTTCCCAAATACTCCCGCCGGAGGCATTCCAATCCAGCAACCGGCGCACCGTAAAGAAGGACCAATCACATGGCCAAAGCATTCGCGTCCCAGGGGGACATGTCGGAAAAGAAAATCAGCTTCACCGAGGTGGGTGAAGGGCTTTATGCCTTCACCGCCGAAGGCGATCCGAACTCGGGCGTGATCATCGGCGATGACAGCGTGATGATTGTCGAGGCGCAGGCGACGCCGCGTCTGGCCAACAAGGTGATCGAATGCGTGCGGTCGGTGACTGACAAGCCGATCACCCATGTGGCGCTGACCCATTACCACGCAGTACGCGTGCTGGGCGCGAGCGCCTTTGGTGCGCAACAGATCCTGATGTCCGACATGGCGCGCGCCATGGTGGTTGAACGCGGTCAGGAAGACTGGGACAGCGAATTCCAACGCTTCCCGCGCCTTTTTGAAGGGCATGAAAGCATCCCCGGCCTCACATGGCCCACCACTACCTTTAGCGATACGATGACGGTTTATCTGGGCAACCGCCGGATCGACCTGATGCATCTGGGCCGTGCGCACACTGCTGGCGATATCGTCATCCATGTGCCCGATCAGAACGTCATGTTCACCGGTGATATCGTCGAATACCACTCGGCCTGCTATTGCGGCGATGGGCATTTCAGCGACTGGGGCGATACTCTGGACGAGATCAAATGGTTCGACGTGGACGCCATCGCTCCGGGTCGGGGCGACGCTCTGGTCGGTAAGGACATGGTCAATGCGGCCATCGAGAACACTCGCGATTTCGTAGAAAGCACATACCGCCCGGCGGCCAAAGTCGCGGCGCGCGGTGGCAGCCTGAAAGAAGCATGGGACGCGGTTCGCGCCGAATGCGACCCCAAATTCGCCGACTACGCGATCTACGAACACTGCCTGCCCTTCAATGTCGCCCGCGCCTATGACGAGGCCCGCGGCATCGACACACCCCGCATCTGGACCGCCCAGCGCGATCTCGAGATGTGGGAGGCCCTGCAGGGCTAAGAATTCCGGGCCGGATTTGATCCAGATCGTGGCGGCCCGGATTTGACAGTGAAACTCTAAGACCACCCCTCCGGCGCTGTGCTGCCGGAGAACAGATGAGGTGCGCCCGCTGCACCAGAACTGGGAGAGAGACCGTGAACAAGATTTTCGAAGTTCCACTTTACGCCTACGAGGCTAGCCCGGACCAATCCGCCCCCGCACCGGTGCGCCACAAGGTCATCGTTGTCGGGGCCGGTCCGGTTGGTCTGGCCGCCGCCATCGATCTGGCCCAGCAGGGGGTAGAAGTGCTGGTGCTGGACGACAATGACAAGGTCAGCTTTGGCAGCCGCGCCATTTGTTTTGCTAAGCGTCCGCTGGAAATTCTTGATCGATTGGGCTGCGGGCAGCCGATGGTGGACAAAGGCGTTCTTTGGAACAAGGGCAAAGTGTTCTTCGACGAACGTCAGGTTTACGAGTTCGACCTGCAGCCCGACAGCGGCGATCAGCGCCCGGCCTTCATCAACCTTCAGCAATACTATTTCGAGCAGTTTCTGGTCGACCGCGTGCGTGAATTGCAGGATCAGGGCGCACCGATTGAAATTCGAGGCCGCAACAAAGTTGAAGCCGTCGGAACGCATCCCGATCACGTCAAGCTTGAGGTCGAAACGCCCGAGGGTTCCTACACGATCGAGGCCGATTGGGTCATCGCCTGCGACGGTGCGGGTTCACCTATGCGTGCCATGATGGGTAAGGATTTTGTGGGCCGGGTGTTCGAAGACAACTTCCTGATCGCCGATGTGATCATGGAGGCTGATTTCCCCTCGGAACGCTGGTTCTGGTTCGATCCGCCCTTCAACAAAGGCCAATCGGCGCTGCTGCATAAACAACCCGATGGCGTCTGGCGCATCGACCTGCAACTGGGTTGGGACATCGACAAGGAACGCGAAAAGCGCCCTGAAAACGTGATCCCACGACTCAAAGCCATGCTGGGTGAGGATGTGAAGTTCGAGCTGGAATGGGTCAGCATCTACACATTCCAATGCCGCCGGATGGAGCAATTCCGCCACGGCCGCGTGATCTTTGCAGGCGACAGTGCGCATCAGGTCAGCCCGTTCGGCGCACGTGGGGCGAACTCGGGCGTGCAGGACACCGACAACCTGTGCTGGAAGCTGAAACTGGTCATTGACGGCCAAGCGCCTGAATCTTTGCTCGACAGCTATGATCAGGAACGCATTCACGGCGCGGACGAGAACATCCTGAACTCGACCCGCTCAACCGATTTCATCACGCCAAAGTCGCAGATGTCCCGCATCCTGCGCGACGCGGTGCTGGACTTGAGCGAGCATTACGATTTTGCCCGCCCGATGGTGAATTCAGGCCGGCTCAGCGTACCTTGCGTCTATGATGGCTCGCCGCTGAATTCAGCGGATGCGTTGAACGGACCATCGCAGACGCGTCCCGGCGCACCCTGTCCCGATGCCCCGTTGGGCGCTGACTTCCTTCTGCCAAAACTGGCGGGGCAGTTCACGCTGCTGACCATCGATGCCGATGCGCCAAATGAGATGGAGGTTGACGGGATCACCGTCAAACGCCTTGCGCTTTCGGTCAAGGACGACCCAACCCTGACGCTGAAGCGCCGCTATCTGGGCGATGCGACAGGCGCGGTCTATCTGATCCGACCCGATCAGCACGTGGCCGCCCGCCGCGACACCTACGAAGAAAACGCATTCCGGCACGCGGTGCGCCGCGCCACAGGCAAGGAGTAAGCGACATGGCTGATCTGATCCTCTCATCCAATCTGACCCAGGCAGACGATTTCTATGCCGATCTGGTGGCCGCCCATGAAGGGCTTGAGAAAACCGAAAGCGATGCGTTCAACGCGCGCCTTGTGCTGGTTCTGGCAAACCACATCGGCGACAACGCGGTGCTGAAACAGGCGCTGGATGCCGCAGCCCTGAAACAGGAGTAAACCTTATGAAAATCGAACAGATTCACCACGTCGCCTATCGCTGCAAGGACGCGAAAGAGACCGTTGAATGGTACGGCAAGATGCTGAACATGGATTTCATTCTGGCGATTGCCGAAGACCATGTGCCCTCGACGCACGAACCCGATCCCTATATGCACCTGTTTCTGGATGCTGGGAACGGCAACGTGCTGGCGTTCTTTGAACTGCCCACCAAGCCGGAGATGGGGCGTGACCCAAACACTCCGAAATGGGTGCAGCATATCGCCTTCAAGGTTAAAGACCGCGATGAACTGATTGCATTCAAGGAGCATCTCGAAGCCAACGTGGTCGAGGTTCTGGGTGTCACGGATCATTCGATCTTCCATTCGATCTATTTCTTCGATCCGAACGGTCACCGGGTGGAACTGGCTTGCCCCGACCCCGAGGAAGAGGCCATGCTGGCCCGGCTGGATTCGGTGAAATGGGAGATGCTCGAAGAATGGTCGCGCACCAAACGAGCGCCCCAGCATGCCGACTGGCTGCATGCCAAGGAACTGAGCAAGGGCTAAATTCTGAATGAGCGACGTGGTTCTGTTTGACTACTGGCGATCCTCGGCCAGCTACCGAGTGCGGATCGCATTGAATCTGGCCGGCATCACCTATCGCCCTGTTGTGGTTGATCTGGTGAAAGGGGGGCATCGCGCCCCTGATCATCTGGCGCGCAATCCGCAGGGTCTGGTTCCGGTGCTGGATATCGATGGGGTTCGGCTGACCCAATCGCTCGCGATCCTCGACTATCTGGACGAGACCCGCGAACTGGGCCTACTGCCCACCGATCCGGCCAAGCGAGCCGCGGCGCGGGCATTAGCGCACAGTATCGCGGTGGATATCCATCCGGTCTGCAACCTGTCGGTTGCCAAACATGCCACCGCGCTCAGCCAAAGTGCAGGTGACATGCCCGGCGACTGGATGCGCCACTTCATCCGGCCGGGCCTGCTGGCGTTCGAATCGCTGCTGAGAGGCTTTGATCAATCCCCGTTCTGTACCGGCGACACCCCCGGTCTGGCCGATATCTGCCTGATCCCGCAGCTTTATAATGCGCGCCGGTGGGAAGTTGATCTATCCGATATGCCACGCCTGACAGCAGTCGAGGCCGTCTGCGCCGAGCATTCTGCCTTTGCCGCAGCCCATCCCGATCTTCACGCTCCGCTCTGATCCGGCGCACAGGGTCTGTGTGGCGATGCGGGTGCACAAGCGCTCGGGTCGCCCTTAGGTTTTCCGCAACGACAGACGTAGACCCCTATGCCCGAGATCACCGGTTACCACGCCCATGTCTATTTCGATGCCGATACGCAGGACACTGCACAGCAGGTCTGTGAAGAGGCCGCGCGTCTGTTTCCCACCGTGCAAATGGGCCGCATGCATGCGCGCAATGTTGGCCCTCATCCACGGTGGAGTTGCCAGCTGGGCTTTCCCTCCGGGGCCTTTGATCAGGTCTTTCCCTGGCTGATCCTAAACCGGCAAGGGCTGACCATCTTTACCCATCCAGAAACCGGCGATCACTTGGCCGATCATCGGGATCGCGCTATCTGGATGGGCGAGATGCTGCCGCTTGATTTGTCGATCTTCGATTAACCCAATTCACGCGCCCGGTCGCGCAGGATGAACTTCTGAATCTTCCCCGTCGACGTCTTGGGCAACGCCCCAAACACAACCGTCTTGGGTGCTTTGAAATGGGCCATGTGATCGCGGCAGAAAGCGATGATCTCAGCCTCATTCGCATCTGCCTGCGGTTTCAATTCAACAAATGCACAAGGCGTTTCGCCCCATTTCTCATCTGGGCGGGCCACCACCGCAGCCTCCATCACGGCCGGATGTTTATAAAGCGTGTCTTCGACCTCAACGGATGAGATATTCTCGCCCCCCGAAATGATGATGTCTTTGGATCGATCCTTCAGCGCGACATAGCCATCCGGGTGCATCACACCCAGATCGCCGGAAGCAAACCAACCGCCCTTGAAGGCCTTATCCGTCGCCTCGGCGTTCTTGAGATAACCCTTCATCACGATGTTACCCTGCATGAAGATCTCACCCATGGTTTCGCCATCCGAAGGCACAGGCTCCATCGTCTCGGGGTCAGCGACCATCAGGCCCGAAAGCGCTACGTATTTCACACCCTGACGCACCTTCAGCGCAGCGCGATCTTCCGCGCCCTTCTCGTTCCATTCGTCCTTCCAGGCGCAGACGACGGACGGCCCATAGGTCTCGGTCAACCCATAGACATGAGTAACCTCAACACCCATCCCCTCCATCGCTTCGATCACCTTGGCAGGTGGCGGGGCGCCAGCGGTCATCGCCTTAATCTGCTGCGTGAAATCCTTGAGGTGATCCGGCGCGTTGGCCAGCATGTTCAGCACAATCGGCGCGCCGCAGAAATGGGTTACGCCCTCTTCTCGGAAGGCGCGATAGATCGGCTCGTCGCGCACGGCGCGCAGGCAAACCGATGTGCCCGCATTTGCCGCCATGGTCCACGGGAAGCACCAGCCATTGCAGTGAAACATCGGCAGGGTCCACAGATACACCGAATGCTGCGGCATCCCCCATGTCAGGATATTCGACGTCGCGTTCAGTGCCGCACCCCGGTGGTGATAAACCACGCCCTTGGGGTTTCCGGTGGTGCCCGAGGTATAGTTCAGCGTGATCGCATCCCACTCATCCGCGGGCAAAGACCAGTCGAACTCCGGATCACCCTCGGCCAGCAGAGCTTCGTAGGTCAGATCGCCCAGCCGCTCGCCACCGTCAAAGCTGTCATCTTCGATATCAATCACCAGCAAGTCATGATCCACCTGCTCCAGCGCCAGTTTCACAACGCCTGAGAATTCGGGATCAACCAGCAGAACCTTGGCTTCGGCATGGTTCAGAATGAAGGCGATGACCGGCGCATCCAGCCGCGTGTTGATCGCATTCAGCACCGCGCCAGCCATGGGCACACCAAAATGCGCCTCATACAGCTCGGGAATATTGGCCGCGATGATCGACACCGTATCGCCAACACTCACGCCACGCGCGGTCAGCGCGCTGGCCAGTCGTCGGCTGCGCGCATAGGTGTCGGCCCAGCTATACCGGCGCGCACCGTAAACAACCGACGGATAATCCGGATACACCGCCGCCGTCCGCTCAAGATAGCTGAGCGGGGACAAGGGCGTAAAATTCGCAGGGGTTTTGTCCAGATGCTGCTGGTAAATTGATGTGGCTGACATCCGGCGATCCTCCCAAACTCGTCAGATTGTCGTATTGAGCACAAAGTTTGCGACATAACAAACCCGTATTAATACGCGTTTGAGCTACACTGGAGATATTCTATGGGGTAATCTGGCCCTACTTCACGCGTCTCATTCGCGTTGATCTGCAGCATCACGTCACTATGCGCCCACCGGGAGCTAAATGATTCCCTGCGCGCCCTATTTTTGAAAGGACATGTCATGGACGGCACGTTCAACGAAAACGATCTTTCCCGCGTGGTCGAGGCCGACCGCGCCCATATCTGGCATCACCTGATCCAGCATAAGCCGTTCGAAACCAATGACCCTCGCATCATTGTCGAAGGCAAGGGGATGCGTATCTGGGACCAGAAGGGCAAAGAACATCTGGATGCGGTTTCGGGTGGCGTCTGGACAGTGAACGTCGGCTATGGCCGCGAATCAATCTGCAAGGCCGTCTATGACCAGTTGATGAAGCTGTGCTATTTCGCCAACTCGGCCGGGTCGATCCCGGGGTCGATCTTTGCGGAAAAGCTGATCAGCAAGATGCCTGGGATGAGCCGCGTCTACTATATGAACTCGGGCTCTGAGGCGAACGAGAAAGCCTTCAAGATGGTCCGCCAGATCGCGCATAAGAAATACGGCGGCAAGAAAACCAAGATCCTGTATCGCGACCGCGACTATCATGGCTCGACCCTGGCAACCATGTCGGCGGGCGGTCAGGACGAGCGCACCGCGCAATACGGCCCCTTCGCACCGGATTTCGTGCGCGTGCCGCATTGCATGGAATACCGCAAGCATGAGTTGGACGGCGCGCCGGAAGAGAACTTTGGCGAATGGGCTGCGGATCAGATCGAAGAGGTCATCCTGCGCGAAGGCCCCGACACCGTTGGCGCGCTGTGCCTTGAACCGGTCACCGCAGGTGGTGGCGTGATTGAGGCACCCGAAGGCTACTGGCAGCGTGTGCAGGAGATTTGCGACAAGTACGACATCCTTCTGCATATTGACGAGGTTGTCTGCGGCGTCGGCCGGACCGGCACCTGGTTCGGTTATCAGCAATACGGCATCAAGCCCGATTTCGTCACCATGGCAAAAGGCGTGGCATCGGGCTATGCGGCCATCGCCTGCATGGTCACGACCGAAGAGATCTTTGACATGTTCAAAGACAACGCCGACGATCCCATGAACTATTTCCGCGATATCTCGACCTTTGGTGGCTGCACCGCCGGTCCGGCTGCGGCAATCGAAAACATGCGGATCATCGAAGATGAGAACTTGCTACAGAACTGTATCGACATGGGCGACCGCATGACAGGCAACCTTCAGGCGCTGATGGAAAAGCACAAGGTCATCGGCGACGTGCGCGGCAAGGGCCTTTTCCTGGGAGCCGAACTGGTCGCAGATCGCGGTACCAAAGAGCCTGTGGACGAGAAAATGGCCCAGGCGGTTGTTGCCGACTGTATGGCCCAAGGCGTGATCATCGGGGTTACCAACCGTTCGATCCCCAGCCGCAACAACACACTGTGCTTCTCGCCCGCGCTGATCGCAACGGCAGATGATATCGACCAGATCACCGACGCGGTGGATGGCGCGCTGGGTCGGGTCTTCGGCTGATCCGGCAACGCAGCCAATTAAACAGAACACCGAGACCCGCCAAATTTAGGCGGGTTTCTTATTCGGGCATCACCGTAGTCATTGCGGCTCGGGTCCGTGTGGCGCGTCGACACTTTTCTCGACTTTGCTAATACGATCTCCGAATGCTGTGATTTAGAGTTTCAAGCGTTATAGAAACTATCGTCAGACCAACCCGCCTGATTGTCCGGTAAACAGGCGAAGCGGACAAATGAACCATCTGTCCAAATGTCCGCTGCTTGTGTATTACCGCAGTTCGAATTCTTCTAGAAGATACCCATTTTCATACATTTTTGTACTTGAGCGGGTCATGGTCATTGGGCGTGAAATTTCACCAAACAGCTTGGTCCCGGCCCCTAAGACACAGGGCGCACGTTTGAGTATCAAACAGTCAATGAGGCGACTTTCAAGCATCCACCCCGCAAAATCGCCCCCGCCGCATAGGTAGACTGGCCCAGCTGCGTCGCGGGCCAATTGCCGAATTTGGTCAGTCGTTGGGCGCTTTCGCACGGCGACCTCCGCACCATCGGGCACATCCATCGTGTCAGAGAAAATGGTCGTTTCCATATGCGGATATGGATTTTGACCGGGGTTCATGCCGAAATTATAGCCAAATTCATAGGTTGCCCGCCCCATGATTGCCGTCCTGTAGGTTCCAAGCCGCGCGGCATAGTCTTCCACAACCGGTCCGTCATGGGCAAATTTCGTGATATCTCCGGCAACGCCAGAGATGAAGCCGTCCAGAGAAACGGCCACGTCATAGATAATGGGATGCATCATGTGCTCCTGTTCAATAATTTCCAAAAAAGCCGCACGGCTTCGACTGAGATGGAAATTACTTGATCACCGACAGGGCACTCCTCTTCTACGGCGACAGATAACAAGCGGGCACTTGGGGGTCAATATTGTGCGATTCCACAAAGCAGACCAACTGCCACGCATCTGCTGGACAGGCCCGACCGGCAGAACTACCGTAGCGGCAAATGTTCCAACAGAAGGATTCACTCGGATGTCCAGGACACTCACCATCGCGGCAAGTTCGGTTCTGTTACTGTCAACGGCGGCTTACGCGCAGGAGCAATGCGCTGCTGGCAAAACATTGACAGACGGCAAGTTCACCATCGCAACAGGCAACCCGGCTTATTACCCGTGGGTGATTGATGACGCGCCCGAAAGCGGCGAAGGGTTTGAGGCCGCCGTGGCTTACGCGGTCGCCGAAGAGATGGGGTTCGCGGCGGATGATGTTGTCTGGGTCCGCTCGTCCTTCGATGAGGCGATCCAGCCTGGCGCCAAGGAATTCGACGTCAACATGCAGCAATATTCGATCACGCCCGAGCGCGATCAGGTGGTCGATTTCTCTGCCCCCTACTACACCGCCCCGATGGCGGTTCTGGTCAGCCCAAATTCAACCGAAACGGCCCCAACGCTCGAAGCGTTGAAGGGTCTGCAATGGGGGGCTGTTGGTTCCACCACGGCGGTTCCGAAACTGGCCAGCATCATCCAGCCCGACAGCGATCCGTTGCTATATGGCGACAATGCGGATGTGAACGCCGCGATGACGGCCAACCAGATTGATGCGGCCCTGTTCGATCTGCCCACCGCCCTGTTCCTGAGCGCGGTGATGATCGAAGGCTCAAAGGTCATCGGCCAGTTTCCAGCGGATGAAAATGACAATCCTGATCATTTCGGAATGCTCATGGAGGAAGGCAACCCGCTGAAGGCGTGCGTGGACGAAGCGCTGGCGGCACTGGCGGCAAACGGCAAACTGGCCGAGATCGAGGCCAAATGGCTGCAGGACACCACCGGTGTCCCTCTGATCAAGTAACATGGCAGATCACAAGGCGGCGGGGATGACCCGCCGCGAACGGTATGAGGCGCACCAACGTAGACGCGCGTTGGTGATCGCCACGATAAGCACGGTCACAGTTGTGGCCGCGATTTACTTTCTGGTGCCGCTGGCTCCGGGCTGGTCGAAGGTTCAGCAGAGCTTTTTCAACGGCGAGACGCTGGTCAAAACCTTCCCGAAACTGCTTGAGGCGTTTCGGATCAACGTGATGATCTTTTTGTGGTCCGCACCGGCGATCGCGGTACTTGGCCTACTGATCGCCTTGGCACGGGATGCCAAATCGCCCGCCCTGTTTCCGCTGCGCATCTTTGGCGCGGCGTTCACCGACATTTTTCGCGGCGTCCCGGTGATCCTGACGGTCTATCTGATCGGCTTCGGCATTCCGGGACTAGGCCTGCCGCGCCCGTGGAACTCGCCCTATATCTGGGGCTCGCTGGCGCTGATCCTGACCTATTCGGCTTATGTGGCCGAGATCTTCCGCTCTGGCATCGACAGCGTCCACCACAGCCAGCGCGCCGCCGCCTTGTCGCTGGGACTGTCGGAACGGCAGGTGATGCGCGATGTGGTGTTGCCGCAGGCTATCCGCAACGTGGTGCCTTCGCAGATGAATATGCTGATCGCGCTGCAAAAGGATGTCTCGCTGCTCAGCTTCATCGGTCCGGTCGAAATCTTCCGTCAGGCGGGGGTGTTCAAGTCGCTGCTGGCGAATTTCACCCCTTATGTAGGCGCTGCGATCATCTTCCTGATCGTCACCATCCCCGCCACACGCTACGCCGATCACCTGATGGCGCGCCAAATGCGAGAGAGGCGCTGATGCCAAAACTGGAACTTCAGGGCGTGGTCAAGCGCTTTGGCGACCGCACGGTTTGTGACGGGATCAACCTGACTGTGGATCAGGGCCAAATGGTCTGCCTGATCGGCGCATCCGGGTCGGGCAAGTCGACTCTGCTGCGTTGTATCAACCTGCTGGAACCCATCGAAGACGGCGCGATCTTTTTGGACGGCGAGGATATCTCGATCCCCGGTCTGAACCCGCAATCGGTGCGCGCCCGGATCGGGATCGTGTTCCAAAGCTTCAACCTGTTTCCGCATATGACTGCGCTTGAGAATGTCATGCTCGCCCCCCGCCGGGTGCGTGGACTGACACGCGCCGAATTGCAGCCCGAGGTCGAGGCGCTGTTTGCCCGGTTCGGGCTGGCCGACCGGATGCATAATTACCCTGACCAATTGTCGGGCGGGCAGCAGCAGCGCGTCGCCATCGTACGCGCCTTGGCCATGCAGCCTGAGGTCATGCTGTTTGATGAAATCACCTCGGCCCTCGATCCCCAACTTGTGGGCGAGGTGCTGGATGTTCTGCTGATGCTAAAAAAACAGGGCATGACGATGATGATGGCCACCCATGAGATGGGCTTTGCCCGCGAAGCTGCCGACAAGATCTGTTTCCTCGACAGCGGACGGATCATTGAAGAAGGCCCGCCAGAGGCGGTGTTCGACCACCCCTCGCACCAGACCACGCAGGCCTTTCTGGCGCGGGCGTTGAAGTAAGCGCGCGGGCTCTGAATTCCTGACGATCTGGCCCTCAAGGACTCGACTCTTTGAGGGTCAAGAACATATAAGAACAAATGTAGAACATTTGGGGGTTTTATATGTTCGGCGGGATGCAGCGCCGCATCGTTTCACTCTGGTTTCCCCGGCTGGCAAGCGACCGGGCTTTGCGCCTGCGCCCGGTGGATGGGCCGTTTGTTCTGACGCTGAAACAGAACAATGCAAACCGGGTGTATTGCCTGAATGTGCAGGCCCAGCGGCAAGGCCTGCACAGCGGCATGCCCTATTCCGATGCCCGCGCCTTTTGCCCCGATCTGCAAAGCCATCCCGCCGATCCGCAAGGGGATCAGCGGTTTCTGCACGCCCTGCGCCGCTGGGCCACGCGCTATTGCCCCTGGGTCGGGCTCGAGGGTGAGGATGGGCTGGTTCTGGACATCACCGGATCGGCGCATCTTGCGGGCGGGGAAGAGATGATGCTGACCGACATGCGCAGGCGTCTGGCCCGCGCCGGGCTGGCGGTGCAGATCGGTCTGGCCCCGACACGCGGCGCGGCCTGGGCTTTGGCCCATTATGGCGAAGGGGTTGCGACCCAGGATACGCTGAAGGCCATCCGCGCCCTGCCGGTGGCAGCGCTGCGGCTGGATGAGGATACCTCGGTCGCGCTGCAACGGCTGGGCCTGCGCCGGATTGGTGAGCTGGCGCAAACCCCGCGCGCGCCGCTGACACGCCGCTTTGGCCCCGAGGTGCTGATGCGGCTGGATCAGGCGCTGGGGGATCAACCTGAACAGATTACCCCGCTGGCCGACCCGCCCCATTACGGCGTGCGCATGACCCTGCCCGAGCCCATTGGGCTACTGTCCGACATGATGGCCGGGGCGGAACGGCTGCTGGAACGGCTCTGCGACAAGCTGAAAGCGCAGGAAATGGGCGCGCGCAAGCTGTGCATCACCTTACGCCGGGTGGATCAGGACCATCAGCAGGTCGAACTGCGGCTGGCCCGCCCCTTGCGTGATCCATATCGCATCCTGCCCCTGTTCGAACGCGGGCTGGCCGAGGTGGATGCAGGCTTTGGCGTCGATCAGCTGCGGCTGGAGGCTACGCTGGTGGAACCCCTGCCGGTGCGCCAGATCAGCCGCGCCGCAAGCCGGGGCAAAGATCAACTGGATGACCTGATCACCCGCATCGGCACCCGGATCGGGCTGGAACAGGTCCACCGCCTGCTGCCCGCGCAAAGCCATATCCCCGAACGCAGCTTCATCATCTCGCCCGCCGCCTATTCCGACCCTGCAGGCGGGTGGGCCGCCCTGCGCCCGCGCCCCCTGCAGCTGTTTCCGCCGGAACCCATCGCCGGATCAGGCCCACACCCGCCGCGCCGCTTTCGCTGGCGACGCATGTCGCTGACCACAGGCCGCTCAACCGGCCCCGAACGCATCTGCCCCGAATGGTGGCTGGAAGATGAGAACTGGCGCACGGGCTTGCGCGATTACTGGCAGGTCGAAACCCGGCAGGGGCGGCGATTGTGGCTGTATTATACGCCGCAAAATCCGGGATGGTTCGTGCATGGGGAATTCGCATGACCAAACCGAACCCGCCCAGTTCCCACGCGCAGGACCCCGGCTATGCCGAGTTGTGCGTAACCACAAATTTCACCTTCCTGACCGGAGCCTCACACCCAGAAGAGCTGGTAACCCGCGCGGCAGAGCTGGGCCTGAAGGCCATCGCGATCACCGACCGGAACTCACTGGCCGGGGTGGTCCGGGGCTGGAGCGCATTGAAAGAGCTGCGGCGCGAGGCGGAAGGCGCAGTTCAAATCCGCTCGCAACACCGGCTCGATTCCTCATCCCGGCAAGAGGTCGGGCATGTGCAGCCAATCGACAAACCGGACGTACCCGCCCTGCCCAAGCTGATCGTTGGCTGCCGTCTGGTTCTGCGCGACAGCGCGGTGCACTGGCTGGCCCTGCCCCGCGACCGCGCCGCCTATCAGCGGCTGACCCGGGTGCTGACGCTGGGCAAGCGACGAGCCGAGAAAGGCGACTGCCATCTGGACCTGCAGGACATGCTGGCGGCCTGTCAGGGAATGATCCTGATTGCGCTGCCTCAGGCAGGGTTGAAACAGGCCATCCCCGATATTCAGACCGTCCGGCGGCAATTCCCCAATGCGGTCTTTCTGGGGGCGGTGCCCCGTTATGACGGCAGTGACCGGGCCTATCTGGCGGCCTGTGCGCAGGCGGCGCTGCGGGCCTCGGCCCCGATGGTGGCGGTAGGCGATGTGTTGATGCACCGTGGCAACCGTCGCCAACTGGCCGATGTGCTGACCTGCATGCGCGAACACATCACGATTGACCAGATCGGCACCCGCGCCCTGCCCAATGCCGAGCGGCGACTGAAAGGCTACGCGGATATGGCCCGGCTGTTTCAGGATCACCCCGGCGCACTGCGCCGCACGCTGGAAATCGCCGACCGCTGCAGCTTTGACCTGAGCGAGCTGTCTTATGAATACCCAGACGAGATCGCCAGCACTGAAACCCCGCTGGCGCGACTGGAACGTCTGGCGCGCGAGGGGTTGAAACGGCGCTATCCCGATGGCCCGACCGAGAAGGCCATCAACCTGATGAAAAAGGAACTGGCCCTAGTCGCGGATCTGGATTTCCCGGCCTATTTCCTGACCGTGCATGACATTGTGCAATTCGCCCGCTCGCAAGGCATTCTGTGCCAGGGGCGCGGATCTGCCGCCAATTCGATCCTGTGTTATCTGCTGGGCATCACCGATGTCAGCCCCGACATGATCGCCATGGTGTTCGAGCGTTTTGTCTCGAAATACCGGGGCGAGCCGCCGGATATCGACGTGGATTTCGAACACGAGCGGCGCGAAGAGGTGATCCAGTGGATTTACGAGAAATATGGCCGCCACCGCGCGGGCCTCTGTGCCACGGTCATCCATTTCCGATCCCGCGCGGCAATCCGCGAGGTGGGCAAGGTGATGGGCCTGTCTCAGGACGTCACCGCAGGTCTGTCCGGCCAGATCTGGGGGATGAGCAATGGCGGCGTTGATGCCGAGCGGCTGCAGGAACTGGGCCTCGACCTCAAAGACCGGCGCCTGATGCAGACGGTCCGCTTGATCGGTGAAATCATCGGCTTCCCGCGCCACCTGTCGCAGCATGTGGGCGGGTTTGTCATCACCAAGCAGCGGCTGGATGAGCTCTGCCCGATCGAAAACGCCGCGATGGAAGACCGCACCGTGATCGAGTGGGATAAGGACGATATCGACGCGCTTGGCATTCTGAAGGTGGATATATTGGGGCTGGGGATGCTCAGCTGTATCCGCAAGGCGTTTGACCTGATGCAACAGCACAACAGCGAAACCCTCAGCATCGCCACCGTCCCGCAAGAGGACACGGCAACCTACGACATGCTCTGCGCCGCTGATGCGGTGGGCGTGTTTCAGGTCGAAAGCCGGGCACAGATGAATTTCCTGCCCCGGATGCGACCGCGCGAATTCTACGATCTGGTGATCGAGGTCGCCATCGTCCGCCCCGGCCCCATTCAGGGCGATATGGTGCAACCCTATATCCGGCGGCGCAACGGGCTGGAGAAATCCGAACCTTTCGGCCCCGCCTTGGAAGAGGTGACGCGGCGCACGCTGGGCGTGCCGCTGTTTCAGGAACAGGCCCTACAAATCGCCGTGGTTGGGGCAGGTTTTTCGGCGGAAGAGGCTGACCACCTGCGCCGCTCCTTGGCTTCGTTTCGGCGCATGGGGACGATTGGTACATATCGCGACAAGTTCATCGCGGGGATGCTGAACAATGGTTATACGCCCGAGGTCGCCGACCGCTGCTTTGGCCAGATCGAAGGCTTTGCCGATTACGGCTTTCCCGAAAGCCATGCCGCAGCTTTTGCCATGCTGGCCTATGTCTCGGCCTGGATGAAATGCCACCACCCGGCGATCTTTGCCTGCGCGCTGCTGAACTCGCAGCCCATGGGGTTTTATGCCCCCGCCCAGATCGTGCGGGACGCGCGCGAGCATGGGGTCGAGATTCGTCCGGTCTGCGTCAATGCCTCGACCTGGGACAATCTGCTGGAACGCCGCGCTGACGGGGCTCTGGCCCTGCGGCTGGGTTTTCGCCAGATCAAGGGGTTCAAGCAGGAGGACGCAGACTGGATCGTGGCCGCGCGGGGCAATGGGTATCCGGACCCCGAAACGCTGTGGCTGCGGGCCGGATTGCGCCCGGATGTGCTGACCCGTCTGGCCGAAGCGGATGCGTTTTCCGGCATGGACCTGACCCGGCGCGACGCCCTGTGGCATGTCAAAGCCATCCGCAGCCGGACCGCCCTGCCGCTGTTCAATGACCCTATCGATGGCGAAAGCATCAATGAGCCGCAGGTCAACCTGCCGGTGATGCATCTGGGCGAGGAGGTTGTCGAAGACTACGTCTCGACCCGTCTGACCCTACGCTCGCACCCGATGGAGCTGTTGCGCCCCTCCATCCCCGGCCTTGTGCCCCATGCCACGCTGCAGGACATCCCGCTGGGCCGCTACAACGTGTGCGGGCTGGTGATCACACGCCAACGGCCGGGAACCGCCTCGGGCGTGATCTTTCTGACGCTTGAGGATGAAACCGGGGTCAGCAATGTGGTTGTCTGGCCCAAGGTCTATGAACGATTTCGCCGCATCGTGATGGGCGGACGGCTGCTGCAGGTCCGTGGATATCTGCAACGCGAGGGAATCGTTGTGCACCTGATCGCGCAGGAAATCACCGATATGTCGCACAAACTGTCCGAGCTTGGGCATCCGCTGGACGAAGCTATCGGCATCACCCAACCCCAAGCGGATGACACCCCGCGCCCCCGCCAGAACGGACCAAGCGCCCGCCATCCGCGTGAACAGGCCAAACGGCTGTTTCCAAGCCGGGATTTTCACTAGAACCCGCGCCAACATAAGGCCAGTTTCAAAGAAACATCCGGCTAGCGTGATCCGACCGCCTCTTTCCCTTGCCCTTGCCCGCAATATGTTGCACCACACACGGGTTCAAACCCGGTGAACGGGCCAAAGGATAAGGACAAGGCGCATGGCTGACGGATCGATCGACATCAACGCAAAACCCACCGAAGACATTTCGGTTCGTGAGGTGTTTGGCATTGACAGCGATATGGCAGTCAAAGGCTTTGCCGAGCGCAGCGACCGTGTGCCGATCATCGACCCGACCTACAAGTTCGACCCCGAAACCACGCTGGCGATTCTTGCGGGCTTTACCCATAACCGCCGGGTAATGATTCAGGGCTATCACGGCACCGGGAAATCGACCCATATCGAGCAGGTTGCCGCCCGCCTGAACTGGCCCGCCGTTCGTGTGAACCTCGACAGCCATATCAGCCGGATCGACCTGATCGGTAAGGACGCGATCAAACTGCGCGACGGCAAGCAGGTCACCGAATTCCATGAAGGCATCCTGCCCTGGGCTCTGCGCAACCCGGTTGCAATCGTATTCGACGAATATGACGCGGGCCGTGCGGACGTGATGTTCGTGATCCAGCGCGTGCTGGAGCATGACGGCAAGCTGACCTTGCTGGACCAGAATGAAATCATCACGCCGAACCCCAACTTCCGTCTGTTTGCGACTGCCAACACCGTCGGTCTGGGCGACACCACCGGCCTCTATCACGGTACACAGCAGATCAACCAGGCGCAGATGGACCGCTGGTCGCTGGTCTCGACGCTGAACTACCTCAGCCACGATGCAGAAACGATGATCGTGCTGTCGAAAGCGCCGCATTACAACACCGCCGAGGGCCGCAAGACCGTCAGCCAGATGGTCACCGTCGCCGACCTGACGCGGACCGCCTTCATGAATGGTGATCTATCCACCGTCATGAGCCCACGGACCGTGATCAACTGGGCGCAGAACGCCGAGATTTTCCGCAACATCGGCTATGCTTTCCGCTTGTCCTTCCTGAACAAATGCGACGAGCTGGAACGCCAGACGGTTGCCGAGTTCTATCAGCGCTGCTTTGACGAGGAACTGCCGGAAAGCGCGGCGAGCGCGAGCTTGGGCTAAGCAATATGAATTGCGCCCTGCGGGGCGCAATGCCTCCGGCGGAGGTATTTTTGGCCAGATGAAGGGGGATCCGGTTTCGCATTGATGCGGCGGGTCACTGCAACACAAAGGGCGTTTGAACATGGTGCAGAAGAACGACAATCCTGCTGATCCGTTCAAGAAGGCTCTGGCCGAAGCCACTAAGGTCATGGCCGACGATCCCGAATTGTCGGTGACTTACACGGTCGATCCGTCGGGCGTGTCTGGCGAGTCGATGCGATTGCCGCAGGTCTCTCGCCGCATGACACGTGAAGAAGTGTTGTTGGCACGCGGCACGGCAGATGCTCTGGCATTGCAGCGCAAGTACCACGACGACGCGACCCATGCGCGTTATGCGCCGCCGGGTGATATGGCACGCGATCTCTATGAGGCGATGGAGACCGCCCGCTGCGAAGCGATGGGCGCGCGCGATATGCCCGGTACCGCATCGAACATTGACGTCAAGATCGGACATGAGGCGATCCGGCGCGGTTATGACCAGTGTAAGCAGCCTGCGGATGCGCCATTGGCTGTGGCGGCAGGCTATCTGATCCGGCATCTGGCCACGGGCCGTGACATGCCGCCTGCGGCTGAGAATGTCATGAACCTATGGCGCGGCTTCATCGAAGAGCAAGCCGGCGGTACGCTGGAGAACCTTGACGAAATCCTCTCGGATCAGGCCGAGTTCGCCAAGTTCGCCCGCCAGATGATCAAGGACCTGGGATATGGCGACCAGCTGGGCGAAGACCCTGATGAGCTGGACGACGAGCAGGAGGATCAGGCCGAGGAAGACGCCGAAGAACAGCCCGATCCCGACAGCACCGGTCAGGATGATCAGGACGAACAGGACGCTGACGCAACCCCTGAGCAAACTCAGGAAGAGCAGCAGGACCAGTCTCAGGCCCAGGTCTCGATGGACGAGATGGCCGAAGATGAGATGGGCGATGAGGCGGAAATGCCCGAAGGCGAGGCCCCGCTGGAGCCGCCTGCCCCGCCGCCCGCGTCAGAGGCTGACCCGGATTACAAGGTTTATCTCAACACCCACGACGAAGAGATCGCAGCCGAAGATCTGGCCGAACCAGCTGAATTGGAACGCCTGCGCGCCTATCTGGACCAGCAATTGGAGCCCTTGAAAGGCGCGGTTAGTCGTCTCGCCAACAAACTGCAACGCCGCCTGCAAGCGCAGCAGAACCGCAGCTGGGAGTTCGACCGCGAAGAGGGCATTCTGGATGCCGGACGTCTGGCGCGTGTCGTGGCCAACCCGACCACGCCTCTAAGCTTCAAGGTCGAGAAAGACACCGAATTCCGCGACACGGTCGTGACGCTGCTCTTGGACAACTCGGGCTCGATGCGCGGGCGTCCGATTTCGATCGCCGCGATCTGCGCGGATGTTCTGGCCCGAACGCTGGAACGCTGCAACGTCAAGGTCGAGATCCTGGGCTTTACCACCCGCGCGTGGAAAGGCGGTCAGGCTCGCGAGGCGTGGCTAAACGATGGCCGCCCACAGCAACCGGGGCGACTGAACGATCTGCGCCACATCATCTACAAAGGTGCCGACGCCCCATGGCGGCGTGCGCGGCCCAATCTGGGGCTGATGATGAAAGAAGGCCTGCTGAAGGAAAACATCGACGGTGAAGCTCTGGAATGGGCACATCGCCGGATGCTGGCGCGGCGCGAGGCCCGCAAGATCCTGATGGTGATTTCCGATGGCGCACCGGTCGATGATTCCACGCTCAGCGTGAACCCGGCGAACTATCTTGAAAAGCACCTGCGCGACGTGATCGCCATGGTCGAAAAACGCAAGATGGTAGAACTACTGGCCATCGGCATCGGCCACGACGTGACGCGGTACTACGACCGCGCCGTGACCATCACCGATGTGGAACAACTGGCCGGAGCCATGACCGAGCAATTGGCAGCGCTCTTCGACAGTGATCCCCGCGCACGGGCACGGGTCATGGGGATGAAGCGGGCCAGCTAAGCCCGCCCGCCCTGCGCCGTCAAACGAAGCACCAGAATGACCCGCCAATTGGGCATGGTTAACGCCCTGCCCGAGGGTTCAGCGCGCGGGCGGGATATGCTTGGCCGATGGCGGGTAGCCGGGTGGTGCAATAACGCGGTGTCAAAGGGAAGCATCATCTTGATCTCCTGTCTATTGCTTCCAATGTGGTCACTATGCCGCGCGCCCGCTTGAAGGCGATCCTGAGAAACCCCCGAGAATTCCTTGGGATAATCATTGAAACTTGAGGCCTGCGCCGAAACAGAGTGTATTCAGCCCATGCGATATGAGTTTGCAGACTGTGTTCTTGATGTGGACCGCCACGTTTTGCTGCGGGGCGGCGAGACCGTGCGGGTCGAACCGCAGGTCTTTGATCTACTGGAATTGCTGGCTGAAAGCCCCGGTAAACTGGTTGTCCGAGAAGAGATCATCGATCGGGTCTGGAACGGCCGGTTTGTCTCGGATTCAACGATCAGTGCGCGCATTGCGGCAGCCCGTCGCGCCGTTGGTGATGATGGCAAATCACAACGGATCATTCGAACAATCGTTCGGCGCGGATTGCAGATGACAGCCGAGGTCAAAAGCGACGCTGGTTCAAACTCTGACGAGAACAGCCAGACCCAAAAATTACGTTATGCCCAAGGCAGCGATGGACGACCAATCCCCTACGCGCTCTCGGGCAGTGGTCACCCCGTTCTTCGCATCGGCTCGGTCATTCACGATCTGGAAGCCGAATGGCGCCTGTCTTCTGAACGCACCCGGTTGATGGATATGGCCAAGCAATTCCGCCTGCTGCGCTACAACAAGGATCACGGAGTAAGCTCGAACTCGGACCATCAAGCCGTCTTTGACCTCAGGATCCAGGAAATTCTGGCAGTGACCAAGGCCGCCGGATTCGAGCGCTTCTCGATCATCGGCGAGTTTGGGGGAACCTTCCCAGCCCTGCATTTCGCAGCGCGGCATCCGGATCGCGTTGATAAGCTGGTGATCGCTGGCGGCTGGGCCGAAGGGCGAGACCACCGGGGTGATACGAAACAACCCGATTCGATCCGAACACTGATTGCAGAAGGTTGGCAAACACCGGGCGGCGGATACGCGATGGGCTCAACGCTCAGTTACTTTCCCGATGGTCCGCTCGATGATGTCCGGCACATGGTGCAAGAGATGCAGGCGCTTTATTCGCGTGAGCAAAAGCTTTTGTATCGAGACATCGGAAACAGCACATCCGCCCTGCATTTGCTGTCCGAGATCACTTGCCCAACCCTGATCCTGCACGGACGCCACACCGAAGTTCACCCTCTGACCGAGGCACGCAAACTGGCTGCAGGCATTCCAAATGCCTCGCTTGTTATCCTTGAAACCGCCAATCAAATTCCGCTGCCCGGAAACCCCGCATACGAGATCTACATGCAAAGCCTCATCGAATTTCTTGGAGCGCCCTCGGATAGCTGATCTGGCGCTGGACATTCTTTGGCGCAGCCCTCAGGTTTCACCGCATCCAAATCCACCCGAAGAGGCCGCCCATGTTCCAAAGTTTCGAAGTGACCGCCCGCCCGGAACAAGGCCCCCCGCGACTGGCGGCCCTGCGCGAAGAATTGGCGCGCGAAGGTTTGCAGGGTTTTTTGGTCCCCCGCGCAGATGCGCATCAGGGGGAATATGTGGCCCCTCGGGATGAACGTCTGTCCTGGCTCACCGGATTCACGGGGTCTGCCGGATTTTGTGCGGCACTCACGGATGTTGCGGGGGTCTTCATTGATGGACGTTATCGCACGCAGGTGAAAGCGCAGGTCGCTGAAGACTACACGCCGGTCCCGTGGCCCGATGTCAGCCTGAGCGCATGGTTGAAAGAACAGCTACCAAATGGCGGCAAGGTCGGGTTTGACCCATGGCTTCACGCCGCTGGCCAGATTTCATCTGCACAAAAAGAGCTTGAGGGCAGCGGGGTCGAGCTGCTGCGCTGCGATAACCTCGTGGATCGGGTTTGGGCAGATCAACCCGCCCCTCCCATGAATCCGGTCAGGGTGCATCCGATTGAATTTGCGGGTGAACGCGCCGAAGACAAGATCAAACGCCTCGCCGCCGAATTGCTGAATGCGGGGCACGCGGCAGCGGTGATCACCCTCCCGGATTCGATCATGTGGCTGCTGAACATTCGGGGCTCGGACATCGCGTATAATCCGGTGGCGCATGGGTTCGCCATCTTGCACAGCGATGGCCGCCTTGACCTGTTCATGGCCGCCGCCAAACTGACCGGGTTGCAGGACCACCTGGGCGATCAGGTAACCCAACACGAACCCGATGCGTTTCTGGAAGCCGTTGGTGCACTTGAAGGCAAGGTGCAGGTCGATCCGGGCACCGTTCCACAGATCGTGGCGGATGCGCTGGGGGACAGGATGGTGGGTGGTGGCGATCCCTGCGCCCTATCCAAGGCACGCAAGAATCCGGCCGAAATCGCTGGCACGGCCGAGGCGCATCTGCGCGATGCGGCGGCCGTGGTCGAACTGCTCTGCTGGCTCGATGCGCAGGCACCCGGCACCCTGACCGAGACCCAAGTGGTCACCAAGCTGGAAGAAAGCCGCCGCAGCGACAACGCCCTGCAGGATATTTCGTTCGACACCATCGCGGGCACCGGCCCGAACGGGGCCATCATGCACTACCGCGTGACCGAGGAAACCGACAGCGCGCTGGAAAACGGTCACCTGCTGGTGCTGGATAGCGGCGGGCAATATCTGGACGGCACAACCGACATCACCCGCACGATAGCTATCGGCGATGTGGGGGATGAGGAAAAGGCGTGTTTCACCCGCGTCCTCAAAGGCATGATCGCCATGTCCATGCTCCGCTGGCCGGTTGGCCTGGCCGGGCGCGATATCGAATGCGTCGCGCGGCTGCCTTTGTGGCTGGCCGGGCAAGATTTCAACCACGGGGTCGGGCACGGGGTTGGTACATATCTCAGCGTCCACGAAGGCCCTCAGCGCCTGTCGCGGGTCAGCCACGTCCCGCTTGAGCCGGGAATGATCCTGTCGAACGAACCGGGTTATTACCGCGAGGGTGCCTTTGGCATCCGTCTGGAAAACCTCGTCGTCGTGGAAGACGCCCCCGCCCTGCCCAGCGGGGATGACGAACGTGCCATGCTGAACTGGCGCACGCTGACCTATGCACCGATTGACCGGCGCCTGATCGTGGTCGACATGCTGACACGCGAGGAACGCGCCTGGCTGAACGCCTATCACGGCGAGGTCACAGAAAAAATCCGGCCAAGGCTGGGCGACGCCGCTCAACTGTGGTTGGATGCCGCAACTGCTCCGGTCTGACACCGGATTGTTACATAGTTTGGGCAGAGGAGAGGCCCTGACACGACGAGGGAAGGAACAGGAATGACAGAGACCATCACGATCCGCAAAGCACCGGGCAAATGGAGCGTCCGCTCAGGCGGCGCCATTCTGGGTGAGACCACCGCAGCGCTGGAAGTGCAGGAAGGTGGCCATGACCCTGTAATCTATTTCCCGCGCGCGGACATCGCGATGGCCTTTCTGGACCGGACCGACAAGGTCACCCAATGCAAGCATAAAGGCGCGGCCACGCATTTCTCGATCGTGAACAAATCCTCGGTCACCGAAAACGCGGCCTGGAGCTATGAAAGCCCGAACGACGTGATCTCGGAACTCAAAGACTATCTGGCTTTCTATCCGGTCGAGTCGATCAAGGTGGAACAACTCTGATCTGCATGCACAAGCATGAGACGTGTCGTCACGGCAGTTAACAACCCAAAGGCAGTTGGATATACTGCGGGCATTGATTGATCAAATTGCCCGAGGATCCGCTTTGAAGAAAATCGTTATCTGCTGCGACGGCACCGGCAATGAGATCAAGGAAAACCAATCCAACGTCCTCAAATTCTATCGCGTCCTGCAGGAAAGCGAAGATCAGATCGGGTTCTATGATCCGGGTGTTGGAACGATCTCGAACAGCGGGGCGTGGAGCCGGTTCAAGAACCAGCTCAAGGGCGTGTTCGGGCTGGCCACCGGTTACGGGCTGGATGCCAATGTGCTGGATGCGTATCGGTTCTTGATCCACCATTACGAAGACGGGGATGAGGTTTACCTGTTCGGCTTTTCGCGCGGCGCGCATACCGTGCGGGTGCTGGCCGGTTTCATCAACATGGTCGGCCTTTTGCACACGCATCAGGATCATCTGTGTTCATATGCCCTGACGGCCTACAAACAATCCGGTGCCCGGGATGAGTTTGACGTCGCATGGCGTGTGCAAGAGGTTCTGAATACGCGCCGCATCACCATCCGCTTTATGGGATGCTGGGATACGGTCGCCTCGGTCATCGTGCCCCGCCCCGACCGGATGTACCTGCCCTCGCTCGAAGCGTTGCCGTATACCCAGACCAATCCTTGCGTGCGCGTCTTCCGGCATGCCTGCGCGATTGATGAACGCCGCCGCATGTTTCGCCTGTCCCGCTGGCAAGAGCCGCAGTTGTTCAAAACCAACCCGTTCGTCAAAGATGAAGACGCCGAACCGCAGGACATACAACAAGTCTGGTTTGCCGGTGTTCACGGCGACAATGGCAGCGGCTATCCCGAACAGGAAAGCGGCGCTGCCAAATTCCCGCTGGCATGGATGGTTGACGAAGCGCGCGCCCACGGGCTGGTGTTCCGCGAAACCATGGTCAAACGACTGGTCCTGGGCGAGAACCCCAAGAATGTAGAGGCTGGCAGCAAACGCGACTACGCTCCGCCCAGCATCCGGGCCATGCTGCACGATTCCATGACCTTCTGGTGGAGGCTGCTGGAATATCTGCCAAAGCGGAAGAAATGGCATGACGATCCCGAGATGCGGGACCAATCCGGTTTCTACTTTCCATTGAAAGAGCCGCGTTTCATTCCAGCTGATGCGATCATACATCCCTCAGTACGGGAGAGGATCGACTTGCAAAACGGATACGACCCGAAGAACCTGCCCTGACACCAAACCGCGTGAGGTGAACATGACACTGCGTCTTTCGAATTCTTCAGGTCCAATTGCGGCGCTGGCGTTGGTCCTTTCGCTGGCCCTGCCAGCAGACAGCATAGCCAACACCGGCTTGGCCAACCCTGCCGCAACGTATTGCATCGCGCAAGGTGGGCTCTATGGCATTCAAGACGGCGCCGACGGGCAGACCGGGATCTGCCAATTGCCCGATGGTACAAAGATCGACGCGTGGACTTATTTTCGCGAACAGCATGCCAAGACCGAAAGCAACAAGACCGTCGGTCTGGCAAACCCCGCCGCAGTGTATTGCGGGTCGCTGGGTGGAGAATATGACCTCAAAACTTCTCGTTGCACGCTGGCTGATGGCACCTCTGAGGATGCTTGGGCGCTCTACCGAACGGCGCATGGAAAAACCCAACAATTGGTGAACCCGGCGGCAGCTTACTGCCTTGAGATCGGCGGAAGTTATCAGATCCAGGATACCGGCACCGGACAGGTAGGCATCTGCACAAAACCAGACGGCACATCGCAGGACGCATGGGCCCTGTTTCGTGCGGAAAATCCGGAATGATCTGAACACTCTGGTCAGATCGGCCAATGGTACCATATAATTCCTCTGCGTCGCTTGTCTATGGGCGGTGCCAAGCGTGTTTCTGGAGCCTATCTATCTGAAGTCCTCCCTTTCAAGATCGGTTGAATCTGGTTTTGCATTCCCGAAGCCCATGTGCTGGACGTCAAGCTGCCCCTGCGCGCGCTTGAAGAGGTGGCAAAGCTGATGGCCGAAGCGGTATTCCTTGCCGGATTCATTCAGGTTTTGCGACAACTCAAAGCACCTGCTGATCTAACGCCAGACCCGGCCACTGCTCACCCCGCCGAGTAGGCTTGCCAATCATCCTTGATCCAGTTGTCGCGATCCACGTTCCAGAACCGAGCGCCTTTGGTTTAATGTGGCCCCCAACATCCCGTTGCTCTAAGGTCGCGCTGCGACCACACGCAGGATGACGAAATGAAAATTGCCACCGCCGCTTACAATCTCGATTGGCTCGACAGCTGGGCGCAGTACGAAGACAAGCTTGAGGCGTGGGTTTCGAACGCCGCGCATCAGGGTGCTGACCTTCTGGTTTTCCCCGAATATGGCGCGATGGAGTTGTCGACGCTCGATGGCCGCGCGGTGGCTGGTGATCTTGAACGCTCGATCCGTGCCGTTTCTGACCGCATGCAAGATGTACAAGTCGTACATTCCCGCCTGGCGAAGATGTACAACACATACATACTGGGAGCTTCAGCGCCAGTTATCGACGGATCAGACCGCCCGGTGAACCGCGCCATCTTCTACGCACCTGATGGCCGCGTCGATCATCAGGACAAGCAGATCATGACGCGGTTCGAGCGTTCGCCCTGGGACATCGCCCCCGGCGGCCCGCTGAAACTGTTTGACACCAGCTTGGGCAAAATTGGCATCCTCATCTGCTATGACAGCGAGTTTCCTCTGCTGGGTCGCGCCCTTCAGGATGCCGATCTGATCCTTGTTCCCTCTTGCACCGAAGCTTTGTCAGGTTACTGGCGCGTGCGGATTGGCGCCATGTCACGCGCCCTTGAAAATCAATGTGTTACGGTAATGTCATCGCTGGTCGGCAACAACGATTGGTCCGAAGCGGTCGATATGAACACCGGCATGGGCGGTGTATTTGGCCCGCCCGATATCGGCTTTCCGCCGACCGGGGTGCTTGCCGAAGGTACGCTCAATACCCCCGGCTGGACCTATGCCGAGGTCGATCTGTCCGCCATCGCAAATGTCCGCGCCGATGGGCATGTGCTGAACCGCGCCCACTGGACCGAGCAAGAACCGCGAGTCAATTCCGTCACAATATCACCCCTTTAGGCGATTCCGCCCTTGAAATAAGGCCGAAATAGGCTCATTTAAGCGCACGAACTGCAGATTCTGCAGGTGCAACTTAAATGTGGAGACAACATGGCCAAGGAAGATACGCTCGAATTTCCCGGTGTCGTGAAGGAACTCCTGCCTAATGCGACGTTTCGGGTCGAGCTGGAAAACGGCCATGAGATCATCGCACATACGGCAGGCAAGATGCGCAAAAACCGCATCCGTGTTCTGGCCGGCGACAAAGTTCAGGTCGAGATGACCCCCTATGATCTGACCAAGGGTCGGATCAACTATCGTTTCAAGTAACGCCCGACACATGGCGTTTATCCTCGGATCGGGCAGCCCACGGCGGCTGGACCTGTTGGCGCAGCTTGGCGTACAGCCCGATGCGATCCGCCCACCGGATATCGATGAAACGCCGCTAAAGGGCGAGCTGCCGGTTCCTTATTGCAATCGTATAACTCGCGAAAAAGTGCAGGCTATTCAATCGAATATCGGTGATATCACGCTGTGCGCAGATACAACCGTTGCCCTTGGACGCCGCATCTTGGGCAAGCCCTCAGATGCTGGCGAGGCGGCCGAGTTTCTGTACGCCTTATCCGGTCGGCGCCACCGGGTTATCACTTCGGTCGCAGTCCGGTGCGGAGAAAAGATCCTGCAGCGAGACGTTGTTTCTCAAGTCAAGGTGAAACGCCTGTCCGACACCGAGATCAACGCCTACCTTGCGACGAATGATTGGCAAGGCAAAGCCGGAGCCTATGCCATCCAAGGCCCTGCCGGCGCCTTCATCCCGTGGATTTCAGGATCGTTCACCGGTATCGTCGGCCTGCCCCTGTCCGAAACCGCCGCATTGCTGCAGGGCATCGGCTATCCGTTGTATCGCGAGGCATCATGAAGGGTCGGACCATCATTCTGGATCACATCCAGGGGCGTGAGGCCGCAGCCTTGATGGTGGACGGCATTCTTGATGATTTCCTGATCGCCACCGACGCTCCTGCGCCCGGTACAATCTATCGCGCCCGCGCCGATCGACCGGTCAAAGGTCAGGGCGGCATGTTCCTTTCAACCCCTGATGGCCAAGCATTTTTGCGGCAAGTCAAGGGGTTGGCCCCCGGCGCCACGCTGCTGGTTCAGGTAACCGGCTATGCCGAGCCCGGCAAAGCCATCCCGGTGACCAACCGCATCCTGTTCAAAAGCCGCTATGCGATTGTGACACCGGATGCGCCGGGCCTGAACCTTTCACGCCGCATTCGGGACGAAGATGTCCGAGACCAATTGCTCGAAATTGCCCATGAACAGATGGGTGACAGCGCACACGGCCTGATCCTCCGCTCTTGCTGCCAAGGGGCCGAGACCCACGAGATTGCCGAGGATATTTCGGCCATGCTTGCCTTGGCCGATCAGGTCTTGGGCGATTCCGGTTCGGATACCGAATTACTCAGCGAGGGCGACGGTCCACATATCCTTGCATGGCGCGACTGGACCGATCCGGCCGAGGTGGTGACTGCATCCGGCAGTTTCGAAGATCATGGCGTGCTAGATGCGCTTGATATTGCGCAAGGGATTTCCGAGACGCTGCCCGGCGGCGGTCATCTCTATATCCAACCAACCCGGGCCTTGGTCGCGGTGGACGTGAACACCGGAGCTGACACATCTCTGGCCGCAGGCACCAAAGCCAACTTCGCCTGCGCGAAGGCCTTGCCGCGCGCCCTGCGCGTGCGCGGGCTGGGAGGGCAGATCACTCTGGACCTCGCACCCATGCCCAAGAAAGACCGCCGGGGCTTTGAGTCTGCCTTGCGCGCCGCATTCAAGTCCGATCCGGACGAGACAATTCTGGCCGGTTGGACCCCGCTGGGTCATTTCGAACTTCAGCGCAAACGTGGTCGTATCCCATTGACGGAGATACTGAAATGAGCTGCCCGATCTGTGGCGAAGACTCCCGCCATGCCTTTCGCCCATTCTGCTCAAAGCGCTGCGCGGATATCGATTTGGCAAAGTGGCTGAACGGTTCATATGCGGTACCATCACAACGCGAAGAAGACGCAGAGGCAGGTTCCGAACCCGTTGAAAGCCGACCGCAACGCCCACACTGAAAAAATGTCAAAAAGCCTCTGGACACTGCCAGTAGCAAGTCATAGAAGGCCTCCACCCAATGGCAAACGCCATTCCCGTGCCCGGGTAGCTCAGGGGTAGAGCAGTGGATTGAAAATCCTCGTGTCGGTGGTTCGATTCCGCCCCCGGGCACCACTACTCCAAGAATATCGTTTATATTACAAATGCTTGATGAAAAATGCATACTAGTCAGTGTACAGTCCTATGGACGATTAACTGAGTTTAAATCTACTCTGCGTAAGAACCTTCATACCGGCGATAACGACATCCGCATGGAGAACTCAGCCTTAAAAACTATCGTCGGGTTCCTTAACTCTAAGGGAGGTGGGACCCTGTTTATCGGTGTGACGGATGATGGAGTTGCCCTTGGTATTGACGCGGACTCGTTCAAGAACGAAGACAAAATGTACCTACACTTGAACAACTTGATCAAAGACCGGATTGGCGCGAAATACATGCTCTACATCCATCCGCATTTCGATGAGTATGAAGACAAGCGCGTCCTTGTTGTTGAATGTCTCCCGGCGCGTTCACCGGTATACCTTAAAGAAGGAAACGAAGAACGTTTCTACATTCGTTCGGTCGCAGCAACGGTTGAATTGAAAGGCGGCCAAGCACAGGATTTTATCAGCCAACGCTTTTAGGACAAACCGGCCAAGATGTCACCTTACAGAAGTTCCACTTTAAGCTTGTCTAGGAGGCGCTGGGAGAGAGGTACCGATACACTGAAGAACGGGCGATACCTAGCCGTCGGGCAATCGCACTCGGACTTTCCCCATTGTTTGCCGCCATCCGGATTTCGTCACCATCAATAGTGGCTGGTCGACCCTTGAACGGGCTGTCTGATCCTTTGGCAAGGGCTGCATCAATGCCTTCACGTTGCCTAGCCTGCCTAATTTCGGTTTCAAAAGTAGAAATGGCGGAAAGCATCGAGAAAAAGAGGCGCCCTTCGGGAGAAGTTGTATCAATGTTTTGTTCTAGCACGCGAAGGCCTACACCCTTCTCATTTAGTGTGTGCGCAATGTTGTGCAGGTCGCGGGTGGATCTTGCCAAACGATCCAAACGAACACATACAACCGTGTCGCCCTTCCGCACGCCACGGTTCAAAAGTTCATGAAGAGCCTCGCGGCCTTTGCGTGATGTACCGGATATTTGTTCGGCATAGAGGTGCTCGGGCTTTACGCCAGCGCGCATTAGTGCATCCTTCTGTACATCCAGAGACTGAGAACGGCTACTGGTCCTAGCATATCCAATGAGTTCGCCCATGTTGTCCTCCTGCGTCCGATTAGAGTGTCTCAAAAATATATGGTGTCCGATAAGTATAGATTCAAGTCTATTAGGACATATCTGGAGAAACTTGGGGCGTCCTTTTCGAGTATACACAAAACGGACAATACGGAGCCGGTAGAAACCGACTCCGTTCAGCAGCAGCGTTTCGACGGTTACAACATGCGCAAGAGCTGCATCTTGAGCTTCCCCGTTGGCCTGATCAGCTTTGAAGGTCGCTCAATCAGCTCATTGGACTCGACCTTCGATTTTCCGGCATTCCCGCTTTCCAATGGCGGGCATAAGAGCAAAATACATTACTCTCTTTCGAGATCCTTAGTTTGTAGACCTTTGCTCCAAGAGCGCCTCAATCTCCGGGCGAGCAGATTTGGCATCCTCGCTTAAGGAAAAGATCAGATTCCAAGACTCTGGAAATCTCGTGAAGTAGATATTGAGGGCGATCAGACAGCGGAGTTCTGCAGGGGTCTCTTTTGTTTGAATGGGTCCGCCAAGAGCGGTATTTATGTCACCAACCGAGAGCGCACCTGCAATAGGAAGGCGGTCGAGGGTAAGTCCAATTTTTGCATCAAGTGCCTTTCTTGATAAAGACGGATACACCGCATTGGCGCAATTACCTATTATTTCCTCGTGCAGCTTCATGTGTGCAGCGCTTTCAAACGAGTTTGAGTTCGCAAACAATGAATTGGAATTTAGCATGACCACAAAGGCATCGCTGTAGTTCTTTGGTGTACGATCGCTGACGAGATTTGCAAATCCGACCGCACCCAGGATGAGTGATGCCAGTACTAGGGCAACGCCATAGATTTTCATTGTAGATCCTTATTACTTTTCAGTTAGTTGAGCCGCCTTATACACAGCTTCAATTGACTAATACAAACCCCGAATAGTAGGTCAGATTAGCAAAACCGATGTCGAGCGTGAGCCTATTCCGACCCTTTTCGGACGCGGCGCAACGCATGATCAAAGGCGACCAAAAAGTTGAACCCAATTCGGACACATTGCAGTGAGCGCCTTGCAGCCGAGAAGTGTCCAGCCTAGCACTCCCGACCATCTGAACGCGCGGGCTAGTAGCGGGGATGTGCGGGCACATGCCCGCATCAATAAAGCTATATATTTCATGGATTTGGTCGAAGCCTGCGGACTGCGGACTATATTCCGCGAGAACCTACGGATAGATGTGAGTATATTTTTTCACCTGATCGGATCGTTCGTCGTGCCTACCGAAGCGGTCCTATCTGTTGATGCACCGAAAGAAATCAGAATCCGAAAGAACACCTAAGACGAATTGCAAGCCCGCAAAGGGGTCCCTCGATGCAACAGAACCAAGGAAAATAGGGGGGCGGGGCTGCGGACCATCAAGCCCGCTGAACCCCGCAATCGCCAACTCGGTCCGCTACTCGGCACATGATTGCCCCCCCCCGCTAACGCGGGAGGTGGTAAGTATGGAGCATCAGTCGATCCGACGCTTGCTCATTTCCCAGAAGTATTGGTTTTGAGACTGCGGGTCGGGAGCCTCCGCAAAACTAATCGCGTACCGCACTTCCTCATCACCTTCGAACGAAGTCACCTCGTATGCACGGCGGGCAGTTTCGCGAAAAGCAGTGACGATGCCGCGCGCATGATTGTAACTCCCGTCATCACGGTTGTAACCCCAGCCGTCCAACGGGAGAGGTTTGCCGTCATCCGCTACGTTCAACTCATCTTTTATGCTAAAGACTGCAATTCCTCTACGTCCGCGTATCTCAGCAGTACCGCCAGCTCGGAACAAGGTTCCATCGCAATGGGTAGATGCAAGGTGCTGAATGAACATCTCGACGCCATTGTCGCCACCGGTCGCTCCATATGAGCGGAGACGCGCCTCGTTCTCCAAGAACCCTCGGATTTCCGCGTCGCGAAGGATTCCTCCCATAACGCGGCTCCAGGACTCGAAGCTCGCCTTCGGTCTCCCGGTCCATGGTTTCATTCCCTTGGCGACCCAGTTCTGCACCAATGTCAAGATCGCCCAAACCAGCTTGGGTCGGCTTTCCTGAGTCCAAGCTTCCAGATCAGGATGGCGAAAGCCCGTCCTGTTTTCAGGGTTCGGCGTCTTCGCGTCGAGTTCAATCATGACCATTCGGCGAAGGATTTCGCTAGATCCCTTGATGTTGTTCGCGGCGGCGACCCATGTATGGCGGACGTCTGCCTCCACCATGCGACTGGACCCCAAAAGGCGCGTCCGCACCCTGCCTTCAGACACGTTTGACGCGAACGAACCCAGAGAGATTGCTGCGTTCATGTTGTCGAAGAAGGTGAACTCAGATGAATGATTGATGTGTGCGCCCATTACCTTGGCGTACTCTTCATCTGACGTCGGCATAGGCTCCGCCGCTGCCTTTCTTCCCGTCGCTGCGAGTGTAATTGCGCCTACTAATCTGCCAGCTCCGGTCCCGGGTGCAGGCTTTGTCGGAGCGTAAACAGGAGTTGGGCCTGCGATTAGATCCCGAACGGAGCGTTCGATACACATACAAACAGCGTGAGCAATAGAAGGCATCGGCTGGCTGCCGGGTACATTGTGCAAACCGCGATTCATGCGTTCGTGTCGGTCAACAATCCCTTCAAAGGGGAAATCGCCCATCATTTCTTCGATCAATAACTGCTTGGCCTCGTTGACTTCCTCGGGCGAAGGTACAGCGCTAACGGCTGGCACATCTAACTCGCAGTCAAGGAACGTCTCGGATAATTTGTCATATCCAGCAGTGTCGACCCGACGTCCGTCCGAAGCAAAGAAGGGCGAAGACTTTACCTCAGAAAGGGCAGCATATTTCTTGTCCAGCCTATTGTAGTTGTGTCTCACGATCTGCTTTGGGGCGAATTCAATCCTCTCGTCATCCTCGCCTTTCCTGCGAAGCCACTGCGTATTTGAGTCGAGAATTGTACCGAATTGTGCTTCACTGAGCATTCTGCGACTGCCTTCGTGCAGATCACATACATCGCCCTTGAACACATAGATTACAGGATCACCATTTGCATCTAATGCGTCGCCAAGCCGATCCTGTGCGAACTCAGCCATTTCATGGTCAGACCATTCGTTCACCACAGGGATTGTATCCGCTCCGCGCTTTGGGCGGTTTGCCGAGGCCTGTTCGGCCACAACTCGATTTACAACTTTTCGCGCATCGCGCTTCCCCAAGTGGATGTGATTGCTCTCGACAAAGCGATCCACAAGGTAGTTTAGCGCTTGAAGGTCGGTTTTGAAGTTGATCGACCGACACAGGCGGCGGATTAGGGCGTCGAGTTCCAGCGAGTCGACGTGCGCCTTGACCCCGGCAAGGGCTTTGTCGATCTGTGCGAAGGCCGTAGGTTTCTTTGCCTTGGCTCGTGGCTGCCTTGATTTCTCTTTAGCCACTCTTTGACGATCATAGACCTCCAACTTTTGTTGGAAAAGGATGCAGCGTGCATCGCGGTATGCGAACTCCAAGGTTCTGTCGCCCAGAGGCCAATCGGAAAACCTCTGTTCTACAAAGTCGATCAGGATCGCTGCTTGCTTCTTGGTCGGTTGCCAGTTTTGACAGGTCAGATCGACGTGCAACCCATGTTCTGAAAAGAGTTCATGGGCTGCTAGACATGCCGCAGCAAGCTCCCAGTCTGATCGTGGGTCGCTGGAAGGCGCTTGCAAGTGTTCTTCTAGGTCTTCCCATTCATCTTCTGCCATCTCGCTGAGGCCAGAAGTTGATCCGAGATGTACGTTTGTTGATTTGGTATCTGTAGTGGAATGACGCAGCACCAGTCGCAGTGCTGACGAAGTACAGGCCGCCCCCGTCATGCAGTGTGACATCCTTGTTCATGGCGGCGCGCAATGCGCTGTCTTTCAACTTGTGCAGGGTGCGGGTCAAATGGGCCAATCCTATAGACAGCTCTATGTACAGTTTTTGGACTGTGATCGCGCATTTATGCCGTTAAGTCACTGAGAAAAATAAGGTAATTTTGTGACAGTGGTTCCGCCCCCGGGCACCATTCCCAAGAATCTTGAAAACCGAAACCGAGCGCTCTTAGGGTCGGCGATTGTGCCATGGCCAAGCCATGCAAGACTAAGAACTCAGGATCACGCTTCCTACAAGCTCGGTGGGTTTAGGTCGTGGACAGAGCACGGTGAATCAGCGCAAATCTCTCGTGGATTTCTGCATCGCGGTGATAAGCGCATCTCGTTCAGCGGACAGTTCTGCAGGGGTCTTGCCGCGAGCGGAATCTGCGATACCTCTGATCAGGATATCGGCTGTTTGCTGGTCAAGCGTAACTTCACCCAAATCGTCCCACCAACCATTAAAGGTCTCAGCGAAGTGATCGCAGAAGGATTGTAGTCCACCCTCCCCTGCGCCAAGGTTGAACAGCATCGTCGGGCCCATGGCCGCCCAGCGCAGGCCGGGGCCTGCCCATACGGCTTTGTCGATGTCCTCGACCGAAGCCACGCCTTCGACCACAAGGGAAATGGCTTCGCGCCAGATTGCGGCTTGCAGGCGATTGGCCACATGCCCATTCTTTTCTTTGCGCAGTCGGATCGTGACCTTGCCGACGGATTGATAAAACGCTTCTGCATCAGCTACGGCCTTTTCATCCGTCAGATCGTTGCCCATGACTTCAACCAGCGGAATAAGATGCGGAGGGTTGAAGGGATGCCCCAATACGAAACGCGCAGGATTTCCCCAGCCGCCCTGCATCTGGCTTAGCATTAATCCCGAGGCCGAACTGGCGACAATGGCATCGCGATCCAGAACCGGCTCGATCTCTGCAAATGTGGCGGTTTTGATTGCTAGCCGTTCTGGTACGTTTTCCTGAATGAACCCGGCACCTGCCGCCGCTTCAGCAACTGTTGCATGAAAGGTGATGGCATTCGGGTTTCCGTTGTCGTTCAGCCCCAGTTCGGTCAGTGTTGGCCAAGCATTCTCGATGTACTCTCTGACACGCTTTTCCACGTCAGCCGCAGGGTCGAACAGGGCGACGGAGCGTCCCGAGGCCAGAAAAAGGGCTGCCCAACTTGCACCAATGACGCCGCCGCCCAGGCACGCTGTGTGAGGATACTTCATCAAAACAAACCCGGATTGAGAGGAGACGCCGCCGTCATGCCGCCATCCACAGTGAAGCATTCGCCCGACACATAAGCAGCTTGATCGGATGCCAGCCATGCCACCATGTTCGCAATGTCCGCTGGTTGACCAAAGCGGCCAACGGGGTGGCGGGCCAGCGCGTCATCCATCGCGACCTGGGGATCCCTGGCCAGGGCAAAGGCGTCTTCAGCCATTTCTGTCATGATCCATCCCGGTCGCACGGCGTTGCAGCGGACCTGGGGGCCGTGATCAACGGCTATGGATCGCGTCAGACCGTGAACAAAGGCTTTGGACGCGTTGTAGAGCGCCATAGACGGGTCAGAGACCACACCCGAGATCGATCCGATATTGGTTATGGTGCCGCCATGTAGGCTCATCTGAGGCAACACAGCCCGACACATATTGAAAACGCCTCTGCAATTGACGTTCATGACCAAGTCCCAATCCGCGTCCGAGCTGTCAGTCACGGTTTTCTCGACCTGAACCCCTGCGTTATTAACCAGATGGTCCACCTGGCCAAACGTCTTGGTCGCCAACCCGACCAGTTCATTTGCCTGATCGGGTTCTGAGACATCCGTCGTTTGCCACAGAACATCCTCAGCCAAGTCACCCGGACGCGGCCCGCGTCCGCAAGTTAGAACGCTGGCTCCATCAGCCAGAAACCGATCAACAATTGCGCGCCCGATGCCGCGACTGCCGCCTGTTACGATTACGGTTGGTTTTTCCATAATTCCTCACCCGTGTGCGATCATGACGTGCCGAACCGCCGTATAAGCATCCAATGCATAGACGCTCATGTCGCATCCTGTTCCTGAAGATTTCATCGCAGCCCAGGGCATTTCCGGCGTTGCAACGCCATGCGTGTTCACCCAGGTGAAACCGTAGCGCAGCTTCGAAGACATCCGCATTGCCCGGCCAGAGTTCTGCGTCCAAACGGATGAGGCCAGCCCGTAGGGTCCGCTGTTGGCGATCCGCAATGCGTCCTCTTCATCCTTGAACCGCGAGATGGTTACGACGGGCCCGAATATCTCGGTGCAAGCGGCTTCGGCATCATTATCCACGTCCGCAATGACAGTGGGTTCATAGAAAAAACCCGGTCCCTCAACCAGTTTGCCGCCCAAGACGACCTCGGCACTCGCCCGAGCACGATCCACATATCCGGCGACCCTGTCTCGTTGAGCCGAAGACACGATTGGCCCCATCTCGGTCCCTTGGGCCTTTGGTGCCCCCAGTTTGATCTGGCCAACCTGATCCACGATGGCGGCTAAAACCTTGTCGTATACCGCCTCAGCAACCATGATCCGGCAAGGCTGGGCACAGTCCTGACCTGCATTGAAGAACGATCCGAACCGCACGGTTTCAGCAACGGCATCAATATCGGCGTCATCAAACACGATCACTGGTGCTTTGCCGCCCAGTTCAAGATGCACATGTCTAATCTGGCGAGATGCCGCCTGCATCGCTGCACGACCGGTGGCGTTTGATCCGGTTACGGTAATAGCCTCGTTTCGCGGATCGTTGATCAGTTGTTGGCCAACAGTACCGCCCGTACCATGGAGTACGTTGACCACGCCCTTCGGTGCGACTTCTGCGATCAGTTGCGCCGCTCTAAGTGTTGAAAGCGGGGTCATTTCCGATGGTTTCAGGGTCACCGTGCATCCAGCAGCAAGAGGTGCTGCCAGTTTCCACGCAGCCATCATCAACGGATAATTCCAGGGCGCGATGGCGGCCACAGGGCCAACCGGATCTTTACGGATCATCGAGGTGTGGCCCGCCACATATTCCCCTGCAGCAACGCCACCCATAGTACGGGCCGCACCTGCGAAGAACCGGAATGTATCCAAGGTCAGCGGAGTTTCATCGTCCAAAGCTGATGGCCAGGGTTTGCCGACATCCAGACTTTCAAGTTCGGCAAGCTCTTCAGCGTTGGCCTCCAAGACATCAGCAATGGCGGTTAGCAACGCAGACCGTTCTGCGGGGCTGGTCTGACCGTAGCTCTCGAACGCCGCATGCGCGGCGGCGGCAGCGGCATCCACCTGTTCCGCCGAGGCAGCTGCGATCGAAGTGATCTCTTCCCCATTAGCGGGGTTCACGATCGCGATCGCCTCTCCATCACCCGGAACAAGTTCGCCATTGATCAAAAGGTTTGTCTGCATTTGTCCCTCCGTCAAAACGCGACCTGATCGCCACCCTTCAGCCCGAGACGATCACGCGCCTCGGCCGGGGTGGCCACGGTGTGGCCCAAGTTTTCAATGATGCTTCGAATCTTTGTGACCTGCTGCGCACTGGAAACAGCTTTTTCACCCGGTCCGATATACAAGCTGTCCTCAAGTCCGACGCGGACATTTCCACCCAACAAGGCGCTTTGCGTCGTGAATGGCATCTGATGACGACCTGCGGCCAGAACCGACCATTCGTACGAGTCCCCAAACAACTTGTTGGCAATGGTGTGCATGTGCATCAGATTGTCGAGATCAGCGCCAACGCCACCCAGAATGCCAAACACCATCTGGACAAATATCGGCCCTTTGATCCAACCCTGATCCCTGATCCAGGCCAGGTTGTAGAGATGCCCAAGATCATAGCATTCAAACTCAAACCGGGTGCCATGCCCCTGCCCCAGTTCTTTCAGGCAATATTCGATATCGGCAAACGTATTTCTGAAAATGAAATCCCGAGTCATGTCCAGAAACTCAGGCTCCCAGGCATGTTTCCACCGCGTGTATTTCTGTTTCATCGGGAAGATGCCGAAATTCATCGACCCAATATTCATACTTGCCATTTCGGGCGAGGCGGTGACGGCAGCGCGCAGTCGTTCTTCGCGCGACATGCCCAACCCGCCCCCGGTTGAGACATTGATCACCGCATCAGTCGCCTGCTTGATCCGTGGCAGGAATTCCATGAACAGGTCCGGGTCGGGATCGGGGCGCCCATCCTCTGGATTGCGCGCATGAAGGTGAATGATCGAAGCCCCGGCCTCGGCCGCCTCGATACTGGCGGTGGCAATCTCGCTTGGTGTAATTGGCAAGTGCTCGGACATGGTGGGCGTGTGAATCCCGCCAGTTGGGGCGCAGGTGATGATGACGGATTTCTGTTTAGTCATGGCCCCGCCCCTAAAGCTTCATCTGCTGGACCTGCGCGGATAGCCCGCCGTCCAGAACCCAAAGTTGACCCGAGGCATAGCGCGCCTCGTCCGAGGCCAGCCAGTTGACCAGATTTGCGATATCTTCAGGTGTGCCGTAGGTGCGCATGGGGTGCACATCACGCACGGCTTGCTGCAACTGGTCGATGGTCTTGCCGCCAGCGCCGGACCCATCGCCCTGGAAAAAGCTTTGCAGCATGGGGGTGTCGATATAGCCGGGGCAGATGGCGTTGACGCGGATGCCCTCTGGCCCGTGATCGCAGGACATGGCGCGGGTCAATGCGTGTACTGCACCTTTGGTTGCGCAGTAGGCCGCCAGCCCGGGATCGGCGATGAAGCCGTCATAAGAACCGAAATTGATAATGGACGCGCTGGCGCCGGTTTTTGCAGCCGCTCGCAGCAAGGGCAGCGCGTATTTGGATGTCAGAAACGTACCGGTGCAATTCACGGCAAAGGATCTGTTCCACTCTTCCAGCGTCGTATCTTCGATTGTTTTTTCAATCTCGATACCCGCGGCATTGACCAGAATATCCAATTGGCCGCATTCCTCATGAACCCTGGCCATCGCAGCAATCACCGCCTGCTCGTCCGCCACATTCATCGAAAGAAACCGGCTGCCGTCATCGTCATGCGCGGACAAAGAGCCTTGGGGCGTCAGATCAGCCGCGTAGACCCTGGCCCCTTCCAGCAGAAAGCGGGCGACAATGGCCCGGCCTATGCCACCGCGGCCACCCGTGACCAGCGCGGTCTTACCTTGCAGCTTCATCTCAATCCCCGTCTTTCAAAGGAGGAAACCGATAGCGTCCGGCGGCTTCGGTCCAATCCATGTGGTTTCGTACATATTGCTGACTGGCGTCCGAGGGCGGGTTGTAGTCCCAGTGCTCTCCGGCCCCGGCCTCCATCGCGGCATGCAGGGAGCGGCGCGACTTTTGTGTTGCCATAACGTCAGCGCGTAGCTTTTCGCTGTCCCACCGCTCTTGGACCTCAGCCGCAAAGGCTTTGGCCACCTTTGAATAGGCAGGATCGCTCGCCAGATTGCGTATCTCGGATGGGTCAGCGTTCAGATCATACAGCTGCGGTGGGTCGACATCGCAATGGATGTATTTGTATACGCCACGCCGGATCATCAGCACTGGATAAGGTGTCATCTCGGCGCAGTATTCACCGATGGCCTCATCCATGGGGTCATGCTCTCCCCGAGCTAGGGGCAGCAGAGATCGCCCATCGACCGGCTCGCCAAACATAACCGCATCACCGCCACCAATCTCGACAAAGGTGGGCAACAGATCAACGAGCGAGCACGCGTGTTCTGCAACGCCATGCGCCACACCCGGCCCGGCCATGATCAATGGCACACGGGCGGAGTGTTCAAAGAAGTTCATCTTGTACCACAAACCGCGCTCGCCCAGCATATCGCCATGGTCCGCGGTCACGATGACAATCGTGTTGTCCAATTCGTTGATGTCTTCGAGTGTCCGTACGATTTCGCCAAGTTTGCTATCGAAGTAGCTGACATTGGCCAGATAGGCGCGCCGGGCACGCCGGACTTCTTCATCGCTAAGCGGCACATAACTGGCCTCAATGCCGTCCATCAATCGGCGCGAAAACGGGTCTTGATCTTCTGCCTGCAACACATGATCAGGCATGTCGATTTCTTCATCGGAATACAGATCCCACCACTCGGGCTGCGCCACATAGGGATCGTGCGGGTGGATAAAGCTCGCCACCAAGCAGAACGGGTCGTCATCGCCCTGCGCCCGGTCCCTGCCTCGGTCGATCAGCCAGCGCCGCGCGGCAAAGCCAACCTCGTCATCATAGTCGGTCTGAAACGTCGCCACGGCGACACCGCTTTCCTTGACCGTCTGCATGTTGTGGTACCATTTGTCGATCCGCTCATCATGGGCCTCCCAATCGGGGGTCCAGGCGAAGTCGGACGGATAAATGTCGGTTGTTACGCGATCCTGAAATCCGTGCTTTTGATCCGGGCCGACAAAATGCATCTTGCCGCTTAGGCAGGTGCGATACCCTAATGCTTTCAGGTAGTGCGCAAAGGTCGGAACCGAGGCTCGAAATTCCGAAGCATTGTCATAGGCCGCGATGCGACTGATCAACTGGCCCGACATGAATGCAAACCGGGACGGGGCGCAGAGGGGTGAGTTGCAATAAGCGGCGTCAAACCGCATTCCCCGCTCGGCCAAAGCATCCATATGAGGCGTCTTTGCCACCGGATGACCGTATGCACCGCAGAAATGCGGGGCGAGTTGGTCTGCCATCACGACGACGATATTGGGCTGCTTTGGCATATTCGTTTTCCCTGTTGGCCACATCCTCTTTGAACACTGCCTCAAATGGGCGGCGGTTCAAATCGCATGGGTTTTCGAGGGGCTGTCATCCGGCGATCCGCTTATACGCATCCAGAACAAGGCCATGAAAATGATGCACCGCATGTTCGGATTTGCCCGAGCCATCAGGGTCATTCACAATACGGCCTTGGGTAAAGGCCGGCGTCGTCATCCCTTTCTGGACGCTTTCGACAATGGCGATATCCTCTGCCTGCAGAACCTCGTCCAGATAACGGATGGTCTCAACCTCGGCCTCGTTCGGTTCGGGCGTTTCGAGAAAGAAATCATAGGTTTCAAGCGTCCGGTCCGGACCCGCCGGGATGATATTGAGGATGATCATCGACGACCGGCCGGGGTATCGCATGATGCAGGTGTTCGGCCACAGCCACCAAACCGCATGCGTTTTCACCGTGGCGTTCGACACATCATAGGCGCTGTTCTCGGTCTTGCCCGCGTCGGCCATATGACTGGAATAAATGCCGTGAGTGGTCACCTTGTAGGTGTCCATATCAACCAGCTCACAAAAGTCCTTATGCGCAGTTGGGCAGTGGTAGCATTCCAGAAAATTATCGACGACGTTTTTCCAGTTTGACTTGATGTCATAGGTCAGCCGATGGCCAAATGTCAGTTGGTCAATGTCCGGGGCCCAATGGCGAATTTCCGTCGCCAAGTCCTCTGTTATCTCAGCCAGAGGTGCCGCATCTGGATCCAGATTGACATAGATGAAGCCACAGAATTCTTCGACCTGCACCTGATCAAGGCAAATGTCCTTGGGAGAGAAATCCTCCAAGTTGTCGGTCTCTGGCGCCCGAACCAGCGCACCGTCCAGTTTATAAACCCAGGCGTGATAGGGGCACATGATCCGGGTGGTGTTTCCGTCACCAGACAAAAGCGCGTGCGCCCTGTGTTTGCAAACGTTATAAAACGCCCTCAGTACGCCTTCGCGATCGCGCACCACGGCAATAGGCTGTCCCGCAATTTCGGTCGTCGTATACGACCCCGGCGCGCGCAGCTTTTCCACATGGCAAACCCATTGCCAAGTCTTGGCGATGATCGCTTGCAAATCAGCAGCGTACCAAGCCGGTTCGACATAAGCCTCTTTGCGCAAAGACATCGAACGCGAGGCATTTTCATCGAACCCCTGATCGATGCACGCGAATTCCTTTGCCGATGGCAGGTCGGTCATGGTGATCCTCATCAAATCGCAGCCGGGTGGTGATTCATGTTCCACCGGATGAAGATATTTTGCCTTCAGAGTACGAGTAGAACTTTACCTGAATGGCCATACTTTGTCATTAAATGGACAACTATTCTTCACGCATTGGGCTACGGTGCATCGGCCATGCGCGGAACTCAAACGGGACACGTCCTTCAATCCGATCTTTGCTTGGCGGTAGGCCAAATCGCTCTTTATAGGCGCGACTAAGGTAGACCTGGCTGGAAAATCCGCATGCGATAGCGATCTCTGACATCGGAAGCGATGTCTGAGTGACCAAACCGCGCGCCCGATCCAGCCGGATGTCGCGATAGTACAGCTTCGGCGTCTTCTGAAGGTATTTTGCAAACATCCGATCAAGCTGGCGTTGCGAAATCTTCACTTCTCGGCAGATTTCGCTGATCGGCATCGGGTCTTCCAGGTTTTCTTCCATCACTTTGATCGCCTGGCGCACCGTAGTCGGAACATGCGCGCCCAATGGCTCGGCCTGTTGCGGGTTTTGTGGCGCGCCCCGCTCGCGCAGGGTGGGATGAAAGACATAGCGCGCCGCCGCGTTGGCGACTGCGTTACCATGCGTGCCCTGCAGGATGTGCAAGGCGAAATCGACCGATGCCGCCCCGCCGCAACAGCTGAGTCGATCGCCATCAAGTTCAAACAGCGCCTCAGTACAGGTTACATCTGGATAGAGTTCTTGAAAGGCATCCATATGTTCATAATGCACCGTAGCGCTTCGCCCGCTGAGCAGACCAGCCTCGGCCAGAATGAACGCGCCTGTATCGATCCCCGCAATCACCATGTTCCTGCGCGCGACCTTTCGGAGCTTTGACAACAGCGCCGGTGTCGCATGGGCTTCGGGGGTCCAGCTTGAGGAAACCAGAAGTATTCCTTCCGAAACATCCGGCATTTCATGCACTGCTTTGGTCGCAACACTGACGCCACTGCTAGAGAGGCATGACCCATTTGATTCCGAATAGAGCTCCCAGTTGAAAAGGGGTTGGCCTTCAAGATAGTTAGCTGCGCGAAAGGGATCTATGAAGCTCATCGTGGCAGCCAGATTAAAGCCTTGGGTCACAATGATCTTCAGTTGAACGGTGGTCTGATCCTGATTTGCCTTAGATTTCACATCTGCGTTCCTGATCGATAGTTAAGAAGCAGAGGTTCGACACCGGCTTCAAACTCCCCTGACCATGCCCAGATGAACACCTTCTAGCAAGATTGACTTTCTGCGGGCGTATTCGGTGCCGTAGGCCTGCGCAAATCTGATCTTTGCTTCCAATCGTTGAGCGGGCGACCAATTCAAGTTCATTTCATCGCTCCATTCGAGGCGACAATGTTTCGGAGAACCTCTTCGCTCTGAAAATCAACATACGGCAGGACCTACATAGGATCGGCGCACAAACATCCCGAGTTTGATAAATTCGCGGTTCGTTGCTCACCGCAATAGTCGAGGCAATCTGATCTTAGTTTGATGCCTTTTCCCAAAACCTTGATCTGCCATCGCAATAAATCTGAACCGCAGTTTGCCAAGTTGGTTGCACACACCGCGTTTCAAACACGCTTAACTGAAAGGGGACGAAAATGAAAAAGGCGACGATAACAACCGCAACAGCGATCGCCCTTGTACTGAATGCTGGAATGTCTCTCGCTCACCCAGCGATAGGTCGCAGTGTGTTTAAAGGGGGCGAACTGTCTCATACCAATCTGGAGACTCAGATCGAGTCAAATCAAACATTCAATGATGAGTTGCCAATGGTCGGGTTGGATGGCGCAGGCCAGGCTGCAGTGAATGACACCCCTCAGGCGGCGATCAACAAAGAGTTTGAACCGGGTCTTTTGGGTCAATGCAGCGAGCTTCCACCTATCGGCATCCACCACCATAAGTACTCACCGTGTGGGGGCTGACTAAACCGGGTTTTTGATCATTTGCCCATCTGAAGGAGACATAAGGGAAAAAAACTCTAATTACAGTGGTCACGGCGTGTGCCCTTATTCTGCGTGCCGGAATGTCCATTGCCGGCCCCGGTTCGCATTGTTAAAAAATGAACATTGCCCGAGGCAAACTTAACGGGCTCACACGCTACCCCCGGAATTTCAGCCGACATATTGATCGAAACGCCTTTCGTGGGCTTGTACGTCTTACGGGATTTACTTAGGCAGCCACGACAATTCTAAACTGCCATGGTCCCAACGATGCCTTCAATAAAACGTCTGACATTCTCGTTCTTCGCCTCGCTCTTTTGCGCGTGCGTGATGCTGTTTGAAGATATCGGCGAAGCAATGGGGGTGGCATGGATTGACGAGTGGGACGATATCCATGTCTGGGAAGTGCTGATCATGATGTCGTTGTTCGGCGCGATCTTGGTGCTTGGGAATGAGGTCCGCAAACTGCGTCGCTATCAAGAGACGCTGGAGGACAAGGTCGCACGGGCCTCTGGCGCGTTCGAAGATCTTTTGAACGCCTATTTCGAAGAGTGGTCTTTTTCGGATGCCGAACGAGAAGTCACTCGGCTTTTGATCAAGGGTTGCTCGACTGCTGAAATGGCCGAGATTCGCAATGCCAAGGAAGGTACGATCAAGGCCCAAACCAACTCGATCTATAAAAAATCGGGATACGCCGGGAAGGCGCAGCTGCTGAGCGCACTACTGGAAGACTTGACGGATGGCGGATCAGTCGCCTGAGTGTTTGGTACCATCTGCGGTACGCTTGGGAAGTCAACAGGCCCGAAATCGAGCCTCAAGTCTCAAAATGGCATAAAGCCTAATAAAATAAGGCATAAACCAAAGTTCTAAAGTGCTGATTCAGCCTTATTCCTGCCTCTATTAACCCTTTAACCATTTTCGAACGCGTGCCTAAAAGGGAAGCGTTACGTGAGTGTACTTCGGAGCAAACCGAGGGCACGGGGAATGGAAACATAGCTGGTTGAGGCGGGGTTTTATGCTGACTGGGCAAAGTAAACGCGCGGTTGCGCGCAGTGGTCGTTTGACGAAATTTAAAGGTAAAGTGGCAAGTATCGCGCCATCGTTTTTCCTGGGCACGGTCTCCCTGGTGGCGCTTACCGCAGGAAACGGCAGCGCCGAAGTCATCTCGACCGCACGGACTACTCCTTTAGTCAGCGCAGTGGACGAAGACCATACGATCACCAGTACGGGGTCGATCGTAGTAGACCCGCTGCCCGGATCGGGATTGGTCGTCGTAAATGTGCCGGACTATACCAGCAACCTTACCAATGCTGGGCTATTGTCGTCACCAGAAGGGATCAACAGAACCCGCGCAGCGATTGACATAAACGGAGACCTGTCCGGTTCGGTTCTGAACTCAGGCACAATCACAATGGGTGCCGCGATTGGTGACTCGGCCGATTTGAGAGGTGTCGATGTCCAAGGCGACGTTAACGGTACGCTGCAAAACACCGGGACAATCGACATTGCAAACTCGGCTTTGACTTTCGGAACAGCTACGGGTGTTCTGGCCGGCAACGTGGTCGGAGCAATCTCGAATTCGGGTACCATTGACATCAACGTCGACACAAGCGCCAGTGCTGACGCTTTCGGTATTGTGGTTGACGACATAAGTGGGAGCCTCACAAACACCGGAGATATCGTTGCAAGTGCTGTTAACGCATCCAGTGGTGAAGCTTACGGAATTGTCGCCGGAAGCATTGCAGGTTCGTTGAACAACTCGGGCACGCTGGACCTCACTATATCCGCATCAAGCCACGCAACTGCTTACGGGATCGAAACACGGGATGTATCAGGCAGCCTTACAAATTCCGGAACGATCCGAATAAATGTGCAGGGATCCAGCATAGAGGCAGACGGGTTGCGCCTGTCTACCATTTCGGGGTCCGTGACCAATAGCGGCACAATCGCCATCAGTGCTAACGGGTCTGACGCACGTATCGAAGGCATTTCGGCGAACACCATTTCTGGAAGCCTTCAAAACAGCGGAGCGATAGGTGTCAGCATTAACAACGCGACCCAAGCAAATGGTGATGCAATAAGCGTTGGCAACATTTCCGGCCAATTGCGAAACAGCGGTAACCTGACGATTTCGGCCAATGCAACAACTTCGGCTACGGCAGCCGCGATCAATGGCAGCAATGTTTCCGGGGTGTTAACAAACTCGGGCACGATTTCCGTGAGTGCAGATGGAACCAGCGCATTCGCCGAGGGCATCAATCTGCGCGATGTCTCGGGCACTCTCGTAAACAGCGGAAGTATCGAGGTTCGGGCTGATGCCGGATCATCCGCGCATGCCAACGGTATCGACCTGAGCGACATTACCGGGCAGGTCTCCAATTCTGGTTCGATCCAGGTTATCGCTGATGGTGAGTTTGCTTATGCAGATGGCATCGAGACAGGCGAAGTTTCCGGAGTCTTCCAGAACTCGGCCACAATCACAGTCGAGGCGATTGGTAGTTCCTCGGCCAATGCGGCCGGACTTGAAATCGACGACATTAGCGGCAGCGTCACCAATTCGGGCGCTATTCAAGTCAGTGCAATTAGCAACTCTTCGTCAGCCTATGGTGCCGGGATCGACATGGGCACGCTTGAAGACGAAGGATCCTTCTCGAATTCAGGGACTTTATCTGTTTCAGTTGAATCCAATGGATCATTCATAACCTCAGCAAATGGTATCGACGGAGACGATGTCGACGGAGCGTTCTCAAACACCGGCGACATAGAAGTGACACTGCAAACTCAGGACGGATTTGTCGCCGAGGCTTTTGGTCTGGATTTGGGCGACATCTCGACCTCCGGTTCATTCAACAACACCGGTGCGATCCAAGTCGATGTGACTGCGCAAAACCTGTGGGGCGCTTTCGCTTACGGGATCGATATTTCTGACGTTGAGGGCAGTTATCATAACACGGGCGATATCTTGGTTTCGCTAGGTGCGAACAACGCATCGCGAGCGGAGGCCGTGGGCATCGAACCAAGCGATATCGAGACCGGGGGCTCGTTCGTGAACAGTGGCTCAATAACTGTCAGCGCGACGACGCAATCTGTTTTTGAGACAGCGACGTTAGGGATATCAGCCAATGACATTGATGGCACCTTGGAGAACCGCGGTGATATCGATGTTTCTGTGTCCGGGGAGAGAGAGGCCTACGCCTACGGGATTTATGCTGATCAGCTGTCAATGGACGGCGTGATTACCCATAGCGGTGAGATCAATGCATCGGCTGATGGCGACATTGCAGAAGCCTACGGCATATACGTCGAAGAGGCGCAAGGTACGGTCAACATCACCGGCGATATCTCGGCAACGTCGTCGGGCGAAAGCTATGCCGTGTTTCTGGGTGACGGAGGCGGCACGCTGAACGTCGAGACCACGGCTTCGATCGAAGGAAAGCTCAGGGTCAGCGATCACGATGTCAATCTGATCAACGTGGGTGGTCGAGAGGTCTATCGCTTTCAAGACGATGATACCTCGCAAGGTACTTTTAGCACTCGCGTCACAGCACCAACCCAAGGTTGGTTCGTAGAGGGCGAAGGCGGATCAGCGCCGGTCTATGCGTCCTTTGACACCGAGGACGCCCGCCCGAACCTGAGCCAATCCTTCGAGATCGCAGGCTTGTCCTATGACCTTGCCAATCAGGTGCAAGGAGCCCCTAATCTGGGCGGTAGCAATGAACAAACGGTGCTCAGCACAAGTGGAAGCGGCCCGATCGAAGGTTACCGCCCCTATTTCCTGATCAGCGGAAGCCGAAGTGACGCAGATGCGAGATCAGATGCGCCCGCGCTGTCATCAAATATGTGGAGCGTCAGTGCCGGCGTCACCCGCGATCTGGGTACAGGTTTGCGATATGGTATCGGGGTCAGTTACCTGGAAAATGATGGGACCTTCGGTACGACATCTTTCGATACATCGGGTGTGTATCTCAGCGGGCTGGTCGCCCAAAACTTCGGCTTCGCGGATCTGAGTTTCGGGCTGGGCTATGGCCATCTTGATCACGATGAAACGCGCGCCGTTGACGGCTCGGATGCAAGCGCTGACTATTCCAGCGACATGATCACGGCATTGGTTGCGGCTCAGCGGGATTTCTCATTGCAAAACGGCGCTGTACTTACGCCTCGGGCGAGCTTCCTGTACGGTCGGCAAGATCTGGACGGCTATACCGAAACCGGTTCATCCGCCAACGCAACGGTCGGCGAGCGAGACGTCACATTTAACGAAACACGTTTGGGCGGAATCTATTCGACCTCAGTTGCGGGTGGAACATTCTCAGCTTCGCTTGCGGCGGTGCACCGCGACTCGGAAACCCCGTCTACGTTTGATGTGACGATCTTTGGCAACACGCTTGCTTTGGCGTCCGGCGGCATTGGCAGCGAGACCTTTGGCGAGATAGGTTTGGGCTACCAAAAAGCGTTTGACCACGGCGGCACCTTAAATCTTGAGGCCCGTTCAACTGCAGGTGCCGATGTGACGACCCAGGCGGTCTGGGCGTCATATGAGTGGCGGTTCTAACTGGACAACAAGCCATATTAGTCGCAGCAAGAATGGCCGGTCAGTCGACCGGCCATTTTCGTCCGTAACCCTATGTTCAGAACCGGATAGCGTTGTCGCCAATCGTATCGATCAGGGGCTGTAGCTGCGTTTCGTAATTGCGCCATTTCGCTTTTGACGAGTTGTACAATGGCTTTCGCACCTGCTGTACACTTGCGGTACGCACGCGGCGCTTTGACTTGTGAAAGTCCAGGCAGGCGTCATCCCAGTCCAGCCCGCAATGTGCAATGATCCGCCGTGCTTCGTGTTCAAGGTCATCGACAAGGTTTTCATAATGCACAGTCAGAAAAGCATCTGACGGCAAGATACGCTGCCAGTGGTTCATGATGCGGACGTAATTGTTGAAATAACGTCCGAGTTCGACAAGGTCATAGCTGTGCAACTGGCTGCGTTCGAACAATCTGGTGTAGCAGGACAGGCAGGTATCAAAGGGGTTGCGGGCAACGTGGATAATCTTGGCGTTTGGTAAGATACTGTGAATCAGGCCCACCAGCTGGAAGTTTGCGGGCATCTTATCGACGACATATGCGGCTTCGGGGGCGTGTTGCTTCAGAACATCAACGTAATTCTCCGCACGCCGTTTCAGCTCAGCATCTGACAACCTTGCGAGCGCGTCGGGCACATCTGTCTGCTGGTCTCCGACCAAACCAAATTGGAATTGGAGATCGTTGAGTTCACCGGCTCCAAAAACGCTGGGATGCGCGTTCAGAATGGACTCGGTCATGGTTGTCCCAGATCGGGGCATACCAACCACGAACACCGGACAGCTGCTATCGTTCGAGCATCTTCGGAGACGACTGATTGTCTGGGTACCAAAGGTGTCGATTAGTGAGTCCGTCAGACGATCCAGTTCATCGGGATCGTATTTGATCAACTGCCGCTTTAGTCCTGCACCTGTATCGAAGTGCTGAAACGCTTTATCGAAGTCTTTCAATTGCTCGAAGCATTCCCCTATCGCAAAATGAAACGCGACGGCTTTTTGGGGCAGCATCTCAGCTGCTGACGGGATTTTCTGCTGCAGCGCTGTGAACACCTCACCGTCAGGCGTTGCCTTTTCCAGTTTGGAAAGGGCAATAAGGGCGCTCAGTTTGTCGCCGTCCATTTCAGCGGCGATCTCAAAATGTGCGCGCGCGCTTTCAGAGTTTCCCTGTTCCAGTTCAAGGTGCCCAAGCGCCAATCGGCTTGCCACCATGTCTGGCTTCAGCTCAAGTGCCTTGTGATAGTAAGCGACTGCACGGTCGGTATCGCCAAGATGTGCCGTCGCTATAGCAAGCTGGTGAATGGCCGAAGCGGAGTCTGGATCAAGGCGTACCGCCTGCTCGGCCTCAACCAGGGCAAGCTTGGGGTGGTTCTTTTCAAACAATACCTGCGACAGACCGGTGTAGCTGTCAGCTTTGTTTCGATCCAAAGCGATTGAATTGCGAAAGGCGCTCTCGGCCTTGTCCAAATCGCCTTCCAACAGGAATATGCGCCCGAAGTTTCGGTGAAGTTCTGGGTCTCGCGGCAATTGTCTGAGCTGCGCCTCGGCGAATGCGCGCGCGTCCTTCAGTCTTTCGTCCTCGATGAGAACCGAAAGCAGATTGTTGATGGTTTCAGCCGACCCAGGCGCGATATCCAAGGCTTGTTGATAGAATTCGGCCGCCTTCTCTCGATCCCCGCGATCCCTTGCGATACTGCCCAGATTGTTGAGCGCGCGGTCGAATTTCGGATCCGAAGCCAGAGCACGGGATTGCGATGCTTCAGCCTCGTCCAAATTGCCCTGATCATAATATGCAAGGCCGAGATTGGACTGCGCAATAGCGCTGTCCGGAGCAATAGTGACCGCCTTTTTCCCGGCTTCGACGGCCTCATTGACCGCCCCTGCAGAGCGCAATATCTCGGTGTAATTCGCGAGGAAACCCGCGTCAGCTGGCTGAAGGCGAACGGCTTCCGCCATCGCCCGTACCGCTTCTTCTCTCTTGCCAGAACGAAAGGCGATCAGCCCAAGCATCTGGTGGGAAAGCGCGTGCGCAGGAACCTTTTGAACGATGTTGGAAAAAATGGTTCCTGATGCTTGATAGTCGCCTTTATTGAAATGCGACACACCCAATTGGACAGCGTCTTCCAAAGGTATCGTACGAGTTTGCGTCATGCGTTCCAGTTCCGGCGAAAGGTAATCTAAAGCCTGCATATTCGTGACATGCTGACCAGTAGTCTGGCGAGCAAACCGGGTTTACCATCCATGGTTCTGATTTCAACAGCCCCAGGGGAAGCCCGCATGCCAATAGTGCCGGCGGCACGATAAATGATGCCCGATGAAACCTGTGGGCTTTACCTGATGGATCTCGTGATGCCGGGCGCAAGTGGCTAAACGGCCTTTTCTGAGATCGGTGATCTGGTGGCTCGGAATGGTTTGAAAGAACATAACGATTGGCAATATGTTTTTGGTAGCCCGCAATGACAAAACTTAGCTCGACTGGAGTTATTTGTCGAAACCTTGAAGGAAATATATCGTCGACTAGTAACCTAAGATATGGGCGAGCTTTGCCCGGTCAGTTTTGGATCTGTGTCGCTTGTCCATTGGTATTTTTTTCACATGGATCACTTTGGCAACACCTATCTTCTGCGCTAGATTACCCCAGTTTGAAAGCTGATCCTTGTCACCTTCGATGCACAAAGCGGGACTTCCGTCGAGGTTCATAAGTGCGCTGTTCGTCACGCTCGGCCATCGCCTGGCAGCTATTTCGATTGCAAAAGGAAAGATGCGACCAGTCGAGGTTGTCACGTCGCTCCCTAGCCTACCTAACAGCCACAATCGTCCCTGACCGTCCAACTGGCCCGCGTCGCCGGTTCGATGCCAGATTTTGGTGTCTTCCTTGATTTTGTTTTCCTCGGCGTGGGTGGGGTCAAGATAGCCATCGTTCACGTGATTGCCCGCCACCTGAACTTCATCATCCCGAATTCGGAGCTCGATCTGCGAAACCGGACGACCGACGAGAAGCCCCTTACCCGTCTCCATTTCACGTAGATCTGTTTCAGTGATGTCACGCACATCAAGATGCGTAATCGGTTCTGCCTCGGTCGACCCATATACGCAGACTACGTCCAGTCGGGTTTTGGCGAGAAGCCTCTCGATCAGATCTGGGAACACCGGCCCCCCGCCAGTGAAAACTGTGTGCAAAGGGCCCGTATCATTACACTGAGCAAGCTTTTCGCACAAAGACGGAGGGATCAATAGCCGCGTAACTTGCTGCTTCGATATCAAGCTCGATAACTGCTCGGGGGATACTCGATCCAGATTGCTCATATTCCAGTTTGGCAGAACAGTCGTACGCCCAGCTGCAAGGTTGATCAGCGTAAACACGGGGAATGCGACCAGATCCCGTTCGACGGCATCGCTGTCAAGAAGCGGCGCAATCGCATCGTGTTGAGCCATCAGAAACGCATGGCTTCGGGGGATGGCCTTAGCCCGGCCTGTGGTTCCCGATGTAAATGAAATGAGCGCCGTGTCACTGTCTTGAACAACCACAACCCCGGGGTACTTGCTGGCGTTGCTTGGCCGCAAAAGGCGCAGTTTCAATAGCTCCGGCACAACGAATTTGAGCAAAGCAAAGTAACCAGACGCGCAAAAAGCCTTGGGTCGGGTCGCTCTCGCTGCGTGGCGCAATCCCGCAAGCCCCATCGCCGGTTCAGGCAAAACCACCGTTGCCCCCAATGACCATAAGGCAGCAAGACTGGCATAGAGATCAGCGCTGACTGGCATCGCCAGCAGAACGCGATCGCCGGGGTCGACGCCCTTACGCCTCCACACGTTGGCCAGTTGTCGCGCGCGTTTCTGAAGCTTACGAAAGGTGATCTCACGGCCACTGCCTTCAATAATGGCCGTCCGGTCTGGGTGTCGATCGACAGCGGCGGCAAAATGGTCCAGCAGGTTAGCCATCCAACCGCAGCCCCAACAGGCTGTACCGCCGGAATATCTTGGCCCCTTCAACGACACTGCGGTCAGCGGATTGGTTATCATCATGGATCAACGCATGGATGGCAGTTCCAAAACCAAGTTTCAGGGCAGACTTGTGGAAATGACTGGCCAAATGGCGACCTGCGCCACGTTCAAGGCTTGCATAAGTCTTCAGGATTGCCGTTGTCGGATTTGGGCCTTCTGCATAGTTCGGAATGCCAAACAGAAAGCCCGCCAATGAGCCATCCGGCCGACGGGCAAAGAAGATAAGCTCGCGCTTCAACATCGGAACAACAGGCATGTACATTGCGAGAAAATCGCGCTCAGAAATGGGTTTATAAAAGGCGTTTCGGGCGAACGCCTCAACAGATAGTTGATGAACCTGCCGGAACAACTCTTCTGGGTTGGTTCCGTCCCAGGGTTCGACATCAAATGCGTCGGTTGCGGCAGGAGTAGACTGGGCCGTTTGTTCCAATGACACACGTGCCGAGAAATACTTGCTGATGGTGGTAAATCCCGCTGCCTCAAACACGTCGGGCTCATGGGGCTTGTTCGTCGGCTCCATCAAAAACGGAGCTGAACCGTCGCTGTCGGATACAAACCTATAGCTGTGCCACGTATCGCCCGACATCGGTCCAATGATCCGATCAACCCCGGTGTGCCGGACACGCCCAATAGCCATTTGCAGAGCCTCTAAACCAGCCTCATGGCTCTGGCATGAAAAATCGCCGATTGTAGCAGCGGGTACGCCATCCCAATCCGGTCCCTGCAGATAAACACACAGTTTAGCACCGTCGGTCTGAATGCTTTCTTTCGTCATGATACAGCTCCAGCGATAATCTCGTCGCCAAAAAACCCTGCTGTGGACCAGATGTAATAGGCCAGCGGGGGGATTAGGGCCAAAAGCGTGAGCTTCGAAACACGGTTCTTTTGGAGCAGTTGCGGAAGCAACAAAGGCACAATCGCCATGATCGCGAGTGATACAAGCGAGAGCGTGGTCAAGGGCTCGGCCCAATTTGAGTGTTCAGAATTCAGGGATACGGCCCAGGCTCGAGTAAGGAACAAAACTGCAGCAGCAATCGGTATTGCAATCGGAATGGTACGCAATGCTACAGCAACAAGCCCCATGGCCAACCCCATCGCACTGAGCCCAAAAAAGGATATCGCATCCCATCCCGTTGCATTTCCCGCCGCAAGCCAACCAAACCCCAAAAGCCCCAAGGCGGCGACGACATCCAGATCTGGATACTTACTGTCGCAAGGAGAAGCGGTTCGCGCCCAACCGTGCGCGGCAAGAACCATGATTGGCAGTACCGTGTTCTGTAATTTTGCTGCGGCGAGCAGCAGAAATACCGCAACAACATAGACACGGGTCGTATGTTTAGTCAGGCCCAGCTTTGTTCCCACCACGCCGAAACTGACCAGGGCAGCAAAGAACAAAATGGTCAGCACCGCCAGCTCTGCCAACGAGCTGTAGTAATGGGCTTTCAGAAAAACCAACAAGCCTAGCGGCAGGAACAGATTGTCAAAGCCCCGCCAGCTTTGTGCCTCGACCAATGTGCCAAAGGCCGCAACCATGAGGGACAGCATCATGATGTTGGACGGCGGGAGTTTCGACAAAAACAAAAAGCAGATGATCGAGACCAACAGCGTTACGACAAAGAACACGACTGACCCTTCAAGGCTCTTGTCACCGTCTTCAACCACGTAGCGCTTGGTTCCGTATGTCGTACCGGCAAGCGCAGCAGCAGCATCCGCCAGGGTCAAAACGGCGATCGGAAGCACGTAGTACAGAGTGTTTTCCCCGGCCAGCAAAAAACAAAGTCCCACGGAAAGCGCCAACAAGAAATCACCGTATGAGGTGCGCTCGACGCCGTGCAACGCTGCGCCCAGACCTTTTGAGAAACGGGGTAAACGCAAAATCATCATAACGATCATGGTTACTCCGATCAGCATATAGACCGGCCATCGATCCGGGAAAATCCACGGCAGAACCAGCGTGAACAAACCGGTTCCAACATGCATCAGTTTACGTTGTACTTCAGCGTTCAAGCCAACCTTTTGCGCCAGCCGTCGGACAATTGCCATCAATCCCAACAGGGCCAGAATAGACACCAAGGCCAGCAGGATCTGAGCCAGAACACTCACGCCAGCACCTCTTCGACGACAAAGTCCGAGTAGAAAAAGGCCATGTCGCGCGCTTTTAGCTGATCCTCAATCGCGCGACGTGTTTCGACTTCGCCCGCAAATGAAGCGGGCACGCGGCGCGGTGCCATCATGTTCCAATAAACTAGACGCGCCTTTGGCGCGGCAGCTGACAAAATTGATCCGTAGACCTGCTCAAACACATCGGGCGACATGTATTCGAAAATGTCGGATAGGTTGAATCCGTTTGCTCTTTCACCGGTCGACACAAAAGCCTCTAATGATCCGGGCCTGATATCGAGACGATCAAGGCGGGCGCGAATGGTTTCATAGTTTTCGGGCCGCCAGGCCATCGGCAGCGCGTCACCATGCGTACCTTTTAGGATCCAGTGCAAATAAGGGTTTTGCGACGGATCAGTATCAACGCCCGCGTGGCGAATACGACGAGCCACGTGCTGAGCGGGGCTACCTTCAACGTGATCGAAGAACGCCTTGTCGCGCCCCATGCGTCCCATCACAAAGCGGGAAAAGAATACACTCAGTAACAGCCGCCATCTGAAGGTATTGAAGCGCGTATCGAAGAAAACCTCGCGCGCATCCGGCGACCGGGACGCAAAGACGTCATCAATCGTACGTCTGGAATGTACAAACGGCAAAAGCCTGGTACGGAAGATGCGGAAGTACCGCTCGAACTTGCCGACCCCGCCTATCCCGTACCGCTCCACATCTGGGGCAAGACCGGCCCAGAAGGCGCTTGTTTCAGGATCAGTGGCCTTCAAAGCCCTCGTCAGCAGCTCTGTTCGCCTCTTGCTGGGCCGCGATCCTGTCAGTTCCAGAAACTCGGGGTGCGTCAGGCTTTGGAATGCGCCGATCCTTAGCTTTAGGCAGGCAATCTGCGCCGGTGACAGGTCGACAACCACAACCTTCGCAGGGTCCAGCGTCAGCATAGCCAGTGCATTGTCCCCTGCAGAACAAATGGATACCAGTGTACCGCCTGCACAATCGCACAGCGCGTCGGTCAGAACGTCCGCATCCTCCCACAGCTGCGCATATCGGATGTAGTCGAAATCTGCCTTGCTTGCGATTTCGCTATGCGCCATCGCATCGTTCCACTTTGCCGTTTGCACCATCAACCGAAAGGGTTTCGCCATCCTTAATCCAATGCGTAGCCCCTTTCAGACCGACAACGCATGGAATGCCCAACTCACGCGCCACAATTGCGGAATGTGACAACAACGACCCCCGCTCCACGACTATGGCCGCAGCATTCGAAAACACTGCGATCCAACCCGGATCGGTGTGACGCGCCACAAGGATGTCGCCAGGCCGCAATGCCTCAGTACGCGGATCGCTGATCACACGCGCCCGAGCGGTCACGTGTCCGGCCGAACAGCCGGTGCCGGTTTTCACACGTTCCGGATCGCTGTTGACCTCTTCGTTATCCACCCAGATCGGAGCGATGGCCGGGCCCCTGACCTCAATCCGCTCTGGTGGGTCCGGACGCTGGGACGCAGCGACATCTTCATGTTGTCGTTGCGCAACTATAGCTTTCAGATCAGGCGAAAGGCTGAACCCTTCGACGGCTCCCAAGACTTCATGGGTCGTCAGATAAAACACGTCGCGGGGTTTATTGAGCAGCCCCCTGGCTGAAAACTCCCTACCGATCCCCAGAAAGACACGCCGGGCGTGACCAAAGATTCGAGTGCGTTCGAATCGCAGGTTTTCTCGGTCACGTACACGGGCCTTGGCCCAGCCCACGATCCATTTGGATAGGCGACGTTTCAGCGGATTGGCGGGAAACAGGGTTTTCCATTCAGGTTCAGTGCCGATGTGTCGTTTACCTTCAGGACGGGCGGCACTGGCTGCAACGGCCATCAACAGACTGGTGGGATCATCGCGCAGCGGAATGCTCTCCAGTTTCAACTCCTCTGTGCATCGATCCCCGAATTTGTCTAAATAGGAGCGAACCTCAGCCTCGATTTGCGGAAAGGGGGCAAGGGTTTCAACCCGACATTCCGCGCTCAGTTGACCAGTAATTCCAGCCTCGCGGACCAAGTGAGCCATGTGCGCAATTCGCTGCGCCGGTTCAGCTGAGACAATATCGCCCTGACCAATCATAACATCGTTATGCAGCAACAGCCCTTCTTCACCCAACCACTTGTGCAACAGGTTGCGCGAGGCACCAAATGCGATCATGCAGAGGAAATCATTTACAAGCGGCGCGTCCCAACGATCCAACAGGGCGCTTTCGATATGGCGATACTCGGCGGCCAACTCAGTCGCATTCGCTGATTCTATGTCGAGATCACGATCCAGAACCTCGTTCAGCCTTGCATAAAAGTTGCGCCGGGTTCGAGGCAAACACACGGCCTGCCAGGTCAAGCTACCCGCAACCAAAGCCAGTTTTGCGTATTCCAATATCTTGCGCGCACCTTTGGCAGGAGCAGGCCCGATCCCATCCGTGATTTCACGCGGCATGGGCTCGGACACACCCATCATTGTCTCCATATAGTCGCGATTTAGCGAGAACCCCGGCAGCAGCGCCAGCGCTCGGTACCAGTTGACCAGATTGTAATAGACGCGCCCATCAATGCGCCCGAGGAAATTGTCGAAGATGGTTGAGTTCTGCGCGATGGTTTTATCTGATACGCCCAAAAGCCGAACAAATGCCCGATAGACGCGAGAATATACGTGCAGGGCAAAGGAGTAGGTCAGCGGACTGACCATGCCGGGGTAACTTTCAACGATGTTTGAATTGTCAAAAATGGTTAGCGCATCATCCGGCACCGCTTTGGGTTGCAGCGGGGTCGTAATCGGTCGCGCCTGCAGAATGTGCAGTCCCAGCGCGGCATCGAATGCCCATTCAATGTCTTGTGGGATGCCAAAAGCCTCTTCCGCTTTGCGTGCCAACTTCGCGACCTGAAGCGCTTGATCGGGTGTCAGAACTTGAGCCTCGGATTGGGAGCACGCTACGTGATCGGTTTGATCAATGGTCCAATCCTCACCATCAACCTCACCTGCCACGAGGGCATTGCCTAACCCTTTGACGGCAGACACAACTGCGGTATTTCGTTGCCCGGTCACCGGATCGGCCGAGAAAGCAACACCGGCCGTCGTTGCATCAATCATACACTGCACAATGATCGCGGGGGCTTCTGCCTCGCCCCCGGAAGTGACCGAGCGATAAGCTTCAAGTGTATCCGAAAAACCTGATTGCCAGACCCGCTTAGCGGCCTGCAAGACCTTACTGCCAGTGACATTCAGGACCGTATCGAACTGCCCAGCATGGCTGTGATCGGCACCATCTTCCGCCCGACCGGAACTGCGCACCGCATAGGGCCCTGGACCCAGCGCATCCAATGCGGCAGCAAGCGCCACACTCAGTTCATTTGCCGCGACAGGCCCTGACTTGCCCGCGCGGAATGCAGCATCAGTGATGACAAAAAACGCAGGTGGATTGAAACCGTGACGCGCAAGACGTGCCAGCGCAGCCGCTTTCCCACCGACCAATGTCGGGTCAGTTGCATCGGATTGATTGACGATAAAGGTCATCTAAAGCCTCCGACCAGAAACGGTAAAAAACCTGCTGTGGCATAGCAAAAAAAGACCCAAAGCCCTGCGATTGTATCCATTCTGCCTTGCGCCTTGGGCGTTGGCGCCTTCACGTAGCTACGGGCAATTAAACAACAGGGTGCAAACGCAGCGGCGCCGACCACGACGGTTAACCAGCCAACGCCACACGCAAACCCTGTAGCCACCAGAAACACGAAAGATAACACGACACAGGACAGCCAGACGATGGCGGCACGGCGATACCCCCAATGGCGCGAATAAGTGTCTACCCCGTCAATTTCGTTCTCAGGCGCCCATAATTTGCGTCCGATCTCAAGAACGCAGCCATTGACGAAAGACAGTGCCAGAAACAACCACAGATTTGATGCAGCGGCACCAGCCGGAAGCCATTCGATGCTTGTCAGCAGTAAGTCGATCAACGGCATGATCGACATATGGCTGATCAGATACAGAACTGGTCGCGCCTTTAGCCAGATAGGAACGCCAAACTCGACTGTCATCGCTGCCAGCCAAACCCAAACCAATAAAAGAAACCACAAAACCGGCAGGTACCATAACCATGCAGCTGCTGCTGCGATCGGCACAGTCAGTAGGCCAAGGGTTAGAAGCTCTGCCGGGGATATCAGCCCACTTGGAACAGGGCGCTCCGGCCGGTAGCGGCGGTCGTCTTCGGCATCCTTGAATTCGTCGCAAACCCGCATCTGGAAAAACAGCGCCATTGCCAACACAAAACCAACCACAAAAGCGGGCCATTCGGGCAACGGGCGATCAGCAAGCCGCGCTGAGACGCAGATACTTGCCGCTGAAAACACCAGCAAAAGTGGTACAGTTTTCTTAAGTGGAAAGCGTTCAGATTGATAAATCCATACGCGGTTCAAAAAGGTCATCTTTGACGTGCCAGGCTTTCATGCGCCCGCGTGAAATGCCCCGCGGCGATCGCAGCGACAATCGAAATTTCTCCGCACAAGCAGACGGCTGCGGCGACTTCGGCTAATGCTGTCCCGTGGCCCGCGCCCTTCAGCCCTAAAATATTCAACGCCGCAGATTGGCTGGGTAAGCCGGTGCCGCCACCCACCGATCCAACAAGAACATTTGGCAGCGTTACCGAGCAGAAAAGATCGTCTCCTCTGGGTTCCATCCGTGTCACCCCCATCGCGCTTTCGGCGACACAGGCCGCGTCCTGCCCGGTCGCGATGTAAAAGGCTGCAAGACCATTGGCATAGTGGGCCTGGGCCCCAAGCTGACCTGACAGGTGCGAACCAAGATTGGCAACGCGCCCATACGCCAACATCGCATCCACCGTAGTACCAAGCGTCTTTTCGACAATATCCGCAGGCAAAGTAACTGACGCACTCACCTTGCGCCCGCGACCGGTCACCATGCCCAGAGCAGAAGCTTTTTTGTCACCCGAAAAGTTTCCTTCGATGTACCAATTATCAATTGGAACTGGACACTCTGCGGCAATGGCCTGGCACAGCGCATCCGTTGCAATTGTCACCATGTTCTGACCAGCCGCATCACCCGTTGTGTAACGACAGATCAGAAAAACAATGTTCGTATCGATAAAAGGTTCCAGAGAGACAAGTTTGCCATGCCGCGTTGTGACTTCAGCTGCCGACTGGAGATCGTCAACATTGCTGACTACCCAATCCACAAATTGACCCGCCTGTAATAGGCTTTCGAACACAAAGGCTGGCGTACGCAACACACCTTCGTACAGGACGGCTGTACTTACACCGCCGGATCGACCAGCCGCATAGGCCCCTCGCGCATAGGAAGCAACAAGCGCTGCCTCGGTCGTTGCGAGCGGCACAAAATAATCTCCGTTGGCGTTCATTCCGTTCAAACGCAGCGGTCCAACGATCCCAACTGGCACTTTGACGGTACCTATGAAGTTTTCAATATTGGCGCTGTAAACCTCAGCTGCTTCGATGGTTGCATTGTCCGCGATCAATGCTTGATCTGCATCGCTTGCCTTCGGTTTCAACTGACCCCAGAAGCGTGCGACTGTCGTGCCATCAGCCTTGCGAGACGGGCGTAAAGGCGAAAACACTTCATCGCTTGGAGCCATTTGTTTTGGCGTGCGATCAACATCGTATCGCATCTTAATACGTCGCAGCATCTCGCGCACATGAAATGGAATAATCAAAGGGCAACTCCGGCAAAAACGTTGGGCGCAATGACTGCAGATAAATGCCTGTACTGGCAGCACACTAACAAGAAAGTAAGTGATATCCAGATGGAGATTGCGATGACGCTACGCTTTTGCGTTAGTCTACCCCAAAGATAAGGAAGTGAGGATCAAGTAGAAGGTTCGACAATGTAATCTCGCACAGAGCTGATTAACGCACCACGCCAAGAATTGAAGACTATGGCCTGAATCAGAATTTAGCTTTCAACTGCTTCGATAATTTTGAGCAGTTTTCGGCGTGCGAAACTAGTGTCATTCTTTTGGCTTTCGACAATTAGCCAAATTCGGTCCAGATCAGTCATTTGGCTAAGTATTGCGGTACCGCTGTTAGCTTTTGTTCTGGACCTTCACTTCAAAGACGAAGTCTTCCTCCTGCTAAACATACACCATTCGAACCGCGGCAATCGTCCGCAACTCGCAATCCAGTTCGCGTATGCGTCAAGGGCAGCCAACAAACAAACAGTCAACGAAATATCTTGGGATCGAAGCGGTTAGGTTTGAACGAAGGTAACTAGCTCTTTTTCTTTGTCCTCGATACTGCGCGCCAGTCCTCCGTAGGAGGCCTGGCCAAAAGGCTTTGGGCGCGGGCCGCCATTGCGACTGAAACGGGGTCGCCATTTCGCGCCTGGTCTGCGGCCTCGAAGTTGGAAATAGCCATTTCGAACCGCCTCGCCCGATAGTGTTCAAGACCTTGTTCATAAAGCTTTATCCAGTCAAGTGATCCGTCAACCCCATCCTGCATCGCGATTAGTTCATAAATCACCAGTTCCTCGGCGCGCCCAAATACGGCCACCGTGTCCAACTCGCGAACCACTATGGCGTCGGCCGCCTGGCGTCTCGTCTCCGGCCCGATCAGGATCAAGGTGCCATAGTCTTTGTTGGCGCCTTCCAATCGGCTGGCAACATTCACCACATCTCCGATTGCCGTGTAATTTAGCCGTTCCTTTGAGCCGATATTTCCCACCAGAGCATCACCACTATTCAGCCCGATCCTCACACGCAGGGGATTGCCAGCCTCATCTTTGATACCAGACGCGTCCACAGCAGCGACAAGGTCCAACGCTGCGCGGCAGGCATGAACTGCGTGGTTGGCATCTTTGCGCGGCGCGCCCCAAAACGCCATCACGGCATCGCCGATGAATTTATCGATCGTGCCACCGTTTTGAATGATCGCCGCTGAGGCCGCGCTGAAAAATGGCTCCATCAAGTGGACAATTTTGGGGCCGAGTTTCTCAGACATTCCCGTGAACCCCGTGACATCGCAAAACAGCACTGAAATCTGTTTTACGTCACCACCCGGCTGCGTCTTGATACCTTCTGCGACCAGCATGCGCACCAGATCGGTAGGCACGTATTTCCGGAAGGCAGACAGTCCCGCAGCCATACTCGCGGTCGCTGCAGATAGATTTTCGAGCTCAGACAGTTTGGAAGGCCTGCGCGCAATCCGCTCGACATCAAAGCGTTCGATTTTGCCCAGATCTTCGGCAATGCGGGCCAGCGGGTTTGCCACGATACTGCGGATCAGCCAGATCGCCAGTCCGGTTGCAATAACCACAACGATGATCAACACGTAAATCAGGTTAATCAGCGTTTCATCAATGCTCGAAAGAAAGGCCGCTTCAGGAATGACGGTGGCAACGCGCCAGCCATAAAACCCCAGGGGCGTAAGGGCCACCGCATAAGGCACTCCGTCGATGACGATACGCTTCGTCAACGTACCCGGTGAATTTGTTTCAGGGTCAGCCAACAGCCTCTCGCCCGAGATCATGGCGGCTTCGTAAAGCTTACCCTCGCCCATGCGCGCCGGAGTTGTCTCATCCGCTTGGGCATCAGGTACAGCAATGACCTTTCCATCGGCATTCAGAATGAACGCTGCGCCAAACTCGCCCGGTGCCAGAGTGGCAAGAAAGCGAGACAAACGGTCCGTTTCGATTGCAACGGCCAGAACCCCTTGCCGCGTTCGGTTAACGTCTATCGGACCTGCATATGCGTAAATGGTTTTGTCACTATCGGGAAGGTCTCGCACTTCTATCCATCCGGCAGAGCTGAGGCCCATGAAGTTTTCGAACCAGGCATGTTCGCGCGGATCATAGGCTGTTTCCGTAAAGGTCCGATCTTCAAACTGGATGTCACCGGGAATGAAGATGTAGCGGTCTTTACGCAGCATGCGGTCTCGGATCGCGCTGTCGATCTCAATCATCTCAAGCCCGCCGTCACCCAGGCGATGTGACGCAAAAAAGTTCCCATCTGGCCAGCCAAAGAACATCCACGAGATATTTGGCTGCGCCTGCAGTTGGGACAAAAACACAAACTCTCGCTTGTCGGCTTGCCGTGTCGCGATGACGTTCTGGACAAAGATGGTGCGAACGGCGGCCCAGGCTGCCTCGGCTGATCTAAGGGTCACGCCGACCTCGATACGGACGGTATTTGCAATCTGGCCGTTTATTTCAGCCGCCAGCATACGGCTGTTGTCGCGCGCCGTCGTCCACCACAGGGAATGGACAATAAAGGTCGAGACCCCAATGGACACAGCCACCAGAATTGACACTGCAATGCCCACGCTAAATCGCAACTAAATCTCCGACATCCAAGCCATTTACATCAGTATTGGATTGAGACTGAGATGAGCGCAAAGCTTTCTTGGTGCTAGCTCCGAATTCTCACGCATCTGTTAGGTTTGCGCCAAGGGATTTGTCAAATCGGACACCCCATGATCGCTTGCGGGATCTGACCTTTAGAGCCTCTCGTATGACCGTACATAAACTGATGGCGTAAATGGCATCAAAGAAACACTGTCGCGCCAATCCGACGACGCCATTCACAACTGACCAATCATTGCCCCCCTCGCGTGTTCTGAAACAGTGCACAGCCCAACGGACGCCGCCTGTTAGCTGAGGTTCAGATGCCCATCTTCGCAGTGCCACCTATGCTTCCTGCCTCGGCCCCATTATTGCCGATCCCTCCTCTTAGGAAGGATTGAGTCAGCGACTTACGACATCGCCAACCAAGAGTTTTCAAAGGAATATGGCCACAGAAGCGGGTGCGGCAACGAGCAGTAAGCACAGGTGTCAGATACCCATCGGAACGCCACCTGCGACAGGTAGGCTTATACCGGTGACATACTGTCCGGCTGGGCCCGCCAGATATGCGACGGCATTGGCAACATCATCGGGAAGGCCAGCGGAACGAAGCGCAACGCTTGCGTATCGGCGTTTTTGTGTCTCCGCCAGGCTTTCTCCTGCTTCCGCCGCGAGCCGTGCATTTGCCGCCTCATGCATGTCGGTTTCTATATAGCCAGGACAAACGGTATTGCAGAGAACGCCATCCGGTCCAAATTCTGCCGCAAGCGTCTTTGTGAGGCCGACGAGCGCGTGTTTCGTCGCCGTATATGCACCAAAGCCTGGCTCTGCTCCAAGGCTGCCCGTTGAACCAATATTGATGATCCTCCCTCCACCATGCTTTTGCATGTGTGGGATGGCTGCTTGCGCCAGCATCATCGGCCCCAGCACGTTTACGCGATAACTCATCTCCCATTCGCTTGGCGTTGTCGTCAGAAAGTCTGCCGAGCCTGCGAGGGACCCGGCATTGTTGACCAGAATGTCCAAACTGCCGAATTCGGAGATACACCGGTTAACCACGGAAGCTACTTCCTCGGCCTTGGTCACATCGAGCGCCAGCGCCAGCGCTTCTATCCCAGCATCTCGAATTTCCTGTGCGATCTCTTCGAGGCGCACAATCGTCTTGTCCTTACAGGACGTGCCCACACGGTCTGTCACAACAACCTTTGCGCCATCTGCAGCCAATCTCATTGCGATTGCGCGGCCAATCCCTTGAGGTGCGGAGGCGCCAGTGACTAACGCGATTTTTCGATCTAGTTGTTTCATAAGTTCAAATGGGTACGAATGGTCATCGATGTCAAACTGCTAGGGCTTGTTCAGCAAAGTTACTGCATTGGTCAAGTTTTTGATTTTGCACGACGCCACAATTCTTGCGATGACAACTAAGGTCCACTTCGCGCCGCAATGCCCGGGTTCGCTTTGTTGCCAATTTTGTATCGTAGCGAATGCAACTTTAGTCAGGCGTTTCACCGCCTTCGACGGTGCGGCGTACATTCATGGCGTTGCCATACCCCGTGTCGCCATCACCAATCAGAGGGATATCAACCGCGTCGGCAATGTTGCGGGCCTGATCGACGACTTCACCATAGCTCATCAAACTCAGATCAGGCGTCCCAATCCGGCTCGCCGAAGCCGCCAAATCCTGACATGAATGTCAAGTTCATACCCTGCTTGTGCGATCAGTTTTGCGGACAACGCATCAAAACACCAAGGCATGACGTGGCACTTATCCTGCTGCAAAAGACAACGCCAAGGCTTCCGTTGGGTCCATAAATACAAATGCTGCAGATTGCCCGAAGTTACGAAATACAGTGAAATCAAGAAGCATTCTTAGGAAGAATTCCTGAATTTCGGCCAACACCATATGAGTAGCTGGCCGCTTTCTGCGATCGCCGCTGAGATCGCGAATGCCTGCTGGACGGTTTCAAATTTATGTTGACAGCCCGTCCTGTGCTCGGGCAGCATTTTTTCGAAACTGAATTGCGCGAGAGCGGTCATCTATGACGCAAGGCATGACGGAAAATCAGGGGCGCCGGGCGACCGGCTGCGATCTCGTCGTCTGACGTGAAGCTGGTTTTTGTCGCTTCGGCCGGTGCCGGAGCGAGAGTGTGCATTCCTTCTGATTTCTCTCCATTTCTGGTATCCCTACATGCGCGAAGAGAACGGGCTACGCCTTGCCGTCGATATCGGCGGTACTTTCACCGATACGGTTCTGGTTGATGGCCGTGGGTACATCCTTGCCACCACTAAAACACCGACCACCATAGAAAACCCGACCCTAGGAGCACTTGCGGGTGCAAAACATGTGTTAGCTGAATCCGGGTCGGACTGGTCACAGATCGTTGGTTTCATCCATGGCACGACCCTGGCCACCAATGCTTTGATCGAGCGGCGCGGCGCGGTTGTGGCAACGGTCACGAGCGAGGGATTTCGCGATATTCTCGAGATCGCCTATGAACGCCGCTACAACCAGTACGAGATCAACCTTGTCAAACCTGATCTGATCGTGCCGCGTTCGCGTGCCTTTACTATCCGTGGACGGATGGACGCGCGCGCGCAGGAATTGCAATCGCTTGAAGAGGAAGCCGCTTCCCGATTGGCCGCAGAGCTTGTGGCCTGTCGCGCCGAGGCCGTGGCGATTTGCTTGATGCATGCATATGCCAACCCGGCGCATGAACTGCGGTTGCGTGATCTTCTGCGCGCGAGGTTGCCCGATCTGGTGATCTCACTATCTCACGAAGTCAGCCCCGAGGCACGCGAGTTCGATCGGCTCTCAACCACGATTGCCAACGCTTATATCCAACCGCAGATGGCCAGCTATCTGGCTGATTTCCAGGCGCGATTTAACCAAGAAGGATTGACTTGCCCAATCCTGATGATGACTGCGGCCGGGGGCATGACGACGATAGAAACCGCAGCGCGTCTGCCCATCCGGTTGATTGAATCCGGTCCTGCGGGCGGGGCGATTCTGGCCGCGCGCCTCGCCGCCGAGACTGGTGAGCGCGAGGTGTTGAGTTTCGATATGGGCGGCACGACCGCCAAGCTTTGCCTGATTGACCAGTATCGCCCACAGGCAGCCCGCAAGTTTGAAATCGCGCGCGCTGCGCGGTTCATCAAAGGCTCTGGCATGCCGGTACGCATTCCGGTGATCGAGATGATCGAGATTGGCGCGGGCGGCGGATCTATTGCGCATGTCGACCGTTTGGGTCGCCTGCAGGTCGGACCAGAAAGCGCAGGGTCTGAGCCCGGGCCGGCCGCTTTTGCCAAGGGCGGAACCGAACCGACAGTGACAGATGCCGATGTGGTGCAAGGGCTGATCGAACCCGAGCGCTTTGCCGAAGGGCGGCTCAGGATCGACATGGACGCGGCGAAAACCGCGCTTGCCTCGGGTATTGGAGAGATTCTGGGGCTTGGCGCGGTGCAGGCGGCCAATGGGGTCAGCGAAATTGTCGATGAGAATATGGCCGCCGCCGGGCGGATGCACGCGGTGGAATCGGGCAAGGATTTGGCCGCGCGGCTGATGATTGCTTTCGGTGGGAATGGACCCTTGCATGCAACTCGGGTTGCAAGGCGCGCACAGGTTGATCGCATCCTGATCCCGCGCGATCCCGGCGTGGGCTCAGCGGTCGGATTTCTGTTCGCACCCGTATCTTTTGAGATCATACGGTCGCGCTATGCCACGCTTGAGGTGCTCGATCTCGACGCGCTCAACGCCTTCTTTGACGCGATGATTGAAGAAGCTGAGGCCGTGGTAAGGGCAGGCGCGCCTGAGGGACGGCTGACCCGACGACGGCGGGCTTTCATGCGCTATCACGGGCAAGGGCACGAGATTGAAATCCCGCTGCCTGACCGGGCGCTGGAAAAGACAGACATGCCTGCATTGCTTGGGGCATTCGAAAAGGAATACAGCCGCCAGTTCAGCCGTGCCGTTCCAGGAATGACGGTCGAGATCCTGAACTGGGCTCTTGAGGTCTCCTCGGAGCCGCCCGCGCTTACGTCCCATTCTGAAGTTCTTGCGAAACAGCCTGCACAACCAACCGGTCAGCGCCAAATCCTGTGTGATGTATCCAGTGAATGGCGCAACGCGGAGCTTTATGATCGCTCTGCGCTTCGCCCGGGCGATCAACTGGGCGGGCCCGCCCTGATCATCGAGCCGCAGACCACAACTTTCGTGAGCGCCGATTTCTCCGCCGAAATCGACGGCGGCCTCAATATCTGGCTCACACGCAATCGGGAGGGCAACCGATGAACACAACAAACACGCGTCTTCAGGTGATGTGGAACCGGCTTCTGGCCGTGGTTGAAGAACAGGGACAGGCACTGATCCGAGCGGCTTTCAGCCCGATCGTGCGTGAATGCGGGGACATTTCAGCTGGTATCTTCGACCTGCAGGGCCGCATGTTGGCCCAGGCGGTGACCGGCACACCGGGTCATATCAACACTATGGCCGAGGCAGTAAAAACATTGCGCGGGCGCTTCCGGCTTCAGGACATGCGGCCAGGTGATATCTACCTTACCAACGACCCATGGATCGCCTCGGGCCATCTGAACGATTTTCTGCTGATGATGCCAGTGTTCTACCGGGATCAGGTGGTCGGGTTCACCTCCTGCACCTCGCATCTGGTCGATCTGGGTGGGCTAGGCATGGGCCCTGAGGGTGCAGATATCTATGACGAAGGTCTGCTGATCCCGCCTTGCAAACTGATGGAAGAGGGTGTGTTGAACACCCTCCTGATGGAGATCGTCAAAGCCAACTCACGCGAACCCGTCGCCAACGAGGGCGACATCTATGCGCTGATCGCGTGTTGCGAAGCTGGCGCAAAGCGGCTTGCGGGCATGATGGATGAGTTCGGCATAGACCATTTGGATGAACTTGCCGACTATATCATCGATGCCTCATATCGCGCTACCGTTGAAGCCATCGCAGAACTTCCGAAAGGGACGTGGTGCAATGTGCTGAAGGTGGACGGTTATGAGCATGGGATTGATCTGCACGCAGCCCTGACCATCGGCGAGGATCGTGTTGAGCTGGATTTCACCGGAACATCGGGGCTGTCCAGCAAGGGCATCAACGTGCCGCTCAACTATGCGACCGCCTATTCGGTTTTTGCCCTTCGCTGCATAATCGGGCCGGATATTCCAAACAATGCAGGCTCACTTGCACCGTTTCACGTAACCGGGCCGAAGGATTGCATCCTGAACGCTCAGCCTCCCGCACCAGTGGCCATGCGTCATACGCTGGGGCAGATGACGCCCGATCTGGTCTATGGCTGCCTCTCGCAGGCTGCGCCGGATTCCGTACCGGCCGAAGGGGCATCGTGTATGTATGATTTACCCCTTCGGCATGCGCCCGAGGCGGTTTCGCGCGGCGATGAGCAGTTTGCGTTAGAGCTTGTGTTCAGCGGTGGAACAGGCGCGCGACCCGGTCTGGACGGCTTGTCGGCCACCGCGTTTCCGTCAGGCGTCTGGGGAAGCCAGGTGGAAACCACCGAAGCGGTCGCGTCGGTCCTGATCACCCGGCGCGAGCTCAAGCCGGACAGCGGCGGGTCCGGACGGACACGTGGAGGTTTGGGACAGCATATCGAAATGCGCTCGTCAAAGGACGAGGATTTCATGCTGTTCCTTTCGGTTGAACGGGTCTTGAACCCCGCGCGGGGCCGGTTCGGCGGAGGAGAAGGCGCACCTGGACGCATCCGCATTGGCAAGGATGGATCTGATCTGCCGGGCAAAGGCGAGGTCCGGGTGAAGGCGGGCGAAACTCTGATCTTTGAAACTCCGGGGGGTGGCGGCTTTGGGGATCCGCAGGATCGTCCGCGCGAAGATGTTCAGCGCGACCTTGAAGAGGGACTGATAAGTCAAAAAGTGGCGCGCGAAATTTATGGTATCGATCCATGATCAACCCCGTCGCCCATATCAATGCTATGTCGCCATATGCACTGGCCGAGCTGAACGTGCCCGAAGGCAAGCGCCTGATCTCGCTGTCGCAGAACGAAAGCCTGCACCCACCTAGCCCGCGTGCAATCCAGGCTGCTGCCAAGGCTTTGGAGGCGGGGCATCTTTACCCCGATCCGGACTGGGGCGAACTGCGTGCTGCCCTGTCCGCACTGCACGGCATCCCGGCCGAGGGCATCCTTTGCGGCAATGGGTCGATGGAACTGATCGCTGGTCTGACGCAAGTCTTTGCCGATGAGCGAAATGCAGTACTGGCCCCGGCGCATGCCTATCCGTTCTTCCGAACTGCCGCGCAGCTGGTGCGGGCGCGTTTCGACACTGCCCTGGAGGAGGATGGCCGCGTATCAGTGGATGCCCTGCTAGAGGCTGTCCGACCAGACACACGCATCGTATTTGTTGCCAATCCCGGCAACCCCGGCGGTACCCGCATCCCGCGCGCCGAGCTATTGCGCCTTCGCGACGGATTGCCGGGCAATATATTGCTGGTGATCGATGAAGCCTATGGTGAATTCGCCGATCATCTGGGTGAGCACACGTTCGATCTAGTCGCGCGAGGCGACACGGTAATTCTGCGCACCTTCTCCAAGGCATACGGTCTGGCCGGAATGCGGGTGGGCTGGGGCCTGTTCCCTCTCAACATCGCGCGCGAGCTTCGCAAGGTGATGAACCCCAACAACATATCGGTCGCTGGACAGGCCGCTGCCGCTGCTGCGTTGGCGGATCGGGCTTACATGGTCGCAACCTGCAGGGAAACGGCTGCATTGCGCGACAGGTTTCGGAACAGGCTACGACAGGCCGGGTTCGACGTGCCTGAAAGCTACACCAATTTCGTGCTGATCCGAATGGCTAACCCCGAGGTGGCAAATCGCGCCGATGAAGCACTGCGCAGCGAAGGTGTCTTTCTACGTCCACAGGGCGGCGCCGGGCTTGCCAATTGCCTGCGCGCGACCATTGGTGTCGCAGGTCATCTCGACATCGCAGCCGGGTTATTGGAACGCTGGGCAAAGGAGGAAACGCCATGAACAGTTCTCGCGGACGCGCCCGCTTTGGCATTCTGGTGCCTTTCACCAACACCAATCTCGAACCTGACATGGTGCTGCTGCGGCCCGATGGTGTGTCGCTGCATTTCGCCCGAATGGGGGGCTATGATCAGGATGAGATTCCGGATGCTGACCAAATGCACGGGCTTGGCGCGGCCGATCTGGACGAGCCTTTGGGCCTGCTGCAGGGCGTGCGCCCGGATGTAATCATGTATGGCTGCACCTCAGCCACGCTGACCCATGGCCCGGCCTTCGACCGGGGACTCGCTGAGCGGATCAAAGCCCAAAGCGGGGCCGAGACGGTAACGGCAGCTGGGGCATTGGTGCATGCGCTGCAAACTCTGGGTACGACCCGCATCGGTTTTGCCTCGCCTTACGTGCCCACGATAAACGACATGGCCATCAGATTTCTGGCCGCATCCGGTATTGAAACCGTAGCCCGGTCGGAGGTGAGTGGTGAGCTCGACAATTACGGTCAAGGCGATCTGGACCCGCAGGCGGTGTTCGATCTGGGCCTTGCCGCCAACCATCCCAAGGCCGAAGCGATTGTGCTGTCCTGTACTGACATGCGCAGCGTCGAGATTGTCGCGCGTCTTGAGCAGGCTGTAGGCAAACCGGTCATCACGTCAAATCAGGCGATGGCTTTTCAGGCCATGCAGCTTGCAGGTTTCGGTGAGGCCTTACCGGGATATGGCCAGCTCTTGGAGAGAACGCTGCTATGAGTTTTGATAAAATCGCAGAATTTGTGCTCTCGCGCCAGGACATGCCGCAAAGCGCGATTAACATGTCAGCAACGCTGCTTATTGACACGGTTGGCGTAGCGGCAGGGGCCGCCGACATGGACGCAGGGCGGATCGCGCGCGATCATGCGTTTGCCTTTCACGGCGCAGGTGCCCCGGATCACGCCGCCCACATGATGTTCGATGGTCGCCGTGCTTCGTCCCCGGGGGCGGCCTTTGCCGGGGCCACGCAGATCGACAATCTAGATGCCCATGACGGATATAACCCGACCAAGGGCCATATCGGATGCGCCGTGGTGCCCGCGCTTTTTGCCTTCGCCGAAACCCGGCCAGAACTGACCGCGCGCGATGCACTGATTGCGCTGGTCATGTCCTATGAGGTCGCCGCCCGGGCTGCCTTGGCCCTTCATGCGACGGTCAGCGACTATCACACCTCCGGTGCATGGAATGCGCTGGGGGTGGCTGCGCTGGGTTGTCGCCTGTTGGGTACAGATCCCGATCATCTTCGGCATGCGCTGGGAATTGCCGAATACCACGGCCCGCGCAGCCAGATGATGCGCGAGATTGCCAACCCGACCATGCTGCACGACGGCTCGGGCATGGGTGCATTGGTCGGTTCAATGGCAGCGTTGATGGCGCAGGACGGGTTTGAAGGCGCACCTTCGATCACGGTCGAGGCCGATGACGTTGCCCAGCACTGGGCCGATCTGGGCGAGGTCTGGACGATTGAGCGGAACTACATCAAACCCTATCCGATTTGCCGCTGGGCGCATGCAGCACTTGATGCCCTGTCCGGGCTGATGCGCGATCATGCCTTCTGCGCAGACGACGTAATCCGGATCGAGGTGAACACGTTTTCGCAAGCGGCGGCGCTGTTTCCCGACATGCCCGCGACCACATCGCAAGCGCAGTACTCCCTGCCCTTCGCGCTTGCGGTGATGCTGGTGCGCGGCCGCATCGGGCCAAAGGACATTTCCGGAGCTGCACTGAGCGATCCGAAGATAGCCGCTGTTCTGGCAAAGGTCTCGGTGCGCGAGGAGCCCCGGCACAGCCAGCGCTTTCCCGTCGGGCGGTGGTCTGATGTCGTTGTCACGTTGAAAGATGGCTCCCAGCTTGCCTCGGGCGATGTACAAGCGCGCGGCGGGCCCGAAGCACCAATGGCGCTGAGCGAAGTCGAAGCGAAATTCCGTGTGATGGCTGCGTCGCTCCCCGAGCCTCGCGTCATGGCGCTGTGGAAAATGCGCGAGCGTTTATTGCAGCCGGAGGCCAAGTTCGATGAATTGGCTCAGCTTGTCCGCGCCCCGACGGAGGAAAACCATGTCTGACACCCCGCGTATCGTTTTACATAACGGCGATACTACTCCGCTGGTCCGATGGTTGCGCGCTGAATACCCGCATGCAGATTACCGCGAATGCAACAGTTATGAAGCGCTCCCCGCCCTGATCGAAAGCTACCGCCCCGAGATTGTATATTCTGTCCGCTTTGCGGGTACGCCAGGCTTTCCGCGGGATGCGTTGATTGGGCCTGATGGCCCACGTTGGATCGCCAATGGCGGTGCCGGCACTGACCATTACGGCCAATGGGATCCCCAGAAGACCACCATCACCAATGCCGCAGGCGTGGCTGCTGGGATGATGGCCGAGTATATCCTCGGTGGGTTTTTGCATTTCACGCTGGATATTCCGGGGCTGCAAAAGGACAAAGCCGCCCGGGTTTGGAACACCCGCATGGTTAGACCGTTATCGGGCAAGACGCTTCTGATCGTTGGGCTGGGCCATACCGGCCAGGCGGTGGCGGCGCGCGCTAAGGCCTTTGGCATGAAAGTCGTGGGAACCCGCGCCCGCCCCGTGCCGATGGAGCATGTCGATGAGGTTCATGCAGCGGATGAATTACACGACCTCATGCATCGTGCAGATTTCATCGCAGTCTCGACACCGCTTACCCCAGCAACGCGCGGTCTGATTGGCGCGCAAGAGATTGCGGCGATGAAGCCCGGCGTCATCTTCGCGGATGTCTCGCGCGGAGGCGTAGTGGATCAGAGCGCGCTGTACGACGCGCTGAAGGCCGGACACATAGCGGCTGCGGCGCTCGATGTGTTCGAGACCGAACCCTTGCCCGAGACTAATCCGCTCTGGGCGCTTGAAAACGTGATCATCTCACCGCATTGCTCATCGGTCTTTTCCGATTGGGAACAAGCTTCATTCGAGTTGTTCATGCAAAACCTCGGTCGCTGGTTACGCGGTGAAGAACTGCTCAATGTCGTGAACCCTGCCCGTGGGTATTGATAGGTACGCCAAATCAAACCGAATGACAGACTCGTGCCCGGTCGCTCAGCCTCTCATGCACGCCACAAAAAACACTAACGAGCCCAAATTGCGTTTTCGAACTTATGGATTTAGACGACGCCTGAAGGGCGGGTTGGATAGCTAAATGGCACCTTTTTCAATGTCGAACAAGACAACGGCAATCGATGTAGAACTTGCTGGTGACGTTCTTCGTGTGGCCACTTCCGGCTTACCTGAAATTACTTCGAGAAATGCAAATCAGGCATTATCCGAGCTGCGATCAAAGCATGAACCGTTTCGCGACTTCCTGAACCTGCCGCCAAATGGAAATCGCCTCATCAATTCCTGCCTGCTCTATCCACCATTTGAAAAAGGCGCGAAACGTCGGTTTGGATTTGGGTTTTAACGTGGAATGCGGACCTGACGCCTTTTTCTCGGACGCTTTCTTCCACCCGGCTGCGGTCTCGTGTTTGACGCCACAGGTCTTTGCGACATCGCGTGTTGACAGACGTCCGGTTCTCATGCGTTGACCCACTTCATTTTTGAATTTTCTGGTCCACAGTCGACGGCCGT
>NZ_JBQFRO010000011.1:0-184975 GCF_056537425.1 Ruegeria sp. CE9 | reverse complement strand
ACCGTCTCTCCGATGCGTCCAACCGTCTCTCCGGTCCGTCTCCACCGCCTCAGCAGCGCCCCAACACCGCCTCAGCAGCGCCGGTGAAGGGGTATTTACGGATTAGGTCTGGGACCTGCAACCCCCAATTTGAAAAAACTTCACATTTCTGGTCAGTTTCTTCCCTTCCTTAATAATAACAACAGGTTAACTTAATAATCCACCGCACGATCCCGCCAACGAAAGGCTTGAAGATAAGGAATAGATAACCTTTCGGCGGAATCGTACCCAATGCTTGGTAGGCACCCCGGTGTCGGGCGAATGAAAACGCCGCCCGAGTCCCCTCGGGCGGCAAAACTCTCTAGCGATGATAGCGGGATTACTTCAGATCGAAACGATCCGCGTTCATCACCTTGTTCCATGCGGAAACGAAATCGCAGACAAATTTACCACCTGCATCGTCCTGACCATAGACTTCGGCCAGTGCCCGCAGCTGGGAGTTTGACCCAAAGACCAGATCCGCGCGGGTACCTGTCCACTTAACGTCACCGCTGGCACGGTCGCGACCCTCATAGACGCCGTCACCGGACGGTTTCCATTCGGTACCCATATCCAACAGGTTTACGAAGAAATCGGTGCTGAGCGTACCAACCCGATCCGTAAGGACACCATGTGACGTGCCGCCAAAGTTTGTACCCAGCACACGCATCCCGCCGACAAGCGCTGTCATCTCAGGCGCGGATAGCGTCAGCAATTGTGCCTTGTCCACCATCAGGGCCTCGACCGGAACCGAGTACTCCTTGTGCAGGTAATTACGGAAACCGTCAGCGATGGGTTCCATCACAGAGAACGAGTCGACATCCGTCTGTTCTTGCGAAGCATCAGTGCGACCGGGAGTGAAGGGCACGTCAACGTCGTGGCCCGCGGCTTTGGCCGCCTGTTCGATAGCCGCAGCGCCACCCAGAACAATGACATCGGCCAAAGAGATCTTCTTGCCACCCGATTGCGCGTTATTGAACGCGGTCTGCACGGCTTCCAGCGCATCCAGCGCCTTGGACAGTTTCAGCGGCTCGTTGACCTCCCAATCCTTCTGCGGGGCCAGGCGAATACGCGCACCGTTGGCACCGCCACGCATGTCCGATCCACGGAAGGTCGAAGCAGAAGCCCAGGCGGTGGAAACAAGCTCTGAGACCGACAACCCGGTTGCAAGGATCTTGGCCTTCAGATCGGCCGCATCCGCATCGTCAATAAGCGCGTGATCGACGGCAGGGACATTGTCTTGCCATATGAGCTCTTCGCTGGGTGCCTCGGCTCCCAGATAACGCGCACGCGGACCCATGTCGCGGTGGGTAAGTTTGAACCAGGCGCGAGCGAAGGCATCGGCGAACTCTTCCGGGTTTTCGTGGAAGCGTTTCGAGATCGGGCCATAGATCGGGTCCATGCGCATCGCCATGTCAGCGGTGGTCATCATGGTCTTGACCTTTTTCGTCGCGTCGTGCGCGGCTGGGGCCATGTCTTCTTCTTTAACGCCCACCGGCTCCCAAATCCACGCACCTGCAGGGCTTTTGGACAGGTTCCAGTCATAGCCAAACAGCAGATCGAAATAGCCGTTATCCCATTTGATGGGGTTCGCGGTCCATGCGCCTTCGATCCCCGAGGTCGTGGTGTCGCCACCCTTGCCCGAGCCGAACTTGTTGATCCAGCCAAAGCCCATATCCTCGATTGGAGCTGCTTCAGGTTCGGGGCCAACCAGGTCGGGATCACCGGCACCATGCGCTTTGCCAAAGGTGTGGCCACCTGCGACCAGAGCCACAGTTTCTTCGTCATTCATCGCCATCCGGCCAAAGGTGTCGCGGATATCCCGGCCTGACGCCAGAATGTCGGGCTGACCATCCGGGCCTTCAGGGTTCACATAGATCAGACCCATCTGAACAGCGGCCAGCGGGTTTTCCAGATCACGTTCGCCTGAATAGCGGCTATGCGGGTTCTCAGTTGGAGCAAGCCATTCGGTCTCGGCCCCCCAATAGATGTCTTCCTCGGGTGCCCAGATGTCTTCGCGACCGCCAGAGAAACCAAAGGTCGTGCCACCCATGGATTCGATCGCGCAGTTGCCCGCCAGAATATACAGGTCGGCCCAGGAAATCTGGTTGCCGTATTTCTGCTTGATCGGCCACAGCAGACGACGCGCCTTGTCGAGGTTGCCGTTATCCGGCCAGCTGTTCAGCGGCGCAAAACGCTGATTGCCAGTCGAAGCACCGCCGCGACCATCGGCTGTCCGATAGGTGCCCGCCGCGTGCCACGCCATACGGATGAACAAGCCGCCATAGTGACCGTAATCCGCAGGCCACCAATCCTGCGAATCCGTCATCAACGCATACAAGTCTTCTTTCAATGCCTTCAGATCGAGCTTCTTGAACTCTTCAGCATAATTGAACGACTCACCCATCGGGTTCGACGCAGGGCTATGCTGGTGCAGAATCGACAGGTTCAACTGGTTCGGCCACCAATCCCGATTGGTCCGGGCCTCGGCGCCATGCATTACCGGGCATTTGCCCATGTTGGGGGTATCACTTCCGTCCATATCGATCTCCAGTCCTGGCTAGATGTGTGCGTCGCGCGGTTAACTTTGAAACATGAAACAGGGGTTGCAAGTGCCTTTATTTCGAACACGGATATGAGCATTTCGCGCGGTCGCGCAGAAGGGCCCTGCATTGAGTGTAAGAAATGGCATTAACGACTCGGTCTTTCTGTTTGGGCTAGATTTAGCAAATCCGAGCCATTCATATAAGTTTTGTTTTTAGATGATATCGATAACTCAAAGCTATTGAATCGGCGCACTAAGGCAACCCGCAAAAAAACCTGCAGCCGCAGCATCATAACTGCGCTTTCTACAACTCGTTAATCTGCCAGCGCAAAATCAGTGACCACTGACTTTCTTATACAGCGCGGATTTATAGCCAAAGGGGATACCCAAAACCCCGACCAACCATCCAGCCGTTCGGGCGATCTGGATCAACCGCCGGTCCGGTTGAAACGGAAACAACAAGATTGACCCCGACAATGCGACCAAACGAAGAGGCGCGCTGAGAAATCCCAAAACGGCCTTGGCGGGTTTCTGATCCAGCTTGCGGCGCATATGGGTGTTAGACTGATCCCGCCCACGGGCGGCTTGGTACCAGAAAGATAAGCGCTCGGGCGGAATGGTCTCATATACAAAGGCGTCGGAAACCCAACCAACCGGCAATCCGGCGGCCACAGCCTCGGCATAGAACTTTGAGTCGGTTCCACCGGTCATCCGCATGGTTTCATCAAACCAAAGACCGGCTTCGCTGAACAGTCGAGTCTCGCCCAGCCAGTTATTGGTCACGATGGTCACGCCGCCGGTATCGTTCAGATTGGCTTTCTTCGCGGCCGCATTCTCTTTGTCGAGGTATCGGTTGCTGATATTGCGCAACATCAGCAGCTGCATCGCCGTTTCCTGCCCCGTTGGCCCTGCCGCACGCAGCGGGGCGCCCAGCAACACTGCGGAACTGTTGCGATACCCGGCGACCAACCGTTCCAGCCAATCGGGCGCGACCACCTCGTCATCATCAACGAAACACAGCAGGTCCGAGCCATCCTGTATCGCTTCACGCGCGGCGCGATTGCGTCCGAATGGGATGCCGGGCTCGGTCTCAAGAACATAGTCAAGACCTGCGCCGTTAGGCAGCACGTCTCCGATAGCCCGAATGGTTTCTTCGCTAAGCGGTTTGCTGTCGTTTTCCACTACAAGGCATCTGACGAAACAATCGGGCGGCAACGCCATCTCGCCCCAACTTTGGATCAACGCAGCCAGCATATCGGGCCGCTGGCGGGTCAGGGTCGAAACGGTAATCTTAAGAGAGGCAGAGCGTTCCTTCATTGAACTCCTTTACATCCCGCGTCGGTTTCTTGACAAGGCAAGGCCGTCACAAGGTGCTGTTTTGATCTGACATCAGTGCCTCAAGCCCGACACGGTAATTCGGATAGAGCAATGTGATTCCCAGCTCATCCTTGATCCGATCATTCCGAACGCGCTTGTTTTCGTTATAGAAGCTGCGTGCCATCGGGGTCAGATCAGCCTCATCAAAGGGAACGGCGGGTGGCAGGGGCAATCCTTGTAACTCGGCCGCATAGCCAATCACATCCTGCGGCGGCACCGGCTCATCATCGCAGACATTATAGATTGCACCTGGATTGGGCTTGGCCATCGACGCCGTCAGAACCTGGGCGATGTCATCCACATGAATGCGCGAGAAAACCTGACCCGGCTTGATGATCCGCCGCAGCCCTCCGCGTTTGAGTTTCGAAAACGGCCCGCGACCCGGGCCATAGATCCCCGCAAGACGGAAGATATGCAGGGGCAGTCCCGGAATGTCGCCCCATTGCTGTTCGGCACGCACACGCCACCGGCCGCGTTCCGCTGTTGGTGTGGCAGGCGTTGTCTCGTCCACCCAATTGCCCTGATGATCTCCGTAGACGGCTGTGGTCGACAGATATCCGACCCATTCGAACTGCTCGGCACGTGCAGCAATATCGTCTCTTAGCTCTGCCAGCACCGGATCGCCCTCAGCGTTCGGCGCGGTCGAAATCAACAGATGTGTCACGCCGTCCAGATCAGGCCGCTCCCCCGGCCAAACACAAGGCTCCACACCGGAGGCGCGGATGGCCTCAAGCTGCTGAGGATCGCGCGTGGTTCCGATGATGCGCCATGCCTTGGGATCAAGTCGCCGCGAGACAGCGCGCGCAGAATAGCCGTGGCCGAAGGAAAAGAGTATCTGAGTCATACTCCTTTGATGATCCGCCCAATCCTGGGATGCAAGCGCCGGATGGACGCACTTGATTCGAATCCTCCGATGCGCATTCATTAATCCATGAGTAAGAAATCACCTGATCTGCACGCGGCTTACGCCCTGAAATCCCCCGAAGAGAACAAGCGCCTCTACGCGGAATGGGCCGGGGATTATGACGATAGCTTTGCGGCGCTCGAGGATTATCAACTCCACATCCATACCGCGCGGGCCTTTGTTGCAGCGGGCGGGCAAGGTCCGGTTTTGGATGTTGGCGCAGGAACAGGGTTATGCGGTGCGATTCTGGCCGGACTGGGTGTCGGTCCGATCGATGCCACCGATATCAGCGCCGAGATGCTGGATCAGGCAATGCGCAAGGATATCTATCGCGACGCGATTGAGGCCGATTTGAATCACGGTCTGCCTGTCCCGCGCGACAGTTATGCAGGCGTGGTTTCATCCGGCACATTCACCCATGGCCATCTGGGACCAGACGTTTTGCCAGCGCTGCTGCGCGTCGCGCGACCTGGCGCGCAATTCGCCCTGTCGATCAATGCCAAACACTTTGAAGCAATGGGATTCGCTGATGCGCTAGAGAGCCTGCAAGGGACGCAGATCAGCAATCTATCGCTGCCAGAGGTGCGCATTTATGGTGATTTGGCCGCTGGACCAAACAAAGATGACATCGCGCTGATTGCATTGTTTGAGAAGAACTGAAACAGACCCTAACACAGATCTTCTTGCTTATGTGTACATTTGCTTTTTGAACTCACGCGTCCGCTTTGTCGCTTCGGCCGTACCATCGTGATAGGTGCCAAACCATTTGTCGAAGGGAATCTCCGAGGTGCCATAGTTGCACTCAAAATACCGGTGATGCAGCTGGTGAAAGAAATCCCCGGCCCGCGCGGCATCTGTCTCGCCTGCTTTCAGCTTTTCGAAACCCGAATGGGACAGCACCGGACTGATCTGCTGAAAATAGACGTGAAACAGCACATGCAGAGGATGCGAAGGCACGATCAGGTGGATGAAGTAGGTCGTGAAGTAAAGCAGGTTTTCATACCAGTGGTTCGATATCCCCGACCATGGCCCAATGTTAACGTTGCGGTGGTGCACTGCATGGACGTGTTTATAAAGCTTAGGATGATGTTCCAATCGGTGCACCCAATAGAAGTGGAGCCCTGACCACATCGGGATCAGCAGCATCCAGATCACAAACCATACGGGCGCAGCCGCCCAGGTTATGACCGGCACAAATCCATTCGCCATCGCCCAGTAGATAAGCCATTGATAGACCGTCGCCACGGTCATCGCGCTGCCCAACGTCCACCAGATATTATCCAGAACCTGATTGCGAAAAGTAAAAGTTCCATTGCTGCGGGTCAGATCACGCCGATCGAATTTTTTGTACATGCCCTGACCTTTGCGCATGTAAAGCCACCAATGCAGCCCACCTGCCACCAGAATCTGAGGCACCATGTTCAGCATCCAAATGCGGAACATCCATCCGGGTGCGAAGCTTTGCATTGCCTCTAATGGAGGCAAGAATGCAAAATACGCGATCAACGCCAGCACCATGCAAAGCGTCAGAGACGTTAGCGGCAACCAAGCCCCTCTGTACCAACTAAGGATCGCGGCAGGCCGTGGTGGCCAGTTAAATAGCGGGTTCAAACCAACCGGGCCTTCGGGGCGATAATTCCAGCGGGCGGCCTCTGCGTCGTTGACATCGGTCATGGCTGATACTCCTCAGCAGGTATAATCAGGTAGCGTAATCCGAACCTTCGGTGTCCAGAACAGCTTTGATCTCTCGCAGATGTGCTTCTGCCTGACCGGGATAATCATCCAGCTCTTGCGCGGTTTTCTCGGCAATCTCATCGGACAGAACGCGGAGAGGTAGCCCGGTTTGGAGTGCACGAATGTAAGTCTCGGCAGCGCGCTCGAAGTAATAGAGCCTATTAAAGGCGACTGCTGGGTTTTCACCGATCACCAGAACCCCGTGATTGCCCATGATCATGACCTTCTTTTTCGGGTCAGAAAGCATCGCAGCGCAGCGTTCGCCTTCGCTTTCAAACGCCAGACCTCCGAACTCTTCATCGATCACGTAGCGGTTGAAGAAGGTCGCTGTGTTCTGATCGATTGGCGGCAGGGTGCTGTCTGCCAGCGAGGCGAGAACTGTCGCAAAGATCGAATGCACGTGCATCACACAGCGTGCATGAGGACAATGACGGTGGATCGATCCGTGCAACCCCCAAGCCGTCGGGTCCGGTGCACCGGGCTGATCCATAACTTTCGGGTCATTGGCATCCAGCAACAGCAGATTGGACGCAGTGATGCGGGCAAAATGCATCTGATTGGCATTCATCAGAAACTTTGTGCCCTCAGTATTCACGGCCAAACTGAAATGGTTGGCTACGCCTTCATGCATATTAAGGCGCTCTGTCCACCGGAAGGTGGCCGCCATATCCACACGTTCTGACCAATGATCAATGTTGGGGCGCAGGTTGGTGACACGCATGCCGGGCTCCTTAGCGAGATGTTCGCGACGTGCGGAAATCGTGCCTGCGCCGCAAAAGTTTGACCAACGAAAAAAACATGCTTAGTTCATTAGTAAAACTAATGATGAGGTTATGCATATGCAGAAACCGCTACCACCGCTTGGTTGGCTGAGAACCTTCGAGGCCGCCGCCCGCCACCTGTCCTTCACGGGTGCGGCGCGAGATTTGAACATGACGCAAAGCGCGGTCAGCCAGCAGATAAAGTCGTTGGAGGGGTATCTGGGTCAGCCCTTGTTTCTGCGCCGACCACGCGCGCTGGAACTAACCGAGGCAGGGATCACATATCTGCCGGTGGTGCGCGAGGCGTTTCGGACATTGGTGCGGGGGACACAGGCCGTCACAGGTGCGCAACAAAACGCGGTTCAGGTGCAAAGCAATATTACCTTTGCCGTTAACTGGCTTGCGCCGCGCCTGACCCGGTTTCGGGAACTGCATCCGGATATACATCTGAACATCTTCACTGAGCTCTGGGAACCTCGTGAAATGGCCGAGGGTGCAGCCGTGGAAATCCGCTATTCGCTACGTCCCGCTGATACGGTGCGCACCGAATTACTGCGGACCGATCACTACTATCCTGTCTGTGCCCCGGAGTTTTCGGTGACGCTGGAAAACCTGCAAGATCAACCCTTGTTCGATTGCTCAAATTTGTTATCGAACTGGGAAAATTGGATTACAGATCAGGCTCTAACTTGGGAGAAACCTCAGGTAACCTATTCGACGACGTATCTGGTCAGCCTGTCCGTTGCAATGGCGGGTGGAGGATTGTGCCTGGCGCATGATGTGATCGCAAAGCGTCTGATCGAAGAGGGCCGACTGATCGCGCCATTCAGCCACCGTGCCGTGATGCCCGAGGCTTATTATTTGCTGCTGTCCCCTCAGGCCGAAGAGACACCAGGAGCTGTGGCGTTCGCCGATTGGCTTCGCGCCGAGATTGAGGTGGATGCGCAGGTCTGAAACAAGCCCTCCCGCCCATCGTCAATGCCCTTTGGGCATCTCCTCTGGTTGGGCGTGGCAGCGCTGGCGCGCTGCGGAGTTTGTGATGATACGGTGACACCTCACCGGTGGGGGTTGCACCTTCTGTCGCATTCGTGAAAGTTGGGCCATGGAATACACGCCCTTCCCAAGTTGGCCCGATACCGCCCCTCGTCTCATTGCAGTTGCAGCTGGCCGTGAGGCTGCTGATATGGTGATCCGTGGCGGCATTTGGGTAAATGTGCATAGCCGCGAAACCTTGCCTGATCATGACGTCGCAATCGCTGCGGGGCGCGTGGCCTTTGTGGGACCGGACGCATCACATTGCATCGGAGCTGAGACGCAGGTCATCGAAGCCAATGGCCGCTATATGATCCCCGGCCTGTGCGACGCGCATATGCACATCGAATCGGGCATGCTGACCCCTGCCGAATTTGCCCGCGCTGTCATCCCGCATGGAACCACGTCCATGTTCACCGACCCGCATGAGATTGCCAATGTGCTTGGCCTTGAAGGCGTGCGCCTCATGCATGACGAGGCGCTAATGCAGCCCGTGAACATCTTCACCCAGATGCCGTCTTGTGCACCCTCGGCACCGGGGCTTGAGACCACAGGCTATGAAATCACCGCCGAAGATGTGGCCGAAGCGATGTCTTGGCCCGGCATTGTCGGGTTGGGTGAGATGATGAATTTTCCCGGTGTCATACATGGCGACCCGAAGATGCTAGCCGAAATCGCGGCCACGCAGAGGGCAGGGAAAACAGTGGGCGGACACTATGCTTCGCCCGTTTTAGGGCCTGATTTTGCGGCATATGTTGCGGGTGGCCCCGCTGATGATCATGAAGGCACCTGCGAGGCCGACGCCATCGCTCGGGTCCGTCAGGGGATGCGGTCGATGATGCGGCTGGGATCGGCTTGGTATGACATCGAAAGCCAGATTACTGCGGTGACTGAAAAAGGGCTGGATCCGCGCAACTTCATCTTGTGCACCGATGACTGCCACTCGGGAACGCTGGTCAACGACGGGCATATGAACCGCGTGGTACGGCATGCGATTGCCTGCGGCTGCGACCCTCTGGTCGCGTTGCAAATGGCGACGATCAACACGGCGACCCATTTTGGCTTGGAGCGCGAGATCGGCTCGATCACTCCCGGTCGGCGTGCTGACATAATCCTGAGTTCAGACCTGGCAGAGCTGCCGATCGAAACCGTGATTGCGCGCGGTCTGATCGTGGCTGAGGGTGGGGCGGTGACAATCGACTGCCCGCATCTGAACTGGCCCGACAAGGCGCGAAATACCGTTCATTTGGGGCATGCGCTGACATCGACTGATTTTGAGATCGCAGCCCCTGCCGGAGCCAATCGTGTTATGGCCAACGTGATCGGCGTGGTTGAAAACCAAGCCCCCACACAAGCGTTGAAATCCGAGCTGCCCATCATCGAGGGGCTTGTCGAGGGCGAAGGCGATGTATGTCAGATCGCATTGGTCGAGCGACACCGCGCTACCGGAGGTGTAACGAATGCCTTTGTTGCGGGCTTCGGCTATCAGGGCAAAATGGCAATGGCCTCAACCGTGGCGCATGACAGCCACCACATGATCGTTGTGGGCACCGACCGCGAACAGATGGCGCTGGCCGCGAACAGGCTGGCTGACGTGGGTGGAGGCATCACGATCTTCCGAGATGGTGAAGAATTAGCCCTGGTGGAACTGCCCATCGCAGGCCTGATGTCCGATAGCCCGGCTGCCGAGGTGGCTGCCAAAGCCGAAGCGATGGTCGAGGCAATGCAAGCCTGTGGCTGTCAGCTTAACAACGCGTATATGCAGCACTCATTGCTGGCACTGGTTGTGATCCCTGAATTGCGGATCTCGGACCTTGGGCTGGTTGACGTACGCACATTTGAAAAGATCGATCTTCTGGAACCCCTTGCATGACAATCATAAGAACTCCTGACGTTCCTTCCCCTCAGACCTTTACCGACCCGGTAGCGGCAGTCGCCCGCCTGGAAGAGCTGTATACACAGGCAACAGATTTCCTGTGCCACCACTTTGCGCAGGCCCTGGAGAACGGGACTCCAACCGAAAGATATCGCGCATTCTATCCGGAAATCCGTATCAAAACATCGTCTTACGCCCAGGTCGACAGCCGCCTAAGCTTTGGACATGTGTCCGAACCGGGTATGCACGCCACAACAGTGACGCGCCCCGATCTGTTCCGGTCTTACCTAACCCAGCAAATCGCGCTGTTGATCAAGAATCACGATCAGCCGGTAACTATCGGAGCCTCGGAAACGCCGATCCCGGTTCATTTTGCCGTGGCCAACAATCCAGATCTCATTGTCCCGCATCAGGGCGCTGCCGGTTTCACGTTACGCGATGCGTTTGATGTGCCGGACTTGAATACAACCAACGATGACATCGTAAATGGCGTGAACGAGCCTGAAAACGAGGCTGGGCCCCTTGCCCTGTTCACCGCGCAGCGCGTGGACTATTCGCTGGCGCGGCTGTCGCATTACACCGCAACAGACCCCGGCCACTTTCAGAACCATGTGTTGTTCACCAACTATCAGTTCTACGTCTCGGAATTTGAAAACTACGCGCGTGCGCAATTGGCCGATCCCGAAAGCGGGTATACCAGCTTTGTCTCGACCGGGAATGTCGAGATCACAGATGCCAAAGCTGCTATGGAAGAGCCGTTGAAGCTGCCGCAAATGCCTACCTACCATCTGAAACGCGCAGATGGCTCAGGGATCACGTTGGTCAACATCGGTGTCGGGCCGTCAAACGCCAAAACAGCCACCGACCACATTGCGGTGCTGCGCCCGCATGCCTGGTTGATGGTCGGGCACTGTGCCGGGCTGCGCAACACACAGGCGCTAGGAGATTTCGTTCTGGCCCATGCCTATCTGCGAGAAGACAAGGTGCTGGATGACGATCTGCCCGTCTGGGTCCCGATCCCCCCATTGGCCGAAGTTCAGGTCGCGCTAGAACAGGCTGTGGCCGAGGTAACCGAGCTGGAAGGTTATGAGCTAAAGCGCATCATGCGCACTGGCACCGTTGCTTCGGTCGACAATCGCAACTGGGAATTGCGCGATCATTCCGGGCCGGTGCAAAGGCTCAGCCAATCGCGTGCGATTGCACTGGATATGGAAAGCGCAACGATAGCGGCCAATGGGTATCGGTTCCGGGTACCTTACGGCACCTTACTGTGTGTCTCGGACAAGCCCTTGCATGGCGAATTAAAGCTTCCCGGCATGGCTTCGGCGTTCTATACCACTCAGGTCAGTCGTCATCTGGCAATCGGAATCCGGGCGATGGAGCATTTGCGCGGCATGCCGCTCGAGCGTTTACACAGCCGGAAATTGCGTTCCTTCGACGAAACGGCCTTTCTCTGAAGCAAAAAAGCAACGAATTCCCCATATTTTTGGGGTTTTTGGTGCTACTATTCGTTGTGTTTGGCCACAATATCCCGTTACAGTTACGCGGTGAGGCCCTATAGATCGGGCACGTTAAGGAGACCAAGAAATGGCAAAGCCTATGACAAAGACTCAGCTGGTGGCTGCTCTCGCTGAGGAAATGGGAAGTGACAAGAAATCCGCAAACTCCGCGCTGGAGGCCATCACCGGCCTGATCACCCGCGAAGTTTCCGCTGGTGGCGCCGTCACCCTGCCCGGCGTTGGCAAAATCTACTGCCGCGAGCGCCCCGAGCGCATGGTGCGCAACCCCGCCACCGGTGAGCAGTTCAAGAAAGAGGCCGACAAGGTGGTCAAAATGACCATCGCGAAAGCTCTGAAAGACAGCGTCAACGGCTAATTCGCCGACGAGACCGCACAAGATCAAAGGGGTCGCCAACGGGCGGCCCCTTTCTCTTGCGGTCGATGCCAAAATCGGAAACAGTCGCCCGAATTCTTTCAGGAGGCCGAAATGGATCTGCGCGCCATCGCCATGGGGCTTGTATTTGCCCTGATATGGTCTTCGGCGTTTTCGTCGGCGCGGATCATAGTTGCGGATGCCTCGCCTCTGTTTTCTCTGGCCTTGCGATTCCTCATATCGGGTTTGCTCGGCGTCGTAATAGCGCGCGCCTTGGGACAAAGCTGGCATCTGTCACGCAATCAGTGGCGCGCCACAATCCTGTTCGGAATATGCCAAAATGCCCTTTATTTGGGTCTGAACTTCTATGCGATGCAAACGGTCGAAGCCTCGGTCGCCGCGATCATCGCATCAACCATGCCGTTGCTGGTTGCATTGGCTGGATGGCTGGCGCTGGGTGAACGGATGCGTCCGCTGGGCATCACGGGCCTGTTCGCTGGTTTTGTCGGAGTCGCCTTGATCATGGGCAGTCGGATCAACGCAGGGGTCGATCTGTTCGGCGTTCTGCTCTGCGGGATTGGGGCCCTGGCTTTGACCTTCGCAACCCTTGCCGTGCGGGGGGCAACGTCGGGTGGCAACTTTATGATGGTTGTCGGGCTTCAAATGCTGATCGGTTCAGCTGTGCTGTTTCTCGCCGCCCCGATATTCGAGACAATCCATATACACCTTACGCTGCCGTTTGTGCTGGCTTTCACCTACACCACATTGTTCCCGGGCCTACTGGCGACCTTCATCTGGTTTCTTTTACTGGATCGAATTGGCGCGACACGTGCAGCAACGTTCCACTTCCTCAACCCTGTGTTCGGCGTTGCCATTGCCGCTTTACTATTGGGGGAAAAACTTGGTCCGCTGGATATGTTGGGGGTCGCAATTACAACTTTGGGCATTCTTGCAGTGCAGCTGTCGCGAGAGCCCGGTCAGCGGAGCAACGCCTCGACCTGATTGATCAGCTTGGGTGCATCCGGTTTGGTTGCGGATCCATAAGTGGCAACAACGGAGCCGTTTGGGTCAATGAGAATCTTGTTGAAGTTCCAACTGGGAACAAATCCCGTTTCAGCCGCAACCGACCGGTAAAACGGGTGCGCGTTTGGTCCTTTGACCTCGGTTAAGTCTGTCATGGGAAGCGTCAGATCGTAGTTGAGCTCACAGAACTCTTTGACCTCGCCTGCCGAGTCCAGCTCTTGATTGAACGAGTTCGAAGGCACCGCCAGCACAACCAACCCACGCTCCTGATATCTCTCGTGCAAATCCTGCAGGGCCGCATATTGCCCGGTGAACCCGCACAGAGACGCAGTGTTAACCACCAGAACGGGCTGCCCGCGCCAGTCTTCCAGCGACAAAACACCACCGTCGATGGACTGGAAATCAGCAGACAACGGTGCAGCCTGAACGGCCTTTCCCAACAAGATCAGAGCAGTCAACAGAGCCATGCGCAACATCTTCTCACCTCCTGTTGTTCTGGATACGCGTTAAGGTGCCTATTGGATCAATCGCACAGACTCGCGATCAGATTGAAATATGATTTTGAATTTCCAATGGATGTGCCCAAATAGTGCACCACAATCCTAACACCGGAGGAGCCATGCCCCGCTATACCAAAGACCCTGAGGTCATTGCTGCCCTGTCGCCAGAAGAGTTCCACGTGACCCAGCGCAGCGGCACCGAACGCCCGGGCACGGGCAAGCTGTTGAACAACAAAGAACCTGGCATCTATGTGGATATCGTGTCGGGCGAGCCATTGTTTGCCTCGACCCACAAATACGAATCCGGTTGTGGCTGGCCCAGCTTTACCAAGCCGATCATCCATGAACATGTTGAAGAGTTCCGCGATACGACTCATGGTATGATCCGCACCGAGGTCCGCTCGAAACACGGGGACAGCCATCTGGGGCACGTATTTCCGGATGGTCCGAGTGAACATGGCGGGCTACGATATTGCATCAACTCGGCGTCGCTGCGGTTCATCCATCGCGATGAGATGGAGGCCGAAGGCTATGGCGAATTTCTGATCCATGTGGAGGATATCTGATGACCGATGAACGCGCCGTTCTGGCCGGAGGTTGCTTTTGGGGCATGCAGGACCTGATCCGCAAACTGCCCGGCGTGTCGCGCACGCGCGTCGGTTATACTGGCGGCGATGTGCCGAACGCCACCTATCGCAACCATGGCACCCATGCCGAAGGGATCGAAATCTGGTTTGATTCCAACCAGATCACCTATCGTGAACTGCTGGAGTTCTTCTTTCAGATCCACGATCCCACCACCCTGAATCGTCAGGGCAATGACCGTGGGATGAGCTATCGTTCAGCCATCTATTACGTGGACGATACTCAGAAACAGGTGGCCGAAGACACGATCGCCGATGTGAATGCCAGCGGTATCTGGCCCGGGAGGGTCGTGACCGAGCTGGAGCCTGTCGGCGATTTCTGGGAAGCCGAGCCCGAGCATCAGGATTACCTTGAGCGGATCCCCAACGGCTATACCTGCCACTTCCCGCGCCCAGACTGGGTTCTGCCCAAACGGTCCAGCGCAGCAGAGTGAATGATCGGGTAGCCCTTCGGGGCTACCCGACCGCCACCCGAGGCCGCCCGCTGGCCTCAACCGTGATCATCGCCTCAACAAATACTTCCTGCGATTCAACCTTGGCGGTGCGGATGTCGCGGTCGACGGTTACGCGAATATCCTCTGCACCAGCGTCCCGAACGGCCCCTTCGGCCTCACCCCGCAGCGCGTTCTCGAGAACCTGCAAAGCAGAGGTGGAATCCGAGAAATCTTGCGGGCCTTCTTCCAGATGCACCCGATATCGGCCCTCAGCCGGTGAGGTCACCGATCCCGTGCGGCGCAAGGTCAGTCGTCCGACAACCGCCCCGATTGCATTGGCGACGCCGGCATGTTCCGGCAGAACCATTTTACAATGCAGCCGCTCACCAACCGCCGGGTAATAGCTGGGGGCCGATGCGCCGAGTCCCACCACATCCACATTCAGCGCCGCATCCAGCGCAAGCAATCCAAGGTGTTTTGCCAGTCCGCGCTGCGTCAAGACATGCCGCGCAAGATCTTTGGCAGGCAGGCCAAAATCGTCGCTTTCCTCGGCAAAAGCAGTCTCTAACAAGGTCAATGCGGTCTGTTCGGTCAATTGGTCGACAATGACCTGAGCCAGAGCTTCAGGAGATTGTGCCAGCCGATCACCCGACCCAACCCGCTTGCGCGCCGTCAGCTCCAAGGCTTTCAGCGCAGCCGCGCGATCCCAATCGTCAAGTCGCCCCAGTACATGGCTGGCATCCGACGGCGTCACGCCCGAGACCTGCACGATCCCGCGATCAACCAGGCGGGTCAGCGCACCATGCTCCATCCTGGTCTGTAGCAGTTTGCTAAGCGAAACGACCCGATCCGCCAACCGATCCAACAAAACAGCTTCACGCGGGCCTACCCCGTCAGCGGGGATCCCAGGGACTCGGCGCGCAAACCGAGTATCGTGTTCACCCACGGTCGTCGCACGCAATTGCTCGTCCAACGCAGCATGAACAATCTCTGGGGCCTCAGCAGCGATCAGCGACACCGGCAGCACCCGGCGCGGCCCAAGGAAAACACCGCCGCCCAAGCCTTCGGTCACCACATGAACCTGACTATCGCCACCCAAGCCATGGGTGCGCATTGCAACGGCCTCAACCATGGTGCGAAATCCGCCCACCTGCGCACCCGCAGGATCGATTGCTGGCTTGCCGTCACGGATCAACGCTACATCGGTTGTTGTGCCGCCAATGTCGGAAACCAAAGCGTTCTCGGCCTCGGTCAACCAACGCGCCCCGACAATCGAAGCCGCAGGACCACTGAGGATTGTCTCAATCGGTCGCTCCCGCGCTTGCTCGGCGCTCATCAGCGCGCCATCGCCTCGCACGACCATCATGGGCGCGGTAATACCCTGAGCTTGCAACTGATCTTGTGCCCGCCCGATCAACCGATCAATCATCCCGATCAACCGCGCATTCAGCACCGCCGTCACGGCCCGTTTTGGCCCGTTCAGCTTGGCCGACAGGTGATGAGAGCACGTCACCGGAACACCTGTACGCTCGGTAATCACACGCGCCACTTCCAGTTCATGCGCCGGATTTCTGGTCGCAAACTGCGCTGCAACCGCGTAACCGGAAATACCTGAATGTAAGGCTAAAAAGGCTTCAAGCGCCTCAATGTCCAGCTCTGCGACCTGCCCTCCGGCGTGGTTGTGCCCCCCTGCCAGAACCAAGGCCGGATCACCTTTCAATGCGTCTTTCAGCCCATGCTTCTCAAGATCACTATCCCGGAACCCGACATAGATAAGCGCGACGCGCCCACCCTGTCCCTCAACCAGCGCGTTCGTGGCCAAGGTGGTCGACAACGACGCCATACCGATCTGGTCAGGGGCGACGCCGGCCGTTTCAAGCACTGCCGAAACCGCTCGGCTGACACCAATCGCAAGGTCCGCCCGCGTGGTCAGGGACTTGGCCGAGGCGATCACCTCGCGCTCATCCCGGATCAGCACCGCATCCGTGTAAGTTCCGCCCGTATCCACCCCCAAAGCCAGCGCCATCGGGTCCTCCATCTGTTCGCCAGAATCGGGTGTAGCGTTTTCTTGCGGCGCGTCCAGCCTGTTTACGACAACCGGGCTGTTGCCCAGCGCGCAGCATCTGCCACGGTCATGTCAGGATCGCCGGTCAATCCCTGCGCAATTGACAGCAACGCCGAATCGCCGGAATTCCCAATCGCGTACAGAACGTTTCGCACAAACCGATCCCGCCCGATCCGTTTTATCGGCGAACCCGAGAATTTTATCCTAAATGCCGCATCATCCAACTGTGCCAGCTCCGCAAGCGGCGGCGCTTTCAACTCGTCCCGCGCAGCATAGCGAACATCGCTGGCCGCCACCGCAAATTTGTTCCAGGGACACGCGGCCAGACAATCATCGCAGCCATAAATTCGATTGCCCATAAGCGCCCGCAACTCTTCGTCCACAGGTCCCTTATGTTCGATGGTCAGATACGAGATACAGCGCCGCGCATCCAACTGATAAGGCGCCGGAAAAGCATCGGTCGGGCAAGAAGTCAAACATGCCCTACACGATCCACAATGGTCAACTTCTGCGCCGTCCACGGGCAGGTCTAATGTAGTAAAAACAGACCCTAAAAAAGCCCAATTCCCCCAATCCTGACTGAGCAGATTAGTGTGTTTGCCTTGCCATCCCAACCCGGCGGCCTGCCCCAGCGCCTTCTCGGGTACAGGGGCGGTGTCCACAAAAACCTTCACCTCACCACCGCCCTCGGCAATCAACCATCGCGCCAGTCGCTTGAGGCGTTTCTTGACCAAATCATGATAGTCCTTGTTCTGCGCATAAACCGAGATCGCCCCCAATTCGGGATGCGCCAAAACCTCTGTCGGATCATGTTCGGGCGTGTAACTCTCGGCCAACATAATCACCGACCGCGCCTCAGGCCACAGCACCGATGGATCGCCGCGCCAATGGCTTCGATCAGCCATCCAACCCATCTGCCCATGAAATCCAGCCTTCAGAAACGCATCCAACCGATCGGGCACCTCAGGCACATCCCACGGACGACACACCCGGCAGGCCACAAACCCTTCGCTCAAGGCCTGCTCCACCAACCGCTCTTTCAACTCTGATCCGCTCTTCATCTGGCCAAAATATCCTCGGGGGTGAATTGGCCCAATAGGCCAAGAGGGGGCAGACAGCCCCCTGCCCCTCAGCCTATCAGAAATCCAGATCAGCGTAATGCGGTGGCGGTCGGAAACCCGGAACCTGATCCGCCAGAATCGACCGGAACGCGGGACGGGACTTTATCTTCGCGTACCAATCCTTCACCGCCGAACTGCGGTTCCAATCCACATCCGAAATATAGTCCAACGCGGACAGGTGCGCCGCAGCCGCAAAGTCGGCCAGCGTCATCTGATCCCCCGCCAGCCAGCGGCGATGGTCCAGCAACCAAGCCATGTAATCCAGATGATACTTAATCGCCTTTGCACCAGCCTTGACGTTTTTGCTGTCCGGATAGCCCTGACCCGTCACCTTCTTGTTCACCCGCTCATACAAGAGATTTGACGTCACCTCGTGATGAAACTTGTCATCAAACCAGCCAACCAGACGTCGAACTTCATATCGCGCCTCGGGCTTCTTGGGCATCAAAGGTGGCTCAGGGCGGGTCTCTTCGATGTATTCACAGATCGCCGCGCTTTCAGCCATGATCTGACCATCCAGCCGCAGCACCGGAACCTTGCCTGCCGGATTGCGACGTAGGAAATCAGGATCCTGTTCCCAATATCGTTCTTCGACCAGTTCAACCTCGATCTTCTTTTCGGCCAGAGACAGGCGAACCTTGCGGCAGTAGGGAGAGAGGGGAACGTGAAACAGACGCGCCATGAACTTCCAATCGAACCAGTAGACTACTCTTCAAGCTTTAGCGCCTGAGGGGATGTGGTTTCAATCCTCGAAACAGTCGGCGCGTCCATCTGCGCGGATGGTAGCCGCCCCATCCAGGATCGAAGCGGCGCGGCGGCGCGTCCGAACCGATGGATCAGTGACTGATCGATTGCGCGGCGAGGGCAGGATTGCAGCCAATCGTGCCGCCTGAACCGGCGACAGTTTTGCCGCGCTTACTCCGTAATATTTCTGCGCCGCTGCCTCGACCCCAAAGACGCCCGAGCCTGTTTCGGCGACGTTCAGATAGATTTCGAGAATGCGTTGTTTGCTCCAGACTATTTCAACGACCGGAGTCATCGTCGTTTCAAGCGCCTTGCGGACCCAACTGCGCCCCTGCCACAAAAACACATTCTTCACCACTTGTTGCGTGATGGTCGAGGCACCGCGACTGCCGCCATCTTCCAGCGCGTCGCGGATCGCTTCAACATCAAATCCCCAATGCAGGCAGAAATTGGCATCCTCGGCAGCGACCACGGACCGCGCCATGATGGGAGATATCTCCTCGATCGCCACCCAGTCACGCTCGACCTTGCCCAGTCGCCGCCATTCCGACCAGATTGTGTGAGTGACCGGCGGATTCACGACCGAATATATCAGCACCAAAGCCAAAAAAACTGCCGCCAGCACCACCACAGCACGCAATGCCCAGCGCCGAATCTGAGCGATGGGGCGTAATGCATTCTTTGATTTAGACGCCTTGTTTTTCTTACCGCGAGACTTGCGCGCTGCTTTTTTTGCCATGGCTTGCTATACGCCGCCCGGGTCGCATTTGAAACGGATTATTTCGACAACATCTGCCCGTCACGCGGACGTACAACCGGGCGCGCGGTCCTTACCGATGCAGCCCCACGGGTTTTGAGCTCAGGGAACAATTCAAGCACCTCTGCCTGCGTTCGCTCTTCGGCGTGACTTACTGCATGCCCTGGATAATAGCTTTCGCTTTTGGCTCCGTTGGCAATCACAATCTCATGCCGTCGGAACAGCAGATGGATGTATTCCACCTCTCCCCCTTCGACCCGTGTCACGGTTTCGCCGTTTACAAGGCAATGCGCGGCAATCAGTACTTCTTCGTGACCAAAAAGATAAGGCGCGCGCCAATCGTCAATCAGCATCCGATGCTGCGGAGACACCAGAAGCGGCTGCGTAAGACCAAAAACCCCGGCTTCAAACCTGATCGGCGCCAGCTTTCCTTCGGCCGCCACAGTTGTCCGGCCAACCCAGAGCAAAGGTTTTGCACCGCTATCGGCCGTCGTGATCAAATCGCCCGGCTTCAGATCCTCAACCAGCCTTGGCCCGTCAGGTGTTTCGATCAACGTGCCGGGTGTAAAGCAGGGCGGACCCAAATCCCCATTGGCTATGTCCACAGACCCAAAGGACGCGCCATCATCGCTGAAATCGGTGACCGACGAGGATACAAAAGTGCCCTGCTGCAGAACCTGCCCGTCAGTGGGTGTAAAAACCTCACGCCCATCTGCGAGGTAGAATGTCACACCGACGTAAGTCACCTCTACACCGCTCGGCAGCTCGATGGTTACGACGTCGTCAAAGTAGGACGCAGTAATGTCTGAACCGTCGACGGAATCACCGTTCAGCCGGTTGATCAGGTCATCGTCGTTCTGATCGACGATATCAAAGACCTCAACGTTCAGCGTGGTTCCAACCACCGTTCCGTTCGCACCCGGGTTCGCCGGGTCGAGCACAAAAAACTGGTCTGTATAGGTCGTGGGCACACCGATACTCCACTTAACTCACATCATTGGGACGGCATCATGCCTGCATTTCCCGAATAAACTATGACCAAAGCTAGGCGTTTTAACCCGCATTGCACAACAATTGGAAACAATAAGTGCGCACAATAGAAAACCCGGCGTGCTGGAAACGACACGCCGGGTCCATGATTCTCGCTGTATCGGGGCCTATTCTGCAGGAACGGCCGCCATTTCAGAGGTTAGAGGATGGCTGAGTTTGTTCAGCATCTCTCTCGGGCAAACTTGAAGGAAGTTGGCCTTTTCCACTTCCCAGTGCTGCAGGATATCAATTCCCTTGCGGCTGTTGGTTTCTTCCACGTGGCGCTCGACCATCGCTTTCAGCTGCGTTTCCCAATGCTCCACTGTCACAGGGCAAGTGACCAATGTCTCCATATTCATCAGCTGTTCGGCTTTGCCTTCGGGATCGTACAGATAGGCCATACCGCCTGTCATACCCGCACCAAAGTTTGCCCCAATGTCACCTAGGATCACGGCCACACCGCCGGTCATGTATTCACATCCGTTCGAACCGCAGCCTTCGATCACCACCTTGGCGCCCGAGTTTCGCACCGCGAACCGCTCACCCGCGCGGCCAGCCGCGAACAGGTGACCGTCGGTTGCGCCATACAGAACGGTATTGCCGATGATGGTGTTGTCATCTGCCTTCAGCGGGCTGACCTGCGGCGGTCGAACGACAATCATGCCGCCCGAAAGACCTTTGCCAACATAATCATTGGCATCACCCGATACCTCAAGCTTAAGGCCCGGAGCCGCAAAGGCCCCCAGCGACTGACCAGCCGAGCCTTGCAGCTTCACGTGCAGATGGTCATTCTGGAACGTGTTTTGCATCCCGAAATTCTGCACGATATGGCTGGAAACACGTGTGCCAACGGTCCGATGCGTGTTCTGCACTGCATAAGACAGCTGCATCTTTTCACCGTCTTTCAGGAATCGGGCTGCATCGCGCACGATTTCAGCGTCCAGTGTATCCTGCACTGCGTTGCGGTCCTTGTCGCGGTTGTAGACGATGTCATGCGCGCCATCGACGGTGATCAGCAGCGGGTTGAGGTCCAGATCATCCAGATGTGCCGAGCCTCGGCTGACCTGAGCCAACAGATCGGCCCGACCGATGATTTCATCCACTGAACGCGCACCGAGGCTGGCCAGCAGCTCGCGTACTTCTTGCGCGTAGAAGGTGATAAGGTTCACCACCTTATCCGCATTGCCGGTGAATTTGGCACGTAAGGACTCGTCCTGCGTGCACACACCAACCGGGCAGGTGTTCGACTGGCACTGACGCACCATGATACAGCCCATCGCGATCAGGGCGGCGGTGCCGATTCCGAATTCCTCGGCCCCCATCATCGCGGCCATGACGATGTCGCGCCCGGTGCGCAAGCCACCATCGGTCCGCAGGGTCACGCGGTCGCGCAGGTTGTTCATCGCCAGAACCTGATGCGCCTCGGTCAGGCCCATCTCCCACGGCAGTCCAGCGTATTTGATACTGGTTGCGGGCGACGCGCCCGTTCCGCCATTGTGACCCGAAATCAGGATAATATCCGCTTTCGCCTTGGCCACACCTGCAGCAATCGTGCCAACGCCCGAAGACGCCACCAGCTTTACCGTCACCTTACAGCGCGGGTTGATCTGTTTCAGGTCATAGATCAGCTGCGCCAAATCCTCGATCGAGTAGATGTCGTGATGCGGTGGCGGTGAGATAAGGGTCACGCCCTTGGTTGAATGCCGCAGACGAGCGATCAGGTCGGTGACCTTCATGCCGGGTAGCTGACCGCCTTCACCGGGTTTCGCACCCTGGGCTACCTTGATCTCAAGCTCTTCACACTGGTTCAGGTACTCGGCGGTCACGCCAAACCGGCCCGAGGCCACCTGTTTGATCTTGGCCGATGGATTGTCACCGTTAGGCTCGGGCACGAAATGCGCCGGATCTTCGCCACCTTCGCCACTGTCGGACTTTGCTCCGATCCGGTTCATCGCCACGTTCAGCGTCTTGTGCGCCTCGGGCGACAGCGCGCCCAGCGACATGCCCGGTGTGACAAAGCGTTTGCGGATAGATGTGATCGATTCGACCTCTTCAATCGGCACCGGCTTACCCATTGGTTTGAAATCCATCAGGTCGCGCAGGTGGATCGGCGGGTTCGACTGCATCTTGGCCGAGTATTGCTTCCACAGCTCATATGAGGCTCTGTTACAGGCCATTTGCATCATATGCATCGAGGTCGCTTCCCACGCGTGAGTCTCACCCGATTTGCGCGATTTGTAGAAACCCCCGATGGGCAACACGTCCAATCCGCTGTCCCAGCCTTTGGCGTGGATCTCTTCCAGCTTGGTTTGAATACCGGTGACGCCGATGCCCGAGATACGGCTGGTCATGCCGGGGAAGTACTCAGCCACCATCGCGCGGCTGAGGCCTACGGCCTCAAAATTCAGGCCACCACGATATGAGGAAATCACCGAAATCCCCATCTTGGCCATGATCTTCAGCAGGCCCTGATCGATGGCTTCGCGGAACCGTGCAACGTTTTCTGTAAGCGTTCCATCCAGCAAGCCGCGATCAATGCGATCTGCAAGAGAATCCTCGGCCAGATAAGCATTAACAACGGTCGCGCCACAGCCGATCAAAACCGCGAAGTAATGTGGATCGACGCATTCTGCGGATCGCACGTTCAGTGAACAGAAGGTGCGCAGCCCCTGGCGCGTCAGGTGCGAGTGCACGGCGCTGGTCGCAAGGATCATCGGCATGGCCACACGACCCTCGCCCGAATTCATATCCGACAACACCAAATGTCCTGCGCCAGAGCGCACGGCCTCTTCCGCTTCGGCTCTAACACGGGCCAAAGCCGCGCTTAGCGCGCCCTGGCCGGGCTCAAAGCTACAATCGATTTCAGCCAGCGGAGATCCCAGATTTTCTACCAGGATGTCCCACTGCGCGTTCCCGACAAATGGGCTTTCCAGAACGATGATCTCGGTCTGGCTGCTGTCTTCGTCCAACACGTTCTTGAGGTTCCCGAAACGCGTCTTCAGCGACATCACGCGGTATTCGCGCAGGCTGTCGATCGGAGGGTTCGTGACCTGGCTAAAGTTCTGACGGAAGAAATGGCTTAGCGGGCGGTATTGCTTGGACAAAACAGCCGACGGGGTGTCATCCCCCATAGACGCCAGCGCCTCTTTGCCATCCTCGGCCATCGGTGCCAGAATTTGTTCCAGTTCCTCAACCGAGTACCCGGCTGCGATCTGCCGCTTTCGCAGCTCTTCACCTTTGAAGATCGGTGCTTCGGACGCGCCGGCCAGCGTTCCGTCCAGATCATTGATCTTACCAACCCACTCGCCAAATGGAAGGGCGCGCGCCAGTTTGTCCTTGATCTGTGTATCGCGGAACAGTTTGCCCTTCTTCATATCCACGGCCAGCATCTGTCCCGGGCCCAAAGCGCCCTTTTCAGTGACCGATGCCTCATCGATCGGAACCATCCCGGCCTCGGATCCGGCAATCACCAATCCGTCCCCGGTTACGACATAGCGCATCGGGCGCAGACCGTTCCGGTCCAGCCCGGCGCAAACCCAACGGCCGTCGGTCATGGCCAGCGCGGCAGGGCCATCCCAAGGTTCCATCACCGAATTGCAGTAGGAATACATGTCACGCCATGCCTGCGGCAGCTCAACCGCCTGCTTGGACCAGCTTTCCGGAACCAGCATGGTCTTTGCCATCGGAGCCGAGCGGCCCGCACGCACCAGAACCTCAAAAACCGAGTCTAATGCAGCGGAATCCGACGATCCGCCTGCGATGATCGGCTTAATATCTTCGGCATAGTCACCAAAGCTGTCCGAGGTCATGCGGATCTCGTGGCTTTTCATCCAGTTGATATTGCCCTTAAGCGTGTTGATCTCGCCGTTATGCGCCAACATGCGGAAGGGCTGCGCCAGCCACCACTGCGGGAAGGTGTTGGTCGAATAACGCTGGTGATAGATCGCAAAAGCGGATTCAAAGCGCTCGTCCATCAGGTCCGGGTAGAAGACCGCCACCTGTTCGGCCAGCATCATGCCTTTGTAGATAATCGACCTGCAAGACAGAGACGCCAGATAAAGCCCGGAAATGCCCGCGGCCAAAGCTGCCTTTTCGATGCGGCGGCGAATAACATACAGCTCACGCTCAAACGTCTCTTCGTCCACACCCTTGGAGTTCGAAATCAGGATCTGCTCGATCTCGGGTCGGGTTGCGTTGGCCTTTTCACCCAGGCAAGTCACATCCACGGGCACATGCCGCCAGCCATAGATGTAATAGCCCATGCGCAGAACTTCGGTTTCCACGATAGTCCGGCACTGTTCCTGCGCGCCAAAATCCGTGCGTGGCAGGAATACCTGACCAACGGCGATCAGTTCGTCCAAATTGGGCTCATGCCCTGTCCGGCGGATCTGGTCGTAGAAGAAACGCACCGGGATCTGAACATGGATGCCCGCGCCATCACCGGTTTTGCCATCGGCATCAACAGCCCCGCGGTGCCAGATCGCTTTTAGCGCATCAATGCCTGCGTCAACCACCTTGCGCGAAGGCTTGCCGTCGACAGACACAACAAGCCCTACCCCACAGGAAGAATGCTCTTCCTGCTCGGAATAGAGACCATTTTCAGCCATCCATTTGCGTTTGGTTTCTTCGGCCTGCACCCAATCGGCATCATATTTGGTCATTGGCTGTCTCCTTCTTCCGGCTGGGCAAACATGGCTTCGACCTGCGTCTTGGTCATCTGCCGGCGCTCACCTTCGAACGCATACCCGCCGGGTTTTTTGTCGATGTAAAGTTCCAGTTGCAGCGGGTGGCCTGTATCTTCGAACAGGCCTGCTGCCATTTGTGTATGCCCATGCATCTCGCCTGGTAGGGTGATCCGGTACCAAAGCGCTGAACCACAATCGGCGCAAAAGGCACGCTCGGCCCAATCGGACGAGGTGTAGGTTTTGACCGGGCCCAAGGCGGCATAGCCGGGCTCGGCCTGAAACGTCACCAGCATAGAGCTGGTCCAGCGGCGGCATTGGTCACAATGGCACGCGCCCAGCGAGTCTTTCGCCGGAGTCGCGGTCACAGTCACTGCGCCGCACATGCATTGACCTTGCAATTCGGGCATCAGACCCTCCTGTCGCTGGGCATTTAGTTACTCGGCTGCAACCACAGCTTTGCTGTTAAAGCGATCGATGATGGCGTCGGCGCAGTCACGACCGTCGCGGATCGCCCAAACCACCAGTGACGCACCACGCACGATGTCACCAATGGCGTAGACGCCCTCCATCTCGGTCTCACCGGTCTGGAAAGCAGCCTTGACGGTCCCCCAGCGGGTCACCGGCAGGTCGGGTTGGCCGAACAGGGTGGGCAGGTCTTCGGGCTCAAATCCCAACGCCTTGATCACCAGATCGGCGTCTTCCACATAGTCGGCGCCTTCGATCACTTCGGGGGCCTGACGGCCCGACGCATCGGGTTGACCCAAACGCATTTTCTGAACCATCACGCCCGAGACCTTATCATCTCCGGTAAAGCCTTTAGGCGCGCTGAGCCACTCGAACACCACGCCTTCTTCTTCGGCGTTCTGGGTTTCACGCTGCGATCCCGGCATGTTGGCGCGGTCGCGACGGTATAGACATTTGACCGAGGTTGCACCCTGACGGATCGATGTACGTACGCAATCCATTGCTGTATCGCCACCGCCGATCACAACAACCTTTTTGCCTTCTGCATTCAGGCGGCCGTTGTCAAAATCTTCGACTGCATCACCAAAGCTTTTGCGGTTCGAAGCGGTTAGGAAATCGATCGCCTTTTCAATACCCGCCAGACCGCTGCCCGGCATGGACAGGTCGCGCGATTTGTAAACGCCCGTGGCGATGATCACCGCATCATGTTTTAAGCGGATTTCCTCAAACTTGGCGGCGTCTACGTCGCAGTTCAGAACGAATTCGACACCACCATCTGCCAGCAGGTCATTGCGGCGCTGAACGATGTCTTTTTCCAGCTTGAAGCCCGGGATACCGTACATCAGCAATCCGCCAGCGCGGTCATAGCGATCATATACCGTGACCTGAATACCAGCCCGCCGCAACATATCTGCCGCAGCCAAGCCGCCCGGACCACCACCAATGATCCCTACGCTTTCGCCGCGTTCAGCACCGGGCTGAACGGGTTTGACCCAACCTTTGTCCCAGGCGGTATCGGTGATGTATTTTTCGATCGTACCAATCGTGACCGTCCCATGGCCCGATTGCTCGATGACGCAATTGCCTTCGCACAACCGGTCCTGCGGGCAAATACGGCCACAGATCTCAGGAAACGTATTGGTCGCCTGACTGGTCGCATAAGCCTCTTCCAGACGTCCGGTGGCGGTCAGGTGCAGCCAGTCCGGGATATTGTTGTGTAGAGGGCAATGCGACTGACAATAAGGCACACCGCACTGGCTGCACCGACTCGCCTGCTCGGCCGCTTTTTCCGCAGCGTAATCGGCGTAGATTTCATCAAAGTCCTCTTTGCGGTCATTTGCGGCACGCTTTTCAGGCATGACGCGATCGATCTGCACAAATTTCAGCATCGGTTGCTTGGCCACGGGTCAGACTCCATGAATTGGCTTGGTCGGGTCTCTTTAAGTGAAGTCATTGAGGATGAAAAGTCAACTGTACTGACCTAAAATTGGAAAATCGCGGGAAAGGGTGTATTTTTTTGAGGTTTTTAACAACTTTTAGTTCCGATTCGGACCTATATGCACACTTCCCTTTACAGCAGCACGCAAATACCCATTGTTATCGACAAAACGACCAAAGCGTTGGCAGAGCAGATGAGCCTTTTTCACTTGATTCTCGTGGCGATGATTCAGGGCGTCACCGAATTCCTGCCTGTCTCATCCTCTGGGCACCTGATCCTGTTACCCAGCCTTACCGGCGCAACCGATCAAGGCTTGGCAATTGATGTTGCGGTACATGTGGGCACGCTTGGCGCGGTTATTTTGTACTTCTGGTCCGATGTGAAACAAGCGCTGGCCGGACTGCCAGAGGTCTTGCGCGGGCAAACTGATACCCCTCAGGCCCGATTGGCACTGGGTTTGGTCATCGCAACAATTCCCACGGTCATTGCGGGCGCGATTTTGTACCTGACAGGGCTTGAGCAATCACTTCGTTCGGTCGCAGTAATAGGCTGGACAATGCTTGGGTTTGGCCTGTTGCTTTATTGGATGGATCAGAACGGCGCGCAGACCAAAGAGGCCAACGACTGGGGCTTCAAGGACGCATTGATCATGGGGCTATGGCAGGTATTGGCCCTAATCCCAGGCACCTCACGCTCGGGGATCACGATCACCGGCGCGCGCCAATTGGGCTATACCCGAGAAGATGGGGCCCGAATTGCGATGCTGATGTCCATTCCAACGATCATAGCTTCCGGCACACTGTTGTCGGTTGACGTGATCCGAGACTCCAACGCGCAATTGGCCAAGGACGGTGCAATCGCCGCAGCGTTTGCCTTTATCGCTGCGCTACTGGCCCTCAGCCTAATGATGCGGCTATTGCGCAGCGTCAGCTTCACACCCTACGTAATCTATCGGGTGATCCTTGGCGCGATTTTGCTGGTGATCGCCTACAGTTGATCAGATCTTCAGGTTTTTGGCCGAATCCTGAATCTCATCATACTGACCAGAGGGCCGGAACTTCCAGAGATACTCTGGCAATATCGATTCCAGAGTCGTCGGTTCGATCCCGAGATCCACAAATCCCTTGGCGTCTTGTGCAACCACGTTGTCACGCCGCAGGTTCTTAAGCTGGTCGCGGGTCAGAATGTGGTTCGGGAACAGCTGGAAACTGACAAATTTGGCGATATCTAACACGCCCGCCATGATCTTCGCCGCCCAGAAAGGCATGCCGATGATGATCCGGCGACGGTGGATTACGTCCAGCATCTGCTGCATCAGCGCACGGAAGGATTTCACTTCTGGCCCGCCAAGCTCGTAAATACCTGCGGGCGCATCGCCCAAAACGCCCTGAACGGCCGCCTGAGCGACATCATCCACGTATACGGGCTGAAACTTCGTATCCGCCCCGACAAGCGGCAGGAACGGGCTCATCCGGGTCATCCCCGCAAAGCGGTTGAAAAACTGGTCTTCGGTTCCGAATATGACCGAAGGGCGCAGGACGATCGCACCCGGCATGTGTTGCAGCACTCCTGACTCGCCCTGCGCTTTGGTGCGCGCATATTCGCTGTCAGAATCCGCATCAGCACCGATGGCTGAGATGTGCACCATACGCTCAACACCCTGCGCGGCCGCCAGCCGGGCAATCCGTTCAGCACCATCGGCCTGCACCGCGTCAAACGCGTTCTTGCCCAGTTCGTTCAGGACACCCACGCAATTCACCACTGCATCGGCACCATGCATCGCAGCAGCGACCGAGGCATCGTCGCGAATGTTGCACAAGATCGGCTCGACCTGTCCAACCGCACCATAAGGTCTGACAAACATCGCCTCATTTGGGCGGCGCACGGCCACGCGGACGCGCCAGCCCTTGGCAGCCATACGTCGTGCGATATATCGGCCAACAAAGCCTGATCCACCGTAAATCGTGACCAGTTTCGACATGATGGCGCTCCTGCTATCTGGTTCTGAGTTGGTCTAGCGCTCAAGCGTCCGTTGAACAAGGCGCAATAACGCCGCGCGGCTCTGAAAATCCAGCGTTTGAAACCGATCTTGGGTGTTGCGTCAAAAAACTTTTAAAATCACCTCGAATCCGGTTGACGCCTTCCGCCAGTCAGCTTAAACGCCCCTCCACGACACCTGCCCAGGTGGCGGAATTGGTAGACGCGCTAGCTTCAGGTGCTAGTGTCCGTATGGACGTGGAGGTTCGAGTCCTCTCCTGGGCACCAAACATCCCCAAAATTTTAGTATCTCTGCAGCGATTGTTCGTAACATTTCGAAGATTTCGAACGCCTGATAAGAGCTGAATACAATTGGTCGAACTACTCCAAGTTTCGACCATAGATTTATTTCGTGGAAATAGTGTATTCGCCCGGAGTCATCGCGGCCAATTGCGCCCATTTCCAAACCTTAGCTTTCTGGACCAAACAGAGCGCCATGTCTTGCCGTCTCTGACTCCTGCAAATTTCACTCATGTTTTTTCCAGATCATCACCCCTCACGCTTGTTAGTTACAAAGTCAACTATTACCAAAGCGCTCAACTTCGATCGCTTCTGCTCGGAAGGAACGCGCAAAATGAATGAAATATCAAAACCCGAACGTATGACGATTGCCCCTTCCCTGAAGGGTCCGCATGCTGGATATATGCCTGGTTTCGGCAATGATTATGAGACCGAAGCGCTGCCTGACGCCCTGCCGCAAGGTATGAACAGCCCGCAGAAATGTAACTATGGCCTCTATGGCGAGCAGCTTTCGGGCACAGCCTTTACTGCGCCCGCGCACCAGAATGAGCGTACCTGGTGCTATCGCATTCGCCCTTCGGTAAAGCATTCACACCGTTACGAAAAAATCGATGTACCGCATTGGATTTCAGCGCCCAATGTCGACCCCGATGTGATCAGCCTGGGCCAATACCGCTGGAACCCGGTACCCCACACTGAAGAACGACTGACTTGGGTCACCGGTATGCATACCATGACGACAGCCGGGGACGTGAACACTCAGGTGGGTATGGCCAGTCATATCTACTTGGTAAACACGTCGATGGAGGATGACTATTTCTTCTCGGCCGATTCCGAGCTGTTGGTTGTGCCGCAAGAAGGCGTTTTGCGATTCTATACCGAGTTGGGAATCATCGACCTTGAGCCCAAGGAAATCGCCATCATTCCACGCGGCCTTGTGTACCGCGTCGAGGTTTTGGGGGGTCCGGCGCGCGGGTTCGTGTGCGAAAACTATGGCCAGAAATTTGAACTGCCCGGTCGCGGTCCGATTGGCGCCAACTGCATGGCCAACCCGCGCGATTTCAAAGCGCCGGTCGCGGCGTTTGAAGATCGTGAGGTGCCTTCGACCGTAACCATCAAATGGTGCGGACAGTTCCACCAGACCAAGATCGATCACAGCCCGCTGGACGTAGTGGCGTGGCACGGCAATTATGCGCCAGTAAAATATGACCTGCGCACCTATTGCCCGGTCGGAGCGATCCTGTTCGATCATCCGGATCCGTCAATCTTCACAGTGCTGACCGCCCCGTCGGGCCAACCGGGAACTGCCAATATCGACTTTGTCCTGTTCCGCGAACGCTGGATGGTTATGGAAGATACGTTCCGCCCGCCGTGGTACCACAAGAACATCATGTCCGAGCTGATGGGCAACATCTACGGCCAGTATGATGCGAAACCGCAGGGCTTTGTCCCCGGCGGTATGAGCTTGCACAACATGATGCTGCCCCATGGCCCGGATCGCGACGCATTCGAGAAGGCTTCGAATTCAAACCTGGGGCCCGACAAGCTGGACAACACCATGTCCTTCATGTTCGAAACCCGTTTTCCGCAACATTTGACCGCCTTCGCCGCCAACGAAGCGCCACTGCAAGATGACTATATCGATTGCTGGAGCGACATTGAGAAGAAATTCGATGGAACTCCCGGCAAGAAGTGACGGTATATACCCCGACATTTCTCGATAGATCGAGCTTCAGCCGCTAAGGCCTGTAATCAGGATGGTTCGAAAGTCTCTGGCGACCCCGGCAGGATTCGAACCTGCAACCTGCCCCTTAGGAGGGGGCTGCTCTATCCAGTTGAGCCACGGGGCCGCGCGTCGTTTTCTGTAGCGGGGTTTTTACGGATTGTCATGAGCTTTGCGTAACAGTTGAACAGTTTGCCCTGTTCACGCTACCATCGGGGCAAACAAACAATGCAGGTACCCCGGTGACAACAGAAACAAAACGCCCGCTTACCCTTCGCGATGTCTCGGAAGCGTCCGGAGTATCCGAGATGACCGTCAGCCGGGTGCTGCGCAATCGCGGGGATGTCTCGGATGCTACCCGGACTCGGGTTCTGGCCGCTGCAAAAGAGCTGGGATATGTGCCCAACAAAATCGCGGGAGCATTGGCGTCGAGCCGCGTAAATCTGGTGGCGGTGATCATCCCGTCGCTATCGAATATGGTCTTCCCAGAGGTGCTGACCGGCGTTAATCAAGTGCTGGAAGACACTGAGCTGCAGCCGGTAGTCGGTGTCACCGATTATCTGCCCGAAAAGGAAGAAAAAGTGCTGTACGAGATGCTCTCGTGGCGGCCTTCGGGTGTGATCATCGCAGGGTTGGAACATACCGAAGCGGCACGCGCCATGCTGGATTCTGCCGGCATTCCCGTGGTTGAGATCATGGACACTGACGGCAAGCCCGTGGACGCAATGGTGGGGATATCTCACAGGCGCGCAGGACGAGAGATGGCGCAAGCCATTCTAAAGGCTGGCTATGAGCATATCGGCTTTATGGGCACCAAGATGCCGCTGGATCACCGCGCCAGAAAGCGGTTTGAAGGCTTCACGGAAGTGCTGGGCAAGCACGGGATTGAGATCGAGGACCGCGAGTTCTATTCGGGCGGTTCCGCATTAGCCAAGGGGCGCGAGATGACCCAAGCGATGCTTGAACGTTCGCCCGAATTGGATTTCCTGTATTATTCCAACGATATGATTGGTGCCGGCGGGTTGCTGTATCTGCTGGATCAGGGGATTGATGTCCCCGGCCAGATTGGATTGGCCGGGTTCAACAATGTCGAACTGCTGCAGGGTCTACCACGCAAGCTGGCCACCATGGATGCGTGCCGAACCGAGATCGGACGTACTGCGGCAGAAATCATCGCGGCGAAACTGGCCGATCCGGATTCCGAAGTGGAAACCCGCGTCACTCTGACTCCCAAGATCAGCTTTGGCGACACGCTGAAACGGCGTTAAGCCTTATGGCGCTGCAACATCTGGACAATCGGGCTGCGCGTGCCCTGTTTATGGACCGCCATGCGCTGTTAGAGCAGCCCTCAGGCGGGTCCAAGGGTGATGATCTGTTACAGCTGATCCATCGGCTGGGGTTTGTGCAACTCGACAGCATTAACACAGTCGCCCGTGCGCACGATATGATCCTGTATGCACGCAGGCCCAGCTATCGTGCGCGCCACCTAAAACGGCTTTATGAACGCGACCGGGCATTGTTCGAGCATTGGACTCACGATGCGGCCGTGATCCCGATGGACTTTTATCGTCACTGGCATCTGCGATTTCTGCGCGATGCCGAAATGTTGAAAGCGCGCTGGAAAAACTGGCGGCGCGATGGGTTTGAACAGAAATTCGAAACCGTCCTGCAGCATATCCGCGATCATGGCCCGGTCGGGTCGTCCGATGTGGGGAAAGACGAAAAGAAAGGGTCAGGCGGCTGGTGGGATTGGCATCCATCCAAAACAGCACTGGAATATCTTTGGCGATCCGGCGCGCTGACCGTGGTAGGCCGTGACGGGTTTCAAAAGCGATACGATCTGACCGAACGCGTGATCGACACCCATCTTTGTCCTGGCAATTTACCCTGCGACGCCGATGAAACCACCGATTGGCTGTGTAACGCTGCGCTTGACCGGTTGGGTTTTGCCACATCCGGGGAGATTGCAGCGTTCTGGGATACGGTTAGCGCAGCCGAAGCAAAATCTTGGTGCGAACAAGCTCTAACACACGGTATTATTCAGGAAGTTTCCATCGAATGTGCTGACGGGAAGGAGCGAAAGGTATTCGCCCGCCCGGGCACATGTGAACATGCCGCAACGCTGCCCGAAGCTCCGGGCCGGATCAGGGTCCTTAGCCCTTTTGATCCAATGTTGCGTGATAGAAACCGGGCACAGCGGTTGTTCGGGTTTCACTACCGGATCGAAGTGTTCGTCCCTGAACCCAAACGTATCTACGGCTACTACGTCTTTCCTTTGCTGGAAGGAAACCGATTGATCGGTCGTATCGACATGAAGGCGCAGCGTGATCGTGGCATGTTGCGTGTCCGCGCTGTTTGGCCAGAACGGACGGTGCGCTGGTCTGATGCAAGAACCTGGCGGCTGCAGTCAGAACTTGAAAGAGTGTGTCGGTTTGCGGATCTGGATGACGTCAGATTTGATGACGATTGGCTCAAGACTCCCAAATAGCGTCTAGGCGTTGATCAGGAACCCGTGCTCGCTGATGAGGTGCCGCAATTCGCTTAGCGAAACCTCGGGGCTGCGACCAGAGGTATCCAGCTGTGCATCTGCCCGCCCATACAAGGCCTCACGACTGGCCAACATGCTCTTGAGCTGCTCCATCGCCCTAGGGTTTCCGGCCATCGGGCGTTCGTCCCCTTGGGCGCGCACACGATCCATATGCTCTGTCGGCGAAGCCCTGAGCCAGACGGTATGAAATCGGCTTAGCAGCGTGGAATAGGTCGACGGCTCGGAAACGATCCCACCCGCAACGGCAAGAACCACCCGATCATGCTCGTCAATCACTCGATCCAGCGCCTGAGCTTCCAGATTGCGATAACCATCTTGTCCGAAGAACGCCATCACCTCAGACATTGGCATACCCGCCATCTCTTCGATCATGGCAGTCAATTCAACGAAGGGCTGGTCCTGTGCCGCAGCCAGCAAAGCACCAAGAGTCGACTTGCCCGCCCCGCGCAATCCGATCATGCAAACCCGATGCGCGCGCGCGTCCTCTTCTTGATGAGGGAGCAAAGCGCGCCTGACACTCTCTTTGACATCCTCACTGGCTTGCCGAAACAATTCTAAGATCTGCAAGGCATCCGAATCCCACGGATCATCCTCTCCGATCAGCCATTCCGCCTTGTAGTCCAGGGCCTGCGCGACCCGGTACAAAACTCCGATTGAAATATTTCCCTCACCCGCTTCGAGCTGTGCCAAATAGCGTGGAGAGACACCTGAGGTTTCAGACAGGACCCGGCGCGGTATACCGCGCATTTGCCGCGCCCGTCGTACACGCGCGCCCACTCGCTCGCTTAGATCCTGCTTTACGAAATGTGCAGGGGATGCCGGGTCTTGCGAGTTTTGTCCTTCCATTTGACTATACCGTTTGCTCAGTATCACCATGAGGCTACGACGCGAAACAACGACGGGCAACGGGTTTTGCCAAATACGTCCCAAAAGCTGTTTACCTGGGGCATCGAATTGGGTCCGCGGAGCGATTTTTCGCTTGGTTAGAGACTGTACTTTGCTGCGTCTAAGCTTCCAACTCGTGAAGTTCAACCAGCAGGTCCAACAGCATTTCGTGCCGCTCGGCCCCAAGCAATGCGCGCGTGTGTTCTGCCAATTCCAACATCTCCGCTAGATTGGCATCGATAATTTGTAATCCGTTTTCGCTGATTTCGACAATCTGGCGGCGACGATCTTTGGTATCCTGCCGCCTCATGATTAGATTGTTGTCTTCGAGCTTTTTCAGAATGCGGGTCAGGCTGGGCAACAATAGACAAGCGCGCTCGGCGATCTGAGTTGGTTCTTGCGGCCCTTCTTCTTGCAAAACCCGCAGAACGCGCCATTGTTGCTCGGTAACGCCAGCATCGGTGAGCACACCCCGAATTGGCCCCATCACCTTTTCCCGCGCACGCAGCAGCGCAATCGGTAAGGATCGGGACGTCCGTGGTAAGTTTCTGGTCATAAGGAATTTTCGCGCAATTCCAGTAATTTCGCAATAGAACGTTGGTTCAGGACGCGTATCGCTTTCTGGACTTTACTTAACTTGTTTATTATATGCGTCCTACGTGAAGGTTTTTTGGGGGGGCACAAGATGAATTGGAATGAATTCTCCGATTGGGGCAAGAAGGTCGCCGAGTGGACGCAGGACTATCACCTGAAAGTTGGCGACAAACCTGTCCGTGCCCGGACCGAGCCGGGCGATATCCTGAACGCTTTGCCCGCGCACCCGCCTGAACAGGCCGAGCCAATCGAAGATATCTTTCGCGATTTCGAAGACATCGTAATGCCCGGCATCACCCATTGGCAGCACCCTCGGTTCTTCGCCTACTTTAACTCGAACGCTTCGGCCCCGTCGGTGCTGGCTGAGTTCCTCGCCAGTGCGATCGCGCCGCAATGCATGCTGTGGCAGACCTCACCCGCCGCAACCGAGATGGAAACCCGGATGATGGACTGGCTGCGCGAGGCACTGGACCTGCCCAGTGGATTTGCCGGGGTCATTCAGGATTCGGCCTCATCTGCAACGCTGGCGGCTGTGCTGACCATGCGCGAAAAAGCGATGAATTGGCAGGGGAACACCCAAGGTCTGTTCGGCCAAAAACCCCTGCGCATTTATTGTTCTTCCGAGGTTCATACCTCGATCGACCGTGCAATCTGGGTTGCCGGAATCGGACAAGACAATTTGGTGCGCATCCCGGTGCAAGGCGACTGGCGTGGGATGGATCCAGAAGCGCTGGAGGCGGCTATTCAAGCCGATTTAGACTCTGGTTTTCAACCAACAAGCGTGATCCTTTGTGTTGGCGGAACGGGAACCGGTGCAACTGATCCCGTGGATCGCTGCCTTGAGATCGCACAGGAATATGGCCTGTATTCCCATGTCGATGCCGCTTGGGCCGGGTCAGCCATGATCTGCCCGGAATACCGTCACTATTGGCCAGGGATCGATCAGGCTGACAGCATCGTGTTCAATCCCCACAAGTGGCTCGGCGTTCAATTCGATTGCTGCGCGCATTTCCTGAAAAATCCCGATGATCTGGTCCGTACGCTAGCTATCAGCCCGGAATATCTGAAGACACATGGCAAAGACGGGATCATCAATTATTCGGAATGGTCGGTGCCGTTGGGTCGCCGGTTCCGCGCGCTGAAGCTGTGGTTTGTCATCCGGGCCTATGGGCTGGAAGGGCTGAGGCAACGGCTGCGCAATCACGTCAACTGGTCTGTGGCGCTGCATGATCGGCTGGCGTCCGAGCCGGATTTTCGGATCGTGACGCCCCCGATGTGGTCGCTGTGGACTTTCCGGTATGAGCCTGAAGGCGACACGAATCTGGACGATCTGAACCTTCGCTTGGTGAATGCAATCAATGATGACGGGCGGATATATCTGACCCAGACCCGTGTGGACGGTGATTTGGTCATCCGCTTTCAGGCCGGTCAATTCGAAACCACTGAAGAAGACGTCATGATGGCCTATGACGTCATCACCGAGATTGCGCGGAGGCTTTAACTCCGCATCGATGCCGCGGCCTGAGCATACCCGCCCGAGGCCCCGTCAACGAAATGCACATGGTCATCGCGCATGGCCGAGGGCACAAAGCAGGTCATCATCGCCTCTTGCTGGGCATGCAGTCCGTATCGGATTTTTCCCTCTGCCTGCGCGTCGTCCAGCATTTGGGTGAGCTGCCTCAGCGTCTCTAGGTCACAATCCAGCGTCATCTTCAGCCCGTCATCGAACTTGCGAAAATCCGCATTGCGGCTGACCATTTCTTTGTAATGATTGGGTTCGAATTGACCCAGGCGCAGGCCGGTTTTGAACAGCAAACCGATCAGCATGTTGCCAATTGTCAGACGGACCTTCTGCAACAGCAAGTTGCGCCCAGCGCGCGAGACATGGGCGTCAATGTCAACGCCTGGCGGTGGCCAGCTCATCGGTGGTCCTTTAGGTGGCACCGGGTGGCCAGCACGCTCTAACCCTTCGGCCAAGGACAAAACGGATTGGGACAAAGCGGCAAAATCTGCCTCAGTAGACTCTGATGTTGGCTGTATGACCAGCGACACGATCTGACCAAGCCGCGCCGGGCTGTTGGACCAGCGACATGACAGGCCGGTCAGATCTGGCTGCGCGTCAGGGCCAGCGGGCTGAACGGTCAATTGACCGGATTTCATCTGCGCTTCGGCCCAAGCCAGTCCACCACCCGTGAACATCGCATAATCAACCCCAGTGGACGGTGCATAGCGGGCTACCCGAAGGTCATGACCTGCGGCGCGAATGTCGGCCACCGAAACCAGCGCCGCGCGTAGCGCAATATTGAACTCAGCCTCTGCCCAGGTTTGCAATGCCGCCAGTGTTTCCCGTGCGGTTTCAGTCTCTTCGCTAGGCACCGCAAACCCGGCCCCGTCCCCACCAAAAACATACGGGAAGTCACGACCGCTTAACGCGTTGATCATTCCTGAAATCACTGCGGCCCCAACCATATTGACGGTCTTGTACCGACCGCGCGCGATCTCGCCGGTCGAGTCCACGATATCCGCCACACCCATGACCCAGGTATCTGGCAAAGGTATGAACTGCGCTGGATCGCTGAGGCTCAGGAAACTGTCGGAAATGGGTACGGAATCATAAAATACTGAATCTGAAGAGGTCATGGCTCTCTCTGAAAATCCTAAAACTGATCTGAAGATAGCCCAAAGTTGACAGATGTCTGCCCCTACTGAAGCGAGCCGCGCTTGTGCAGGTCTGGTTGACGTGCGAAGCATCGCTGCAGGGCATTCAGGCAGAGAGGGCGCTAGATGCAGGCAGGATTGGTTGTATTATGTCTGGCATATGTCCTCAGCCAGTTCTTTCGTGCGTTCTTAGCCGTGCTCACCAGCGATTTGGACCGGGATATCGGGGCCACACCCGAAGACCTCGCCTTTGCGTCGGGCCTTTGGTTTCTGATCTTTGCGGCAATGCAAATACCCGTAGGTTGGGCACTGGATCGTGTTGGCCCAAGGCGAAGTTCGGCGCTATTGCTGTTGATCGGCGGCGCGGGTGGCGCGGGTCTGTTCGCGGTCGCCACCACTCCACTCCATGTCGCATTGGCCATGGCCCTGATCGGCGTGGGATGCTCACCCGTTCTGATGGCGTCTTACTACATCTTCGCGCGTGAGTTTCCGCCGGCCAAATTTGCAACCCTTGCCGCCGTAATGCTGGGTGTGGGGTCTGTCGGCAATCTGGTCGCCTCATACCCCACAGCGCTGGCGGTTGAATTGATGGGCTGGCGTGCAACGCTGGCTGGGCTGGCGATCATATCGGGCGCGGTGGCTTTAGGCATTTGGATTACAGTTCATGATCCCAATCGTGTCGAGTCCGAGCACAAAGGATCCGTGCTGGACCTGCTGAAAGAACCCGCTCTTTGCGCGATCCTTCCGCTGATGTTGGTGGCTTACGCGCCCTCTGCCGCGCTGCGCGGGCTTTGGGCCGGTCCCTACCTACGCGATGTTTTTGCACTGAATACGACGCAGATTGGCCAGGCAACTCTGATCATGGGGGCTGCGATGATTGCCGGCACCTTTGCGTACGGGCCGATGGATCGCATTCTGAAGACGCGCAAATGGGTGATATTCGGCGGCAATAGCCTAGGGTCGATCGCTTTGGTGCTGCTGTGCTTATGGATTGATCAAGGCATTTGGATATCCATTCTACTGCTCGCTGTGATTGGCTTTCTGGGCGCGAGCTTTCCAGTGATCATGGCCCATGGGCGGGCCTTTGTGCCCCCTCATCTGGTCGGGCGCGGAGTCACGTTGCTGAACCTCTTCGGCATCGGGGGCGTTGGGCTGGCGCAATTTGCAACCGGGCGTATCCATGCAGCCAGCACGGGGATTGATCCCTCAGCGCCATATATCGCGATCTTCAGCTTTTTCGCCGCCACTCTTGCCATTGGATGCGTGATCTATCTATTCAGTCGGGACAGCGTGGACTGAAGCCGGAGACCGCTCGTGCAGGACATTGAGGTGATCGCGCCCAATCTGAAGCATTCCTTGTCGGGCGTGACAACCACGATCGTCCGACTGCTGCCGATCCAGGAGAAGATGATCACCATTCGCGCTACAGGCCCCGGTTTGCCAGCGGATTTACCCCATATCAGGCTCTGGAAACTGCTGTTTCTGCCCAATCGCAAACGGGTTTGGCATGCGCGCCGAAACACTGAGATGCTGATGGGCCTGATCCTGCGCAACCTATTTCGGCGCAAGTATAAACTGCTGTTCACCTCAGCTGCACAGCGGGATCACTCGGGGTTCACCAAGGGTCTGATCCGTAAAATGGACGCGCTGATCGCCACCACGCCTCAGGCGGCTTCATTTCTGGAACACCCCGCGACCGTCATCATGCATGGCGTCAATACCGAGCTGTTCCATCCAACCGAGGACCAGCACGCCCTGCGCCAAAAGCTCGACTTGCCGGATGGGCTGCTCATCGGCTGCTTTGGCCGCATCCGCCCTCAGAAAGGGGTCGACCTGCTGGTTGATGCCGCTTTGCAGGTTTTGCCCAAACATCCAGATGCGCACGTGATCTTCACCGGGCGCGCCACGAACGAATTCGAAGCGTTTCAGGCCGAGCAGGTACAAAAGCTGAAAGATGCTGGGTTGGACGACCGTGTTCATTTTCTGGGTGAGCGCCCCTGGGATGAGATCGTCGAGACCTACCGCGCGCTGGACCTATTCGTCGCTCCGGCGCGACACGAAGGCTTTGGTCTCACGCCGCTTGAAGCAATGGCCTCGGGCGTTCCGGCAATAGCGTGCCACGGAGTTGGCGCGTTCAGCGCGCAGATCAAGGATGGTAAGACAGGGCGTTTGGTTGAAAAAGACAACGCTCAAGCCTTGGCACAAGCGCTAGAAGACATGTTGAAGGACCGCGCAGCATTGGCCGCTGCGGGGCAAACTGCGCGCGCGCATGTGGAACAGAATTTTCGAATCGAAGGCGAAGCAAAGGCGATCGTTAAGGTGTATCGCCGCCTTCTGGACGAGTCCTAATCACCAGCAATCACGACAAATCGGTGTGAGCGGGTAAAATATACCTCAATAGCCCTTTTTTCTTCGCCGCAACGCAGCTATGAACGCGCGTCCTTAACTTTGGAGACATGAAATGGGCTATCGCGTCGTCGTCGTCGGCGCCACGGGTAACGTGGGCCGCGAAATGCTGAACATCCTGGCTGAGCGCCAGTTCCCTGTCGATGAACTTGCTGCACTGGCAAGCCGTCGTTCTTTGGGGACCGAGGTGACTTTTGGCGACAAGACCCTCACGACCAAAGACTTGGACACCTTCGATTTCACCGGCTGGGACATGGCACTGTTTGCTGTGGGATCCGAGGCCACCAAGGTTTACGCCCCCAAGGCGGCAGCGGTTGGCTGCGTGGTGATCGATAACTCGTCGCTCTATCGCTATGACCCGGACATCCCGCTGATCGTGCCGGAATGTAACCCGCAAGCGATCCACGACTACAAAAACAAAAACATCATCGCCAACCCCAATTGCTCGACCGCGCAGATGGTGGTCGCGCTGAAGCCACTGCATGACCGTGCCAAGATCAAGCGTGTGGTTGTATCGACCTATCAATCGGTTTCAGGTGCAGGTAAGGAAGGCATGGATGAGCTTTGGGATCAAACCAAAGCCATCTACAACCCCACGACCGAGGTTGAGCCGAAGAAATTCCAGAAGCAGATCGCTTTCAACGTCATTCCCCAGATCGATGTCTTCATGGAAGACGGTTCGACCAAGGAAGAATGGAAGATGGTTGTCGAAACCAAAAAGATCGTCGATCCGTCGATCAAGGTCACCGCAACCTGCGTCCGCGTTCCCGTGTTCGTTGGCCATTCCGAGGCCGTAAATATCGAGTTCGAGGAATTCCTGGACGAAGACGAAGCCCGCGACATCCTGCGTGAGGCACCAGGTATCATGGTGATCGACAAGCGCGAAGCGGGCGGCTACGTCTCGCCCATCGAGTGCGCAGGCGACTTTGCAACGTTCATCAGCCGTATCCGTCAGGACTCGACCATTGAGAACGGCCTGAACCTGTGGTGTGTGTCCGACAACTTGCGCAAAGGCGCGGCCTTGAACGCTGTACAGATCGCAGAACTGCTGGGCCGTGAGGTTCTGAAGAAGGGTTAACTTACACTCCACAACCAGAGAATTTAACCAAAACCCCGCCACCCAATGGCGGGGTTTCTTGTTTCGATAGTGGAACCAAACGCTCAGCTACGTCACTGAATCTCGACTGCCTTAGTGCAACCATCCGATAGTCTTGCACCTGGTTTATGGTTCTTCGGATTGGGTCCATACAGGTAACCTGTCACGTAGGTGCCCATCCAATCCATTTCAGTGGCGTACATAAGTTCGGCGTTATCGTCTATGTCCGGGCGGGACCGGCCAAGGTCTTCGATGACAGTGCCCATCAGACTAAAGCCAAGCTGCTGCATATAGTGTGCTGAGAAAATGGAATCGTGCAAGTTATCTAAACATCCGTGGCGATAGGTTACGAGCGTCTCATAGACATAAAAATCAGGTAGCCAGTAACCCGTACCGCCGGTACGCAGGTAGATGCGCGGTTGTTCCGACTTACCTGTCTCGCGCCAATGCTCAGAAATCTCGCGTGCATCCTCTCGCAGCATCTCCATGAACTCAGCATATGTATTTGGTGTGATGAATTGATATTCAGCATAAGCACGATCGAGGACCGGTAAACGGTTTAGGGGCGCTGGGTTGATGCCACCAAAGTAGACGACGGCAATCATTACGGTCTGCCACGTCACAATCAGACCCGCAATCAGAGGGCGCGGAGACGGCATTGCCACCACGATGAGAAGGCCAAGTCCGACGACATACGGCACAAAAAGCCTGAAACCGAACATCATGTGCTGTCCGGACGCACGACTCGAATAGATTAGGAACAAAATTACGCTGAAGACGGCGCCTCGAAAAATGGCCTTTGACAAAGGAGCGTCTTGGCGACGACTTGCAGGCCTCACAAAGAAGGCGAGTATTACAAAACCTGAGAGCAGAACAAAGTTCAGAACTGTCGAAAAACTATCGACAGGAGCTCGGCCCCCGAAAGTAAACTTGATGTAGTAAGACGTAGGCAGAATGTCTCCGTAATACAGTTTGGCAAAAACCAACCAGCTTGAAGAGATTGCCAAACAAAAGGCCCCCGCGGCCCAGAGTGAAACACGCCGGAATTCGACCACAGTTATTGTAAGCAAAACTGGGGCAGTAATCAGCAGGCTGTCATGTCGGGTCAAGAACATAAGCGCGGACAATAGGCCAAGCCAGAAAAGGTCTTTTGTTTGAATTTCGCCGTTCCGGTAAACAACGATAAGCCTTGATATGAACAGCGTAGCGAAACAACTCAGTATCGGCGTTTCCAGCCCACCTACTGTCCACAACGCCAAAAAAGGCGACATCAGTGCGAACGCATTGAATAGCGGCAATCGATAACCGCTCAGACCAACCTCGCGCTGAGCGACATACCAAGCTGCCAAGACAAATAAGGGCGAAAGGAATCGGTAGCTGTCAACCGGATCCAAGCCAAGATATGCAAGCAGTGTTTCCAGCAACGCATGCAAAGGTGAAGTTAGCGCTGAAACCTGCTCGCCAATGTTATAAACAAGGCCATGACCAGCGGCGGCGTTCATCGCATAGCGGCCAACGATATAAGCATCGTCGGCCACAAACCCGCTGAAAAGGTAGCAAATCGCGACGAAAACAGTTGCGCTAAAAACGTTGACAAAGCCATCTATGTCGACGGCGGGGCGCTGAACAGGTAGGTCGGTTGTTGTCATGGCCCGGGCTTTTCAAAGAAATTTGGCAATTAAATGACAGAACACCGGACGTACGCGAATTCTTCCTTCTTGTGCAGTGAATACTACACAGGCATCGCTGTTCGATCAGAAGTTGACTTTGGCCCGTTCTTTCCATCCATCGGATTATCGCTACGGGCGTGCGGTCAACCTTGTTGTTCAATGAGTGTCTTCAGATTTTCCAACCCACGCTCGTAATCGCCGCCGACCCAGTTATCCATCATCAAGCCCATCCAACGCGACATGGGGTTCATGCCCAGCTCTGAGACGAAGCCCCAGGTAACTTGCGTCCCCGACCCTTCGGGCTGCAACACGAACGAAGCCGTTGCCGTCCCCATCGGGCCAAAATCCAGGGCGGTTTGCACCGACTGATCCGGTGTACTTTCGATAATCTCCTGCGAACCGGTACCGACCTGCGGATTGTCCGAGCTCCAGTTCAGAGTGTTGCCAACACCTGCATCCGGGCCGCTGTAGCTCAGCTTGGTTTCCGGATCGCGGGACAGCCAAGGGGACCATTTCTCGGTCTCCTGCATGGAATTCACGTAAGGAAAGATTGCCGCTGCCGGAGCATCAATCGTAATGCTGCGCGAAACTTCTGCCTTGCCCGGCAACAAATAAGACACCCCAACGAGCACCAGAATGAGGACAAGCAGGGTGACGAGAATACGTTTAATCAATCGCATGGGTATGATCCGAATCCTGTTAAACAAGAGGATCATATCAAATTATGGCGTGAAATCAGAGCGCTGATCCGATCTTATTCACGCCTCATTCGGCATTTGGCCTTCAAACCGCGACGAATTTCTTCTCTTGCGGATCAAAACACTCCAATCCGCCTTCACCGATATCGGTCCACAATCCATGCAGGCTGAGCGCACCATCTTCGACCGCTGAGGACACAAAGGGGAAGGTCATCAGGTTTTCCAGCGAGGCCACGACAGCCTGCCGCTCGAACTGACGCGCTTGTTCGACGCCGTCTTCAACGTCGGCAACCAACTCGAACTTTGGCTTAAGGATGTCCATCCAGCGGCCCACAAAGCTTTCTTTGGCTTCCAGCTGCGGCGCGTGACCTTTGCACATATCAATACAACCTTGCACGCCGCCGCATTGGGAATGGCCCAGAACGATCAGATGCGCGACCTTCAACGCAGTGACAGCGTATTCAATGGCTGCGCTGGTGCCGTGGTGGTCACCATCCGGGGCGTAGGGCGGCACCAGATTGGCAATGTTGCGGTGAATGAAAAACTCGCCCTGATCGGCCCCGAAAATCGAAGTTACATGAACCCGACTGTCGCAACAGGAAATCACCATCGCGCGGGGGCGCTGACCCTCGGTCGCCAATCGCCGATACCAGACCTGATTTTCGGAATAGGTGGTTGCCTTCCAACCGTGATACCGTTTCACCAGATAGTTCGGCAAAGGTTTGGCAAATTTCATTCTGTCGTCCCGTTCACTTGTTTGACCCGTTCTGTAACCTGAATTCTCACAAAATTCGAGACATTATCCCTCTGCCCGGCAACCAATTGCAAAGATAAATTCGGGCAGAGTAACCCCGTGCCGTGGGGGCATATCAATTGGGGTGAATGTGGTGGATAAGATTATCACACTTGAACAGAAGGAATCCGTGCGTCTGGACCCGGACCGCCTGAGCAGCCTGTATCATCAGCTAGGTGATGCCAATGCGATGGATGTAATGTGCCGTACGGTTGAAGAGTTGGCGCTGCGGCTGTCGAATTGCGAACGGTTCTGGCGGCAGCGGGATTGGGTCGGATTGCGCAAATGCGCCAGATCGCTGGTCGCGATATCCGAACAGATCGGCATGACTGCACTGGCCCGCGTGGCAGGTGACGTTGCCAACACGGTGGATGCCGGCGATGCGGTCGCCACTGGGGCGACATTGGGCCGCCTGATCCGCGTGGGCGAGCGATCTCTGACTGCGATCTGGGATCAGCAGGACCTGTCGGTTTGACGGGGGGTTGCGGGCAGGCTGCAGACAGCTAGTCTGTGCCAAACCTAAATCAACCGAGACATGCATGACACTGTCCTTTGCACCCGCCTCAGAACCTTCGCTGCCGCTACATGTAGTGGCGCAATCTGATCTGGAGGGCTGGCTCACGGATCAGCCAGATCGCGTGCGCGCGTGGGTCGCAGCAGATGGTTTTTCCGCAGCGCTGGGTCAAACTCTTCTGGTCCCGGGCCCAGAAGGCACGCCAGAATTTGCGCTGGCGGGATATGGCAGCGCCGCAAAACGGGCACGCAAGCGGTTTCCATTGGCTGCAGCAGCGGACACGTTGCCTAAAGGCACCTATCACATCGCAACTGGCGTTCCCGACGACGTACTTGAGGCCGAGTGTTTTGGCTGGCTGATGACCGGGTACGTTTTCGACCGCTATGCCGCGCAAAGCCCTGCCACGGCCGCACTGATTGCCCCCGAGGGCATAGATGCGAAGCGGACCGAGATCATGGCCAATGCCGAGGCGTTGACCCGAGATCTCGTCAATACGCCTGCTTCAGACATGGGTCCAGCGCAATTGCAACATGCGGCAGAAACACTGGCACAGGAATTCGATGCCAGCTTCTCGGTCACTACAGGTGATGCGCTGCTGGACCAGAATTTTCCAATGATCCATGCGGTCGGGCGCGCGGCAGAACAGCCGCCGCGTCTGATCGAGGTGAATTGGGGCAATCGCGGACCAAAGCTGACATTGGTCGGGAAAGGAGTCTGTTTCGATACCGGCGGCTTGAACCTCAAGCCCGGTGCGTCGATGGGATTGATGAAAAAGGATATGGGCGGGGCGGCAAACGTGTTGGGCTTGGCCTGCATGATCATGGCGCTGGAATTGAACGTTCAGCTGCGCGTCTTAATCCCGGCGGTTGAGAATTCGGTCGCAGGCAACGCTTTCCGACCCGGTGATATCCTGACGGCACGAAATGGAATGACTGTTGAGATCAACAACACCGATGCCGAAGGGCGATTGGTCTTGGCCGATGCGCTGACGCTGGCACAAGAGGGCGCTCCGGACCTGCTGATCTCGATGGCCACACTTACGGGCGCGGCACGTGTTGCGTTAGGCCCCGATTTGGCACCGTTTTACACTGATGACGACCGGGCTGCCGAAACATTGGCGCGCGCAGGCAAAAAAGCCGCCGATCCGGTTTGGCGCCTGCCCTTCCATGAACCCTACGAGGCCATGATCGAGCCTGGGATCGCAGATCTGGACAACGCACCAGCGGGGGGCTTCGCGGGGTCAATCACTGCCGCGCTGTTCCTGCGCCGGTTTGCCGCCCAAAGCCGCTATCTGCATTTTGATATTTATTCCTGGCAACGCAACAAAGAGCCCGGCCGCAGCAAAGGCGGTCTGGGTCAAGGCCCGCGCGCCCTATTGACTGCTCTACCAGAGATGCTGGGCCTATGACGCAAGCACGAGTCATCCATCCGGTCACCAACCTGTTGCGCCGCCCCGACGGCCCGCGTGACCGGCAATTGCTGTTTGGTGACGTCGTAACGATTGCGGATGAACAAGGCGAGTACAGCAGCGTCACATCCAGCAAGGATGGATATTCAGGATGGATATCGACAGAACACTTAGGGTCGATCGAACCCCAGACCCATTGGATTGTCGCGGCCTCGACCCATGCCTATGAAAAGCCGGACATAAAAAGCCCTGATCAGCTTTCGCTGAGCTTCGGCAGCAAAATCAGGGCGCTGTCAGAACAAGACGGGTTCTTGGAAACGGCGAGCGGATTCATTCCCCGGGTTCACGCCGTCCCCGCCTATTCCCGGCTGACCGATCCCGTTGCAGCAGCCGAGCTGTTTCTGGGCACACCTTATCTTTGGGGCGGCAACAGCCGGTTCGGGCTGGATTGCTCGGGCCTGGTGCAGGCCGCGCTGCTGGCGTGTGGCATTCCCTGTCCCGGAGACAGCGGCGCTCAGGAACGCGAAGTCGGAGAAGTCGTGCCTGCGGGTGAGTCGGCGCGACGGGGGGACCTGTTGTTCTGGAAAGGTCATGTTGCATGGGTCGCGGCCGAGAACCTGCTGCTTCACGCCAACGCCTATCACATGGCCGTTGCGCTTGAACCGATGGATCAGGCGATTGCCCGGATAGCCGCCCAAGGCGATGGGCCGGTTACGGCGCACAAAAGGCTCTAGTCCGGGTCAACAGCGCGGATCAGCTTACGTTCCAAAACCCTCAGAACCGAACGCAGATCGTGCCCGCGTTTCAGAATACGACCATCCATTCCGACCACCGAATACATACCCTGCCGCATCCGCAGGCGCGGGTGTTTCTCAACCCGATAGATGGGATGTTCAGCCGTCCGACGAAAGATGGAAAATACGGCCATATCCCTCAGATTGGAAATACCATAGTCGCGCCACTCACCGGCGGCGACCATTCGGCCATAGACTGACAGGATTTGAGACATCTCGCGCCGGTCAAACGCGACCGGCATCTGGGCAGAGCCGGACCCGAACCGGCTGGGAGGCTGCATGTTCATATGACAAGCCTTGCCGGAAATCGTCGTTGAATCAAGTCCGACGCTATCTGGGTGTTGTATTTTTGATTCGCTCGCATTCTAGCGCCGTCCGACTTGTCGACAGATCAGGATCACCGGCAATAGCCCAACAGCGAGAATAACCAGTGACGGGACAGCTGCCCCCTCAAGCCGTTCATCCGAGGCAAGGCGATAAGCCTGCACTGCCAGCGTGTCGAAGTTGAATGGCCGCATGATCAATGTCGCGGGCAGTTCTTTCATCACATCGACAAAGACGATCAGCAGTGCCGTCAGAAGTGATGGCGTCAGAATCGGCAAATGCACGCGGCGCAAGGTTCCCAGCGGTGTCTGGCCCAATGATCGCGCTGCGGCATCCATATTGGCGTGCACTGTGCTTTGCCCGCCCTCATAGGCGCTGAGCGCGGCTGCAAGGAACCGCACCATATAAGCCGCAACCAACAGCCAGATCGACCCGGTGACCAGCAAACCCGTTGAAATATCGAAGGTATTGCGCATCCATGCGTCCAGCGCATTGTCAAAACCCGCAAAGGGAACAATCAGACCAACCGCGATCACCCCGCCCGGAACCGCATATCCAAGGCGCGCCACATACCCGGTCATTGCTGAGCCCCGCCCGGGTCTTAGGCGTTGAAAAAACCCAATACAGATCGCAGCGCTTACCGTTACGACCGCAGCTGTTCCAGCCAGGATCAGGGAATTGCGGATAAAGCCCAGGTACCGGGGTGTAAGCAGGTTTTGTTCGGATTCAAGCCCCATCTCAACCAGAATGACGACCGGCAATAAAAACCCAAACACCACCGGGATTACACAAAGAGTGAAGGCACCTGCAGCCTGCCAGCCCCGTAATTTGGCGGCCGGCTGCGACCGACCATTTTTGCCTGCCTGATAATACTTTGCCTTACCCCGCTGAGTGCGTTCGGTCACTGCCATGACCAGCGCGAAAGCCAGCAAACAAAGGGCTAGCTGCGCCGCTGCCGCCCGGTCCGCCATCGAAAACCAACTGGTGTAGATGCCAGTGGCAAAGGTTTGAACTCCGAAATACGCCACAGTGCCAAAATCGGCGATGGTCTCCATCACTGCAAGCAAGACACCCCCGGCAATCGCCGGGCGTGCCATGGGCAGGGACACGCGCCAGAACGCATGCCAAGGCCCGTTGCCCAGCGCGCGCGCCGCTAGAAAAGCCGTAGCACTTTGCTGCAGGAACGCCGCACGCGCCAGCAGGTAGACATATGGATAAAGCACGAGGATCAGCATCACAGCCGCACCCTCGGTCGAGCGGATCTCGGGGAACCAATAGTCACGCGGGCCCCAACCTGTCACATCACGCAGCGTGGATTGGACAATTCCTGGGTGGTCGAGGATGAACGTATACGCGTAGGCCAGAACGTAGGCCGGGAAGGCCAATGGCAGTACCAAAGCGATTTCAAGGAACCTGACCCCCGGAAACCGTGTCATCGTGACCAGCCAAGCCGCCCCAACTCCGATCGAGAATGTACCCGCAGCCACAAGCACCACAAGGACAGCCGTCGTCAGTGCATATCTTGGTAAAACAGTCTCTAACAAATGGGATACCGTATCTGTCCCACCGGTGACGGCCGCCAGAACAACGGCCACCATTGGCAAAAGACAGGCCGCTGCCACTGCATAAGAGACGGCTGCCACGAGCCGCGTGCCAAATGCTCCGCGATTGCGTGTTCCGTGTTCTGCGTATTCGATTTCGGCCATGATGCGTGACTGATAGTCCCCGAAGTTCAGCCTTTAATCGACCAAAACGCTAAGAAACACCAGTGCAGCGCGCAACAATTCTCCGGCATACGCTGCCGCAGGTATTACTCATAGACACGCTGATCCTCGATCACCAACCCGTCTTTGGGCAGCGAACCCGGCGCTACAACCTCGATCGCGCCTTTGAGTTTGAGCACCTCAACCACTGATTTGGCATAAGCGGTGTCATTTTCGCGCGGGCTCTCGATCTGGACAGTCATGGTGTCCATCTCACCTTGGCGGGCGGCAATTACGCGGGCCTTGACGATTTCATCATGCTTTTCAACCAGCGCCGCAACCTGTTCGGGTCTGACAAACATGCCTTTGATCTTGGTCGTCTGATCGGCACGTCCCATCCAGCCCTTGATCCGCATATTCGTGCGGCCACAAGGCGACTCGCCGGGCATGATTGCTGACAGATCGCCGGTGGCAAAGCGGATCAACGGATAGTCGGGGTTGAGCGTAGTCACCACAACCTCACCCACTTCTCCAGGGGCAACCGGCGTGCCGGTGCCGGGGGTGACAATCTCGACGATCACATGCTCGTCGATGATCATCCCCTCCATCGCAGGGCTTTCATAAGCGATGTTGCCAAGATCTGCGGTCGCATAGCACTGCAGGCAGCTGATGCCGCGATCCGCGTATTCCTGACGCAAGGATGGAAACAGCGCACCGCCCCCTACCGCAGCTTTTGAGAACTTCAGCGCGACACCCATCTCATCTGCTTTATCAAGAATGATCTTCAGATAATCCGGCGTGCCCGCATAGGCCGTGCAGCCCACATCGCGGGCGGCCGTGACTTGCAATTCAGTCTGGCCCGTCCCAGCAGGTAGCACCACGGCCCCAACGGCCCGCGCGCCGCTTTCGAAAATCATACCAGCGGGGGTCAGGTGATAGCCAAAGCAATTCTGTACGATGTCACCCTTAACAACACCCGCCGCATGCAAGAACCGCCCCATTCGCCACCAATCGTGCGTAATACCGCCAGGTTCATAGATTGGGCCCGGGCTTTGAAATATGTGCGCGACATTTGCAGTGTAGATTCCCCCGAAAGGAGGGTTTTCGGTCTGCCAAGCACTCAGATCCGACTTACGTAGAACCGGAAGTCCACTAAGGTCAGACAGGTCATGAACATCGTGATCTGCAATCCTGCATGCGCCCGGAACAGACGCCGCACGGGTCAACTGCGCCTGCAGAGCTTTGAGATGATCAACCGCGCGTTCATCGGCGGATCGGGTTTCAAGCTTATCGAAATAGGTCATCGAAATATCCTCCACCCGCTTACAGCCATCTCTTGCGGCGGCGGTATGAACGCACGTCACGAAAGCTTTTGCGGCCTTCGTCTGACATGCCGAGATAAAATTCCTTCACGTCCGGATTTTCGCGCAACTCAGCGGCGGGGCCGTCCATCACCACGCGGCCCGATTCCAGGATATAGCCGTAATGGGCAAACCTTAGAGCCACATTTGTGTTCTGTTCAGCCAACAGAAAGGACACGCCTTCCTTCTCGTTCAGATCCTTCACGATGCCGAAAATTTCTTCGACCAGTTGCGGTGCCAGACCCATCGAAGGCTCGTCCAGCAGGATAGTTTCGGGGCGTGACATCAGTGCACGGCCCATCGCGACCATCTGCTGTTCCCCGCCCGAAGTGTATCCAGCCTGCGACCGGCGACGTTCTTTCAGGCGCGGGAAATAACTGTAGACAAGTTCCAGATCCTGTTGGATCGCGGCCGAGCCGTCCTTGCGCGTATATGCACCGGTTAGCAGGTTTTCTTCGACGGTAAGGTGCTCGAAACAGTGGCGGCCCTCCATCACCTGAATAACGCCCTTTTCCACCAGATCGGCAGGGTCGCTTTCATGCACGCTTTCACCGCGATACTTGATCGAGCCTTTGGTAACCTCACCACGTTCCGAGTGCAGCAGGTTCGATACCGCCTTCAGCGTGGTCGTCTTGCCCGCACCGTTGCCGCCCAGCAAGGCTGTGATGCCGCCTTTGGGAACGGTTAGGCTGACGCCTTTCAGCACGAGGATCACGTGGTTGTAGATCACCTCGATATTGTTGACCTCAAGCAGGGTTTCCGCCTGCACGTCAGTGGTTTGTGCCGCATCCAGCATCAGCGTGTGTCCTCTTTCGAGTGTCGGGACGGGGCGGCGGCAACCCGCCACCCCGATTGGTTCAAAGCATCTTAGTTACAGCGGGTCTCAAGGTTGTTCTCAGCCGCGTAAGCCGAGGAATCCTCGTCAATCAATGCGTTGATCACCTCGGCATCGGTTTCTTTAAAGCCGGAGATCACTGACCAAGTCTTGGAATCTGCGTCCCACTGGGACACACCAACCAGCCCCGGGCCGCCATGGTTCTCGCACGAAACGCTGAATTCGGGACCGAACCCAGACATTCCCAGAGCTTCCATCTTAGCGTTGGTCATTTCCAGCGCTTCCATGCCGTCACGCATCATACCGGAATCGATTTCAGCGGTGCTATGAATCCCCTGAGCCGTCTTGGCTGCTTCTGAAGCCAGCATCGCAGCATAGAGCCCACGGTTATACTGAACCGTTCCAAGTTGATCGCCTGCACCAGCTGCTTTCCCTGTATCGACCACATATTTTTGAAGATCAGCGTAAACAGGGAAATCGTTGCCTAAGCCGGTGAACGTGAGCGCCTTGTAACCATCTGCCTTCGCTCCGGCGGACAAAACGTCATGTTCAGCGCCAGACCACCAGACACCGATAAAGTTCTCCATCGGGAATCGGATGTTGGCCGCTTCTTGAACCGCAACTTGGTTCATCACGCCCCAGCCCCAAAGTACGACGTAGTCGGGCTTGTCACGGCGAATCTGCAGCCATTGCGACTTCTGTTCCTGCCCGGGACTGTCGACCGGCAAAAGTGTCAGCTCGAACCCGTGCTTGTTAGACAACTCTTCCAATGTACGGATCGGTTCCTTGCCGTAAGCAGAGTTGTGATATACCAGTGCAACCTTTTTACCGCTGATGTCACCATCGTTGACATCCAGCATATGGTTCACAGCGCCCGAAGCCCCGTTCCAATAGTTGGCGGGGAAATTGAAGACGTGACTGAACACCTTGCCGTTAGCAGCAGACGTACGACCGTAACCGGAAGAAAGCAGTGGAATGTTATCCGCCGTCGCTTTTGGGATCAGCTGGTAGGTAATACCGGTCGATAGCGGTTGATAGATCAGCGCGCCTTCTCCCTTGGTGGACTCATAGCATTCCACACCTTTTTCGGTGTTATATCCGGTCTCGCATTCGACGACGCGGGCCGGAACGCCGCCAATACCGCCATCGCGCTCATTCAGCAGGGTAAAATAGTCTGCGTAACCGTCTGCAAACGGGATACCGCCCGCTGCAAACGGTCCGGTCCGATAGCTGAGCGACGGGAACACGAGGTCGGCCATGACCGGACCTGCGGCCATCACGGCGCCCAGCGCCAGGGTTGCCAGTTTCTTGTTCATCGGGTGTCTCCTCCCTTGATTGATCCGATGTTGGGTTTCGGGCTTTCCACCCGTTTTATTGATTGGACCGGCCCCTTAGTGCGGAAACGGCCAGAGTCTGAGTTTCTCTTTCGCCACGCGCCAAAGCTGCGCCAGCCCGTGCGGTTCGAGGATCAGGAACATGATGATCAGTGCGCCCACGATCACAAGGTTCAGGTGCGCCACGATATCCGTTGGCCAGCCCAGCAAATCGACGCCGAGCAGTTTCAGAACGACCGGCAGCAATACCAGGAATGCTGCCCCGGCGAAGGACCCGAAAATAGACCCTAATCCGCCAATAATGACCATGAACAGCACCAGGAATGATTTCTGGATGCCGAACACCTCGCCAACCTCAACTGCGCCCAAATATACCGCAAAGAACAGAGCCCCTGCGATGCCAACAAAGAACGAGCTGACAGCAAAGGCGGTGAGCTTGGCCTTTAGCGGGTTTACCCCGATGATCTCGGCCGCGATGTCCATGTCACGGATCGCCATCCATGTGCGACCCGTGGTGCCGCGCGTCAGATTACGTGCGATGATGGCGCAGACGGTCAGGAAGATCAGGCAGAACAGATATGTGGCCCAGGCCGGTGCGTTTGGTCCGGTAATGATGATACCGAATACATCCCGTTCCGGTGCGTTGATCTGGCCTGATGCTGAGTAGTTGTAGAACCAGGGCACCCGGTTAAACAGCCAGACAAGGAAGAACTGTGCAGCCAGCGTTGCCACTGCCAGGTAGAACCCTTTGATCCGCAGCGACGGCAGACCAAACAACACGCCGACAAAGGCTGTAATTCCCCCGGCCAGCAGGACATGGATGAACATGCTGACATCGGGAAAGGCCGTCATCAGCTTGTAACAGGCATAGGCCCCCACGGCCATGAATCCACCGGTCCCCAGCGAGACCTGCCCACAATAGCCCACCAGAATGTTCAGCCCGATCGCCGCGATGGCATAGATCAGGAAGGGTAGCAGCAAGGCATTCGCCCAGTAATCGTTGATGATAAACGGAATGATCCCAAACGCCACCGCCAGCACCACATAGTACCGATACCGGTCAAACTTGATCGGGAAAGTCTGGCTGTCATCTATGTACGAGGTTTTGAAATCCCCGGCCTCACGATAGAACATATCTTACTTTCCCCATTCTTCTTGCGCCCGGTTCCGGGCCACAGCGTCCAGTTGGTTAGAGCCTTTTGCATATCCGCTGGCTTCCGACGCGCGTACCAGTTTCATGTAAGCAAGGATGCCCATGATCAGCCCGGCAAATGCCAGAAGCGCTGCGATCACAAGCTGACCTTCGGACAGATCACTCGCTGTCAGGGCGATGTAGCCGAAGGCCCAGAACCCCGCCCATGCGATCACGTTGATGATGGCGATCAGTTTGGTCACGCCCTACACCCTCTCGATGATCTTCTCGCCGAACAGGCCCTGAGGCCGGAACACCAGAAAGATCAGGGCCAACACATAGGCGAACCAGTTCTCGGTCGCGCCGCCAACCAGCGGGCCGATTGCGAACTCGAACAGTTTCTCACCCACGCCGATGATCAGCCCGCCGACAATGGCGCCAGGAATCGACGTGAACCCACCCAGCATCAGCACCGGCAACGCCTTGAGCGCGATCAGCGACAGCGAAAACTGCACGCCCGATTTGGTGCCCCACATGATGCCCGCGACCAGCGCCACGAAACCCGCAACCGACCAAACCATGATCCAGATAAAGTTCAGCGAAATCCCCACCGACAGCGCCGCCTGATGGTCATCCGCCACGGCACGCATCGCCCGGCCTTGCTTGGTGTACTGGCTGAACGCCACCAGAGCTGCCACCAGCAGCGCCGCGATGATCGTCGCCACGATATCCAGATTGTCGATAAAGAACCCATAGTCGAAGATCTGGAACGTCGACTCATCAATCCACAGGTTGATCCCTTGCGGCAAACCCACATCCAGCGTCTTGATCTCGGATCCCCACATCAGGTCGGCCACACCTTCAAGGAAATAGGCCAGACCGATGGTTGCCATGAACAGGATAATCGGCTCCTGCCCCACCAGATGGCGCATGACAAAGCGCTGCACCGCCCAGGCCAGCAATACCATCACCGCCATGGTCAGGATGATTGCCAGTAAGGCAGGCACATTCCAGCCGAAGTAATGAACATGTGTGCCAAAGATCGCGTTGATCAGATGCGCAAACGGCACCTGCCCATTCATGATCCCCACCAGCGTCATCGCCGCGAATAACGCCATAACCCCTTGCGCATAATTGAAAATCCCCGACGCCTTGTAGATCAGCACAAAGCCCAGCGCGACCAGAGCATACAGCACCCCGGCCATCAGACCGTTGAGGATGACCTCCATCGCGAATACGAGTTGTTCAGGCATTGGTGCCCCCCCAGATATCTGCCCCGGTGTCAGTCATGGCTAACCCCCAGATAAGCGTCGATGACCTCTTGATTGCTGCGCACCTCATCCGGCGTGCCGTCGCCAATCTTCTTGCCGTAATCCATCACAACCACCCGGTCGCTCAGGTCCATCACCACGCCCATGTCGTGTTCGATCAGCGCAATCGTGGTGCCAAACTCGTCATTCACGTCGAGGATAAAGCGGCTCATGTCCTCTTTCTCTTCCACGTTCATCCCGGCCATCGGTTCGTCCAGCAGCAGCAGTTTGGGCTCCGCCGCAAGTGCGCGCGCCAGTTCGACGCGCTTTTTCAACCCGTAGGGCAAGCGCGAAACCGGCGTTTTACGGATGTGCTGAATTTCAAGGAAATCGATGATCTTCTCGACCGCCTCGCGGTTTTCGGTCTCCTCCGCTTCGGCCTTACCCTTCCACCAAGCCTGCTGAAATATGTTGGTCTTCATGAAGCTCAATCGCCCGGTCATGACATTATCCAGAACGCTCATCCCTTCGAACAAGGCGATGTTTTGGAAGGTCCGCGCGATGCCCTGCTGCGCCACCTCAAAGGGCCGCATCTGCGGGCGTTTGGCGCCGTGGAACCAGACCTCACCTTCCTGTGGAACATAAAACCCCGAGATCACATTCAGCATCGAGGACTTGCCTGCCCCGTTCGGCCCGATGATCGCACGGATCTCACCCTCGCGGATATCGAATGAGATATCCTTGATCGCCACCACGCCGCCAAAACGCAGGGTGATGTTTTTCATCTCCATCACCACACCGCCAATCTTACGGCCGTCCTCGGTGACATATCCTTCGGAATTATCCAGCATCAGAATCCCCCTGATACGAAAAACGGGATGGCGGGCGGGGCGATGACCGCAGGTCGAGCGGCGCTTGTCATTCCGCGGCCACCTTGTGCTGCGCAACCGGTACAACCGTTGCGTCGACAATTTCCAGCGTTGCTGAAATCGAGCCCTTGCGACCGTCTTCATAGGTCACTTCGGTGGTGGTCGACACACTCTCAGACCCATCATACAGCGCGGCTATGATGTCGCTGAATTTGTCCTCGACAAATCCGCGACGCACCTTGCGGGTCCGGGTCATTTCACCATCATCCGCATCCAGTTCCTTGTGCAGCACCACAAAGCGATGCACCTGACAGCCTGACAGCATTTCATCAGCGGCAACTGACTTGTTCACCTCTTCCACATGGGCCTTTATCGTCTCTAACACTTGAGGATTCGCGGTCAGCTCCTGATAGGAGGCATAGGCGACGTTGTTACGTTCAGCCCAGTTCCCTACCGCGGTCAGGTCGATATTGATGAAGGCCACGCAGCGGTCTTTGCCATTGCCGAACAGCACGACCTCGAGAATATCAGGATAGAACTTCAGCTTGTTCTCGACATATTTGGGCGCGAACATCGATCCGTCGGCCATTTTGCCCACATCTTTAGCGCGGTCGATAATGCGCAAATGACCCGAATTCTCTTCGATGAACCCTGCATCACCGGTCGCAACCCAGCCCTCGGCATCCTTGGTCGAGGCGGTCGAATCCGGGTTGTTGTAATACTCAACAAACACCCCGGGTGAGCGATAGTGAATCTCGCCTTTGCCGTCGATCTTTAACTCGACATCCGGCGCAGGAACCCCAACCGTATCCGCGCGCACCTCGCCATCCGGCTGCACGGTGATGAATACGGTCGCTTCGGTCTGGCCGTATAGCTGTTTCAGGTTGATGCCAAGCGAGCGGTAGAAGTCAAAAATCTCTGGCCCGATGGCCTCACCCGCCGTGTAACCAACGCGGAACCGGCCATAACCCAACGTGTCCTTCAACGGTCCATAAACCAGCAAATTACCCAGCGCGTATTTCAGCTTGTCCCCAAACCCCACCGGTTTGCCGTCCAGCAATAGGCCGCCAACCTTCTTGGCGTGCGCCATGAAATAATGGAACATGCGTTGCTTCAGCTTGCCCGCATCCTCCATCCGGATCATCACATTGGTCAGCTGGGTCTCGAACACACGCGGCGGGGCAAAGAAATAGGTCGGCCCGATCTCGCGCAGGTCGGTCATCATCGTATCGGCGCTTTCGGGGCAGTTCACACAGAACCCGCACCAATAGGCCTGACCGATGGAAAAGATGAAATCGCCCACCCACGCCATCGGCAGATAAGACAGGATGTCTTCGTTCCGGGTCAGATGATCGAACTCGGCAGAGTTCTTGGCGCTTTCAATCACATTCCGGTTCGACAGCACCACGCCCTTGGGCTTGCCCGTTGTGCCCGAGGTATAGAGCATCACGCAAGTGTCGTCATAGGTGATCGCCGCGATGCGACTGTCCAGCTCGGCATCGAACCGGGCGTGTCCGGCGCTGCCCTCGGCCATGATGTCCTCAAGCGCGTTCATCTGGGAATGGTCGTACTTCCGCATGCCGCGCTTGTCAGTATAGAGGATATGTTTGACCTGATGCAGGTTCTGCTGGATCTCTATGACCTTGTCGACCTGCTCCTGATCACCGCAGACAACATATTTCGCGCCGCAATGCTCCAGCACATAGGCCATCTCTTCCGCAACCGAATCCTGATACAGCGGCACCGGAACGGCGCCCACCATTTGCGCGGCCACCATCGACCAGTAATGTGCAGGGCGGTTGCGGCCTATGACGGCGATATGGTCGCCTTTCTCAACGCCCAACTCCAGAAATCCCAGCGCAATGGCACGGATTTCCTTGGCCGTTTCGGCCCAGGTCCAGCATTGCCAGATCCCGAATTCCTTTTCCCGATACGCCGGAGCGTCCCCGAACTGAGCAACATTGCGGTGTAGCAGCGCCGGAAGGGACGTCATCCCTTCGGCGCCTGACTGCGTCTGAGCCAATCTCTTTCTCCTCCCCATCCGGCCCCTCCCCGGGCCGGAAATGGCGGGTTCAGGTCATTGCCCGAACGCCATTGTCCCGATTAGGAACGGTGGAACGATCAACGTCAAGTTTTGCCTAATGTTTTCTCAATTCTTACAAATTGTAACAAAGACCAGCCCATCGATCTGGCGAGTGCCTGATACGCCCGTCTTCCCAATACACAAAAGCAATGCTATGAGCGCTCAAAATGCTCAGGCGATGGCGTCGCCAAGTGTAATTTCAGCGTTGAACCATATCCTGTACGCCGGGACTTTCAATCAAGGGGATTGAGGGCCCGGTCCTGATCTCCGTTATCACAGGAGACAGCGATGGCCTGGTCACCCGACAAAACCGAAGTCAAAAGCTGGAACGAATGGGACACCCTGCGGCACGTTATCGTGGGTCGCGCGGATGACTGCCACATTCCCCCTGAAGAACCCGCACTGGACGCTAAAGTGCCGGAAGACAGCGATATGCGCGGTCAATGGGGCCGACGTCCCCAGGAAACCATCGACCGGGCCAATGAACTGCTGGACAATTTCGCCGATCAGCTGCGCAAACGCGGCATTCGTGTGGATCGGCCCACCTCGATCGATCACTCTCAGCCCGCGACCACCCCGGATTTCCATACTGCTAGCCAGTTTGGCTGCATGCCCCCGCGCGATGTATTGCTGACCGTCGGGCACGAGATCCTTGAGGCCACGATGTCATACCGCTGCCGCTGGTTCGAATATCTGAACTATCGTCCGCTGATGCAGCAATATTGGGACGAAGACCCCAACTTCCGGCACGAAGCCGCACCCAAGCCGCGCCTGACCAATGCGGACTATCACCCCGACTACCTCAGCGACAAGATCGGCGTGGAAAAGCGCCTGCAATGGGCGGCTGAGAAGTTCTTTGTCACCACCGAAGAAGAGCCTTTGTTCGACGCGGCTGATGTGCTGCGCTTTGGCCGCGATCTGGTGGTGCAGCATGGGTTTACCACCAACCTCAAGGGGATCGAGTGGCTGCGCCGTCACTTCCCGGACCATCGCGTTCATACGGTGAATTTCCCGGGCGACCCTTATCCGATCCATATCGACGCCACGTTCACACCGCTGCGCCCCGGTCTGATCCTGAACAACCCGCAGCGCCGCTTGCCCGAAGATCAGCGCGGCATGTTCGAGAAAAACGGGTGGGAGATCGTGGACGCCGCGCAACCGGCCCACAATACACCCCCACCGCTGTGCTATTCCTCGACCTGGCTATCGATGAACGTGCTGGTGCTGGACCCCAAAACCGTCTGTGTCGAGAAATCCGAGGTCTATCAGGCCGAGCAGATGGACAAGCTGGGCATGGAAGTTGTCGAGGTTGAACTACGTGACGCCTACGCCTTTGGCGGTGGCTTGCATTGCTGTACCGCGGATGTCTATCGCGATGGTGAGTGCGAGGATTATTTTCCGAACATGTAGGGTTTGTAGGTTGAGAAGATGGTGCCTGGGATTTCTCAGGCATCCTCGCTTGGATGGATAGAGCTAAATGTTGCGTGAACGGCAACTATGAGCCCAATTCGACCGACGCCGCGAAGTCGGCGAATGTCGGCTTTATGAGGATGGAATCGGAAAGGTCGAATAAGCGTCGTCCTGCGGTGCGTACCCAAGCACTTTGCAAGTTTCGGTTAGATCAAACCGCTTAAATCGATTGTTAGAGATGCCGTGCGCGATAAAGCTCCCTTTGATTTCGGCTTGAATCGCCCGGTCAATCAGATGCGTCGCGTCTCGATGACTGAGCCACGCGCTGAGATCACGTAGGGTTTCAAGTGGCGGGCCGTCGGCAGGCTCAAACGCTCCTATTCTCAATGAGACGCAGGACATGCCGTGCCGCGTCGCATAAAGCGAACACAAGGCTTCCCCATAGCACTTGGAGACGCCGTACAGATTGGCCGGGGCAACAGCCATTCCCGGAACGATTTGCCGGTCTACGGGGTATCCTTCGATGGTTTGCGCACTGCTCGCGAAGACGAAGCGGCGGACGTTTGCCTGACAAGCAGCTTCGATCAAGTGGGTCGTCGCCAATATATTGGCAGGCAGCACATCGTCAAATAGTGCGTTCGGGTCGGGTACGCCTGCGAGATGCACAACGGTATCCACGCCTTGGCACAAATCCGCTGCGGCATTTACCTCTGAGAGATCAGATCGCACGAAATGATGCTGACCCGTAACAGGGTACGTGGGTTCATTCAAATCGGACAACACAAACTGATACCGCTCGTGATATGCGGCAAAAAATGCCCGCCCAATCCGACCCGACGAACCAGTTACAAGCACCTTCTGCATGGTCGGTCCTCCCAACCTCTGCGACACGGTGGTTAGCTCTAAAGCGACCGTAAGCCGAAGGAAAGCAGACATTCAGTTCGGTCTGCTTTTCGGTAACTTTGTCCGCAGTCCAGACACTAAACTACAACGCGGTTTGATCCCGAGACTACAACCAGTCCCGCAAAATCGGGATCAGCGGGATATCCGCCGCGGGCATCGGATAGTTCCGCAGATCATTCGCGCGCACCCATTTCAACGCCTGACCCTCTTTCGATTGCGGAATCCCCTCCCATTTGCGGCAGGCGAATAGGGGCATGAGCAGGTGGAAATCGTCATAGCTGTGGCTGGCGAATGTCAGCGGCGCGAGGCAGGAGGCCCAGGTGTCGATGCCCAGTTCTTCATGTAATTCGCGGATCAGTGCGACTTCGGGCGTTTCGCCGGGTTCGATCTTGCCGCCGGGGAATTCCCAGAGGCCGGCCATGGATTTGCCCTCGGGCCGTTGAGCCAGCAGGACCCGGCCCTCGATGTCGATCAGGGCGACAGCAGATACTAAGACAGTTTTCATGGTCGCAATCCCGGACGCAAAACCGGGCTCCACTTTTGCTGGAATTGCTCCGGTTTCACGAGCGATAATCCGCGTTGATCTCGATGTAGCCGTGGGTCAGGTCGCAGGTCCAGACGGTGGAAGTCCCCTCGCCCAAGCCCAGATCGACGGCGATCACGAGGTCTTGGCCTCTCATATAGGCGGCGGCATCTTCCTCGCGGTAGTCGGGACTAACCCAGCCTTTTTCGGCCACAAGCATGTCTCCGAACGAGATGCTCAGCAGGTCGCGGTCGGCGGCAGCGCCGGATTTGCCGATGGCCATGACGATGCGACCCCAGTTCGGGTCCTCGCCTGCGATGGCGGTTTTGACCAGAGGCGAGTTGGCGATGGCCAGCCCGTGGGTTTTGGCGTCGGCGTCCGTGGCGGCGCCGGTCACACGAATTTCAACGAATTTCGTGGCCCCTTCACCGTCGCGCACCACTTGCTGCGCGAGGTCCAGCATCACCGTTTCCAAAGCCTGCTCAAACGCGGCGTTGCCGGTGGCGTCGATACCCGAGGCTCCGGTTGCACAGAGCAGCAGGCTGTCAGAGGTCGAGGTGTCGCTGTCCACAGTGATGCAGTTGAATGTGCGGTCGGTCTGCGCGCCAAGCATCGCCTGCAAGGCGGATTGGTCGACCTGCGCGTCTGTAAAGATATAGACCAGCATTGTCGCCATATCAGGCGCGATCATGCCGGAACCTTTCGCAATCCCCGCAATAGAGACTGTTTTGCCGTCGATCTCGACCTGAGCGGACGACCCTTTCGGGAAGGTATCGGTGGTCATGATGGCGCGGGCGGCGTCTTCGATGGCGTGGCGGCTGAGGCTGGATTTCAGCTCTTCGAGCTTGGCCACGATACGCTCATGCGCCAGCGGTTCGCCGATCACGCCTGTCGAGGACGTAAAGACCCGCTGCTCGGCCACACCGGTGGCTTTGGCGACGGCCTGCGTCACCTCGGCCACCGAGGTTTGGCCGTAATGGCCGGTAAACGCGTTGGCGTTGCCCGAGTTCACCAGGACCGCCGCTGGTCCGTCTGACGACCCGCCAATCTTGTCCTGACAATCAAGCACAGGTGCCGCGCGGGTGGCCGAGCGGGTGAAAACACCCGCCACCGAGGTGCCAGGATCAAGCACGGCGAGCATCACATCGGTGCGACCCTGATAGCGAACGCCCGCTTCGACCGTGGCAAAGCGCACGCCATCAATGGCAGGCAATTCGGGGAAGGCCGCCGGGGCCAGCGGGGAAACCTTGGTGATTGTGGCCACGGGGGTTACTCCTGCAGCAGGTCGATCTGGCGCATGATCTCGGGGCCGGCACCTTCCAGCGCGGGGCGTTCGATCGTTGCCTGTTGGGTCAGTTCGTCGACCTTGGCCTGGATTGCCTCTTGCCGGAGTGTCTGGGCAAGTTCTTCGCGCACGGCGTCCAGTTCTGGCGCCTGGGTTTTGCGTTTGTCGTTCAGGGTGACCAGATGCCAGCCGAATTGCGTCTGGACCGGATCTGACACGCTGCCCTTTTCCAGTGCGACAACGGCATTTTCAAACTCGGGTACCATCTGGCCCTTGCCGAACCAGCCCAGCGCGCCGCCATTGGGACCCGACGGGCCGGTGGATTTCTCTTTGGCCAGCTCGGCGAAATCCGCGCCGTCGTCCAATTGCGCTTTGATGGCTTTGGCTTCGTCTTCGCTTTCGACCAGAATATGGCTGGCGTTGAATTCGTCCTCGCCTTCGAACTCGGCGAATTGTGCGTCATAGGCGGCCTGGATGGCCTCATCCGTGACTTGGGCGGCGGTGACCGCTTCGACTGTTTGCACCGCGCGCAAGGACCGGGTTTCGTTGTCCAGCCGTAGCGCGTTCAGGGGGCTCAGCGTTTCTTGCTCTTGCCCAAGAAGATGCTGCTGGACCAGTTGTTCAACTATGAAGTCATACAGAACGTCGTCTTCCAGTTGCTGATACTGCGCAGGCAGGGCAGACGCGGTGGCGATGACGTGACCCAATGTGATCTCATCGCCGTTCACACGCGCCACAACGGTCGAGGCATCGGGCTTGGTTTCGGCGGCCAATGGCAGGGCCATCACGGCGGTCAGAGCCAGCGATGGCAGAAAAGTGAGGCCTTTGGGCATGGAATCATCCTATTTCTTGGCCGCGACAGGGCGCAGCGTTGACACTGTGGAACCTGCCGCTTACATCGCTTTGAAGCCTTGGACAGGGCCGCCTTTCACCCCCCGTATCTATGGGTTGCGCGCAAGGTGGGCAAGCCTGTCGCAACCACGATAAGAACAGATCCGCTGGAGTGAACATGCTGGGACTCGGAACGCTCGCCAAAAAGGTGTTCGGAACACCGAACGACCGCAAGATCAAGGCGACCCGCCCCCTGATCGATAAGATCAACGCGCTGGAACCAGAGTTTGAGAAACTGTCGGATGAAGGCCTGATCGAAAAGACTGCCGAACTGCGCAAACGGGCGCTGGATGGTGAAAAGCTGGATGACCTTCTGCCCGAAGCCTTTGCCAATGTCCGCGAAGGCGCCAAACGCGCGCTGGGTCTGCGGGCCTTTGACGTGCAGCTGATGGGCGGCATCTTCCTGCATCAGGGCAATATCTCGGAAATGAAGACGGGCGAAGGTAAGACCCTGGTTGCCACCTTACCTGCCTATCTGAATGCGCTGACCGGCAAGGGCGTGCATGTGGTTACGGTAAACGAATACCTGGCCAAGCGCGACTCGGAATGGATGGGCAATGTGTTTGCCGCCGTGGGCATGACCACCGGTGTGATCTGGTCGGGCCAGCCCGATGCCGAGAAGATGGCGGCGTATAACTGCGACATCACCTATGCCACCAATAACGAGCTGGGCTTCGATTATCTGCGCGACAACATGAAGGCCGATCTGGAGCAGGTCTATCAAAAGCACCACAATTTCGCGATTGTGGATGAGGTGGACTCGATCCTGATCGATGAGGCGCGAACGCCGCTGATCATCTCGGGGCCAGCGCAAGACCGGTCAGACCTATACACGGCCATTGATGCCGTCATCCCGACGCTGCAGGATGATCACTTCTCGCTGGATGAAAAGACCCGCAGTGTAACCTTTACGGATGAGGGCAACGAGTTCCTCGAAGAGCGTTTGCTGGCCGCAGGTCTGCTGCCCGAAGGGCATTCGCTGTACGATCCCGAAAGCACGACAGTTGTGCACCACGTCAATCAGGGGCTGCGGGCGCACAAGCTGTTCCAGCGGGACAAGGACTATATCGTTCGCGACGGGAACGTGATTCTGATCGACGAATTCACCGGCCGCATGATGCCGGGCCGCCGTATGTCCGAAGGTCTGCACCAGGCGATCGAAGCCAAGGAAGGTGTTCAGATTCAGCCCGAGAACGTGACGCTGGCCAGCGTGACCTTCCAGAACTACTTCCGTCTTTATGACAAGCTGTCGGGCATGACCGGTACGGCACTGACCGAAGCGGAAGAATTCCAGGAAATCTATGGTCTGGGTGTTGTCGAAGTTCCAACCAATAAGCCGATTGCACGGGTGGACAAGGACGATCAGGTCTATCGCACCACGGGTGAGAAATATGACGCCATCATCAAGCAGGTCAAAAAGGCTGGTGAAAAGGGTCAACCGGTGCTGGTCGGCACCACGTCGATTGAAAAGTCCGAAGTGATCAGCCAGTTGCTGACCAAGGAAGGCATCGAACACAACGTTCTGAACGCCCGCCAGCACGAGCAGGAAGCCCAAATCGTGGCCGATGCCGGACGTCTGGGCGCTGTGACCATCGCCACCAACATGGCGGGCCGCGGCACCGACATTCAGCTTGGCGGCAATGTCGAGATGAAGGTTCTGCAGGCGCTGGCCGAAAATCCCGAGGCCGATCCAGCCGAGCTGCGCGCGGCGGAAGAAGCCAAGCACGCTGAAGAAAAAGACAAGGTGCTGGAGGCCGGTGGTCTTTACGTCATGGCGTCCGAACGCCACGAAAGCCGCCGGATCGACAACCAGCTGCGCGGCCGGTCGGGCCGCCAGGGTGACCCGGGCCGCACTGTGTTTTATCTGAGCCTCGAAGACGACCTGATGCGCATTTTCGGCTCGGAGCGGTTGGACAAAGTCCTGACCACGCTGGGCATGAAAGAGGGCGAGGCGATCATTCACCCCTGGGTGAACAAGTCGCTGGAACGCGCGCAGTCCAAGGTCGAAGGTCGCAACTTTGACATGCGCAAGAACGTTCTGAAGTTCGATGACGTGATGAATGACCAGCGGAAGGTTGTATTCAGCCAGCGGCGCGAGATTATGTCAGCGGATGATTTGTCGGATGTTGTATCTGATATGCGCGAACAGGTGATCGACGATCTGATCGACGAATACATGCCGCCGAAATCCTATGCCGATCAGTGGGATACCGATGGTCTGCACGAGGCGATCAAGGACAAGCTTTCCATCGACGCCCCGGTTCAGGACTGGGCCGCCGAGGAAGGTGTGGACGATGAACAGGTGCGCGAACGCCTGATCAACGCCGCCGATGAGATGATGGCGCAGAAGGCGGCTGCCTTTGGCCCCGAGAACATGCGCAACATCGAAAAGCAAGTTCTGCTGCAGACCATCGACGGAAAATGGCGCGAGCATCTGCTGACGCTGGAACATCTGCGCTCGGTCGTTGGCTTCCGGGGTTACGCCCAGCGTGATCCGTTGAACGAATACAAGAACGAAAGCTTCCAGCTGTTCGAAGGTATGCTCGACAGCCTGCGTGAGACGGTGACACAGCAATTGTCGCGCGTCCGCCCGCTGACCGAAGAAGAACAGAAAGAGATGCTGGCGCAAATGCAGGCACAGCAAGCGCAGGCACAACAGGCAGTGGATCAGGCGGCAGATCAGGCCGAAGCGGTTGCCGAAGCCGAAGCTTCGGGCGATGCACGACCGGGGTTTGTCGAAGATGATCCTTCAACCTGGGGTAACCCCTCGCGCAATGACAGATGCCCCTGTGGATCGGGCAAGAAATTCAAGCATTGTCATGGTAGGCTGACCTAAGGTCACCTTCTATCCGACACAATGAGTCCGCCTCGCGGCCACATATTGGCCGTGATTGAGGGTCAAATTGCGACTCGCTCCTTCAACTGGGGAGGGTGTCTTGTTTGTAATAAAGAACTACGTGACCACGGGCGGAACCGTTGCCTGCGCCTTGGCCATTGGATATTTAATGCAAAACGGATCGGCGCAACAACCCGGCGCTGAGCCAAGTGGCGCGCGCGTAGCGTCGATTTCCGAGCAGGGTGCAGACCTTGCCGGGCTTCAGAGCGTTGTGCTGACGTCATCTTCCCCATCTGATGCGCGCGACGATGTGCTACCCACACCCTCGCTTCCAGCACCTGCTCAAAGCCGTTTGCCATCAAACTGTGATCTGAGCGCGCGTGCCTTGGCTGTGCCCGGTGCAAATGCGCGGCTGCGGGTCAAAGCCCCGTGCCATGCAAACGAAACCGTCGAGGTTCATCACAACGGACTGATTTTCAGCACCGAAACCGACGCACTTGGTGGCTTGAACCTGACTGTCCCGGCGCTGTCTGAATACGCCATTTTCCTGATCTCACTTCCGGATGGTAAAGGCACAGTTGCAACAACCCACGTGCCCGAGATCAACAAATTCAACCGGATCGCGCTGCAGTGGCAGGGCCAAACTGACCTGCAACTGCATGCATTGGAGTTCGGTGCGGGCTATGGTGAAGCGGGCCATGTGTGGTCCGGCTCTGACACCGGGGCGGGGTCTGTGATCCACTTGGGTCAGGGCGAATCTGAGTCTGTGCGCAACATCGAAGTGTATTCCTTCCCGATCCAGTCGGTCGACCAAGACGGATCAATCGCATTGTCGGTCGAAACCGAAGTGACCGAGGTGAACTGCGGCAAATCCCTGAACGTGCAATCGCTGGAATGGCGTACGGATCAACGCCTGCGTTCGCGTGAACATACGCTTGAATTACCCGGCTGCGAGGCGACCGGTGATTTTCTGGTGTTGAATAATCTGTTCCCAGACCTGACAATCGCTGCAAAATAAGCAGCAGGCAGGACTTAGGTCTCACATGAAAACTGTTCGTGCGGTTCTGGCCGCGCTTTTCACCATGTTGGCAGCGCATGGAGCGCAGGCGCAAGACATTACCCTCACATCTCATGATGGTCAGGTTGAAGTTGTCGGCACGTTGCTGGGCTATGATGGGGAGTTTTATCGCGTCGATACCCAATTTGGTGAGCTGACAATCGATGGTTCAGGCGTCACTTGTGATGGCCCCGCCTGCCCCAGCCTGACCGATTTCGTCGCCGAGATTCGATTGTCGGGCGCATCGGTCATGGCCGAAACTCTGCTGCCCGCATTGATCCAAGGTTTCGCCGCACAAGAAGGGCTGAGCGTCAAACAATCCAAAGAAGGGTTCACATTTGCATTGTACCAGCCAGATCGGCAGGCTCCGCTTGCGCGTTTGATCCTGAGGGCGACTGATACAGGTCAGGGCTTTACAGATCTGGCCGAGAATGCCGCGGATGTAGTTCTGGCTCAGCGTGAGATTCGCCCGGCCGAACAAGAACTGACGCAAGAGGCCGGGCTGGGAGATTTGACGCGCCCACAACGTTCTCGGGTTCTGGCATTGGACGCGATCGTGCCCGTTGTCGCAGCCGACAATCCGGTACAGCAAATCTCAGCGGCTGATCTGGCGCGCGTGTTTGCTGGTGAGATCACCAATTGGGTTGATCTGGGTGGTCCGGATGCCCCAATTGCCCTGAACCTAACTGGTTCAGCATCAGGCCTCGCGCAAGCGGTGGACGATCTGCTTATGAAACCGGTTGACTCCACCGTTTCCAAGGCGATCAAGCGCCATCCCCGAAACAGCGATCTGGTCCGCGCCGTCTCGGCTGATCCCTTTGCCATTGGCATCGCCAGCCTGGCCGAAACAGGTGCAACGCGCGCGCTGCCGCTGGCCGGAGGCTGCGGCCATACGATCATGGCAACGCGCCAATCGGTAAAGACCGAGGACTATCCACTGACCTCGCCGATGTTTCTGTATTTGCCACAGCGCCGCCTGCCTCGAATGGCCCGTCAGTTTCTAGCATACACACAAAGTCATGACGCGCAGAGTGTGATCCGGCAGGCCGGGTTTGTTGATCAATCGACGGAAGAGATCCGAATAGGCCTGCAAGGGGACCGTTTGGCAAATGCCATCGCAACTGGCGGGGCAGAGGTGGGTTTGGACACGCTGCAACGCATGATCGATACACTGCGCCCGATGACACGCCTATCACTGTCTTTCCGGTTCGAGCCGGGTTCATCCCGCCCGGATGCCCAGTCACGATCAAATATCCTGCAACTGGCCCAAGCCCTGGAAAGCGGCGCTCTGGACTTGCAGAAGCTCAGCTTTGTGGGTTTCAGTGACGGCGTTGGCGGCGCTAAGGCTAACACAAGCATTGCGCTCCGCCGTGCTCAGACTGTCCGCAACCTTGTGCTGGCGGCGGTTGAAACCAGCATACCTGAAAGCATTGAGATTACGTCCGAAGGTTTTGGCGAAGCCATGCCCATGGCGTGCGACGACACCGAATGGGGCCGCAAAGTAAATCGCCGGGTCGAGGTTTGGGTGCAATAAGCGTCACAGATATCCCTGCGACCGAAAACTCAGTTCCGTCGATTTGCCAATGATCAGATGGTCATGCAGCGTTAGCCCTAGTGCCGAGCAGGCATCCTGTATCCGGTTGGTCATATCGATATCAGATTGTGAGGGCGTTGGATCGCCCGACGGATGGTTGTGAACCAAAATCAGTGCCGAGGCATTTAATTCCAACGCCCGTTTTGCTACCTCTCGCGGATAGACTGGCACGTGGTCCACGGTTCCTTTGGCCTGCTCTTCATCGGCGATCAGCACATTCTTGCGGTCCAGGTAGAACACGCGGAACTGCTCAATCTCGCGATGGGCCATCGTAGTGTGGCAATAGTCCAGCAACGCGTCCCAACCCGAAATCACATGCCGCTGCATCACCCGCGCCCGGGCCATGCGATGGGCACAAGCCTCAAGGATTTTGAGATCGGTGATCACCGTGTCCCCGACACCTTTAATCTGACGCAACCGTTCCTCAGGCGCGGTCAGGACCCGATTGAAATCACCAAACGCATCCATCAGCGCTCGCGCCAGCGGTTTGACATCTTGTCGCGGGATAGATCGGAACAAAGCAAGTTCTAACAACTCATAATCCGGCATCGCCGCCGAGCCGCCGGACATGAAGCGTTCGCGCAGCCGCTTACGATGATCCTTGATGTAGGAGGGTAACCGACCACCGGGCAGCGGCTGCGCAGGCGCTTCGTCCGTATCGAACAGCATAAGAGCTTCGGCAAAGGCGTCTTGGGTCATGGGTTCACCCTGACGCAGAATCGGTTTCCGAATAGTTAACGCGCCTCAATTGAACGCCCTAAAGTGCAAAACTGGGGGATGAGAGCGGGGATCCGGTCTTCATCTGGCTAGAAGTATCCCGGGGGGGTCGCCCAACGGGCGGCGGGGGCAGAGCCCCCTTAGCCTTTCATCCCATCCCAAAAGGATTTGACGGATGAGAAAAAGCTTTTTGATTCCGGGTGGTTATCCTCACCCAGATCATCAAACTCACGCAGCAGCTCTTTCTGGCGACTGGTCAGATTGACCGGGGTTTCCACGGCCAGTTCGATGAACATGTCGCCAATACCACCCCCACGCAGCGCGGGCATACCTTTGCCACGCAGACGCATTTGGCGGCCGGACTGGCTACCTGCAGGAATCTGAACGCGGCCTCGACCGCCATCAATGGTTGGAACCTCGATCGAGCCACCTAACGCAGCCTTACCCATGCTGACCGGGACGCGGCAATAGAGGTTCACGCTGTCACGCTCGAACAGTTTATGCTCGGACACTTCGACAAAGATATAGAGATCACCCGGAGGGCCTCCGCGCATACCGGCCTCACCCTCACCCGCCAGACGGATGCGGGTGCCGGTTTCAACGCCTGCCGGAATGTTCACCGACAGCGCCCGATCCTTTTCAACACGACCAGCGCCGCTGCATGATTTACAGGGGTTTTTGATGATCTGACCCAGACCGGAGCAGGTCGGGCAGGTGCGTTCAACGGTGAAAAAGCCCTGCTGTGCGCGCACCTTGCCCATGCCGGAACAGGTCGGGCAAGTAGTTGGTTCTACGCCGCCCTCTGCGCCGGTGCCTTCGCATGAAGAACAGGCGACAGCGGTTGGGACGTTGATGGTTTTCTGCAGGCCTGCATAGGCCTCTTCCAGTGTGACACGCAGGTTATATCGCAGGTCCGAGCCGCGTGCGGCACGGCGTCCACCACCTGCGCGTTGGCCACCCATGAAGTCGCCGAACAAATCGTCGAACACATCTGAGAATGCGCTGGAAAAATCCCCTTGACCGCCAAAGCCGCCGCCGGGGCGACCTCCACCCCCCATGCCGTTTTCAAAGGCAGCGTGGCCAAAGCGGTCATAGGCGGCTTTTTTATCGGCGTCGCGCAGCACGTCATAAGCCTCGTTGGCCTCTTTGAACTGCGCTTCGGCATCCGGATTGTCCTTGTTGCGATCGGGATGCAGTTCCTTGGCTTTCTTACGAAAACCTTTCTTGATCTCATCCGAAGAAGCGCCCTTGGACACGCCGAGCACTTCGTAGTAGTCGCGTTTGGACATCAGTATTTCCTTCTGCCTCAACGTAATCGGGCCGGCCCGGCAACCGGACCGGCCCTAATTGGCCCGGTTACCCGTTAGTTACGCTTGTCGTCGTCCAGATCTTCGAACTCGGCGTCGACGATGTCATCGTCACCCGGCGCGGCATCTGCGGCTGCGGGCTCATCTTCGCCCTCTTCCGCTTGTGCCTTATAGATCGCTTCGCCAAGCTTCATGGCCGCTTCGGTCACGTTCTGGATGCCCGACTTGATCTTGTCGGCATTGTCCGTTTCCAGCTCATCCTTGAGCGCGGCAACAGCCAGTTCTATCGCTTCGACGGTCGACGGGTCGACCTTGTCGCCATGTTCCTCGATCGATTTCTCGGTCGCGTGGACAAGGCTTTCGGCCTGGTTCTTGGCTTCGACCAGCTCTTTGCGGGCCTTGTCTGCCTCGGCGTTTTCCTCGGCGTCCTTGACCATCTTGTCGATATCTTCGTCCGACAGCCCGCCCGATGCCTGAATCGTGATCTTCTGCTCTTTGCCGGTGCCTTTGTCTTTGGCCGAAACCGAGACAATGCCGTTGGCGTCGATGTCAAAAGTCACCTCGATCTGAGGCAGGCCGCGCGGTGCGGGCGGGATTTCTTCGAGGTTGAACTGACCCAGGATCTTGTTGTCCGCAGCCATTTCGCGTTCCCCCTGGAAGCAGCGGATGGTCACGGCGTTCTGATTGTCCTCGGCGGTCGAGAAGACCTGAGACTTTTTGGTCGGAATGGTCGTGTTGCGGTCGATCAGGCGAGTGAACACGCCGCCCAGCGTCTCGATGCCCAAGCTGAGCGGGGTCACGTCCAGCAGGACCACGTCTTTGACATCACCCTGCAGAACACCGGCCTGAATGGCGGCGCCCATGGCAACAACTTCGTCCGGGTTTACACCCTTGTGCGGCTCTTTACCGAAGAACTTGGTGACCTCTTCGATCACTTTCGGCATCCGGGTCATACCACCGACCAGAACAACTTCGTCCACGTCGCCCGCCGACAGGCCTGCGTCTTTCAGAGCGGCCTGGCAGGGCTTCATCGACTTCTTGATCAGGTCGCCAACCAGCGATTCCAGCTTGGCACGGGTCAGTTTCATGACCATGTGCAACGGCTGACCGTTCGAACCCATCGAGATGAACGGCTGGTTGATTTCGGTCTGCGAGGTCGAAGACAACTCGATCTTGGCTTTCTCAGCGGCTTCTTTCAGACGCTGCAAGGCCATCTTGTCTTGCGACAGGTCGACACCGTGTTCCTTTTTGAACTCATCCGCCAGGTAGTTGACGATGCGCATGTCAAAGTCTTCACCACCCAGGAAGGTGTCACCGTTGGTCGATTTGACCTCGAACAGGCCGTCGTCGATTTCCAGAATGGTCACGTCGAAGGTACCGCCACCAAGGTCATAAACCGCGATGGTTTGGGTTTCTTCTTTGTCCAGACCATAGGCCAGCGCAGCCGCTGTCGGTTCGTTGATGATCCGCAGCACTTCCAGACCGGCGATTTTACCGGCGTCTTTGGTGGCCTGACGCTGAGCATCGTTGAAATAGGCCGGAACGGTGATGACCGCCTGCGTGACTTCCTCACCCAGATAGCTCTCGGCGGTTTCCTTCATCTTGCCCAGAGTGAAGGCCGAGATCTGGCTTGGGGAGTACTTTTCACCGCGGGCTTCGACCCACGCGTCGCCATTGCCGCCATCAACGATAGCGTAGGGCACCATTTTCTTGTCTTTTTCGACTTCGGCATCATCCACACGACGACCGATCAGACGCTTGACGCCAAAGATGGTGTTGTCGGGGTTGGTGACCGCCTGACGTTTTGCAGGCTGACCGACCAGACGCTCATCTTCGGTGAAGGCGACGATCGAGGGCGTGGTCCGCGCCCCTTCGGCGTTTTCGATGACCTTCGGCTGCGAGCCGTCCATGATGGCCACACACGAGTTGGTGGTACCGAGGTCAATCCCGATTACTTTTCCCATATTTTCAATCCCTTTCTCTTCAAGGCGATGTCCCGAGGGTTGGACCCGTTGCGGCATCCTGCCCCCGATTGTTGTGCGCGACAGCACTACACCATCGCGCGTCGAGGCGTATATAAGGGCGAGATGACGGGCCTGCAAGCGTTCAGAAACGCAGGTTTTCGGGAATCTGTGGCCTTTTTTGGCAAGGATTTGGCAAGGTTTGGGGATTCTGGAATGGCGCGGCTGTTATTGCGCGGATTTGATATCAGGAAAGGCTATTTGGATGTGGCGGCGCAGGCCCAATTGATTGACCTGCTGAGACCGATCCTGAAAGCCGCGCCGCTCTATCGGCCTGTTACGCCGTCGGGCAAGGAAATGTCAGTGCGCATGACGTCGGCCGGGGCGTTGGGCTGGGTCACAGATCGGGCTGGGTATCGGTATCAGGACACGCACCCGAAGGGCATGACTTGGCCCGCCATTCCGGATGAAATTCTGACGATCTGGCAAGACCTGACCGGTGCCGATCGGCAACCCGATTGCTGCCTGATCAATTATTACGGCGAAGGCACCAAGATGGGCCTGCATCAGGACAAGGACGAGGCCGATTTCTCGTGGCCCGTTTTATCGATATCACTGGGCGATGACGCGTTGTTCCGGATCGGTAACACCACGCGTGGTGGCAAGACCGAGTCGATATGGTTGAACTCGGGCGATGTGGTGATCATGGGTGGCCCTGCCCGGCTGACCTATCACGGGGTGGATCGTATCCGGTTCGGATCATCCAAACTGCTACCCAAGGGTGGGCGCATCAACCTAACACTGCGGGTCGCAACCTAACGACGCGCATCCCAACTTTTTGACACCTGCTTGCGGGTGTAGAATTCGGCCAGCAAGCCAATCATGGTCAGAACAATGCCCACCCACAGCGCGTATTCCCAGCTGGTATTGCGCGGAAAATAGTTGCGAAACACAAAACCCCGGCATTGATCAATGATGTGAAACAGCGGGTTCCAAGCAAACATGGTCAGCATGAACCCACCAAGGGCGTTGCCAACGAACATCTTACCTGAGAACACCATGTTCATACGGCGATAGACATTCGTCAGAATGGATACTGTATTGGGGAACCAAGGCTTGAGCGACAAAAACACCAGGCCCACCGAGCACCCTGTGAACCAAGCCAACGCGAGCATGGCAAAGGCACCCCCGGGTTCCTGAATCTCTAATGGTGAAACTGCAACGCTATATACAAACAGGATCACCAAGATCGAAACAAGTTGCGTATAGAAAGTGCCAAGCGCAGCAGCAGACAACATCACCATCATGGTCATCGGCGAATGCAGCGTCATAGGGTTGTTGCCATCCCCGACACCCGCGATGGCACTAACCGACTTGATATGAGTCAGGAACAAAAACACACCAGACAGCAGGAACAGAACGAACTCTCCCCGTATCTTGGCGATACGAGTACCCATGAAGGAAAGAATGAGATAGAAAGCAGAGGCGACAATGACGACCTGCAGAATATTGATCAGGATCGCCATGACCGCGTTTGAATGCTGCGACCGGATGTTGCGCACAACTGCATGAAATATCAGTTCAGCGGTGGTGAACGCCCCGCCAAGCAACGACTGATTTCGTTTATAGTGAAACACTCGAACGCTCTTTCCTGCTCATGTCGCCCGCAAGATGGCACGAAATTCTTGCTGTTCCGTATCCGTCGCATCATAAGTCCGTCAGATGCCCTAAGCAACAAACCACAGGAACGGAGCTTTTTTGTGACTTATGACGCCCTTATTCCCGTCATCCGGCGGCTGGCCTTGCAGGCCGGCGATAAGATCATGCAGATCTATGAGGCGGATGATTTCGACGTCAAAGTCAAATCGGATGCCAGCCCTGTGACCGAAGCGGATGAAGCGGCGGATGCGCTGATCTCAGCCGGGCTGCGCGACGCCTTTCCGGATATTCTGCTGGTGACCGAGGAACAGGCAGAATCGCATACCGAAAAGGGCGACACATTCCTGATCGTTGATCCGCTGGACGGCACCAAAGAGTTCATCAACCGGCGCGGTGATTTCACGGTGAATATTGCACTGGTCGAGAACGGTGTTCCCACGCGCGGCGTTGTTTATGCACCCGCGCGGGGCCGAATGTTCTATACGCAACCCGATGGGCAAGCGGTTGAGGAAATCGGCACACTGGACAAGGATCAGGCGGGTCATGTCACGCCAATATCAGTCTCTAAACCAGATAATTCGGCGCTGATGATCGTGGCCTCCAAGTCGCACCGCGATCAGGCGACCGAAGACTACATCAACAAATATCAGGTGCGAGGCAGCAAAAGCGCCGGTTCCTCGCTGAAGTTCTGTCTGGTTGCGACGGGCGAAGCTGATCTCTATCCGCGCGTGGGACGCACGATGGAATGGGACACTGCCGCAGGCCACGCCGTTCTGGCCGGGGCGGGTGGCGAAGTGGTGCGTTTTGACGACCATTCCCCGCTGACCTATGGCAATGACGGCTATGCCAACCCGTTTTTCATCGCCTATGCTCCGGGCGTTGAGTTGAAGGAGGCCTGATGTCCGTTCTGATCGCCATTCCCGCCCGTTATGCCTCATCCCGTTATCCGGGCAAGCCTTTGGTGCCGCTGAAAGGCGCTAATGGTACAAGCATGACCCTGATCGAACGCTCGTGGCGCGCTGCGATTTCCGTTTCAGGCGTGGATCGCGTGGTTGTGGCCACAGATGACGATCGCATCCGCAAAGAAGCCGAAGGTTTCGGGGCCGAGGTTGTGATGACCTCGGAGGCCTGCCGCAATGGCACCGAACGCTGTGCCGAAGCACATGCGGCGCTGGGCGGCGGCTTTGACATTGTAGTCAATCTGCAGGGCGATGCGCCGCTGACACCGCGCTGGTTTGTCGAAGACCTGATCTCGGGCCTGCGCGCGGCACCGGACGCGGGCGTCGCAACGCCGGTACTGCGCTGCGATGGCGACGCGCTGAACGGGATGCTAAACGACCGCAAACATGGGCGCGTGGGCGGTACAACAGCCGTGTTCGGCAATGATCACAGCGCGTTGTATTTCTCGAAAGAGGTAATCCCGTTCACCTCGGACACCTATGCCAGCGCCGACCCCACGCCAGTCTTTCACCATGTCGGCGTCTATGCCTACCGGCCCGATGCGCTGGCGGCCTATCCCTCGTGGACCAGCGGACCGCTGGAGACACTGGAAGGCCTGGAACAGCTGCGCTTTATGGAGAATGGGCGCAATGTTCTGTGCGTCGAGGTCGAGGCCAAAGGCCGCCAATTTTGGGAGCTGAACAACCCGCAAGACGTGGCCAAGATCGAAGCGATGATGGCTGCGATGGGGCTAGAATGACTGGCAAATTGTTCAAAGCCCCTAAAGGAATGGACCACGGGACCGTATTCACCGGGCGCAGGCACCAGAACGTCAGCTACGAAACGTGAGCATCGATGTGCAGCCGCTAGATTGGGTGCAGCGCTATAAGTTGCGCCTAAAGCGCAAGCGGTTGCTGTGGCGGTCGTTTCGCAGCCGTCATCAGCTGAAATCGCTGAGTGACAAAACGCAGGCCATTAAGCCGGGGGCAACTTTGGCCTTCACGACGCTGCGGAATGAGATCACCCGGCTGCCCTGGTTCTTTCATCACTATCGCGCGCTGGGTGTCGACCACTTTCTGATGGTCGACAATGGCAGCCATGACGGCTCGGTGCCGTATTTGCTGGAACAGCCGGATGTATCTCTTTGGCAAACCGATGCAAGTTATCGCGCATCGAGGTTTGGGCTGGATTGGCTGACGTGGTTGCAGTGGCGGTACGGGCACGGGCACTGGACGCTGATGGTCGATGCTGACGAGTTGCTGATTTACGCCCATCACGATACGCAAACGCTGCATGACCTGACCACGTGGCTGGATGCACGCGGGCAAATCGCTTTTGGCGCGTTGATGTTGGACCTTTATCCGAAAGGTCGCCTGGGCGATCAAGCCTGTGATCCGCAATCCGATCCAACTGAAATACTGAACTGGTTCGACGCCGGGCCCTATCGCGCCCAGCGCCAGATTCCAATGTGCAATCTCTGGGTTCAGGGCGGAGTGCGTGAGCGGGTGTTTTTTTCAGACCAGCCTGAAAGATCACCGACTTTGAACAAAATCCCTCTGGTCCGGTGGTCGCGTCATATGGCCTATGTGAATTCGTGTCATTCTGCGCTGCCCCGATCCCTGAATTTTGACTATGACGGACCAGGAGGGCGGGCCCCTTCCGGTGTGTTGTTGCATACAAAATTCCTGCCTGAAGTGATCAAAAAATCTCGGTCCGAGAAACACAGGCGGCAGCATTTTCACGATCCCGATCAGTTTGGCGCGTATTATGACGGCATCATCAACCAGCCCGATCTGTGGACATCTGCGTCGGTCAAGCTAGATGATTGGCAACATTTACAAGACCTTGGGCTGATGAACGGGGGCGGATTTCCGGCCACAGCGGGGAAGTAAACCGGATTTAAACCCGTTGCCTCACACAGTGCAGAAATGTCATAAAACGGTAATGGTCCGGCACCACTCAGGCCCCAGGCGGCCCCGGGCAGACGCGCGTATCAAAAAAGGTTGGGCAGCCGCGTGAGCCTTTTGGATTCTTATCGCATGAGATTGCGGCGCAAGCGCCGACTTTTGCGGTGTCTGCGCCGTCGTCGAGATCTGAAAGCGGTGCAGAACAATACGTCAAGCATCAAACCAAACGATATCCTTTCGCTCAGCGTGGTGCGGAACGAAAAGATCCGCCTGCCCTATTTTCTGGAGTATTACCGAAAGCTTGGCATCAATCACTTTCTGTTCGTGGACAACAACAGCGACGATGGCACGCGCGAATTCCTCAGTAGCCAACCGGACGTGTCGCTTTGGTGGACCGATGCAAGTTACAAAAGATCGACCTATGGTCTGGATTGGTCAAATTATCTGCTACGCAGATACGCCCATCGGCACTGGGTGTTGACCGTTGATCCCGATGAATTCTTCATTTACCCGTTTTGCGATACGCGCCCGATCAGCGCGCTGACCGACTGGCTGGATGACACTGGCGTGCGTAGTTTCGGAACCATGTTGATCGACATGTATCCTGAAACGGCAATCGAGGATGCACCTTATCACGAGGGCCAGAACCCATTTGAAATCGCGCCGTGGTTCGATTCTGGCAATTACATGATTACCCGCAACCCGACCTATGGGAATCTGTGGATTCAGGGCGGTGCACGTGCGCGGGTGTTTTTCAAGGACAAGCCAACAAAAGCCCCGGCGCTGAACAAGATCCCGCTTGTGAAATGGCATCGGCGCTATGCCTATGTCAGTTCAACCCATGCGCTGCTACCGCGTGGACTTAATCAGGTTTATGAGGAACAGGGCGGCGAAAAAACCAGCGGTGCCCTGCTACATGCAAAGCTAATCGATACGCTGGGGGATAAAGCACGGGAAGAGATCGAGCGCGGACAGCACTATGGTGCGTCGGGTGAATACAAGGCCTATGCCGAACAGTTGGATGAAAAGCCGGTATTCTGGAACACATGGTCCGAGAAATACATCAACTGGCGGCAGCTTGAGATCTTGGGCCTGATGTCCAAGGGGAATTGGGCATGAGCGGCCTTGGCATCGTAATGCTGGTGCACACTGCGCTGGATCGGGTCGAGCAGGTGGCGCGCCACTGGACCGCCTCGGGCTGCCCGGTGGTGATCCATGTGGACCAAAAGGTAGGGAATCCGGCATATTCCGATTTTGTGGCCGCGTGTGCGGATGATCCACTGATCCTGTTTTCGGACCGTCATGTTTGTGAATGGGGCGGCTGGGGGATTGTCGCCGCGTCGCAATCTGCTGCCGCTCTGATGCTTGAACGGTTTCCCGATGTCCGACACGTCTACCTCTCGTCCGGTGCGTGCCTGCCACTACGTCCGATCTCTGACCTGCTTGACTATCTGGCCGACCGCCCCAGGGTCGATTTTATCGAAAGCGCGACTACTCGGGATGTGAGCTGGACCATAGGTGGGCTGGATTTGGAACGGTTTACGCTGCGGTTCCCTTTCTCGTGGCGCAAACAACGAAAGCTGTTCGACAATTATGTTCGGCTGCAACGTGCCCTTGGACTGCGTCGCCGCATTCCCGAAGGCCTTGTGCCACATATGGGCAGCCAGTGGTGGTGTCTGACGCGGCAAACCCTGTCAGCCATTCTTCAAGACCCAAAACGCGTGGAATATGATCGCTATTTCCGTCATGTATGGATACCGGATGAAAGCTATTTCCAGACTCTGGCGCGGCTTTATTCCACGCATATCGAAAGTCGGTCTCTGACCCTGTCCAAATTCGACTATCAGGGCAGACCGCATATGTTCTATGACGATCACCTGCAACTGCTGCGCCGATCTGACTGTTTTGTGGCGCGCAAAGTCTGGCACCGGGCAGACCGGCTGTATCAGGCCTTTCTGACCGATCAAGACAGCGCCATGACCCCGGCCGAGCCCAACCCGGGCAAGATTGATCGGGTGTTTTCCAAAGCGGTTGAGCGGCGGGTACATGGCCGGGATGGGCTGTATATGCAAAGCCGCTTTCCAAACACCACGACAGGGCGCAGCCTGACGGCCTTTCCCTATACTGTGTTTCAGGGTTTTGCAGAGCTGTTCGAGGACTTTGAGCCCTGGCTTGCAAACACCACCGACGGACGTGTGCACGGTCATCTTTTTGATCCGGAACGTGTAAAATTTGCCGAAGACGCACCGATGATCAATGGTGCGCTCAGCGACTGTGCCACGCTGCGCGACTATAACCCCTCGGCCTTTCTGTCGAACCTCATCTGGAACACGCGCGGCGAGCGGCAGTGTTTTCAGTTTGGGCCGACCGATACGCAGGAAATCAATGACTTCCTGGCGCGGGATCAGAATGCACAGATTGCTGTGATCTCGGGCGCGTGGGCGGTACCACTATTCCGCTCGAACCTGAACTTCGCCGATATCCGGTGTGAAGCTGCCCGCCTTCAGCAGATCGAAAGCAAACAGCTGAAACTGCTGGATGCCGCCCGCGCTAAGGCGCGTATCCGGATATGGACGATGGCAGAATTTGTGGAATCTCCGATGGAGCAATTGCAGACTGTGCTTGAGGATATGGGCGCGCCCAAGCTCACACACCTGACTGAGGCGCCAACGATGGTCGATCTGACCGGGTTCGGAAAGTTCCTGCAAAATCTCAAGAACCAGGGGATGCACCCTTATCTGATGGGGGATTTCCCGGTGAACGACGTGTTTGGTGCGCAGTCCAAATCGTTCAAAAAACCCTATCTGGTGCAATAGCGCAAAATGACCCGCCGTTTCGATTACTTCATCGTGCTGGCCGATATGCGCACCGGGTCGAACCTGCTGGAATCTCAGTTGAACGCGATGGAGGGCGTTGCTTGCCATGGTGAGGCGTTCAACCCCTACTTCGTCGGCCTGCCAAAGCTGGATAGCCTGCTGGGATTTGACCTGGATGATCGCGAGCGCGCCCCGCTGGCCCTGATCGACGCGATCCGGAATGCGCCGGGTGAGATGAACGGCTTCCGCTTTTTCAGTGACCACGATGCGCGCGCATTAGAACCCGCGCTGGATGATCCGCGCTGCGCCAAGATCATATTGATGCGCAATCCGCTGGATAGCTACATCTCGTGGAAAATCGCGATGGAAACCAAGCAGTGGCGGTTGGTAAACATCAAACAGCGGCGAGAGGCGCAAATCACCTTCGACGCCGAGGAATTCGCAGACCAGCTTGACCGGCGGCAGGCGTTTCAGCGGACCGTCCTCAGGCACCTGCAGACCACCGGGCAGACGCCGTTCTATATCGACTATGACGACCTGACTGATTTGAACGTGCTAAACGGGCTCGCCGCATGGCTGGGCGTCAGTGCCCGCCTTGAAGAGCTGAACCAACACCTCAAACGCCAGAATCCTGCACCGGCCCTATCGAAAGTCTCTAACCCGGATGAAATGGAGCAGGCCCTGTCTCGGTATGACCGGTTCAATCTGCACCACATCCCGAATTTCGAGCCCAGCCGAGGGCCATCCGTTTCACGCTATGTAGGAGCGGTGGAAACGCCGCTGATGTACCTTCCGGTACGTGGAGGACCCGAGGTTGAGGTGGCGCAGTGGCTTGCCGAGCTCGACGGGGTCGCGACCGGCGATCTGATCACCGGACGTAATCAGAAGCAGACGCGGAAATGGATGCAGGACCACCCCGGTCATCGCAAATTCACCGTGCTGCGCCATCCGTTGGCGCGCGCGCATGCCGTATTCTGCGACCGTATCTTGCACACAGGTCCCGGCGCATATGTGAGCATCCGAAACATGCTGAGCCGAAGATACAAAGTACCGCTCCCCGCCAAGGGAGATCTAAGCGCATATACGCGCGATCAGCATTACGAGGCGTTTTCCGCATATCTGGGCATGTTGCGCAGTATTCTGGCAGGTCAGACCCCGATCCGCGTGGACGGAGAATGGTGCGGGCAAGCGCAGACACTTGAAGGTATGGCCGGTTTCACCATGCCCGATCTGATCTTACGAGAGGATGAAATGGTAACGGCCTTGCCCGAACTCGCCCGTCAAGTAGGCCACAAGACCCCACCAAATCCGGTCAAAGCAAAGCCGGATGCGCTATATTCGCTTGAACAGATTTACGACGCACAGCTCGAAACGCTGGCAAGAGAGGCCTACCTGCGCGATTACACGGTCTTCGGATTTGACGATTGGAAACCGCTATGACCTCTGCCTAGGGACGCAGGGTGATCACGGTTCCTTCGTTTACCATTGCGTAGATCTCTTCGATCTCGTCATTCTTGACTGCGATACACCCCGCCGTCCAATCCGGCGTCTTCTTCGCCCGTTTGAACTCGGACCGCAGATTGGGCTGCCCGTGTATGAAGATGTCGCCCCCCGGATCAACACCTGCGGCCTTGGCTTTGGCCCGGTCTTCCGAATTGGGGTACGAGATACCCAGCGACAGATGATAGCGGCTGCGGGGGTTGCGGCGATCGATCAGATACGTGCCCTCGGGCGTGCGACCATCGCCTTTTTTGGTTTTTGTGCCGTTAGGGGCAAAGCCCAAATCAACATCATATTCCCGCAAAATCTGTTCGTTGTGGAGAAGGTACATTTTGCGCGCGCCCTTATTGATGACCAACGAGGTCACCTCGGGCCCGCGATAAGAAAGAAATCTGGGTTTAGCTGAAGCGCATGCTGAAAGGCTCAGCGTTGCCATCGCACCCATTCCAAATGCTCGACGATCCATAGTTTTCACTGCCTGATGCTCTTTTTTGCTAATTATTATGCCAGATTTCCGCGAAACTTAAATCACTTTTTGCTGTTCGACTGTTCCATCAGGCGGCGTTCAATCGATTCCAGCCGTTCCAGAACTTCGTCACGATACGCATCGGTTTTGACCTCATCCTCCGCATGGTGCGCGTCTTGCATCGAGTTCACGATCAGACCAACCAGAAGGTTCACCACTGCAAATGTGGTCACCATGATGAAGGGAACGAAGAACAGCCAGGCGTAAGGATAGACCTGCATCACCGGGCGCACGATACCCATGGACCAGCTTTCCAGCGTCATGATCTGGAACAGCGTATAGCCCGACAGCCCCAGATCGCCGAACCACTCTGGAAAGCTGCTCGAGAATAGCTTGGTCGAGATCACAGCACCGATATAGAACAGGATCGCCATCAACAGGAACACACTCGCCATACCAGGTAGGGCCGAGATAAAGCCTTCCACGACACGGCGCAGCCGCGGCGCAACCGAGATGACACGCAGGACCCGCAGAATCCGCAGCGCCCGCAGAACCGACAACGCCCCGGCACTGGGCACAAGTGCAACACCCACGATCACGAAATCGAATATATTCCAGCCACTTGTAAAGAACCTGCGTCCCGTAGCGATCAGTTTCATCACGATTTCGATGACAAATATGGCCAGGCACAGTTTGTCGAGTGTCACGATCAGCGGGCCTGCGGCCTCCATCAACGTAGGCGACGTTTCCATCCCCAGCAGAACCGCGTTGAACAGGATCACACCGGTGATGAATTTCCCGAAAACCGGGGCTTCGATGATGGGCAGCAGACGTTGGGCGATCCCCATATGGGTGGTCCTTAACTCAGATTTACGGGTTCAGGGTGAACCGGGCGGCAAGTTCGGTGTGTGACGACCATCGAAATTGGTCAACCACCTGTACCCATTCAAGGGTATATCCGGCGTTAACCAGCATTTTTGCATCGCGGGCGAAGGTCACCGGGTTGCATGAGACATAGGCGATCACCGGGCGTTGCGCCTGTGCCAGCTCGGTCACCTGCGCCTCGGCGCCCGCGCGCGGCGGGTCAAGCACAACGGCATCGAATTTCCGCAGTTCATCGGGCATGAGCGGTCGGCGGAACAGATCGCGCGCCTCGGTTGTGACCTGTTTCAGGCCTTGAGCCCTGCGCCAGCCCTGATCCAGAGCCTTGGTCATCTCGGCCCCGCCTTCGACAGCGTGAATTTCAGCCATCTGAGCCAGCGGGAGTGAGAAGGTTCCGCACCCTGCGAACAGATCGGTGATGCGCTTGGCCCCCTGCGTTGCCTCCATAACTGCCTTTAATAGAGCCTGTTCTCCGTCTTTTGTGGCCTGCAAGAAGGAACCGGGAGGAGGCCCAACATCAGCCACGCCAAAGCGCTGCACCGGAGGTGCGCGCATAGCGATAACCTCATCGTCCCAGCTGAGCCGAGCAAGGCCATGTTGTTCGGTCGCCTGAGCCAGCGCCAGTTCCAATGGGCCATCCAGCGGCTTGCCGCCTTTGACCGACACATCCAAGCCACTCTCGGACAGAGTCAGCGTTACGGCCAGCACACCTTTGCGGCTGCCACCCAGAAGCGCCAATGCCTCGGCCACCGGGATCGCTTTGGTCAGGTCTGGGTGCAGCAGATGGCAATCAGGTATCTCGGTAATCGTGTCCGAGGCGCGGCCGTGAAACCCGGCTAGAGTTCCCCTTTTCGTTCGACGCACTGCGATTGTGGCGCGGCGGCGCGAACGTTCAGGTGAGGTATGAATGGGCCGCATCGGGGCATCGAGCCCCTGCGCGGCCAGCGCGTTGCGCACCACGTCGACCTTCCAATCGGCAACAAACTCATCAGCCGCGTGCTGCAATTGGCAGCCACCACAGGCTTTGTAGTGACGACAAGGGGCTTTGACCCGCTGATCCGAGGGCGTTTCAACGCGGATATCTGTCAGCACCTGCCCATTGAGCACACCGCTCACCACTTCGCCCGGCAGAGTGCGCGGGGCATAGATCGGACCATCGGCGATCCCGTCGCCCTGATGACCAAGGCGGGTTATGGTGTAGTGCTGCGTCATAGGGGCCTGATAACGGGGGTTTGGGCGCAACAAAACCCCTCCGAGGTGATTTACTCCGCCGCTTCCGCCTGAATGAAACCACCCGACTGACGGTGCCAGAACCGGGCGTAAAGCCCTCCGCGCTCTAACAGGGCCTCATGCGTACCGCTTTCGACGATGTGCCCGTGATCCAGGACGATGATCCGGTCCATCTCGCTGAGTGTGGACAGGCGGTGCGCGATCGCCAGCACGGTCTTGCCCTGCATCACCCGGTGCAGCGCGGTTTGGATCGACGCCTCAACTTCAGAATCCAGCGCCGAGGTTGCTTCGTCCAACACCAAAATCGGGGCATCTTTCAGAATGGCACGGGCCAGCGCGATCCGCTGCCGTTGACCACCGCTTAGCTTCACGCCCCGTTCGCCAAGATGCGCATCATAGCCCGTGCGGCCCTGCGCGTCCTGTAGCCCAAGAATGAACTCATGCGCTTCGGCCTTTGTGGCCGCCTCGATCATCTCGGCTTCGGTTGCATCGGGGCGACCATAGAGGATGTTCTCGCGCGCTGAACGGTTGAACATTGCGGTTTCCTGCGTGACCATCCCAATCTGCTGTCGCAGACTGTCCTGTGTCACTTGGCTGACATCCTGGCCATCGATGCGAATTGCGCCTTTTTCCCCGTCATAGAGCCTAAGTAGGAGCGAAACCAAGGTCGATTTCCCGGCACCCGATGCCCCGACGATGCCCAGCTTTTCGCCCGGCGCAGCGGTGAAATGCAGATCGGACACGCCTCCGATATCGCGGCCATAGGCAAAACTGACATGATCAAAGGCGATCTCACCTGTTGAAACGGTCAGCGTCGAGGCATCTGGTGCGTCCTCAACCCGATCGCGTTTGGTCAAAGTGCGCATGCCGTTCTCAATCTCACCGATATTGGCGTAAAGGCCCATCAGGGTAAAACTGACCCAGCCTGTCATTTGTGAGATGCGGATCGCAACAGCCCCGGCCGCCACGATATCTCCGGCAGTGGCGGTGCCAGCCTGCCAAAGCCAAAGCGTCGCGCCAATAAGCAGGATGGGTAGAACCCCAGCCAGCGTCATCAAAATGAACCGGAAACTGGCCGACAACTTACCGAATTCAAGCGAGCGTTCACGCAGATCGACCATCGAGTTCCGCGCCGCATGATCTTCGAATTCGGAATGGGCAAATAGCTTGACGGTTTTGATGTTGGTGATCGTATCCACCACCTGCCCTGACACCATCGCCCGCGCCCCGGCCCGTGCCGCTGAGCGAAGACGGATACGAGGCAAGTACCAGCGCACCAACAGGAAATAGACCCCGAGCCACGCCACAAACGGGACCATGACCAGGGGGTGAATAGACCCTAACAAAAGCAAAGACCCCGCAAGTGAGGCCAAAGCGAAGACAATCGCGCTGATCGTTTCCGAAACCACTTGCGTCATTGCGTTCGAGGTTTGCATTTGTTTCTGAGCAATACGCCCGGCGAAGTCATCGTCGAAATAGGTTACCGACTGGCCCAGTGTCCATCGGTTCAGCTTGGCCAGCACCAGCGGTGTGATGTTGGGCATAACGATGTAGTTGTTGGCCACCGAAGACAGGCCGAACAGCGCTGGGCGCAGCAACATAAAGAATGCAATAGCGCCCAGAAGGATCGCTAGATTACCCCCGGCCAGTATTGCCTCTGGCCCATTGGCGGTGACCAGGTCGATGACGCGTCCCAAAACCCAAGCGTTGCCCGCCTCCATCGCGCCTGCAATTGCCGAGAACGCAGCGGCGAGGAATAGCATGGGCCAGGCGCCGGTCAGGCTCCAGCGAATGAACGCCCCCAGCGTTTGCGGCGGGGGCGTTTCGATGTTTTTGAACGGTTGGATGAGGTCGGCAATCCTCATTCAGCGGCCTCCGGGTTCAGGAAGCCCCCAGATTGCCGCGCCCAGAACTGGGCGTAAAGCCCTCCTTGCGCCAGCAGGTCAGAATGGCCGCCCTGTTCAACGATCCGACCACCATCCATCACCAGAATACGATCCATCTGCGCAATCGTGCTGAGCCGGTGCGCAATGGCGATCACGGTTTTACCTTGCATCATGCCGTAGAGTGTTTCCTGAATCGACGCTTCGACTTCGGAATCTAGGGCGGATGTGGCCTCGTCCAACAGCAAAATCGGAGCATCTTTGAGGATCACCCGCGCAAGCGTCACCCGCTGCCGCTGACCACCCGAGAGTTTCACGCCCCGCTCGCCCACATGCGCATCGTAGCCAGTCCGGCCTTCCGGATCCCGCAGGTCAAGGATGAACTCATGCGCCTCGGCCTGTTTCGCAGCGGCGACCATCTGTTCCTCGGTCGCATCAGGGCGACCATAGAGGATGTTGGCCCGCACCGATCGATGCAGCAGAGCGCTGTCTTGTTGGACCATCCCGATATGGCCACGCAAACTGTCCTGCGTGACCTTCGAGATATCTTGGCCATCAATCAGGATCGCGCCCTGCTCGACATCGTAAAACCGCAAAAGCAGCTTTACTAGAGTCGATTTTCCGGCACCGGAGCGGCCGATTAATCCGATTTTCTCACCTGGTTTGATCGTCAAGTTGATGTGATCCAACCCCCCGGCTTCACGGCCATAATGGTGCGAAAGATCACGGATTTCGATCTGGCCATTGCCCAGCCGCAAGGGTTTCGCATCGGTCTCATCCAACAAGTCGATGGGCTGTGCGATGGTCTGCATACCCTCGGCAACGATGCCCAATTCCCGGAAGAAGCTGGTCAGCGCCCACATGATCCAACCAGTCATGGCATTCAGCCGCAGCGTCAAGGCTGTGGCGGCGGCCACCACACCGACCGTAGCGCTACCTTGCGCCCAAAGCAGGATCGCCCAGCCAACGACCCCCACGATGAGCACACCGTTCAACGCTACTAGGGCGGCATCCATAATGGTGAAAATCCGCATCTCGATCTGGAATGTGCGGCGGGTTTCTGCAATCGCCTCGCGCGCATAATCCTGTTCCTGCGTGTCATGGGCAAACATCTTGATGGAGTGAATGTTGGTATAGCTGTCCACCACGCGCCCCGTTACGGTCGAACGCGCATCGGATGCGGCTTGCGACGCGGGTCCGACCCGCTTGACGGTCCACCGAACCAAAGCGCCATAAAACACCAGCCAGATCAACAGCGGCAACAACAGGTGCGGATCAGCCGCCATCAGCAGAATGGCCGCACCGATCATGTAGGCGATCGAGAACGAGATTGCGTCGAAGACCTGAAAGACGACCTCACCCGCGGCGGGCGGAGTCTGCACGACCCGGTTGGCGATACGCCCGGCAAAGTCATTCTCGAACCAGCCAACTGATTGACGCAGAACATGTTTATGGGCCCGCCAACGGATCAGAGTACCAAAGTTCGGCAGGATCGTATTGTTGAGGAGCAAGACATCGACCAATTGCAGAACGGGGCGAATGAACAGGATCAGCGCGGCGACGACGATCAACTCAGTCCCGTGCGCTTGCCAGAATTCAGCAGGTGTGCTTCCCAACAGGTCCACAACGCGGCCCATATAGAAGATCAGCCCGACCTCAACCGCAGCAACGATCACGGACATCAGCGCGGCCAGCACAAAGACGCGTTTGAAAGGCTGTGAATAGCTCAGCATGAAGGGCCAGAGCTGCGTCGGCGGCCTGTCTACCTGTTCATAGGCAACAAAAGGGTCAATGAGATTTTCAAAGTAGCGAAACATGGAGAGTGCTCCGATTGAGCAGGTAACTTGGAAATGCGAAGAAAGATGGCGCTAGAACACCACCCCAACGGGTCACGTGTTCTGCGCTTTAGCCGAACCAGATCCCGTAATACATTCGCATTCCTCCCTCCATTCGAGTCACGCGCACCCTGCCAAATCAAATCGGGTTTGTCATCCCCTTTTGAGACTTCAATTTATTCGGCCAGCAATTCTTCGCGGCTGAGTGCAAAATCCGACGCGATCCAGCGCGCCTCAAGCTCGGCCAGTTTTCCGCCCAGCGCAGGGCCGGTGAATGCGGGTATCAAATCCGCCGCTTTGATCGGGAAACTGGCTGCGGCCCCTTGTTGCAAGGCTTGGCTCAGGTCTTCTGACCAGGGCTGTTCAAGAAATGCGTGACGCAATAGCGTCTCGTGCAATCCACCTTCCGATCCATAGCGATACCCCAGTTCTGCGACGCTGGTTGTTGCCATCGCTTCGTCGCGCATCCGGGTCAGGCGCTGCAATTGAGCCCGGCTAAGTCGCAATGTCTTGGCCACTTCGGGTGGCGCAATCGCAGCCAAACGGCGAATCGCTTCGGGTGTGGCATGGGCGTCATGTTCCAGCTGAATCAGGATCGCCAGCGCCCGGTCATCCGCTCCGGGCAAAAGCTGCGCCAGAACGCCGGTGCTGCGCATGGCGGCAACTGATGGTGCAGGATCGGGCGCAGCCAAAAGTTTAAGCATCTCAGCGCCGACCCGTTCGCGCGAAAGTGTCTCTAACCCGTCCAGATTCGCGGCAATAGCATCTAGCGCATCGGGGTCAAAGCCCAGATCTGCGTCGCCATACCAAGCGTGAAACCGGAAGTATCTGAGCGATCTCAGATAATCTTCTTTGATACGATCACTGGCCTCGCCAATGAAGCGCACCCGTCGCGCCTGCAGGTCCGGCAAGCCATCCAGGGGATCGAAAATCGTGCCATCAGGCTGGGCATAGATCGCGTTCATAGTGAAATCGCGCCGCGCGGCGTCTTCTTCTACCTTGTCGGAAAAAGCCACAACCGCACGCCGGCCATCCGTCTCGACATCGCGCCGGAATGTCGTGACCTCATGCGGGATGCCTTTGCTGACAACGGTAACAGTGCCGTGTTCTATTCCAGTCGGGATCGGCTTAAGCCCAGCTTTCTGCGCCAGTTCCACTACCCGTTCCGGCCTTGCATCTGTAGCAATATCAATGTCCGAGACCGGAGCATGCAGCAACGCATTGCGCACGCAACCGCCAACAAAAAGCGCTTGTGCCCCGCCATTCGTCAAAGCCGTGCACACATCCTGAGTGGCTTGTTCTGTTAACCAGTCTTCCGTGATCCGCTTCATACACTCATCCGCGCTGCCAGTCCCCGCAGCATCCGCGCCGTCGCGCCCCAGATATAGTAGGGCCCATAGGGTACGGCATAGTAATACCGTCTTTGACCGCGCCACCGGCGCGACTCGACGACATAATTCTCTGGGTTCAGAACATGCGCAAGCGGAACTGAAAAAACCTCCTCAACCTCTCCGGGCTCAGGGATGGCCTCGAAGCTAGATTCAAGGATCGCAACAACCGGCGTGACGGAAAAAGAGGTAACGGTTTCATGGATTGGCAGATGACCCAGAATGCGCGGCATCTCGGGTGGCAGGCCAATCTCTTCCCGGGCTTCGCGCAGGGCTGTTGCGGTGACATCGGAGTCGCCTTCATCCTGTTTTCCGCCGGGAAAGGCGATCTGGCCGGGATGGTGTTTCAGCGCCGAAGAGCGCTTGGTCAGGATCAACCGCGCCGTGTCACCAACGACAGAAACAGGCACTAACACACCTGCAGGGCGCAGTTTTCGCCCCGCAGGCAGCACCGTTTCCGGGTTCAGGTCAAAGTCACTGGACGCTGATCCATCACGGGTAAGCGCCGTCGCCAGTTCCGAGATCAGGTCACGCGCCATCCGAACCTTCGGCCTCGAACCCGACGGTTGTCGGGTCCAGCACGTAATGTGCACCACAGAACTGGCAATCGGCTGTAACGGTGCCCTCGTCTGTCGTCATTTTCGCGATGTCCTGCGCCGAGTAGATCGACAGGCTTTGGCGCACACGCTCTTCCGAACAGGTACACCCGAACTGCACCTGCTGCGCGTCATAGACACGCGGTTGTTCCTCGTGAAACAGGCGCACCAACAAGTCGGTCGGCGCGATCACTGGCCCGATCAGTTCCAGATCATCCACCGTGTCGAGCAGGATGTTCACACGACCCCAGTTTTCACCTTCTTCACCTTCGACCAAATCAGCGGCAGTCAAAATCTCACCACTGCCTTCGCTGGATGCTGCAAAAGGCGAAGCTTTGGGCATGTGCTGCAGCATGATCCCGCCCGCACGCCAGTGTTCACCGACACCGGGCTCAGTCGATTTGCCGAAACTCAGTGAGAATCGCGTCGGCAGCTGTTCGGACTGCGCAAAATAAGCCTCGGCACAGGCGCTGAGCGATCCACCGGCCAACGGAGTGATGCCTTGATAGGGCTGTGTGCCCTCACCCTGGTCGATCATGATGGCGAAATAGCCCTCGCCCACCTGATCAAACGGTGCTACATCGGTCAGCCGATCGCGGTCAAAGCTTGCATAGGCCCGGATCTTCGCGGGCTCACCCTCGACCTGCGGCGCATAATAGTCGGTGGCGATCATCCGCACGGCGCCTTTGGACTGTACCTGCAAGGACAGTTTCCAACGCAGCGAAATGGTCTGGCCGATCAATGCGGTCAGCAAGGCCATCTCGGCCACCAGCGCCTCGACCACCTCGGGGTAATCGTGCTGTTTCAGGATGCCATCCAACACGCCATCCAGCCGCGCCACGCGGCCGCGCATGTCCGAGACATCGAGTTGAAAGGGCAGGACCGTATCGTCCCACGCGATTTTGGTTCCAATAGACATGGGGTTTCCTTAAACGCCACAGGTTGGCATACCGCCACCATATAGGTTGAACAGTTTTGGTTGAAAGGGGCCTTACATGATCAGACGGTTCGGCGAAAGCCCCGAAGCCGGTCGCGCCTACACGCGGCGCGTTGGCGTATATGCTCTGCTACCTCAGGGCAATCGCCTGCTTCTGACCTGTCAGCTGGAACCCGGGCCCGATTTGCAGCTGCCCGGTGGTGGCATCGATCCGGGGGAATCACCCATCACGGCGCTGCATCGCGAAGTCTATGAGGAAACCGGCTGGTTGATCGCCACACCCCGCCGCGTGGGTGCGTTTCGCAGGTTCACTTATATGCCCGAATACGACCTTTGGGCCGAGAAAGTGTGCCTGATCTATCGCGCCCGCCCCATTCGCCGCATGGGGCCACCAACCGAAGACATTCACGAAGCCATGTGGATGGAGACCGCAGATGCCGTGCATCTGTTGGGCAACGAGGGTGACGCCCATTTCGCCCAGCGCCACCTGCAAGGGCTTTAAGGACCGTTATATTCGAAGAACACGGCTGACACATCATCCGTCATTCCGCTATCGGGTGACATCACCTGAGTAAGCCGCCAGAACATGTCGTCGAGGAACTCTGGCCCTCCGTGGTCTGCGACGCACTCAGCAGCCATTTTCCTTAGCCCGTCATCATCCAGCAAGCTGCCATCGGCAAGCTGGCATTCGGTGAAGCCGTCCGAGTGCAACAGCAGCTTGTCGCCCGGCTGCATATAGGTTTCGGTCTGCTGAAACTGCGCCTCAGGCAGCAGACCAATCGGCAACCCGCCTTCGCCCAAAAACTCGGTTTCTCCAGTATGGCGCATCAACAGCGGATGCGGGTGCCCCGCCTGTACCATTTTCAGATGCCCGTTGCGCAGATCAATGATGGCATAGACCATCGTGAAATACTCTTCGATCCCCGCATCTGCGATCAGGCGAGAATTGAGCAGACACGCAACCTCTTCCGGCGGCAGTAGGGCGTAGAATTTGTTGAACCGACGTTCCATCGCGATGTTCTGATCGAAATGTTTGCTGGACAGATATCCGCCCAGACGGGCCGTCATCATCGCGGATGTAATCCCGTGGCCCGAGACATCGATGCTGTAGAATCCCAGCCGATTGACACCGGGTGAGAACATTCCCACCAGATCACCGCCGATATGACCACAGGGCTTCAGCAACAGGCTGACCTGTGATTTGCCAAACGCCCCCTTTAGCTCGGGCACCAGCGATTCCTGAATCTTTCGGGCCTGCATCAGGTCCTTGTCGATCGCATCATGGGCAAGCTTCAACTCGTTCAGCGCTGTTTCGATCATCTGGTTCTTTCGCGACAACTCGCGCTGCATGTCCAGAATGCGCGCACCCGCCGAGATGCGTGCGCGCAGCTCATCCGCCTCAAGCGGTTTGATCAGAAAGTCATCAGCCCCGGCATCCAGCCCCTTCGCGACCTCTTGCTTTTCGCTTTTTGAGGTCAGAAGAATGAAATAGCTGTATTGCTCGCTATCCAGTTCCCGGAAAGCGCGACAGAATTCCAGCCCGCTCATGCCCGGCATGACCCAGTCACTGAGCACCAGATCGGGCGGGTCGGTCACACAAAGATCAATCGCTGCTTCACCATTGTCTGCCTCAAGCACTTCGAAACCCCACTTCTTTAGCGAGGCGACCAAAATCCGCCGCTGCAGACGACTGTCGTCCACAACGAGAACCTTGCGGATCGCGCCAAAATCCAGCTCGACCCGGGTCTCGACATGACTGGCATCCGGCACCATGAAGTCCCTGTACTTGTTCAACTCTCCTGTTGTCGCCAAGCTAAGGTTGGCAGCTTAACATCCTATGAAAAATCAAGTGGCCGGGGTTTAACCCGGTCTTTACCTTCAGCAAGCTACCAATATGCAACCGCAAGAGGGTGGCATGATTCAGTGGTCCAGAGTCAGACAGTTGCGCGATGAGGTTGGCGCAGATGAGTTCGACGAGGTTGTCGAAATCTTTCTGGATGAGGTTCAGGAAGTCATCATCAAGCTGCGCACTGATACGGCGCGCGCCGAGATTGAGCAAAACTTGCATTTCCTGAAAGGCAGCGCTCTGAGTCTGGGTTTCGACAGCTTTTCAAAGCTGTGTCAGGATGGCGAGCGCCGGGCCGCTGCAGGCGACCGTGCTGCGGTAGACCTGCCCGAGATCATCGCGGCCTATGACGAATCAAAAACGCTGTTTCAGGCCGGTCTGGCCGAGAACCTGCGCTAGATCACAAACTGCGCCAGCGTCTCGTTTTCGGTGATGTCCGTGTAGGTAAACCCGGCCTCGTCCAGATGGGCGAACAGACGCATGAAATTCTCGGGTTTGCGGGTTTCGATACCAATCAGGACCGAGCCGAAGTTGCGCGCTGATTTCTTCATATATTCGAACCGTGCGATGTCATCATCGGGGCCAAGGATATTCAGGAATTCCTTCAGCGCGCCAGGACGCTGCGGCAGGCGCAGGATGAAGTATTTCTTCACCCCGGAATAGCGCTGGGCGCGCTCTTTGACTTCGGGCAGACGTTCGAAATCGAAATTGCCGCCAGACGTCACACAAACAACGGTCTTGCCACGGATAAAGCTTTGGACATCGGCAACAGCCTCAATCGCCAAAGCGCCGGCCGGCTCAAGCACGATGCCTTCGACATTCAACATCTCAATCATCGTGGTACAGATGCGATCCTCGGACAGGACCAGAACGTCGGACAGGTGGCGATCTTTCAACAGCTCAAAAGGTTTCGCGCCGATCTTGCCAACCGCTGCGCCGTCGACAAAATTGTCCACGTGATCCAGCGCCACTGGGTGCCCTGCCGCCATTGCCGCATGCAAGCACGCACCACCCTTTGGTTCCACGAACAGGCAATGCGTTCGATCACCATACCACGTCGCCACACCCGAGGACATGCCGCCACCGCCAACAGGCAGGATCACATGATCGGGTACGCGGCCCAATTGCTCTTCGATCTCGACCGCCAGCGAGGCCTGCCCCTCGATCACATCCGCATCATCGAACGGAGACAGGAAGTACCCACCCTGTTCTGCGCACCAGGATTGAGCAGCGGCCAGCGTGTCGTCGAAATAGTCACCGGTCAGATGAATCTCGATATTATCGCCACCAAAGATGCGGGTTTTCTGAATCTTCTGCTGCGGCGTGGTCACTGGCATGAAGATCACACCCTTCACCCCCAGATGCTTGCACATATAGGCCACGCCCTGCGCATGATTGCCCGCACTAGCGCAGACAAACAGCTCTTGCCCTTGCTGTTTGCGCATCGCATTGAACGCACCGCGGATTTTATACGACCGCACCGGGCTGAGGTCTTCGCGCTTGAGCCAGATATCCGCCCCGTAGCGATCAGACAGATGGGCATTCCGCTGCAATGGAGTTGCCGGAAAGACGGAACGCATCGCCTGTTCAGCGGCGCGGGCACGGGTTGCGAAATCAGTCATGCTGGAGTCCCTGCCCCATCATCGCTGAAAGGGCAAGGAATACATATGTGTACGCGGGTCAGGAGAGTTCGCGTTTCTCGATGAAGACGCCGTACATTGTGGTAAATATGCTGACGTTGATCATCGGAAGGACAAGCGTGCCGAAAAACACACTCAACAAAACTCCTAAAATCGGAATGAATGCCAGCGCCATGAATACCAGTTGCACCAATACCTGAAACAGGAAGGCGACAAGTAAAAGCAACAGGATCGCACCGCCGACCCCTGTCGTATTGTTCCAAGCATCGCTGAAAGAGATCGGGCTTCCTATCGCAGCGGCCGGTAGAATAATCGACAATCGGTAGAAGCATATGATCAAGAAAACCGTGTAGGCGACCGTCAGTATGACTGAAATCCCTGCAAGGCCCTGTCCCAACACTACAAAGATCAAACCCATAGGGATATACGCGACCATCATCAAAATCCCCAGCAAAAGAATACGTCCGAAATAGGCGAGGATTCGATCAAACCGGAATGTCGGTAGAATTCCAGTGGGATATTCTTCCAGCAGGATGAAACGGTGCCAGGAAACTGCAATCCAGAACATCGTGATGAATATCACCACGAGCAAAGCGAACACGAAAACAAAAACTGAGCCTGCGGATACACCCGGCGGCAGATCACCCGCATTCTCGTCAAGCGCCTCAAGCGGGATACCAAGCGCCACAAACAGACCTACGATGACGATGGTCGCAATCAGCGCAGGGCCAACAGTTATCTGCAGAACCTGCTTCAGGTTTCCAAACACCATCCGCACCGAATGCACAAATATCTGCCATCCCAACATATGAATCTGCCCTCTCAACCAATCCTTGTTCTCTATCCGCCCGTTTCACCCCAATTCCCGGGCTGCGTCAATCCACACAGCTTGCCCCCGCGTCCAAAACCCGTTAGGGGCCAAGCGTTCTACGCATAAAGGGAAGTCAGATGTCCGCGCCCAAGAAAGTTGTTCTGGCCTATTCCGGTGGCCTTGATACCTCGATCATTCTGAAATGGCTGCAGACCGAGTATGGTTGTGAGGTCGTGACCTTCACCGCCGATCTGGGTCAGGGCGAAGAGCTTGAGCCAGCCCGCAAGAAGGCTGAGCTGCTGGGGATCAAGCCCGAAAACATCTATATCGAGGACATCCGCGAGGAATTCGTTCGCGATTTCGTCTTCCCTATGTTCCGCGCCAATGCGCAGTATGAAGGCCTGTATCTGCTGGGTACATCGATTGCGCGCCCGTTGATCTCGAAACGTCTGGTTGAGATTGCCGAAGCGACCGGTGCGGATGCCGTCGCCCATGGTGCGACCGGCAAGGGCAACGATCAGGTGCGGTTCGAACTGGCCGCTTACGCGCTGAACCCCGACATCAAGGTCATTGCTCCTTGGCGTGAGTGGGATTTGACCAGCCGCACCAAGCTGCTGGAGTTTGCCGAAGCAAACCAAATTCCGATTGCCAAGGACAAGCGCGGTGAGGCTCCGTTCTCGGTCGATGCCAACCTGCTGCACACCTCGTCCGAGGGTAAGGTTCTGGAAGATCCTGCCGATATGGCACCCGACTATGTGTATCAGCGCACCGTCCACCCCGAAGACGCGCCGAATGAGCCTGAGTTCATCGAGATTGGCTTTGAAAAAGGCGACGCGGTCAGCATCAATGGCGAGGCGATGAGCCCCGCAACCATCCTGACCAAGCTAAACGAATATGGCGGCAAGCACGGCATTGGCCGTCTCGATCTGGTCGAGGGCCGTTTCGTGGGCATGAAATCACGCGGTATCTATGAAACCCCGGGCGGCACCATCCTGCTGGAAGCGCATCGTGGCATCGAATCCATCACCATGGATCGCGGCGCGATGCACCTGAAAGACCAGCTAATGCCGCAATATGCCGAGCTGATTTATAACGGCTTCTGGTACAGCCCCGAGCGTGAGATGCTGCAGGCAGCCATCGACAAATCTCAGGAACATGTCACCGGCACCGTTCGCGTGAAGCTGTACAAAGGTCTGGCCTCAACCGTTGGCCGCTGGTCGGACCACTCGCTGTATTCCGAGGCGCATGTGACCTTTGAAGAAGATGCCGGTGCGTATGACCAAAAAGATGCGGCTGGGTTCATTCAGCTGAACGCCCTGCGCCTGAAGCTTCTGGCTGCGCGCGACAAACGACTGAGCAAGTAAGCAGTCAGAATTCTAAGATTGGCCCCGGTGTCCCGTCAGGCACCGGGGTTTTTCTTTGCGTGGTTCCCGTGAGGTCAGTCTTGTCCCGATCAGATGTTTGTCTTTACGCGTAGGTCAATCAGAGAAGGATAGATCATGCTGCAAGACATCGCTGACGGAATTCAGAAGGGCCTGAACGGAAAGAGCTTTGACGGCTCGCTAAAATTCGATTGTGGTGATGAGGGCGTGATTGTTTTGGCGGACAATACCGCCTCGACTCGGGATCAAGATACAGACTGCACCATCCGCATCTCGCGTGAGAACCTGTCCAAACTGCTAAGCGGTAAACTGAACCCGATGACCGGTGTCGCGCTGGGCAAGCTGAAGATCTCGGGCAACATGGGCGTGGCGATGAAGTTGGGGCAGTTGCTGGGCTGATAAACTCGTCTCACCAGCGCGTGACAAATCATGTCAGTGCATTGCACGGATGAAAATCTGAGGGCAGCTTGGTATCGGAAGGAGACAAGCCATGACCCGGACCATCTACCTTGAATTCTTGAAGCCCTCACTTCTTTTTGCGCTGATCCTGTTGGTCGCCATGCTGCGTGCCTTGCCAGCCCCGGCGGCTGGGACCGAGACTCTGACGGTCGCTGGCGGCTGTTTCTGGTGCGTCGAATCCGACTTCGAATCCGTACCTGGGGTGATTGGCGCGGTTTCGGGCTATACCGGCGGCAAAACGGAAAGCCCCACCTATGATCAGGTCTCGAAAGGTGGAACAGGGCATTACGAAGCAGTACAGATCACCTTTGATCCCGCTCGCGTTTCTCGTGAAACCTTGCTGAACATGTTCTTCCGCTCGGTCGATCCAACAGATGCAGGTGGCCAGTTCTGCGATCGGGGTGAGAGCTATCGTACCGCCATTTTCGTCTCTAACGCAGGCGAAAAGGCGCTGGCCCAGAAGGCCAAGAGCGGTGCGCAAAACGCGCTGGGGCAAACTGTGGTAACACCAATCTTGCAGTCTGGTACATTTTATCCAGCCGAGGCATATCATCAGGATTACTATAAGGGCGACAAACTGGTTCTGACCCGGTTTGGACCCAAGCGCCAAAAGAACGCATACAAAGCCTATCGCAAAGCCTGTGGTCGCGATGCGCGCGTCAAACAATTGTGGGGAAGCCAGGCGCCCTTTGCCGGATCCTAGTCGAACTCCGCTTCGCAAATTTCTTTCAGATCAGGAATGACATCCGCTGTACCGTGCCGCGTGACCATCAGGGCCGCGGCACGGTTTGCTTGGGCAATTGCCTGTGCCATCGGCATACCCCGATCCATGCCAGCCAGCACATAGCCGGTAAACGTATCGCCTGCACCGGTGGTATCCACGGCAGTAACCTTATGGGCCTGAAATGCCTGAGGGTCATGTCCTTGCTGATAGTATCGCGCGCCTTTTGAGCCAAACGTGACGATCACATGTTCAACCGGTAAGTCTGACGGTGCAATGCCTGTTGCATCCTGCAATTGCTCGGCCTCAACCTCGTTCAGGATCAAGAAGTCCAGATAGGGCAGAACCGCTTGTACCGCCTTGGCCTGAAACGGGGCGGCGGCATAACAGACGGTCAGCCCCATTTCGCGCCCCAATTTGGCGGCTTCAACCTGTGCATTGGTTTCGTTCTGCATCACCAGCAGATCACCCGAAACAGCCGACGATAACGCCTGCCCAATTTGGTCATCCGAGATGGCATGATTGGCGCCTTGATACAGAACGATCAGGTTTTCGCCCTGCGCATCTACGGCGATGATCGCGTGACCCGTGGGCACATCCACCTCCGCAATATGCCGCGTGTCCACGCCGTATTCTGTCAGCCTATCCCGTGCCCAATGGCCATCCGACCCAACTGCACCAATATGCGCTACCCGCGATCCGGCCCGGGCTGCCGCCACCGACATATTGGCACCTTTGCCGCCCAGAAACCTCTGCAATCCGTTGGCCGCAAGGGTTTCACCCGCCTCGGGCAAATGCGGAAGCGAGTACACCATATCGGCATTGATTGAGCCAAGGTTCCAGATCGTCATGAGTCACCCGATATCGCAGGAGGCCAGAATGGCCATGTTCAGAATATCATTCGCGGTTGAAACCGTCGAACAGATCTGGATCGGCTTGTTCACACCGGACAGGATTGGGCCAATCACAGTGGCCCCGCCCATTTCCTGCATCAGCTTTGTCGAAATCGACGCCGAGTGCCGCGCCGGGACGATCAGAATATTGGCCGGTCCGGTCAGACGTTGGAAAGGGTACGCAGCTTGTTGATCGACATTCAGGGCCACATCAACCGTCATCTCGCCCTCGTATTCAAAATCAACGCCACGCTGATCCAGAACCGCAGGCGCGCGATGCATTTTCTCGGCACGCTCAGACACCGGGTAACCGAAGGTCGAAAAGCTCACAAACGCCGCCCGAGGTTCCAGCCCCATATGGCGCGCCACCGCTGCGGCGCGTTCGGCAATATTGGCCAAGTCGTTTTCATCGGGCCATTCATGCACCAGCGTGTCGCCAATCAGAACGATCCGTCCTTTGTGCAAGACGGCGGTGACCCCTGCCGCGCCATGGGCGGCATCCGCATCAAACACATGGTTGATACGGTCAAGCACATGGGCCGACTTACGCGTTGCACCGGTCACCAGACCATCCGCATGGCCATGCGCCAACATTAGAGACGAAAAGACGTGCCGATCCCGTGCCGCGAGGCGGTGAATATCTTTGTGATCAAAGCCCTTACGCTGCAGGCGCTGATACAGAAAATCCTTGTAGGTCTCCAAATGCGTGGTATTGGCAGCGTTCACCACATCAATCTCACGCACCGCATCCCCCAGACCTGCGGCTTCGAGCTTTTCTTTCACATCATCTGGCCGCCCAATGACCAGCGCCTTACCAAATCCCGAGCGCTGATACATGACCGCGGCGCGCAGGACGCGTGGATCGTCACCTTCGGCAAAGATCATCCGGCTTTGCGCCTGACGCGCGCGTGCGTTCAGGCCGCGCAGGATGCTGGCCGTCGGGTCCATGCGGGATTTCAGGCTCAGCTCATAGGCGTCCATATCGATGATCGGACGACGGGCTGCGCCCGTATCCATCCCGGCCTTGGCGACGGCGGGTGGAATGCGGTGGATCAAGCGCGGATCAAATGGGGTCGGGATGATATAGTCACGGCCAAAGGTCAGCGATTTACCATAAGCCATGGCAACTTCATCCGGCACATCCTCGCGCGCCAGACGCGCCAATGCGTGTGCACAGGCAATTTTCATTTCGTCATTGATCGCACGCGCATGGATGTCCAGCGCACCGCGGAACAGGTAGGGGAACCCCAATACGTTGTTGACCTGATTGGGATAATCGCTGCGCCCTGTGGCAACGATGGCGTCCACACGGACCTCATGCGCCTCTTCCGGCGTGATTTCCGGATCGGGGTTCGCCATCGCAAAGATCACCGGATTGTCAGCCATACTGGCGACCATTTCTTGCGTCACCGCACCTTTGACAGATACGCCCAGGAACACATCCGCGCCCTTCATGGCCTCTTCCAGAGTGCGCAGGTCCGTAGTGATGGCGTGGGCCGACTTCCACTGGTTCATGCCCTCGGTCCGGCCCTGATAGATCACGCCTTTGGTGTCGCAGACGATGCAATTCTCATGCCGCGCACCCATGGCTTTGAGCAGTTCGATACAGGCAATCCCAGCAGCCCCCGCACCATTCAGGACGATTTTAACATCTTCGATCTTTTTGCCTGAGATATGCAGCGCGTTCAGCAAACCCGCCGCACAAATCACCGCCGTGCCATGCTGGTCATCGTGGAAGACCGGGATATCCATTTCTTCCTTCAGGCGCTGTTCAATGATGAAACACTCCGGCGCCTTGATGTCCTCAAGGTTAATCCCGCCAAAGGTCGGCCCCATCAGGCGCACGGCACGGCAAAACTCATCCGGGTCTTCAGTGTCCAGTTCGATATCGATCGAGTTCACATCGGCGAACCGTTTGAACAGAACCGATTTCCCTTCCATGACGGGTTTCGAGCCCAGCGCGCCCAGGTTCCCAAGGCCCAGAACCGCAGTTCCGTTCGAGATCACGGCGACCAGATTACCCTTATTCGTATAGTCATACGCCGTCTCGGGCGCCTCGGCGATGGCTTCACATGGTACCGCAACGCCGGGGCTGTAGGCCAGCGACAGATCGCGCTGCGTGGTCATAGGTACGGTCGCCTGCACCTCCCACTTGCCGGGGGTGGGATCCAGGTGAAAGGCCAGCGCCTCTTCTTTGGTGATCTTCGCTTTGGGCATCTTTTCGGTCGTTTCCATGGCTTAAGGGCTGTTGCGTCATAGCGCAGGCAAGGCCGCGCCTCAACGAGAATACTTTTCGCCTTTCACAGCCAAGGCCGGGTTTGTAAGGTCGCGACCGGAATACGCCAGAAGGGGGCCGGTTTTGTCCACAGTCACGCCGATGATGGCGCAGTACCTTGAGATCAAAGAGGCTCATGCTGACGCCCTGCTGTTTTACCGTATGGGCGATTTCTATGAGATGTTTTTCGAGGATGCGGTGAACGCGGCCGAGGCGCTGGACATCGCCTTAACCAAGCGCGGCAAACACAATGGCGAAGATATCCCGATGTGTGGCGTACCCGTGCATTCGGCCGAGGGCTATTTGCTGACCCTGATCCGCAAAGGATTTCGCGTCGCGGTTTGCGAACAGATGGAAAGCCCGGCGGAGGCGAAGAAAAGAGGCTCTAAATCAGTCGTAAAGCGCGATGTTGTTCGTCTGGTGACACCCGGCACGTTAACCGAAGATGCCCTGCTGGAGGCGCGCCGCCATAACTTTCTGGCCGCCTATGCCGAGGTGCGGGACGAAGCCGCGCTGGCCTGGGCCGATATCTCAACCGGTGCGTTCCACGTGATGCCGCTGACGTCGGTTCGGCTCAGCCCCGAGCTAGCGCGGCTGGCCCCGTCTGAGTTGATCGTGGTTGGTGGGTCCGAGGAAAAGCTGCATGAGCCCGTTGTGGACCTTGGCATATCGCTTACCCCGATCGGACGCGCCAGTTTTGACAGTACGGCTGCTGAAAAACGCATCTGCGGGCTGTTTCATGTGGGCGCGCTGGATGCGTTTGGAAATTTTGGGCGCGCCGAAGTGTCTGCGATGGGTGCTCTGATCGACTATCTAGAGATCACGCAAAAGGGCAAACTGCCCCTGCTGCAAACGCCACTGAAAGAATCCGAAGATCGCGTGGTTCAGATCGATGCCGCCACGCGGCGCAATCTGGAACTGACCCGGTCGCTGTCAGGTGGTCGCGCTGGTTCGCTGCTGTCGGTCGTCGATCGTACCGTCACACCTGGCGGTGCGCGGCTGCTGGAACAACGCCTGTCGAGTCCCTCGCGCAATCTGGATGTGATCCACGCCCGACTAAACGCGGTAAGCTTTGCAGCCGAGGACAGCCTGATCGCCTCGGACCTGCGCGAGGCTTTGCGCAAAACACCCGATCTGGATCGCGCCTTGTCTCGCCTATCACTGGAGCGCGGCGGCCCGCGGGATCTGGCGGCAATCCGCAATGGATTGGCCCAAGCCGCAGCAATTGCCGAGACTTGCGCCTCAAAGGAGCTACCGGTTCTGCTCGCCACCGCCGTTCAGAACCTTGTCGGATTTGACGATCTGTTGGCCTTGCTGGACGATGCGCTGGTTGCCCTTCCACCCTTGCTGGCACGGGATGGCAGCTTTATCGCACCCGGTTTTGATCCAGAGCTTGATGAGGCACGTACCCTGCGTGATGAAGGCCGTTCGGTTATCGCGGGTTTCCAGCAAAAATATGCAGAACACACCGGCATCACGTCGCTGAAGATTAAGCACAACAACGTGCTGGGCTATTTCATTGAAACTACAGCCACCCATGCCGAGAAAATGCTGAACCCACCGTTCAGTGAAACCTATATCCATCGCCAGACCACCGCCAATCAGGTACGCTTCACAACGGTGGAGCTGTCCGAGATCGAAACACGAATTCTGAATGCGGGCAATCGGGCGCTGGAGATTGAAAAACGGCTCTATCAAAGGCTTTCTGGCGCAATTCTAGAGCTTGCCGCACGGCTGAATCAGGCCGCGCGCGGGTTGGCCGAATTGGATTTGACCACCGCGCTGGCTGATCTGGCGCGCGGTGAAAGCTGGTGCCGCCCAAAGGTCGACGGATCCCGGGCCTTTGACATTCACGGGGGGCGACACCCAGTGGTCGAGCACGCCCTACGGCAGCAAAACGGCGATGCTTTCATCGCAAATGACTGCGATCTGAGCGCCGATACTGGTGCCGCTATCTGGTTGCTCACCGGCCCCAACATGGCCGGCAAATCGACCTTCCTGCGCCAAAACGCCCTGATCGCCCTACTGGCCCAAATGGGCAGCTATGTTCCGGCAGAACAGGCGCATGTCGGGCTGGTCAGCCAACTTTTCAGTCGCGTCGGAGCCTCAGACGATCTGGCCCGCGGCCGCTCGACTTTTATGGTCGAAATGGTTGAAACGGCTGCGATCCTGAATCAAGCAGACGACCGGGCGCTCGTCATCCTCGACGAAATCGGCCGCGGCACCGCCACCTATGATGGCTTGTCTATCGCCTGGGCCACGCTGGAACATCTGCACGCAGCCAACCAATGCCGCGCATTGTTCGCCACCCACTACCATGAACTGACGGCGCTCGCTGGTAGCCTGGACGGCGTAGAAAATGCAACCGTTGCCGTCAAAGAGTGGGAAGGTGAGGTCATCTTTCTGCACGAAGTCCACAAGGGTGCAGCTGATCGGTCTTACGGCGTTCAGGTGGCTCAATTGGCTGGCCTTCCCACTTCGGTCGTAGACCGGGCGCGTATCGTGTTGGACCAATTGGAAAAAACGGAGCGTGAAGGTGGCAAGCAAAAGGCTTTGATTGATGACCTGCCGCTGTTTTCAGCCGCGCCATCACCGCCGCCACCCGCTCCAAAGTCCTCGCCCGTAACCGATATGCTGGAAAGCGTCCTTCCTGACGAACTCACCCCCCGCGAAGCGCTCGACCTGATTTACAAATTGAAAGAGGCGGCCAAACCCTAACCGCCCCTTCATCTTTTCACAAATACTCTCGCCGAAGGCTTGGCTTGCCAAAGGCCAATCAGCTTGCGGGCATCGACGACACGCCAACCTGCGCCGGGCGCAGCAAACGGTCGTGCAGCATGAACCCTTCGGCTGAAACCTGAATGATGTCGCCGGCCTTGGTTCCGGGCACCGGGGCCTCGAACATCGCCTCATGCACATTTGGATCAAACCGATCACCCACTTCAGGAGTGATCACCTCGATCCCATGTTTCTGGAAGACATCCTTCAGCGCCCGCATGGTCAGTTCGACACCTTCCAGCAAGCCCGCGGCTACTTCTTTTTGCTCGTCCGTCGCAGCCTCAAGCGCGCGCTTCATGTTGTCGTAAACCGGCAGCATATCGCGGGCCAGCTTCGACCCGCCGTACTGTTCCGCATCCCGACGCGCCTTGTCGCCGCGTTTGCGCGCGTTCTCGGCATCGGCTAGCGCACGCATGAATTTGTCTTTGTAATCATCGCGCTCTGCGCGCAGTTGATCGACCTCAAGCGCCTCATCGCTGATCTCAGCAAATTCCTCGGCAAACTCCTCCGCCTCAGCGGACATGATGTCGTCCAGAAAATCTTCGTTCTTGGGCTCTGCCATCTCTTACCCTCTAGCTCCGGTCGGAAATCAGCTTGCCAACCAGTTGCGCCGTATAATCCACGATCGGCACGATCCGTCCGTAATTCAGACGAGTGGGCCCGATGACCCCTACCGCACCGATTATCTTACGATCAGCGTTCATATATGGAGACACCACCAAAGAGGAACCCGAAAGTGAGAAAAGTTTGTTCTCAGAGCCAATAAAAATGCGCACACCCTCTCCTTCCTCGGTCAATTCAAGGAATTCAGCGATGTCACGTTTGCGCTCAAGGTCATCAAACAGGGTGCGGATTCGGTCAAGCTCTTCCGCTTGGCCTGGCTCATTCAACAGATTCGCCCGTCCGCGCACAATCAACCGGGCCGAGTCGCCGCCATCCCCGTCCCAGGCGGCAATGCCGCTTTCAACCATTTCACGCGCCAAAACATCGATTTCCTGCTTCCGCGCATCGATCTGTGACAGCATCTGACGGCGCACTTCGCTTAGCGTGCGCCCTTCGATCAATGCATTGAGGAAGTTCGCAGCCTCACGCATCGAACTTGGTGTCTGCCCGGGCGGAGGTGTGAACAGCCGGTTTTCCACCTGCCCGTCCGAAAACACAAGAACCACCAGTGCACGATCATGACCAAGCGAGACGAACTCGATATGTTTGATTTCGGCCTCGTGCTTAGGTGTCAGAACCAGTGAAGCCCCTTGAGTCACGCGCGATAGCGCCGCGCCCACACGATCCAGCATACCGCCCACATCGCCCGCGTTAGAACCTAATGTCTCGTCCAGTTTCTGCCGATCATCCGCACCCAGATCACCCATTTCCAGCAAGCCGTCTACGAACATCCGCAACCCTTGCTGGGTTGGAATACGACCCGCACTGACATGAGGGCTGTCGAGCAGACCCAGAAATTCCAGATCCTGCATCACATTGCGGACGGTTGCGGCGCTGACTTTTTCGGACAAAGTACGCGTGAGAGTCCGGCTGCCCACGGGCTCACCGCTTTCCAGATAGCTCTCGACAATCAACCGGAACACCTCACGCGACCGGTCGTTCATCTCGTCCAGAATTTTGCTCGCTTCGCTCATCGGCGGCTCCCTGCTGGGTCGTCATTAAATCGCAGGAAAATGAAAGGTCAATCGGGGTTGCATCGTAACGCTTGTGGGCGTTATCCCCAAGCCAGCAGATAAAGGAATTCCCATGCGACCCTCAGGACGTGATCTAAACGAAATGCGCGCCGTTTCAATTGAGACGGGGTTCACCAAACATGCCGAAGGCTCTTGCCTGATCAAGATGGGTGACACCCATGTACTGTGCACCGCCACGATCGAGGACCGCGTGCCACCGTTCATCAAAGGCTCGGGGCTTGGCTGGGTCACTGCAGAATACGGCATGTTGCCCCGCGCGACCAATACCCGGATGCGGCGCGAGGCTGCCAGCGGCAAACAAGGTGGCCGCACGGTTGAGATTCAACGCCTGATCGGCCGCGCCTTCCGCGCCGGTGTGGATCGGGTTGCGTTGGGTGAGCGTCAGATCACCGTTGACTGTGACGTCATCCAGGCCGATGGCGGTACTCGCTGTGCTTCAATCACCGGCGGTTGGGTGGCACTGCGCCTTGCCGTGAACAAGCTGATGAAAACGGGCGATGTGATATCTGATCCTTTGTTAGACCCTGTTGCGGCCGTGTCCTGCGGAATTTATGCCGGCCAACCCGTGCTGGATCTGGACTATCCCGAAGATAGCGAAGCGGGCGTGGACGGCAACTTCATCATGACCGGTTCCGGTAAGCTGATCGAAGTGCAGATGAGTGCCGAAGGATCCGTTTTCAGCCGCGCGCAGATGGATCAGTTGATGGATCTGGCCGAAAAAGGCGTTGCCGAACTGGCGGCTGCACAGAAAGCCGCCACCGCATGATCCGCAGGTTCGATGGTGACCGGTTGCTGGTCGCCACCCACAACAAAGGCAAGCTTGAGGAGATGGCGCATCTGCTTGAGCCCTTCGGCGTGACGGTTGTCGGCGCGGGCGAAATGAACCTGCCCGAACCGGAAGAGACCGAGGACACCTTCGTCGGCAACGCCCGGATCAAGGCACATGCCGCCGCCAAGGCCACAGGTCTGCCCGCCCTGTCAGACGATTCCGGGATCACAATCGACGCGCTGGACGGTGCGCCCGGTGTCTACACTGCTGATTGGGCCGAAACCGGCAATGGCCGCGATTTCCTGATGGCCATGACACGCGCGCATGATGAGCTTGAGGCGAAGAACGCGCCTCATCCACGTACGGCTCAGTTTCGCTGCACGCTGGTTCTGGCCTGGCCGGACGGGCATGACGAGGTGTTCGAGGGCATCGCACCCGGACATCTGACCTGGCCGATCCGTGGCAAGGACGGGTTCGGGTATGACCCGATGTTTGTCCCCGAGGGACACGACATTACCTTTGCCGAGATGGATCGCTGGGAAAAGAACAAGATCAGCCATCGCGGCCGCGCGGTTGAGATGTTCGTGAAAGGCTGCTTTGGCGGATGATTGGCGCAACGGGGGCTTTGGCCTGTATGTGCATTGGCCCTTTTGCGAGGCCAAATGCCCCTATTGCGATTTCAACAGCCATGTTTCAAAGAATATTGATCAAAAACACTGGCTTGAGTGTTATCTACGTGAGTTGAAACGCTCTGCCGCCGAGACGCCAAATCGGGTGTTGAACACGATCTTCTTCGGCGGCGGAACTCCATCGTTGATGGCCCCCGAGACTGTCTCTGCCATCATCGACGAAGCCCGCGCCCTTTGGCGACCCGCCAACGATATGGAGATTACGCTTGAGGCCAACCCCGGTTCGGTCGAAGCCGGAAGATTTGCAGCCTATCGTGATGCTGGTGTAAACCGCATCTCGATGGGAGTGCAGGCCCTAAACGATGAAGACCTTCGCCGTCTGGGCCGAATTCACACATTGGCCGAGGCCCGCGCCGCTTTTGATATCGCGCGTAACTGTTTTGACCGTGTCAGTTTTGACCTGATCTATGCCCGCCAGCACCAGACCCTGGACGCCTGGCGTGCCGAGTTGATCGAGGCATTGTCGATGGCGGTGGATCACCTGTCACTATATCAACTGACCATCGAAGACGGCACCGCCTTTGGCGACCGCTATGCTATCGGCAAGCTGCGTGGTCTGCCCGAAGATGACAGCGCCGCTGATATGTATCTGACCACGCAAGAGGTCTGCGAAGCACATGGGCTGCCCGCTTATGAAGTTTCAAACCACGCCCGGCCCGGAGCCGAATCTCAGCACAATCTGATCTATTGGCGCTATGGCGATTACGTTGGAATCGGGCCCGGCGCGCATGGTAGGATCACCCTTGATGGCCGCAAGTTCGCGACCGAAACTCACTTGGCGCCAACGAAATGGCTGGCAGCGGTGGATCATGGGACCGGGGAAAGCAGCCGGTTTGAACTTGCGCCTTATGAGCAGGCCTCGGAATACCTTATGATGTGTCTGAGGATCACAGAAGGCCTAGATATTGAAAGGTACAAGCAACTCTCAGAAAAAGAGCTGTCGCTGGAAAAGATTGATACCCTAACTGATCTGGGCATGCTGTCACTTGAAGGCAACCAATTGCGCGCCACGTCTGATGGGCGCGCGGTGCTCAATGCCGTGATCCGCGAGCTATTGGAGTAACAGATGCAATTTCTCTGGGCCGGATTAGGGTTGTTGTGCGTTGCGCTTGCCATGATCGGAGTGGTCCTGCCTTTGCTCCCGACAGTACCGTTTCTTCTACTCGCCGCGTTTTTCTTCGCACGTTCTTCATCTCGGCTGCATAATTGGCTGCTGAGTCACCGTACATTTGGCCCACTAATTGTCGATTGGCAAAGCTCGGGCGCCATCCGACCGGCTGCAAAAAAGGCGGCTACCCTTTCGGTCGCCGCCGTATTTGGTCTGTCGTTCTTGCTTTCAGCGCCGTCACACGTCCTGATCATTCAGGCCGTCGTGTTAAGCTGCGTCATGATCTTTATCTGGACCAGACCTAACGGCTGAGCTTGGCACACAGATCATCCAGTTGATCTAGGTTTTCATAGGACAACACTACCTGTCCCGATTCCGCACCAGCCTTGTGGTTTATGCTCACCTTCATTGCCAGAATTGCAGACAAGTCTTTTTCAAGCGCGCGCGTATCTGCATCTTTCCCTGCATTCAAGTTACGGGACTTTGGCGCCGGCCTGTCATCACCACTTTGCTGCTTCTTTACCAATGCCTCGGTCGCGCGTACTGAGAGCCCGTCGCGAACCACTTGTTTGGCCAATTCTGAAGGGTTTTCCGCTGTGATCAGAGCCCGCGCGTGTCCAGCGGACAATTTTCCTTCAATAACAAGGCTTTGTACATCCATCGGCAACGACAAAAGGCGCAGAAGATTGGCAATATGGCTGCGGCTTTTTCCCAAAGCTTCGGCCAATTTTTCCTGCGTGTGTCCAAAGCGATCCATCAACTGCTTGAACCCGGCGGCCTCTTCCACCGCATTCAAATCTGCGCGCTGAATATTCTCGATGATCGCGACTTCAAGCACTTCGGTATCGTCAAAATCTCGGACTATAACCGGAATATCATGGAGTTGTGCCATCTGTGCCGCGCGCCAACGGCGTTCACCGGCGACAATTTCATATTGACCACCAGCAATACTACGAACGATCAGGGGTTGGATGATACCTTTCTCTTTGACTGATGCCGAAAGCTCTTCTAGCTGCTCCTGTGCAAACCGGCGTCTGGGTTGATCAGGGTTCGCCTGCAGTTTCTCAATTGGTACAGTTAAATCAGGACGGCGCGGCTCAGACGAAATCCGGCCGTCCGCGTCCGGCGCAACATCCGCCATGAGCGCCGATAATCCGCGACCCAACCCTCGGGGTTTACCTTTCCTAGCGTTCATATTGCCCTCCTCACGGTCACTTAGACGGCGACCTTGTTGTTTTTGTACATAACTTCGCGGGCCAAATGGCGATAGGCCATCGCCCCGAGCGAACCCGAGTCATATTGCAACACCGGAAGCGCATATGAGGGCGCTTCACTGACACGCACATTTCTGGGTATCTTGGTTTTAAATACCATCTCACCCAGATTGTCACGCGCATCCTTTTCAACCTGACGGGACAAATTGTTGCGGTTGTCATACATGGTCAACACAACACCTTCGATTCGAAGGTCTGGATTGGCAGTTTGGCGAACCTCGCGAATGGTCAGCATGAGCTGTGACAATCCTTCGAGGGCAAAGAATTCGCTCTGCAGCGGCACAAGTACGGAATGCGCCGCGACCATAGCGTTTACCGTCAGCAAATTCAAAGACGGCGGACAATCGATCAGTACAAAGTCCAGATCAAAAGCATCAATCGCAGTTTGACGAAGCGCATCATGCAGCAGATAGCTGCGCTTTTCGTTCGCGATCAGCTCAATATCTGCTGAACTGAGATCTACGGTCGCCGGAACCACAAAAAGATTGCTGATTTCGGTTTCCTGGACCACCGCTTCAAGCGATGCGTCATCCAGTATAAGATCGTAAGTTGTCCAATCCCGATCTTCTACCCCAAGGCCTGTAGACGCGTTTCCCTGAGGGTCAAGATCGACCACAAGAACCTTGCATCCAGCCTCGGCCAGTCCAGCTGCCAGATTGATCGCTGTCGTGGTCTTTCCAACCCCGCCCTTTTGATTGGCAACCGCGATAATCCGAGGTCCAGCAGGACGAGACAGATCAACCACGAGTAACTCCTTTGATTTTCAGGATAACAGCTTGGGGTTCTGTTAAACTTCTAATCGGTTCGACCTGAAATTTCCATTCCTTGCGGGCGTCTTCGAGTTCTTTTTCCCAGGTCGCGCCTTTTGGCAACAAAGCCACGCCATTGTTACTTAAATGCCTGTCACAGAATGATAATAAAGTGGTCAGATCGGCCAATGCCCGCGCGGACATAACGGCCGCATTTAACGGATCAATCGCCTCAATCCGTTTGGAGATCACAGAACAGTTCGCGCCGCACTCTCTCGCCACATTGCGCAGAAAGGCTGACTTTCTTTGATCGCTTTCAACCAGTGTAAACCGGGTTTCCGGGGCAGATTCAATTGCCATGATCGCACAGACCATGCCCGGAAAGCCCCCTCCGCTACCTAAATCCACCCAATGATCTGTGGGTTCAGAAATCTGGAACACTTGTATCGAATCTTTAATGTGGCGAACCCATATATCGGCGAGGCTGTTTCGTGACACCAAATTGATTTTTGGATTCCAGCGTTCAACGAGCGATACATAGTTGGCTAGGCGCTTAAATGTTTCACGTGAAACATTTAGCGAGTCTGCGGTAACCGAATTTTGCCCGATCATGCTTTTCGGGCTTTCACATCACGCCGCAGTTTCGCCAGTACTAAAGTTAAAGCTGCAGGAGTGACGCCTTCAACCCGCCCCGCTTGGGCAATATTTGCTGGCTTAGCCTTTGAAAGCTTCTGCTTCATCTCTGAAGACAGTCCATCGAGTAGAGAATAGTCGAAATCTTGGGGGATTATATGCGCTTCATCGCGCTTCATCGCTTCGACATCTCTTTTCTGGCGCTCGATATAGTTGGCATATAATGCGTCACGCTCGACTTGGCGGCGGATCTCTGCATCCGTGTTCTCAAGTTCGGGCTCAAGCAAGACCAAATCTTCGAATGACACGTCTGGAAAAGCCAACACGGCCATTCCGTCGCGCCGATTACCATCTTGGTTGACGCTGATACCTGCAGCGTTGATTTCTTTGGGCGTGTAGGTTTTGGCCGTAAGCACATCTTTTACTGCGGAGAGTTTCTCCAGCTTTTTCTCGAACATCACGCGACGCTCTTCGCCAACACATCCCAGATCTTTGCCAATCGGAGTCAACCTTTGATCAGCGTTGTCGGCACGAAGGGATAACCGAAACTCAGCCCGCGAGGTAAACATACGATAAGGTTCGGCTACCCCACGGGTTGTCAGGTCATCAATCATCACACCAATGTAGCTGTCCGAACGGGTGAAGTGGATCGGCGATCTGGACTTTGCTTCGAGCGCAGCATTCAATCCGGCGACAAGGCCTTGTGCGGCCGCCTCCTCATATCCTGTGGTTCCGTTAATCTGACCAGCTAAATATAGCCCGGGCACGTCAGGTAACGACAGCGAAGCTGAAAGTACCCGGGGATCAACGTAATCATACTCAATCGCATAGCCCGGCTGCAGAATCTTTGCGTTTTCGAGGCCTAATATCGACTGGACATAATCAACCTGAACATCCTCGGGCAAGGATGTAGAGATTCCATTAGGATAAACCGTATGGTCTTGCAAACCCTCTGGTTCCAGAAAAATCTGGTGTGATTGCTTATCCGCAAATCGGATGATCTTATCCTCTATCGACGGGCAATATCGCGGGCCAACACCATCAATGTGCCCGCCATACATAGCGGATCGCGAGAGATTCCTCTCGATAATCTCATGCGTTCTTTCGTTGGTATGCGTGATCCCACATGCAATCTGCGGTGCCGACGGTTTTATCGACATGAACGAAAACAGGGTTGGGTCTGCATCACCATCCTGCTGTTCCAATATGTCCCAGTCGATTGTTCGCCCATCCAACCGCGGCGGTGTTCCCGTTTTCAACCTCGCCATGGGCAGACTGAAACCATCAAGGCGTTCAGCCAGCCTAACGGAAGGTCGGTCGCCCATGCGCCCGCCGGGTCTGGATACGTCACCGATGTGAATTACACCCCGCAAAAACGTGCCAGATGTCAGAATGACTGTCTGTGCTGGTATCTCTGAGCCGTCTGCCAACTTGATCCCGACCACCCGTTGACCATCCATAAGAAAGTCGGTCACTTCACCGGTTATGATCGAAAGGTTGTCTTGCTTCTGAGTTTCTTCAGCCATCGCGGCGCGATACAGGGCTCGATCCGCTTGGGCCCTTGGGCCTTGTACCGCTGGTCCTTTACGTCGATTCAACAGGCGAAACTGAATTCCAGCACGGTCCGCGGCACGCCCCATCACGCCGTCCAGCGCATCGATTTCACGTACAAGGTGCCCTTTTCCCAGGCCTCCAATTGCGGGGTTACAGGACATCACTCCTATATCCCGTTCGGACAAAGTGACCAACGCTGTGTTTGCGCCCATACGGGCTGCGGCATGGGCGGCTTCGGTACCTGCATGGCCTGCACCAATGACCGCTACATCAAATCTCGAATGTTTCACGTGAAACACTCCTTATTTTCCCAGGCAGAAACTCGCAAAGATTTCATCCAAGAGGTTTTCAACATCAATCCGACCAACCAAAGCTTCAAGAGATCGAATGGCCGTCCTCAGCTCTTCTGCGGCTATATCATACATATCCGGTCCCGATTCCAGAACCGCTTGAGCGGCGGCAAGTGAGTGCGACGCTTTAGTCATCGCAATACGATGACGCTCACGCGTTGCTATACCATGGCTTGCGGCTCGACCGCTAAGTACACACGATATATTGTCGATGAGTTCATCTATCCCCTGACCAGTTTTCCCCGAGATCCCGTTCAACGTCACACCTCGAAGGTCTGATTTCGGGAGCACATGTATATCATCGGCTTGCATTGGGACACCCAAGGCCTCTGGTGTCTCTGTTAAAAACACCCGTAGATCGGCAGCTTCCGCGCGTTTACGGGCGAGCTCAATTCCAAGATTTTCAACATGGTCTTCGGTTTCCCGCAAGCCGGCAGTATCCAACAAGGTGACGGGCAGCCCTGCCAAGTCCATTCGAACTTCGATTACATCTCGCGTGGTCCCCGCATATTCGGATGTAATTGCGGCCTCTCGTCCAGCCAGTGCATTCAGCAACGTCGACTTACCGGCATTCGGAAGACCAACGATTGCAACTTCAAATCCTGATCGTATCCGCTCGGCGATCCGAACACCTTTCGCTTCCTGAGTAAGCTCGTCCATGACCCCTGAGGTCAGCGAGCGAACTTCGGGCGTTACATCTGTCGGGACTTCTTCATCTGCAAAATCAATCACGGCTTCCAGCAAGGATGCCGCCCGTATCAGATCTTTACGCCAACGCTCAGCCAATGTACCTAACGCACCGGCTAAAATCGTCTGCGCCTGTTTTCGCTGTGCTTCCGTTTCCGCATCGATCAGATCGGCAAGACCTTCGACCTGCGCCAGGTCCATTTTTCCGTTTTCCAGCGCACGGCGCGTGAACTCACCGGGCTCTGCGAGGCGTAGGTCATCCATATCCGAAAGGGTTGCCAGAACTGCATTGACCGATGCCAAGCTGCCGTGAATCTGCAGTTCAGCCACGTCTTCGCCGGTAAAGCTGGACGGAGCCTTAAACGTAAGAACCAAACCTTCGTCCAGCCGCGCCCCATCGGACGCGTTGAGCGTTCGAACCGTCATCCCACGCGGCGGCAGGCCTCCTCCGGCCAGCTGATTGGCAGCCTTATGAGCCTGCGGGCCGGACAACCTGATCACCGCAACGCCTGCTTTGCCCTGGGCGCTGGCCAGGGCGAATATCGTATCCATTGATAGCCCCCGCGTCAGTGCCAGAACCGGATCAGGTGTTCATTGAATCGAAGAACTCGCCGTTCGTCTTGGTTTGTTTGAGCTTCGACAACAAGAACTCGATCGCGTCGGTCGTGCCCATTGGGTTGAGGATACGGCGCAGGACAAAGGTCTTGGCCAGATCACCCTTATCAACCAACAGGTCCTCTTTCCGGGTGCCGGACTTGAGGATGTCGATGGCCGGGAACACCCGCTTGTCTGCGATCTTACGATCCAAAACGATTTCCGAGTTACCCGTGCCTTTAAATTCTTCGAAGATCACTTCGTCCATCCGGCTGCCGGTATCGATCAGGGCGGTGGCGATGATGGTCAGCGAACCACCTTCTTCAATATTCCGCGCCGCACCAAAGAACCGCTTGGGTCGTTGCAGAGCATTTGCGTCCACACCACCGGTCAGAACTTTACCCGAAGACGGCACAACTGTGTTAAACGCCCTACCAAGTCTTGTGATTGAGTCGAGCAGGATAACAACATCTCGTTTATGCTCGACCAGACGCTTGGCTTTTTCGATCACCATTTCCGAGACAGCAACGTGGCGCGTAGCTGGTTCGTCAAAGGTCGAGGATACAACCTCACCCTTCACCGAGCGCTGCATATCCGTCACTTCTTCCGGGCGTTCGTCGATCAGCAGAACGATCAGGTAACACTCAGGATGGTTCTGTTCGATCGAATGCGCGATGTTCTGCAGGATGACTGTCTTACCGGTCCGCGGAGGCGCTACGATCAGCGACCGCTGCCCTTTTCCGATCGGTGATACCAGATCGATCACTCGGGCCGATTTGTCCTTGATGGTGGGATCTTCGATCTCCATTTTCAGACGCTCATCGGGGTACAGAGGCGTCAGGTTGTCAAATAAGATCTTGTGCTTGGCCTTGTCCGGATCTTCAAAGTTGATCTTGGTGACATTGGTCAGGGCAAAATAGCGCTCATTCTCGTCAGGCGCTTTGATCTCACCTTCCACCGTGTCGCCGGTGCGCAGCGAATGCTTGCGGATCATGTCGGGCGATACATAGATGTCATCTGGGCCTGGCAGATAGTTCGCCTCGGGCGAGCGTAAGAAGCCAAACCCATCCTGCAGAACCTCAAGCACCCCGTCACCACCAACGGTCCAGCCCTCATCCGCGCGTTCACGCAGAATCTGGAACATCATTTCGCCCTTGCGCATGGTCGAGGCGTTTTCGATCTCTAGGTCTTCGGCCATGGCCAGCAGATCTTTGGGGCTTTTGGCTTTCAGATCGGCCAGATTCAGGGATTCATTGGACATGATACATACCTTCACCGCTATGGGCGCGGCTTGAAGTGGAATTTCAGTACGGAAAATACGCCGCCCGGACGGGCGTGTTGTGCCCTACATATGCGCCCAGACGAGCGGAGTCAAATAGGCCTTCAGAACTTCACTACAACCGCCAGAACGATCAAAACCATCAAAATGGTCGGAACCTCGTTCATCATGCGAAACTGCCGCCCTGTGAGCTTATTTCGCCCCTCTGCGAAATCCTTGCGCCGAGCCATCAGCCAATGATGAAACCAAGTCATGCCAAGTACGGCAGCACCCTTGACCCAAGGCCATGACCAATCCCAGCCGACAATACCCGGCGTGAAGACCATGATAAGACCACAGACCCAGGCCACGATCATCGCTGGGCGCATGATCACGCGCATCAGCTTTTCTTCCATTTCAAAGAAAATCTGTTCTGCCCCATCCACTGACTGGGCCTTTTCCACGTGATAGACAAACAGTCTGGGCAAATAGAACAACCCTGCCATCCACGCGATTACGGCCATGATGTGCAATGATTTCACCCATGGAAAGATCGAGAAAAGTAAATCGGTCATTCAGGCTCCGAATGTTGTTCGGGACCCTCCCTAATAAAAAAATAAGAAAAGAAAAAGGATGATGGTTTTGTAGGGTGGTCAGATTCCGTGGATTACTTTTTTACTCATGTGTTTTCCCCAGCAAGGATAACATTGCCTATGGCTGCTCTGATTCTGTTGATGGCGAAATTAATGTAATTATTTCAATGTATTATTATCGAATTGGCGATCATGCTATGTGGATAACTGATAGGGTAAATTGGGACATCCAGGTTATCCCAAGGATTGAAGTTATCCTTGTCCCGGATGGATAGTATCCGGGCGACTCGGAGATGTTTTTGACGAAACTCTTAGGGTTGCGTGTCAACCGGAAAACCATACAAAACACCCCAGATCAGTCATCGATTTGCACACGGGGTTTTCCACATGTCTGTCCCCATCATTCTGGCTTCGGGTTCAGAAATCCGCGCGCAACTGCTGCGTAACGCAGGTGTGCCGTTTATGGTCCAGTCAGCGCGCGTGGATGAAGATACTGCAAAACGCGCATTGCTGGCTGAACAAGCCTCGCCTCGTGATATTGCAGATACTCTGGCCGAAATGAAAGCGCGCAAGGTCAGCGACAAATCCCCCGGCGCGATGGTGTTGGGCTGTGATCAGGTGTTGGATTTTGAGGGTCAGCTGCTGTCTAAGCCGGAAACGTCTGAGATGGCGCTGAAGCAATTGAAGATGATGCGGGGCAAGCGACACTCGCTGCTTTCAGCTGCGGTGATCTATCAAAATGGTGAACCGATCTGGCGGCATGTCGGGCAGGTGCGGTTGCGGATGCGGATGAGTTCGGACGCTTATCTGCGGGACTATGTTACGCGGAACTGGGATAACATTTGCCACGCAGTTGGGGCCTATAAGCTGGAAGAAGAAGGCGTACGCCTGTTCGCCACCATTGACGGAGACTATTTTAACGTCTTGGGTATGCCCCTGCTTGAGCTACTGAATTTCTTTGCGATCAAAGGTGTGATTGAACAATGACCAAGACCAAAATACCTCTGGCCGGTGTCATCGGGCACCCGATCGCGCATTCGAAGTCTCCCGTTTTGCACGGGCATTGGCTGAAATCCTACGGGCTGACCGGTAACTATATACCGATGGATGTGGCGCCAGCGGATCTGGAGCTGGTGTTGCGTACGTTGCCAAAGGCCGGCTTTGTGGGTGCCAATGTCACCGTCCCCCATAAAGAGGCGGCGTTGCGCATTGCAGATCACGTCTCGGACCGCGCCTCGGTTATTGGGGCCGCGAATACGTTGGTGTTTCGCGAGGATGGCTCGATCCATGCGGATAATACGGATGGCTATGGGTTCATACAAAACCTGCGCGGCGGTGCGCCAGATTGGGTGCCGAGCGATGGCCCTGCAGTGGTTTTTGGTGCCGGAGGTGCCGCGCGGGCTGTTTTGCAGGCATTGGCCGACGCTGGTGTGCCAGAGATTTTGCTGACCAATCGAACGCGCGCCCGTGCGGATCACCTGAAAGAGGAATTTGGCCAGCGGATCACCGTGGTTGACTGGGTGCAAGCTGGAAATGTGATCGAAAACGCGGAACTGGTGGTCAACACAACCTCATTGGGAATGCAGGGCCAGCCGGAACTGCGCGTTCCACTGGATGGGTTGCAGCCTGGAACCGTGGTGACCGATCTGGTCTACGCGCCTTTGAGAACGCGTTTGCTGGGACAGGCGGAAGAAGCCGGATGCACAACTGTCGATGGCCTTGGAATGCTGCTGCATCAGGCAGTTCCGGGATTTGAAAGGTGGTTCGGTATTCGTCCCGAGGTGAATGACGATTTGCGCGCGGCTGTGTTGGCATGAATTTTGCTCTGGGGCTGACGGGCTCGATCGGGATGGGCAAAAGCACCACCGCGCAGATGTTCGTTGATGAGGGCTGTGCGCTTTGGGATGCGGATGCGGCGGTGCATCGGCTCTACGGAAAAGGCGGAGCCGCTGTTGGACCAATGGGCGAAGCTTTTCCCGAGGCGATAATTGATGGTGCCGTCAGTCGCGACGCATTGAAGCGGATCATCGCAGCGGACACCACAGCGCTTAAGCGAATCGAGGCAATTGTGCACCCTTTGGTGGCAGCGGACCGAGCGGCATTCCGGGATGATGCCGCAGTCGATGTTCTGGTTTTTGACATTCCGTTGCTGTTCGAAACCGGAGGAGATGCCGCGATGGATGCGGTTGCCTGTGTCTCGATCCCAGCGAATGAACAGAAACGACGAGTGATGGAACGCGGCACGATGACCGAAGCGCAGTTCGAACAAATCCGCGCCAAGCAGATGCCGAATGACGAAAAATGTGCACGGTCGGATTTTGTGATCGTCACAGATACTCTGGACCATGCGCGCGCACAGGTGCAGGATATCGTCAGGCAGATACGGGCGGGGATGGCAGATGCGTGAGATCGTACTCGATACCGAGACCACAGGGTTTGATCCCGAAAGCGGCGACCGGATTGTTGAAATCGGTGCGGTTGAACTGTGGAACCACGTAGCCACGGGTGAGACCTATCATGTCTACATCAACCCCGAACGGTCCATGCCTGATGAGGCCTTTGGCGTGCATGGCATCGGCCCCGATTTGCTGGAGGCACCGCGCCCGCCGGAAAAAGGTGAGGTCACGCTGAAGGATAAGCCGGTCTTTGCCAAAGTAGGCCAGGGGTTTCGCGACTTTGTCGGTGACGCGAAGCTGGTAATCCACAACGCTTCGTTCGATATGAAATTCCTGAATGCCGAATTGGGCTGGTTGGGTGTCCCGCTGATTCCAATGGATCAGGCGATTGATACGCTGGCTATTGCCCGCAAGCGGTTCCCGGGTTCACCTGCATCACTGGATGCCCTGTGCCGCCGCTTTGGCATCGATAACTCGAACCGCGTACTGCACGGCGCTTTGCTCGACTCTGAAATTCTGGCCGAGGTGTATCTGGAGCTGATCGGAGGTCGCCAGCCAGACTTTGGCTTGTCCAACTCGACCTCAAACGCAGCCGGTGGTGCCGATGAATGGCGCCCAACGGCACGTCCTACCGCTCTGCCGTCCCGGATCACCGAGGATGAACGTGAAGCTCATCAGAAATTTGTAGAGAAACTGGGCGATAACGCCTTGTGGACCCGCGCCTGACCACAACCAGCCGCGGGTCAAAGCCTTAGGCGTCGGTCTTTTGTTCTTGCGCTGCGGCCTGACGGCGCGCCAGTTCGTTGCGATACAGGGCAACGAAATCGATGTTGTCCAGGTTGACCGGCGGATAGCCACCGTCGCGTGTGATGTCGCTGACGATACGGCGCAGGAACGGGAACAGCATGCGCGGGCATTCGATCATCAAGAACGGGTGCATCTGATCTTCGGGCACGCCTTCCACGTGGAACAGGCCGCAATAGTCGATCTCGCACAGGAACAGAACGTCTTCCAGACCCTTGGCCTTGGACGTCAGCTTTAGCTTGATTGAAACTTCGTATTGATGATCGGGCGTGCGTTTCTTCGCATCCAGATTGACTTGAACAGCAATCTCGGGCTGCACGTCGCCTGAAACGCCTTTTTGCGCCATGACATTTTCAAAGGACATATCGCGAATGAACTGTCCCAGAACACGCATCTGGATTTGCGGGGCTGCCTGTGCGGCGGTGTTTTCTGCGGGGCTTTCGTCAGCCATGAAACTTCTCCGGAAATGAAATTCGCCACTGCTTAACAAGTTGGGCCGGATAGCTCAATGCTGGTGCGGGCCCTCGACCCATTTCGAGGGCTTGGCAGGGTTCTGGCGCGGGCGAACCTCGGTGAATTCGCCATCTATCACATCGTCTCGATCAAACGGGTTTGGCCGTGATCCAAACTGGGCGCCGGTGCCCATCTGGAAGTGCGTGATGGTGGCTTTGGACTTGAGATAGCGGAACACCGCGACCCGGATGCCGGGAACAAGTAAAGCAAACCCAACAGCGTCGGTGAAAAATCCCGGTGTTAGCAGCAATACACCCGACAGCAGGATCATTGCCCCATGGGCCAGCGGTTCGGTCGGGTCGTCCAGATCGGCGAAGGATCGCTGCAGATTGGCCAGCGCCGTGCGACCTTGTGTCCGCACCAAAACAGTGCCCAGAACGGCGGTCAGAACAACAATCGCAAGTGTCGGCCATAGCCCGATCAGACCGCCAACCTGGATGAACAGGGCGATCTCGATGATCGGAACCAATAAAAAAGCCAAGAACAGGTACATATGCGGTATCCTTTAGCATGTCTCGGGCTGTGGACTTGCACCCGACTGTCACCTACATAGTGACAGAGGGCAACGTATACAAAGCCCGGGTTCTGAAATGAGGACAAAATGAACTCACCCCTGATCCAGCTTCTGGTGCTTGCCGGAATTGCCATTTTCCTGATCCTGCGGCTGAAAAGCGTGCTGGGAACACGCGAAGGTTTTGAGAAACCACCCCTGCAGCAGCAGCCAGATACCAATGGCGCACGCCGCGATTTCGAAGTGATCGAAGGCGGGCCGGATCATGACATCACTGACCATGTGGCAGAAGACAGCGAACAGGCGCAGACCCTGGCCGCGATGAAGCGGGTCGAGCCCAGCTTTTCTGTCAGCGAATTCGTACAAGGCGCGCGCGGCGCCTATGAGATGATCGTGATGGGGTTCGAAAAGGGCAATCTGGACGAAATCCAGCCCTTCTTGTCCGAAGAAGTATTTGACAGCTTTGTCTCGGTGGTTGCGGATCGCGAAGATAAGGGTCTGACCATCGAGGCCGAGTTTATCGGCGTGCGCGAAACCACTCTGGCAGACGCGTCGTTCGACAAGGATAGCAATCAGGCCGAGATCACGATGCGCTTTATCGGTGAGCTGACCTCGGTCGTGCGCGATCGTGGCGGGGATATCATCGAAGGCAATCCGAACACCGTCAAACGTCAAAAGGACAGCTGGACCTTTGCCCGCGTCATGGGCTCGGATGATCCAAACTGGCTGCTTGTCGCCACGGACGCATGATTGCAGCGCTCCGGTCGCTTTTACTGGGGGTCGTCATGACCACCGCCAGCGCCGCCGGAGCCGAGGCGACGCGATCCATCCTGTCATTCGATGACCTCGATGGCTGGGCCGCCGACGATCACGGGGCGGCCCTTTCGGTTTTTCTGAACACCTGCGGTGATCTGGATGATCCAGATTGGCAGGCGCTGTGTGGCGTAGCTCAGAGTTATGAACCTGATGCGGCGCGGGCTTTCTTCGAGCTGTTCTTTCGCCCTGTTCTGGTCGAAGACGGCGATGATGCCCTGTTCACAGGGTATTTTGAACCTGAGCTGGATGGCTCGAAAACTCCAACCGAAAAATACCGCTATCCCCTTTACCGGATGCCACCCGAAGCGCGCGAGGCGGGCCAGTGGCTCAGCCGTCGCGACCTGCTGACCAGTGACGCAATGACGGGTCGGGGCCTTGAGATTGCGTGGGTCGATGACCCGGTTGAGCTGTTCTTTCTGCAAATTCAGGGCTCAGGCCGGATTCGCTTGCCCGATGGCAGCGCAATGCGGGTTGGGTATGGCGGTGCGAACGGGCATCCTTATCGCTCAATCGGCGCGGAACTGGTCCGACGGGGTGCGCTGGGCGCGCATCAGGTCAGTGCGCAGATGATCCGGGCCTGGGTGCGTAAGAACCCCGAAGCCGGGGCCGAGCTGTTGTTTCACAATCCCTCTTACGTGTTCTTCCGTGAAGTGACACGGGTTGCGCCCGAGTTTGGGCCTTTGGGCGCCATGAACCGCTCAGTGACCACTATGCGCAGCATTGCGGCCGATCCTGCATATACGCCTTTGGGCGCGCCTGTTTGGGTTGAAAAGGATGGCAAAAACCCACTGCGGCGATTGATGATCGCGCAAGATACCGGTTCGGCCATCAAGGGCGCGCAACGCGCCGATATTTTCTTTGGCACAGGGGATGAGGCCGGGCAGGCTGCCGGTCGTTTGAAGGATCCCGGCCGTATGGTTGTGCTGCTGCCGATCCAGCGGGCCTATGCCCTGTTACCGGATGAATTCTGATGACACGGCGCAAACTGACTGCGGATGAGATCGATCTGTGGCGCAAGCTCGCCAAACAGGCTGAGCGGTTGCACCCCGAACTTCCCCAGACCGTGTATCCCACCACTCTGCCCAAGCCCAAACCGACCAAAACACCCAAGGCGCGGATCGAAACCTTCGAACTGGGTCAGACTGCACCAACCGAGCCGTCGCGGCACAACCTGAAGCCATCGATCACCGAAGGTTTGCGGGCAAATCCGGTGCAGATGGATACAAAGGCGTTTGGTCGGATGAAGCGTGGCAAGCTGAAGCCCGAAGGCAAGCTGGATCTGCACGGGATGCGGATGGCTGCGGCACATCCCGCCTTGGTGCGGTTTATCCTGACCGCGCAGGCTCAGGGCAAGCGGCTGGTGTTGGTCATTACTGGGAAAGGCAAGGATCGCGACGAACCTGGACCGATCCCAACGCCACGTGGCGTGCTGCGAAATCAGGTGCCACACTGGTTGTCGATCCCGCCTCTTGCGCAGGCGGTGCTACAGGTGACGCCCGCTCATATCAGCCATGGCGGAGATGGGGCTTACTACGTTTATCTCCGGCGCGTGCGTTAGAATTCGCGTGCGATTCATCTATGCGATTCGATCCGAATTGCGCGGGAACCGCGATCGTAGCAGACAGTGATATTGACCAGACCTAGCTAGGTCCGGACGACCCACGACCAGTAGCGGATATCGCAAAGGCATTGAAACAATGCCGCCTTGTCCGAGGCTTGTGAGATAGTACTTAACACCACAACCAGAGCGATATGGCAGACTATCGCCCATTCCGTTTGATTGCATTGACCGGACGGATTTCGATTGCTTACCCTAGGTAAAGCGTTGTTTCAGCGCTGATATTTTTATGACGAAATTATGGTGGCCGAATGTTAGGCTCCGCTTCTATTTCCCGACCGCAAAGGTCGGACGCATCCGCCATTTCCAGCGATAATGGCGCGGGCAAAGATGCGCTGTCTCTAACGCTCCCCAAGGGTGGCGGCGCGATTTCTGGCATCGGTGAAAAGATCACCTCGAATCCGGTCAACGGGTCGGCTTCCTTGTCGATCCCGATCCCGATCAGCCCAGGGCGCGGAGGCTTTACGCCAGAACTGCAACTGACTTATGAGGCTGGAACCAGCAGCGGCATCTTTGGCTTTGGCTGGACTTTGTCGCTGCCGGAGATTTCGCGCAAAACCGAAAAAGGCCTGCCCCAATACGACGATGCCGCAGGATCGGATGTCTTTCTGTTATCGGGGTCCGAAGATCTGGTGCCCTTGCTCGATCCTCAGGGTGCAAGATGGGAAGACCGCGCGCGCGTTCCGGGAATGACCATCCACAGGTTCCGCCCGCGGATCGAAAGCACCTTTGCCCGCATTGAACGCTGGACGGACGAGGCGACCGGCATCGCACATTGGCGTGTTACGTCACGTGAAAACGTCACGTCGATCTATGGCGCGTCAGACCTGTCAAGGGTTGCTGACCCGGATGATCCCGCACGGGTGTTTCGCTGGCTGTTGTACGAGACCTTCGACGACAAGGGCAACGCCATCCGCTATGAGCATGTGGCCGAAGACGCGGTTGGCGTCGATCAGGCGCAGGCGCACGAAGCCAACCGGGTTCGCACTGCCGAGCGGTATCTGAAGCGCATCCGCTATGGCAATCGGATCTCTCGACTGATCGATCCAGATGTGATTGCGGGCGGGTGGTTGTTCACGGTCGTGTTTGACTATGACGAAGATCATCTGTTGCCAATCGCACCCGATCCCAACGTGGCGGCAGATGCACAGCATGACCTCGTTCAGGCCTCCGCTGACCCGGGCCAAGGCTGGCAGGTGCGACCCGATCCCACATCCAGTTACCGCGCGGGATTTGAGATCCGGCGCTATCGCCGCTGCCATCGCGTTCTGACCTTTCACGAAATCCCTGACTTGCCGACGGGCGAACCTGGCTATCGCGGCCTCGTCAAGGCGACCGAGTTTTCTTATGGCGATTTTAGCCCTCCGGGTGCTAACACGGATGCCGAGCGCGAGCATCCCGGCAGCACGCGCTATGGTTCATTCCTTATGGGGGTTGCGCAGTCGGGCTTTGCGCCCGAGGCCTCTATCGCGCCGCGCGATGTGAATGGTGCCACATTTCATGCCTATAGGCGTCAGGCGATCCCGCCGGTCGAGTTCACTTATAGCCGGGCTGAAATAAACGAGATTTTGCACAGCCTTGACCGGGATCAGACCGAAGGCGCTCCGGCCGGGCTGACCAATCCGGCAAATTGGGTTGATTTGGACGGTGACGGCGTTGGCGGGATTCTGAATTCGACCCCAGGTGCCTGGCATTTCGCGCGCAACCTCGGGCCGATGAATGGCACGGCGCAGTTCGCGGCGCCTGCACAGGTTGCCGAAAGACCCGCGTTCGCGGAAGCAGGTCAATGGATGGACCTTGCCGGGGATGGTCGCCCTGATCTGGTGGTGATGGACCGTGCCACTCCGGGATTTCACGAGCGCGACGCGCAATCCGGCTGGTCTGGCTTTCGCGCGTTTGAGCATTGGCCACATGTGGATGCGTCGGATGACAGCATGAAGCTGGTGGACCTTACCGGCGATGGCCTTGCCGATATTCTTCTGACCGAAGACGCCGCTTTTGTTTGGCACGCTTCCGAAGGAGAGGCCGGGTTCAGCCCCGCGCGCAGGCAGGCGCAGCCTTGGGAAGACAATGACGGACCCCGACTTGTGTTTTCCGATCCGGAGACCGCAATTTTCCTGGCCGATATGTCTGGCGACGGTTTGTCGGACCTGGTGCGCATCCGCTGTGGCGAGGTCGTCTATTGGCCCAATTGCGGTTTCGGGCGTTTCGGTGCCAAGGTGACGATGGACGACGCGCCACAGTTCGACCGCCCCGAGATGTTTGACCGCAGCCGCCTACGCCTGACGGATATCGATGGCTCGGGTACTACGGATATCGTCTATCTGGGTGCGGAAGGTGTCGATCTATTTTTCAACATGTCGGGCAACCGACTGGCCCCGCGTCGGCGCCTAAGGAATGTGCCACCGATCGAAACAGAAACGTCGGTTGATCTGATTGATCTTTTTGGAACGGGTACGGCCTGTCTTGTCTGGTCCTCGGCCCTGTCCCGCGATGCAGGGCAACCGCTGCGATATGTCGATCTGATGGGCGGACAAAAGCCGCACCTCATGACCCGATATGTCAACAATTTCGGAGGCGAAACCGAACTGCGCTATACCTCGTCTTCGCGGTTTTATCTGCAAGACCTTTACGAGGGGCGCCCTTGGGCCACGCGCCTGCCGTTCCCGGTGCAGGTGGTTGATCGCATCGTCACACATGATCGCGTGGCGCAAACCCGGTTCGTATCCCGCTTTGCCTTTCACCATGGCCACTTCGACGGAGTCGAGCGCGAGTTTCGCGGTTTTGGCATGGTCGAACAATGGGATACCGAGGAATTCGCAGCGTTGTCTGCAAACGAGCTCGAACCTTTGGCCGCCAACGAAGACCCAGCCTCACATGTGCCGCCTGTGCTGACCAGAACATGGTTTCATACTGGCGTCTATCTTGACCATGGCAGCCTGCCCGACGTTTTGGCCGGGCTGGTTGATGGGCAGGATCGAGGAGAATACTGGCGCGCACCCGCATGGCGCGATGATGATGTCGAAGCGCGACGGCGGCTCTTGCCCGATACAGTGTTACCGCCTGGACTGACCACAGAAGAAACACGCGAAGCGGCCCGTGCGTTGCGTGGCACTGTGCTGAGACGCGAAATCTACGCGCTGGATGGAGTGACCGAGCCTGACTATCCCAATGGGCACCCCTTTCAGGTGGTCGAGCAATCGCAGACCGTGCGCTTGCTTCAGTCCCGTGGCCTCAACCGCCATGCCGTGTTTCAGACTCATGCAAGGGAAAGCCTGACTGCGCATCACGAGCGGAGTCCCGACGATCCGCGCATTCAGCATCAGCTCATACTAGAGGTTGACCCATTTGGCACCGAACTGCGTCGCGTCGATGTCATGTATGGTCGCCAAATACCTGATCCCGCGCTGATGCCTGAAGATCAGGCGCGGCAGGCGCAGTTACATGCAGTGCTGCATACGCGGCGCGTCACGGACTTGATCGCGACTGATCAAACCTATCGCGCTCCGGTGTCATGCGAAGAACAAAGCTTTGAACTGACCGGACTGAGCCCCGCACCGGGTGCGCGTCTGTCATTTGACGAGATCGAGAGAGAAGCCAGCGCAGCGACTGACCTTGCCTATGAGGCGACGCCAACCCCGGGTCAGGTGCAGCGTCGCCTGATCGAACATCGTCGACAGTATTTCCGGGATGATATGCTGACCGGGCCACTGCCGCTGGGCCAGATGGGCAGTTTGGGTCTTCTTCATCAAAGCTTCCAATTGGCCTTCACCCCGGGCCTTGTCACACAGGTTTATGGGGGGCGTGTTGGTGCGGCCGAGATGGCGCAGGCGGGATATACCGAGGTTGACGGTGATGGCCAGTGGTGGCGTCCATCGGACCGTCAGCTTTTGTCGCCCTCAAGCTCAGACACCCCCGCGCAAGAGCTGGCTTTTGCGCGTCAGCACTTCTTTCGACCACACCGCCTGCGGGACCCATTCCATCGGCCTGCGACACCAACCGAAACAACGGCCCGATACGACGCGTACGATCTGCTGATCGAGGAGACGCAGGATGCCTTGGGCAATCGCATATCGGCTGGCCTGCGCTCGGCTGGTCCCGATGGTCCGATCACTGAACGGCGGCAGGATTATCGCGTTTTGCAAGCCTCAGTTCTGACGGATGAGAACGGCAATCGCGGCGAGGTCGCTTTTGACGCCTATGGGCGGGTGACTGGCATAGCCCGAATGGGCAAAGTTGATGGGTCTGACGAAGGCGACAGGCTGGATGGCTTTGATCCGATGCTGGTGCCCGCGATCCGCGCCCAAGTGTTGGCCGACCCGCGTGGACCTGCGGCTTTGGAAGCCCTTGGGCGTGCCACGATGCGCTATGTCTATGATCCTTGGACCTATCATCGCACGCGCGAAAATCCTGCCCCTTCTCCGGTCGTCGGCCTTTTCTTGCAGCGCGAGGTTCACGACAGAGATCTTGCACCGGGTCAAACCACTCCGTTTCTGGCCGAGTTAACCTATTCAGACGGGATGGGTCAGGAAATTCAACGCAAGATTCAGGCCGAGGACGGCCCAGTCCCGACGCGCGATGGATCGGGGAACATCGTGCTGGGCCCTGATGGTCGACCGGTCATGTCGGCGGCAGCGTCGCCGCGCTGGGTCGGCACAGGCTGGCAGGTGCGCAACAACAAAGGCAGTCTTGTTCGGCAGTTCGAGCCTTTCTTCACCGATCGCCCAAACTATGAATCCGACATTCGTATCGGGGTCAGCCCGATTTTCTTCTATGACGCTTTGGGGCGCGAGATCGGGATTCTAAACCCCGATCATACCTGGAGCAAACACCGGTTTTCCGTTTGGGAACAAACGACGTGGGATCCGGGTGATACAGTTCTAATTTCTGACCCCGCCGAAGACCTTGATCTGGGCGATCACTTCAGCCGACTACCTCAAGCAGATTATTTGCCAACCTGGCACGCACTGCGTTCTGATCCGGCGCAGGCCCAGGCTCTGGCGGCCCGTTTTCCCGATGCCGAAGACCGACAGCGCGCCGCTGAGGCTGCATCAAAATCGGCGCTCTATGATGACACGCCGATGCGGGCGGTGGCGGACACGCGCGGTGCGCTCATCGCGCGCATAACTTTAAACCGCACGCTCTACAGCAACGCGGCCCCGGGTACATTGCCGACCGAGACGTTCCACCGCGTAGAGACCGAGGTCGATATCGAAGGAAACACGCGCCGCACCTGGGATGAACTTGGGCGCGAAGTTCAGCACACGGCCTACGACATGCTCGGCACAGCCGTCCGAACCGAAAGCATGGAGGGTGGAACCCGTTGGCGATTGACGGATGTGAGCAGCGAAACCGCGTTTACGTGGGACGCGCGTGACCACCGATTGCGCAATGAATTCGATGTGCTGCGCCGATCCATTGCCACGCATTTAAGCACCGATGGTGGCGCGGAGCTGCGGATTGACGAAACGATCTATGGGGAAACGCTGCCGACACCTGAAGCATTAAACAGACGCAATCGTATTGCGATTAGCCGCGACCAATCCGGTACGATGGAAGTACTGGCCTATGATTTCAAAGGCAACGCAATTCGCAGTCAACGTCAACTGGCGCAAGAGTTTCGCGCTACGATCGACTGGGCAACGCCCGTGGCAACAGAGCCCGAAACATTCGCCGGGCACACACGGTTTGATGCACTGGATCGACCAATCCAGGTGGTGCCAATGCAACCGCAAGGGCCAGGCGCGCGTATCCAGGTTTTGCAATACGGCTATAACCCATCTTCGCGGCTTGATCGCATCGATACCTGGCACGCGCAACCGGTTGCGCCTGATAGATTGTTAGACCCCGCAACAGCGGATCGTGCTTTGGTCACGGGCATCAACTATAACCCGTGGGGAGATCGCGAACGCATCACCTATGGCAACAATGTCGAATCCGAGATTCTGCGCGATCCGCTGACCCGCCTGACTGAACGCATCGTCACCCGGCGCGATGTGGCAGGGTTCCCCTCGGACTGTCCGAACCCACCGGATGCAGGCTGGCCCGGATGCCATCTGCAGGCTCAGCATATGGTCTATGATGTATCCGGTCACGTGACCCACATTCGTGACAGTGCGCAACAGCAGATCTTTTTCCGCAATCGCCGTGTCGATGCCTCGAACGACTACATCTTTGACGCCCTTCATCGATTGATCGAGGCGACTGGCCGCGAACATCTGGGTCAGCTGGGCGGCGTGCCCGGGACCCACAGCTATAACGATGCCGCCCGAACCCGGTTGCCACATCGAAATGACGGCCTCGCCTTGGGCCGGTATCTTGAGCGTTTCCGCTATGACGATGCCGGTAATTTGACTGAAATGCGCCACCGGGGCTCTGATCCCGTGGCGCCCGGTTGGACGCGGATTTACACTTACGGCGAGGACAGCGACTTGTCTGCGGGGGTCACTTCGAACCGGCTGACTCAGACGACGGTCGGGGCGGTGGATGAGATCATCAGCATGGCCGGAGATGGCTATGACGCAATGGGTAACATGCTGCGCCTTTCCCATATTGATCAGATTGAATGGGACCATGACAACCAGCTGCGCATGTGCCGCCGTCAGGCAATTGGGCCCGATGATCCTGATGGTCTGGCGCACCAGGGGGACCGCACGTTCTTTGTTTATGCCTCTGACGGCACGCGCATTCGCAAAGTGACCGAAACCGCCGCAGGGGCAATCCGGCGCGAGACGATCTCACTGGGCGGGTTCGACATTGTCCGCGAAACGGGCGCAAACCCGCGTATGCGTGAGACCCTGCATGTGGGTGACGAAGCTGGTCGTATTGCGCTGGTCGAGACGACGATCGCCGGTGGTGCGGTCAGCCGCGTCATCCGGTTCCAGCACAGCAACCATGTGGGCAGCGTAGGGATCGAACTGGATCAGAACGGCGAAGTTTTGTCTTACGAGGAATACAGTCCCTTCGGCAGTACCACCTACCAAGGCGTTTCCGATGCGGGTCTTGGGCCGAAGCGATTTCGATATACCGCGATGGAGCGGGATGCGGAAACCGGCCTTACCCACCACGGTGCCCGCTATGCGGCCCCTTGGCTTGGCCGATGGATCAGTGCCGATCCCATTGGCATTGAAGGTGGACTGAACCTCTATGCCTATGCTTACAACAACCCAGTTACGCTCAACGATCCCGAGGGTACGGCACCACCCACTGTTCCTGCCGGAGGACTTGAAGTCGCGTCATTGCAGAAGGGTCTTGAGACGCTTGATGAGCTGGCAACGCATGTCAGAAACACCGAGGGCAGCGTACAGGAATTTGCGCTGATCAAGGAAAACAACACCTACAAGATTCTGAAGGGGACGGCTGCCAGGCCTGAGGTCTCAATCCCCAAAGGCACGACGGCCATCGCGCACACACATCCTCCCGGCGCTATGGTTTCCTTTGCAGACGTCAACACCACCCATGCACAGGGCGTTAAGGTGGCCGGGGTACGGTCTCACCTGGTGGCGCATGGTAACGGCGGTTGGACGCTGATTGAGATCCCCAAAAAGGGGAACGGTATGCTCACCTCATTCAATACCAATACTGGTATGATCGACGGCACCGTACAGGTCTATCGCCCAGGTGCTGCGCCGAAGGGCGCGATGTTGGTTCACGACCTCGAAACGATGCGCAACGTGAACAAGCCGGGCAAGATTACCTCGATCTCGAAACTGGCCAAGGCCCTGAAAGGCAGCAAAGCTGTGTCGCAGACCTTGTCCGGGGGCCGCGCCATCTTGGGGGTCTTGGGCCGTGGTGTCATGGTTATCGGAATGCTCGCCAGCGGCATTCAGGTTGGCACAGGGATCACGCAAATCGCCGAGGGCGAGACCGGTGTAGGCACTGCGAATGTGGTCGAGGGTACAGCCTCGGGCTCGCTCAACGTGGTCTCAGTGTCGGGCAAGCTGGTCGCTGGTGGCGGTGCTGGTTCGCTCTTTGCTGCTGGGCTCGCCGCGTTTGGCTCAATTGCCTTGGCTGGATCCGAAGCCCGCTCGGCCATCAAAGGCGAAAAGACCGCCGCGCGCGAAGCAGCCGATTTTTGGGTGGACCAGATCGATGCGGGCAATCGCCAGGGCGGCGTTGGCGGCTTTTTCCGCAGGTCGGCCGGCTATGTCGGCCTCGGTGCTTCGGGCACGATGTCGATCCTGCAGGGTCAAGGTATCAAAGGCTATTTGAAATGGTGAACGCAGTTGTCAGAAAGGGTATCTCCTCATGACCAAAGTTACGCATCCGCTTAAGCCCAGAATGCGCCGTGCTACGGTGGGCGATCTGCAATCCGCTTTGCTGGCACTGCTGCGCGAGAGCCTTTTACTGCCCAATGACGCCAGCACGCGTCGCGCGTTGATCGACAGCGTATCGCGCGAAAGAGATGGCCGCACAGCGATCTATGGCAAAGGCACCACCGAGGCGGTCCGCCTCGTTCAAAAAGAGGCCGATCTGCCCCCGATCGGAAGTGTCGACAAAAGAACTGCGGCTGTGATCAACGATCTGGTTGCCCGTCTGGATACACCGACGGATTTTGGCACCTATCGCGTCAGTGGCAGCGTGATAAGTGCGCAAAGTGCGGCAGTTGATGGCCTTGCCGTTGTTGTTGTCGACAAAGGTGTCGGTGGGGACGTTGAGCTGGGTAAGACGATAACAGGTAAGCGCGGCGCGTTCGAGATTGTGTTCTCGGGCGACCAGATCGCAAAGCGCGACAAGGATGCCCCCGATCTGCAGGTGCAGGTTCGCTTGGATAGCGACGTGGTTGCCACGTCCGAGGTCGCCTATGACGCCGGACCGGATACTGAGTTGTCCGTAGTTCTGCCTGCGGAAACTGCCGCGAAGCTGTCGTCTGAACACGCCACGCTGACCAAGGCCATCTCAGGCCAGTTCAACGGCACGCTGTCGAAGCTTGAAGAAAGTGATACCCGGCAGGACATCACCTATCTTGCCAACAAGACGGGTTGGGATGCGCGTGCCGTGGCGCTTGCGTCTTTATCACAGCAATTGTCGGACAAGACTGCTGGCCAGCGGGGTCAGCGCATCGACTCTGGTCTGTTCTATGCGCTGTTACGGGCAGGTGTTCCCGCTGATGACACAGCGATATTCCGAACACCTCCGGCCAAAGTGGCACAAATCTGGAAATCCGCACTGGATGAGGGTGTGATCGACGCCAAATTGGCGGGTCAAACAGATGCGGCGCTTGCCCGGTTTACCGAAATGTCCGCGCGCGTCCGGCTGGATACGCCACCGCCGGGCGCTTTGGCCGGAATGCAGCCCTTGCTTGCGCTGTCTTTGGCGCGGGACGATGAGCGCGAAACATTTTCCGCGCTTCATGCCGCGCATGGAGATGACCTTGATAAATTCTGGACCGAGGTTGAGGGCAAGTTGGGCCGGGACAAAGCCGCCCGGCTGCAGACCGATGGCAAGCTCGCCTACCTGACGCTCAACAATCCCAAGCTGGTCGAGCGTTTGCACCGCGACACCGATGGGGATGCCGACGGTACATTGGATGGGCTGGTAAAGTCGGGCTTTCACAAAGCCGACGCCTGGGCTGCGATCATGGATGACGCTGACCCTGTACCCGAGGCGGTACAGGGCCGGGATGCAGCTGAGAGGCGCGCCAATTATGCCGAGTTCATGGCCGCTCAGGTCCGGCTGTCATTCCCAACCGCCGTTGTTGCGGAAATGGTCCGGGCGCAGGAAACACCATTGGCTGATACTGGGCTGTCGAACAACGTGCATGATTTCCTTGCGAAACATGCCGATACGTTCCAGATCGGCCAGCAGCCCATCGCGCGCTTTGTTGCGCAGAATGCGCTGGATGAACCGCCTGAGGTGGTGCGAGAAATCTCACGCATTCAGCGGGTTTATCAAATCACGCCGGACGATAGCAGCATGAACGCCATGCTGGGTGCAGGGTTGGATTCAGCCTATGCCGTCGTCGCGCTGCCACAGGATGAATTCCTGCGCGCCCATAAGGCGGTTCTGAACGAGGCCGTCGCGATGCAGATCTATCGCAAAGCAGAACAGGTCCATGGCGCGGTTCTGAATTTGGCGACCGCCTATATGACCCATCGGATGATGCCTGCCATAGGCCCCAGCGTGAATGCCGCCGAAGGGTTCCTGAATCCCTCACCGGGCGGGTCAGACAATTTTGGCGATGTGCTCGCCTACTCCACATTGGAAGAGCTTTTTGGTTCGATGGATTATTGTGGTTGCGAGCATTGCCGGTCGGTCCTCAGCCCCGCAGCCTATCTTGTGGACCTTCTGCTGTTCCTCGATCGTCCCGCAACCGAGATCCCGAATGGCTTCACCAATCCGCTCGATGTATTGCTCGATCGGCGGCCTGATATCCAACACCTGCCGCTGACTTGCGAAAACACTCTGACACCCGTTCCATACATAGATCTGGTGAATGAGGTGCTGGAGCATTTCGTTGTCAACGGTATGTCATTGGGTGGATATCAGGGTCATTCGACCGATGGTCAGACCCCACCCGAAGAACTGCTGGCCAGCCCGCAATTTGTGCGTGACGCCGCTTATGCCACGCTGGCCACTGCCCAATTCCCCGCCCCGTTGCCGTTTGACCGGTCTTTGGAGACGCTGAAGGCCCTATTCAATCGTTTTGATGCGCCGTTGCACCGGGTTATGGCTGATCTGCGTTCTTCAGACGCGCTGGACGATGCACAGTATGGTTGGCGGGATATCTGGCTGCAGCGATTGAACATCTCTCGCGGCCTCAACACTGTCCTGACCGAAAGCGTATCGGTTGCAGGCGCGGCGCGGCCCGATCTGACTGTGCGTGCGCTTTACGGGTTCGATGCGGGTGCCAGTGCCGCCGAAGTTCGCGATGGGCTGGAAAGTGTGCGCGATCTGTGTCGCCGTACCGAGATCACACCGGTTGATCTGGTGAATATCCTCAAGACCGAGTTCATAAACCCCGGTGCGGCGCTGATCTCGAAGCTTGAGCATTTGGGATTGGGTTTCGACGACATCCGCGCCTTTAGGGAAGGTGCGATCAACTCGGCCGAACTGCAAAGCCGGATGGCTGCCGGGGTCGAACCTGAACGCTTTGGCGGCGATATCGAGGCATGGCTGCTTGATGACACCACGTTTGATCGGATTATGGGGCTGATTGTGCTTACCAATCCGCAAGACCCGTCGGATATGTGTGACTTAAGCGCGCTTGAATTGCGTCATCCAGACCCCGACCCACTGTCCAACCGCCTTGACTGGAATGAGTTTATCCGGATCAACCGGTTTGTGCGCCTATGGCGTGTTCTGGGTCTTAGCATTGCCGACACGGACGCCATAATCTCGGCACTTTATCCATCGGATCAGATGCCAGATGGTGCCGATGCGCAGGTTGATCTGGGTCGCATGGATGCCGGATTTGCAGTGCTTCTTTCGCAATTGGGTATCGCAATGTCGGCCCTTGATGCATTGGAGCTAAAGCCCGAGAAAGCGTTGCGCCCGATCCTGGCCCTGTTTGGACCCATCGGCACCCACGGAACCACCGACCTGTTCCGCGAGATGTTCCAACGGCCTGCCCGTGAAAACCCCACATTTGCCGAAGATGGTTTTGGCGGCGTTCTCACCGATCCCGCTGCCCTGCTGCTGCCCGAGGCCGAAACCTTGCGCGCAGCCTTTTCGCTGACGGGGCCGGAATTCAACCGGATCGTAGCTGTTTTGGGTTTCGATGATACGACGCCCCTGACGGTTGAGACTGTCAGCGCCATCTATCGGCGCGGTTGGCTGGCGCGTGCGCTTGAGCAAAGCGTGCCCGGGTTGGAGCGTCTGCTTCAAGCCACGGGACTTGATCCTTATGGTCCGCAGGATGCCACTGGACCTGCCTTGCTGGCCGTCATTGATCTGGTGCATCGCCTGTCCGAGATTGGCTTATCGCTGGAAACTGGGCTGGCGCTGTTATTGAATCACGATCCAAGCGGCCAAACGATCCCCCCTGCGGAAAACATCACCACCCTGGCGCGTGATCTGCGTGCAGGGTTTGCTGCAATCACCAGTGATTTTGTGCTGGTGGATGACCCCGATGGTGGGATCGCCCGTTCCCACATGTCTCTGGTCTACGGGGCCGAGGCGACCGAACAGTTCTTTGGATATCTCGAGGCGACGTCCTCAACTGAAGTTGCATATGATCATTCTACGCCTGTGTTAGAGCCTGCAATTCTAGCCGAGGCGCCCGGTCAAATTGCTTATGACGATTTCCGCAAGGTTCTGACCTTCAATGGGCTGATGTCGACCACGATCAGGGATGCCCTGCAGGCTGTGGGTGGAACACCTGCTGCCTTTGGTCCCGCGATCGATGCCCTGTTCAATGCCAGCCAAGTGCAATCACAGCCGTTCTTCACCCGGTATCCCGAGCTGCTGCCGCTTCATGACGGGTACCGCAACTCGACCGCGCCAAAGGCTGAAGCCTATCGCGCCCTGCTTGAAGGCATCCTGCCACAGTTGATCTCAAGGCGTAAACGTCAGGTGGCGCTGCAGCTACTGGGAACCGCGATCGAGGTTGAGGCCGACATGGCGGCCGCCCTGTTCGAGAAGGCCGAGGTTTTGCATGCAGCAACCGATCCGGCCAATCCCGCGCTTGAGGATGCGTTGACGCTCGAATCCGGGGGCTTGAGCGCTGAAATCAGTGATGGGCCCGCCCACACTGCGCCGCCTGCGCGGGTCGAAACCTTGATAGGCGCGATTGATTTTGCGTCTGGTGGAGCGCCGCTGCCGGATAATCCAACCACACCGGGTGCCCCGATTTCGATCCGCTTGCGGGGTTATCTGGAAGCGCCTGAAAATGGGAACTTCAACATTGCCATCGAAGCCGATGCAGGCGCGACCGTAACGCTCAGCATCGCTGGTGACCCCGTTCCCTTGGCCGAGGCGGGCGGTATATGGACCAACACCAGCGCCATCGAACTGCGCGCGGGTGCTCTGGTCGAGATCGCGCTGGGCGCAGCGAATGTAACCGACCGTTTGGCATTGCGTTGGAGCGCACCGGGGCGCGGAACCGAGGTTATCGGCGCATCGCATCTTTACCCGGCTGATCCTGTTTCGCATCTGGGAGCGACCTACCTGCGCACACGCCGTATTGCACAGCTGTCCGAAACTTTGAAACTCGGCGTCGCCGAGGTCTTGCATCTGACGACACATGGCGATCTGCAAATCGCTGGTGCGGCGTGGCCCAACAGCTTGCCGGTCGTTGGTACGCCCGATGACCCGACCTCTGCCGCTTTGATCGAAGTGCTGATGGCCCACCTGCGTATGGCCCGGCTAAAGACGGCTTATGCTCCTGACAGCGCCCGGCTGATCTCAATTGCAGCGGATCCCGCAAACGCCATCGCGGATGCCGAGGCGGAACTGTTCCAGGTCACGCGCTGGAATCCCGCAGACGTTTCGGCTCTGCTGGCGCATTTCGGATTGGCCTCGGCTGACATCGGCGATCTGGCCGTCTTGGAGCGGCTTCACGATATCGCCCAGTGGCTTACGGCACTTGGGATACCGGCAACCGCGCTGATCTCTGCGGCGACACCCGCGCCGACTGGACCCGTTGTGCGGAATTTCCGTGCCGCCCTTCGCGCGCGCTACAGCCCGGATGACTGGCTGAAAATCCTGCAGCCGATCAATGACCGCCTGCGCAAACGTCAGCGGGACGCGTTGGTGGCGCATATCCTGCATGATCTACGCGGGCGTCCGGATGCAGCGCATATCAACACGCCTGAAAAGCTGTTCGAGTACTTCCTGATGGACGTGCAGATGGAACCCTGCATGCTGACCTCACGCGTCCGTCACGCCTTGTCCTCGGTCCAGATTTTTACCGAGCGCTGCCTGATGAACCTTGAACCCCGCGTGGCCGCGTCCAGCCTCAGGTCCAAGCACTGGGAGTGGATGAAGCGTTATCGCGTGTGGGAGGCGAATCGCAAAATATTCCTGTACCCCGAAAACTGGATGGAGCCGGAATTGCGTGACGACCAGTCGCCCTTCTTCCGCGAAGCGATGAGCGAATTGCTGCAGGGTGACATCACCGAAGAACGCGCAGCCACCTCGCTGATCGGGTATCTGCAGAAATTGGAAGAGGTCGCCAAGCTGGAAGTATGCGGCCTCTACCAGATCGAAGGTGACCCGGGTGCGGCGGACGATGTGCTGCACGTCATCGGACGCACCGCCGGGGCCAAGCGCAGCTATTACCACCGTACCCGCGCCTATGGGTCCTGGAGCGCGTGGGAGAAGATCCCACTGGACATCGAGGATAACCCGGTGCTGCCGCTGGTCTGGGACAATCGCCTGTTCCTGTTCTGGATCAAGATGATGCCGGAAAACACGGCGCAGGGAACACCCAACGCGGGATCAGGCCCGCTGGCCGAGGTCGAGGCATCATCGCTGATGGATGTTGATGAGCCCACCTTTGACGTCAAGGTCATGCTGAACTGGACCGAACGGGTGGATGGTGTGTGGCAACCGCCCCGCAGCTCGGACCCGGATGAGCCTTTGTTGCTGCGAGATAACGTGCCAGCCCGAGAGATGCGCACTTTCCGCAAAGGCATTCGCCTGTCGTCATTCCCATGGACCAATGGAATGCGAATTTCGATCTCGTACAAGGATTGGCTGGGCGTTTCGTTCTTCATGTATAACACGTTCAGCACACCCGATACGCGGTCGCCTAAGAAGGCACCCCATTTCATGCCGAAACGTATCACATCAACCGGATCGAACCGCCTTACCACGATCTATTCCCATGACGGGATTACGCATCGGTTGCTGTCCAACAAAGCGCCTGATCAGGCCACGCAGCCACATCATCCGACCAAAGGCGAAGCCTGGGAGCCGCCGTTCTTCTATGCTGACCCGCGGCATGTGTTCTACGTGTCCACGAAACAGAAGATCGTCGAAGTTGTAACCTGGCTTGATTTTGGCCGTGTGGCCGAGGTTGACCCAACCATCGAAAGCATGGTGCTGGCGTTTGAACCATTGGACAAACAGCCGGACCGGATCGAAACCGTGACTGCCATCCCCGGCTTTGGCAGCGCCGATCTGAGCACTCTTCGTGCATTCGTGACTGAAGATGCATTTGTGCACACGGCCTTGGGCACCGGTGGCACGGTCCGTTTTGGTGATCGTGAGATCGGCCCGATGGGCAGCACTGTCCGCATGCGTCGCACTTGAACCGGAAAGGATTTTGATCATGGATACCAGCAAGATCAGCACCTACGGCTATCATCACCTGCTTGATCAGAACATTTTCGGCCCCCAAAAGGTCAAGCTTATCAGCTATGAAAAGCACTGGGACTATACGTTCGAGAACTTCTTCCACCCCTTCGTGTCACAGTTGATAGAGCGGTTGAACACGCAAGGCGTGTCCGGGATGTTGTCCCCGGATTTCCACAAAAGCCTGCGCAAATCGTTCTTCAATTCACTCTATTCCCCGCAGGAAACCGACAAGATCGATATCCATTCGTTTCCAAAGGAAATCGACACGCGGATGGGTGGGCCTTATGCCAACTACAACTGGGAATTGATGTTCCATGTGCCGCTGACCATCGCGGTGCACCTGTCCAAGACCCAACGTTTCGCCGAAGCGCAGCGCTGGTTTCATCTGATCTTCGACCCAACCGAAAATGACCCTAATGTGCCGGTGCCCACACGGTATTGGCGTTTCCTCGCGTTCCGCGAGGGCGAAGCCCAATCCATCGATACGCTGCTGGCCCTTCTCAGCAAGCCGAACGACGAATGCACCGACGCGGAACTGGCCGAGAAAGAAGCCATCCTCAACGGCTATGAGGCGGTGCGAAACACCCCGTTTCAACCTTTTGCGGTCGCGCGGACCCGGATCATTTCGTTCATGATGCATGTGGTGATGAAGTACCTCGACAATCTGATTGCCTGGGGGGATCACCTGTTTCAGCAATTCACGCGCGAAGCGATCATGGAGGCACTGCAGATCTATGTTCTCGCCTCGAACCTGCTGGGGGACAAGCCGCAGCGCTCACCTGCAGGCGGAACAACTACGCCGCGGACCTTCGCGCAACTTCGCGCCCAGGGGCTTGACCCGATGGGCAATGCGTTGGTCGAGCTTGAAGGCGCTTTCCCTTTTAACTTCACAACGCCTACCGGCGCAGGCACCAGCGAGAGTTCCGCGCCGCTGTTTGGCATGGCCCGCACGCTGTATTTCTGCATCCCGCATAATGAAAAGCTGCTGGGCTATTGGGATACGGTTGCGGACCGATTGTTCAAAATCCGCAATTGTATGGATATCGAAGGGCAGGTCCGTCCGCTTGCCCTGTTCGACCCGCCAATCGATCCCGGAATGCTGGTCAAGGCGGCAGCGGCTGGGTTGGATATCGGCTCTGTCGTATCAGGCTTGAACCAACCGGTCAGCCCGGTTCGTTCGCGCGTGCTGATCGAGAAGGCGGCAGAACTGGCCGGTGAGGTTCGCAATATCGGATCGGCCTTGCTGACCGCCTTGGAAAAACGCGACGCCGAAGCGCTTGCCCTGTTGCGGCAAGGTCATGAAGTCAGTTTGCAGAAACTGCAGGTCGATCTGCGTTATCTGCAATGGAAAAACACCGAGGCAGCGACCCAAGCCCTGATCGGCAGTCGCGGCGCGGCCGTTGAGCGATTGAACTATTACAAGCGCTTGCTGGGTCAGGAAGCTGATCCAAATGCACCCGAGACCCTCGAGTTGACCCGCCAGACCCTAACTAAGGCAAATTTCGACGAAGCCTATGAGGCGCTAGTTGCGCAGTATGACGTACCGGTTCAGCAGTTGGAATTCTCAAACCTCGAACGTCCGGGCGATGGCGATGGTGCGCAATCGTCGGGTCAGACCGGAGGTGGTGACCTCCACCTGTCGAAGAAAGAGGATGAAGAGCTTAACGCTCTGCTGCCAATAGCCCGAGACACGACGCTGGCCAAATCGGTGTTTCACTCGATTTCCGCGACCCTAACCCCGATCCCCGATCCGAAACTGGATCTGCATTACTGGGGCCTTGGCGGAACCATCGACTTTAAGGTGGGAACTGTACTGTCCTCGGTCATGCGGATTGCAGGGGACGTGTCCGGGATGGTCGCAGACTGGAACCGTGATCAGGCCGGGATGGCTGCCCGCACAGCCGCTTATGAACGCCGCGCCGACGAATGGATTCTGCAGCACAATCTGGCGGCCCATGATGTGATGCAGATCGGGCGTCAGATCCTGACATCGCTGATCGCGGAACAGGCGCAGCATCGCGAGTATCTGAATGTGAAAAAGGCAATTCGCCTGACGGAACAGGCTCGCGATTTCCTGCAGGAGAAATACACCAACGAAGAACTCTACGGTTGGCTGCAAGGTGAGTTGTCAAAGCTGTATTACGAGTACTACCGCTTTGCATTCGATACCGCGCGGCGCGCCGAGCAAACCATGAAGGCCGAACTGATGCGGCCCGAGCTGGATCAGAAAACCTTGGTGCAGTTCAACTATTGGGATGGCGGTCGCAAAGGGCTGCTGGCAGGCGAAGCACTACTGCTGGACATCAAGCGGATGGAGCTTGCGTATCACGAGCATAATCGCAACGAATACGAGCTGACCAAACATGTCAGCCTGCTGCAAATCGATCCGTTGGCTTTGGTCAATCTACGACGAACAGGTCGGTGCACCTTCAAAATCCCGGAGGCGCAGTTCGATCTTGATGGGCCGGGGCATTACTTCCGCCGGGTCAAGAGTGTCGCGCTCAGCCTGCCTTGTGTCTCCGGTCCTTATATCGGTACCCATGCCAAGCTTGTGCATGTCAAAAGCAGCATTCGCCAAAGGCCGGATATCGGGGATGGCTATGTTCGTACCGGTCCCGAAGACGCCCGCTTTGCCGATATTCACAGCGCCGAAAGCAATGTGTTCAGCGCGGCGCAGATGGAGACCGGTCAGTTCGAGGGCATGCCGGATGATCGCTATTTGCCATTCGAAAATGTGGGCGCGGTCAGTGAATGGCGGCTGGAATTGCCGGCGGACCCAACGCAGGGTGATCCGCAGCAGTTTGACTATGATACAATCTCGGACGTGGTCCTGCACCTGCGCTACACCGCGCGCGATGGTGGCGGGCCTGTGCGGACTGCAGCCGTTGATCACCTGAAGGCAGATATCGCCGCAGATGGAACCGTCGGTAACGTGCGGTTGTTCTCGCTGCGGCACGAGTTCCCCACAGAATGGGCACGCTTCCGCCGCGAAATTCCTGCTGCGGGTGCACGCCATGAATTACGTCTGACGCTCCGACCTGAGCATTATCCCTTTTGGTCGGCTGGACGGCTCACGACGCTCAAACGGTGCGATTTGTTTGCCGAAAGCAGTTTGGATGCAGTACCGGCAACTGTCACCGTGTCCGATCGCGTCGACACCAGTGACGGGGGCGTGGTTCAAGACACGCTGACCCGCCGTCCCGAACTGGGCGATCTGGCGGTTGGTCAGCTGGCGACCGTTCCGTTGCCCGCAAGTCCGACAGGTGAGATCGTACTGTTTTTCGACACCGCAGAGTTCGAGGATATGCTGATGACTGTGACGTGGGGTGGCTGACAATCGTCAGCAGTAGTAAGGCACTATGGATGGCGCGGCCCGTCAGGTGTGATCATCCAATTCGACAAGGTCTTGTCCATGTTCCGCATTCGGTGGCGCAACATGTCACGCGTCATGCGCGCTAAAGTAGCAGCATGTTCAGAACGTTCGGCCACATTCTCCATCTCTCCTTGCCCGTTGCTGTCGAACAGCAGAGGTGGGAGGTCTGCAGCGAATTCGATCAGAGTGAACCGATCGTCGCGCAAGATGCTTAGGCAACTGTCCTCCAGTCCTGTGCCCATATCGTGTTGCCAGCGTGTCGGAGTCAGTGGATCAGCGAAGTCCAACTCCGAGAATGAATAGTGCCGCCAGTCATCCGGAGATGAAGGCTCCCTCTGAAGGAAAGGCATCAGCGAGTACCCGTTAATGGAGTCCGGTATGGCCTGACCAATCCAGTCGAGAATTGTTGGAACGATATCAATCGATTCCGTGGGTGCAGTAACTTGCTTATCACGGGCACCATCGGGCATGCGAATGATCAATGGCGTATGATAGGCTGCATCATAGACCGACATTTTGCCCCAGCTGTGTCGATCCCCCAGCATCTCGCCATGATCTGCGGTGACCACCAGCAAAGTATTGTCGTACTGCCCCGTCTCTTTCAGGAATGACACCACGCGACCGATGTTATGATCCACTTCAGTGGCCAAGCCCAGGTAGACCGCGCGCAGCGTCTGAACCACCTCGTCCGTTGGTTCAAGATCCGGGAAACCTTCGACAAATCCGGCAACCGTGCTGTTGGCGCGTGCTGGGGCGAAAAACGGATGCAGCGCCTCCTCTGCCTCGGGCGTCGGCAGGCGCGATGGCATAGGCAGCGAGGCGGGATCGTACATCCGGTTGTACGGAGCCGGGGCAACCAGCGGCGGATGCGGGCGCAAGTAAGTCAAATGCGCAAACCACCCCCGGTCAGCATCTGCATAGGCTGGCATGGTTTCCAGAAACCGGTCCGTCAGAAAAGCGGTATCGCTGTCCTCCGCCTTGTACATGGCGGGATCATTCAGCGCGGGCGCGTCGCCATCCGGGGAGACAGGTTTGAACACGTCGAAATAGGTGTCGAATTCGTACCCACGGTTTTTCAGATGAGATCGCCACGGAAAGGACATCTCCATCCGCATTTCCAGCATCTCCTGAAATCCGGCCATGTGGAATTCATACGACCTGAGCGCCGGGTCATTTGCATCGAATACGCGCGGGTCTTGCGAGGTGTCGGTGTATCCGAACAACATCGGCAGATAACCGGCCTTGCGCATCTCGCTAGCGATGGTCGGTGCGTCGTGGCGCAAGGGCGTGCCGTTTCGCACCGACCGGTGGTTCATCGCGTATTGCCCGGTCAGTAATGATGCGCGCGATGGACCGCAGGGGTTGGTCACTGAAAAATGCCGTGTGAAGGAAACACTGTCCTTCATCAACGCACGCATGTGGGGCAGGTCTACATGTTCTGCAAGGGCGCCGAACAGGCAGTCTGCCCGCATCTGGTCGGTAATGATGAACAGGACGTTGCGTTTAACGGACATATCCCGGTGCTCCTGATCGCCGAGCCGAATTTAGGGCCCAGCGCGTGTATCTCTGCAAGCGTAGGGTGTGCTCGCTTTGCCTCATGATGGCGGTTGCCGCCTTTCAAAATCCACAAAAGGACTGCCCAATCAACCAAAAACGGAACAAAAATATTGAAGAAGTTGGTTTTTGTGGATTATTGTCGATGTGTTTTGTGGAGTTTTATGACGTTGATTCCTCTGATGTGCCGCGCAAAGCAGCGTTTCAAAGTGACGATACAACTGGAAAGCCTGTGTACAACAACGATCTGCTATGCATCCGGTTTTCCCGTCACATATTCGCGTGCCGCAACAGGGTACCGGGTGCCGTGATGAGGGATAGATCCAGATGCTAACGCCACCGGATACGATTACCACCCCAGAGGGCATGACAGATATCGCTTCCCACGCCGCCGAGATCGCCCGTATCGCGGCGCAGGCTGCACGTGGGTTTTTTCGCGGACGGCTGGGCGTAGAATTCAAGGCCGATGAAAGCCCGGTTACACAGGCCGATAGGGGTGTCGAAGCCGTGGTGCGGCAGTATCTGGCTGACCACTTCCCCGATGACGGTATCTTTGGCGAGGAACAGGGATTTGACGGGCAAGACCGGCAGAATGTCTGGATCGTGGATCCGATTGACGGCACTCGCTCGTTCCTGTCGGGGCACCCTTTGTTTGGGTTTCTGTTGGGATATCTCAAAGATGGCGCACCTCAATTGGGTGTGATCGGAATGCCCGCGCTGGGCGAAGTTCTGATTGGGGTCAAAGATCAGGGGACAACGCTAAACGGCGAACCTGTATCGGTCGGCGCGACTCGGTGCCTCAGCGATGCGGTCCTTTTCGTCAACGAAGGGGATAAGATCTATCGGGATCACCCTGCGCTATTTGATCGGCTGATGAACTCGGGACAGACCCGACGCTTTGCCTATGACTGCTACCCGCATGCGCTGCTTGCGATGGGGCATGTGGATGCGGTGATCGATTATGATCTGCAGCCTTACGATTACCTGCCCGTCTCAGTAGTTGTCCAAGCGGCAGGCGGTATCATGAGCGATTGGGACGGCAATCCGCTTAACCTGAACTCGGACGGTCGGGTGATATCCTCCGCCACGCCGGAACTGCATGCTGAGCTTCTTAATCTGGTGAACGGATAACGGGATGGCGATTGTCAGTTTCCTCATAAGTCTGGCCGGTGCAACGATGCTGCTGCTTTTTGCCGTGCGCATGGTGCGGACCGGGATCGAGCGCAGCTATGGTGCTTCATTTCAGCGGGTGATGACAGGGCAACGCAGCTATGCTCAGGCGTCGATGGTGGGCGTTGCCATGGCGGTTGTTTTGCAAAGCTCAGCAGCCGTTGCCTTGCTGACTTCAGGTTTCGCCGCAGGGGGAATGCTGGCCTTTCCAACCGGGCTGGCGATGGTGCTGGGCGGGGATCTGGGCTCAGCACTGATCATTCAGGTGCTGTCGTTCAAACTGGATTGGCTGGTGCCGATGCTGCTTGCGATCGGCGGCTATCTGTTCGTCAAGACCGAGGCTAAGAAGGCGCGCCAACTGGGCCGCATTCTGATGGGTATCGCCTTCATCCTGATCTCGCTGCGCTTTTTGCGCGAGGCGATGGACCCGATCCGTGATAGCGCCTTTCTGCCTGCTATTGCCGAGTATCTTGCCCGCGATTACATCACGGCATTCCTGGTCGGCGGGGCGCTGGCTTTTGTCATGCATTCCTCGGTCGCTGCGATTCTGATGTGTGTGACATTGGTGCAGATCGGGGCGATCCCCTTTGCTGCCGGTCTTTCACTGGTGCTGGGTGCCAATTTCGGCTCTGCTTTCATTCCGGTCTGGCTGACCCGTGGTATGGACCTGTCCGCACGGCGCATTCCCTTCGCTAATCTTGCATTGCGGGGTAGCTGGTCAATCGTCTCGCTGTTTGCCGCCAACCTACTGCTGCGGACCGGGGTGTTGGGCGAGTTGCAAGGTGGGCAAATGCTGGTGAACGCGCATCTGTTATTCAACGCCTCGCTGCTGATCCTGGCCCTGCCGTTCTGCGGCATGTTGTGCGCCCCGTTCGAGCGGCTATTGCCCGATCCCAAAAGCACTGAAAACAGCGCGCAGCCCGGCCAATCGATCAGCGCCTTGGACCTTGGCACCATTGGGCAGCCCAGTCAGGCGCTTCCAAACCTCAAGCGCGAGCTTTTGCGGATGAGCGATATGGTCGGTTCGATGTTCCGACCGATACTGGAGCTCTACCGCAGCGGCGAGAGAGAGCAGATCAGGGCGATCCGCGACATGGACACAAATGTTAACGAGTGCCTGTCTGGCATCCGGCAATATGTGGCGGCGATTCCTGCGGATGCGTTTGGCAAGGAAAACGCCAAGATCGCGCGGGATCTGATGGAATATGCGATCCGTTTGGAAACGGCGGGCGACGTCGTGGCCAAACGCCTGACCGCCCTGGCAGACGAAATGCGCAAAAAGGGCGCTTCGTTTTCGAAAGAAGGCTGGTCCGAGCTGATCGCGATGCACGAAGGTATTATGGCCAACCTGAAACTGGCCTCAAACGTTCTGATCTCGGACGATCTGGAAAGCGCGCGCCTGCTGAGCCTTGAGAAGACCGAGATCAAACGGGCCGAGCGTGACAGCCGCAAACGCCATCTGAAACGTCTGCAACATGGCAGCGCGGAAAGCTTCGAGACCAGCGATATCCACCTTGAAACCCTGCGCGCGTTTCGCGAGTTCAACAGTCACATCGCAGCGGTCGCCTATCCGATCCTGTACCGCAACGGGCAGTTGCTTGAAACGCGACTGATCGAGGAACTGCCGCAGATGGAGCAGGACCAGGATACAGAGATCAAAGGGTGATCTGACGGTGAACACCGGCATCGTTCTCATAATCCTTGCCGCCGCAATGCTGCACGCGATCTGGAACACCGTCGTCAAAACTGCCACCGACCGGACCGTCACATTGGGGCTGGTCGCCTTGGGTCACGTGATACCCGGCGCGTTGATGGTAATGGTTTTGCCGCTGCCCGATATCGCAAGCCTGCCTTATCTCGTGGGCTCGACCGTTGTGCATTTCGGGTACTTCTACATGCTCAATCAGGCCTATCGGCATGGGGATTTGAGCGTTGTCTATCCGATCGCGCGCGGGGTTGTGCCTGCGCTTGTGGCTCTTTGGGCGGTGATCTTCGCAGGTGAGCATTTGCCCATGCAGGCCTGGATCGGAATAGCAGTCATCGCTGCGGGCATTCAGGTGTCCAGCTGGTCGGTCCTCAGGCAAGGTGTTGGCAGGGCATCGCTTGTTTTTGCGTTGGGAACAGGCTGCTGCATTTCCGTTTACTCACTCGTCGATGGGCTGGGTGTGCGGGTCTCGGGTAACATCCTGAGTTACTGGGCCTGGCATTCGGTTCTGCACATATTCGTTGTTGGCTTCGTCGCAATGCGCAGGGGCACGCAACTGCTGGCTTTGCCGACGCGAACCTGGGTGATTGGACTAGCGGGTGGTATGGTTTCGATGACCGCTTACGGCCTGGTGCTATACGCCAAAAATTTTGCGCCGCTTGGCGTTGTCTCAGCTTTGCGCGAAACCTCGGTGATCTTCGCAGCCTTGATCGGATTCCTGTTCCTGGGCGAAGGCAATCCGATGCGCCGCCTCCTAGCGGCCGTGATGATGGCGGTTGGCGTCACCATGATAGCATTGTCGTCATGAACACGTGCTGGACTGGCTTGGGTGATTCTTGTTCGAGGATTGGAATCCAACCGCTGCCGCACCTGAAAATGCGGGTTTATTTTGCCCAGATGACCGAAAAAGGCAAAAAAACCAAAATTGTCGCAAAAGATTTACATTTATTGTGGATTTTTGCGCGGAAATGTGACCGAGTTTGAATATGGATGATGACAACGTAACCATCCCACATCGCGGCCGAGAGCTGTTGGATGTCCTTGCGCGGCTGGGGGGATCAGCGCGCAACACTCAGATCGCCCAAATCATGGACGTTTCTGAGGAAACGGTGCGTCGGCTGGTCAAGGCGTTGGCGCGCGTCAACAAGGTCGAGCGTGTGCATGGTGGCACCTATTTGTCCCGCGCACAGGATACGCCCATGTTCTCGGGTGCGCTGGAACACAATGCCGACGAGAAGACCAAAATCGCCAAGCGCGTTTGCGCGCTGCTTGAAGATGAGATGGTGCTGTTTGTCGCCGTCGGGTCTACGATGACCCATGTGGCCGAGCAGTTGCGCGAATTGCGTGGATTGACGGTCGTCAGCAATTCGCTTTCGGTGGTGGCCTCATTGGCCGATCACAATGGCACACGGGCCGTTCTGGCCGGTGGCGAAGTGATCCGATCCGAACGCGGAAGCTTTGGCCGCGCAGCTGAAGAGCTGGCCTGCCAATACAGCTATGATGCGGTGATCTGCGGTGCAGATGCGCTGTCGCTGGTCGGTGGTGTGTTGGCCTCTAACCCGCTTGAGGCGGATCTGACCCGCGCGTTGCGTGGAAACGCACATCGCATGATTGTTGCGGCAGACCATTCGAAATTCGGTGCGAGGGCAACCAACGTGTCGTGTCCGTTCGACAAGGTAACCGATCTGGTGACTGATATCGCCCCACCTGACGCCTTTGTCCCGGTCCTCAAGGATGCCGGGGTCAAACTGCACATTGCGTCGCATCACGAGGTCAAATCCGGGCCGGAAAAAACAGAGCCTCGGAAGCAAAAAAAGAACAAGGAAGCCTCCGACAGCAAATCGACCAAGTCGAGCGCTCGGAAACGCAAAGCATAATGAAATAAACCTAGGGAGAAACCATGAAAAAGCTTCTTATGTCTGGTGTGGCCTTTGCCACAATTGGGGGCGCGGCCTGGGCCAACTGCCCCGCTGCAACCGTCGCCGATATGCAGGGTGTATCTGCAGGTGCTTATCCGCAGCAGTTTGATCTGTCCGAGTTTCAATCGGCTGCAAACTGCACGCTTAGCTTTGCCGAGAATCCGACGATTGGGGACCTGAACGGTATGATCCGCGGCAACGGCGATTTGCCCGCCGTGGCAGATCGCCTGCCTGCTGATCCGCTGGTCATCGTACCCTATGACTCGATCGGACAGTACGGCGGTGTTTTGGATGCGCTGTCCAACGCCACTGAAAGCGGAACATCGGACTTCCTGTCGGTACGTCACGTGAACCTGTTCCGGTATTCGGATGACCTTCAGACTCTGGTGCCCAATGTGGCGAAATCCTGGGAATGGAATGATGCCTTCACCGAGCTGACGGTGACTTTGCGCGAAGGTCACAAATGGTCGGACGGTGCACCGTTCACCTCAGCGGATGTTGTGTTCTGGTACGATAATCTGATGATGGACACCAATGTCATCGCCGAAGCGAAAGACTATGCTTTGGCAGGCGGCGAACCCATGAAGGTTGAGGCGGTGGACGATACCACCGTTCGCTTTACCCTCGCTGCGCCCAAGCCGGGCCTGACCGAGACATTCTCGTTCACCTATGTGCAGCCTTACCAGCCCAAGCACTTCTTTGAAAAGTTCCACCCGGCGCTGGATGAGAATGCGGACGCCAACGCGCAGGCGCTTGGATATGAAAACGGGTACGAGCTGATCAAGGCCTATTATGGCAACTCGGACTGGATGGATACACCCTCGCCGATGCTGACAGCAGGCGACAAGCTGGCCGGTCTTCCGACCGACACCATGCCAACGCTTGAAAGCCACATCCTTGTGAAGGAAAGCACCGAGGGTCGCCATTATGTGGCCAACCCCTATTTCTTCCAGGTCGACACGCAGGGCAATCAGCTGCCTTACATTTCGGAAATGGACGAAACCTATGTTCCGGATGAAGAGGTCCGCACGCTTAAGCTGTTGAATGGCGAGGTCGACTATAAGTCGCAGGGTGTGAACCTCACATCGGCTCCGGTGCTGCTGGAAGGGCAAGAAAACGGAAACTACACCGTCGAGGTTAAGCCTTCGATCGGCTACCCGGTTCTGACCTTCAACGTGACCGCAGAAGACGAAGCCAAACGAGCCATCTTCAATGACATCCGCTTTAGAACCGCGATGTCTGTTGCTATGGATCGGGATCAGCTGAACGAGGTTGTTGCCTTTGGACTGGGAACGCCGACGCAGTATATCGGCTTCTCACCGCGTCCGGATTTCATCGACGAGAAATGGTCGAACCATGAGATCGCATTCGATGCGGAGCGTGCCAATGCATTGCTCGACGAGATTGGCCTGGTTGATCAGGACGGCGACGGTTTCCGCGATCTGCCAAACGGTGATCCGTTTGTTCTGGATTGGCAGTTCTCAACCCAGTCCGCTTCGGCGCAACTGATCGAACTGATCGCACAGAACTGGAAAGACGTTGGCGTCAACACCGCGATCAAAGAGGTCACTTCAGACGAGTTCCGCGCCGCTCAAACGGCGAACTCGCTGGATATGGGTCTGTGGCTGAAAAGCCAGCCTGCCGGTTCGATCCTTGGGGATGGCGAAATCTGGGTGCCTCCGTTCGACGGTTATTTCGACGTACGCACAGGGATGCTCTGGGCAGAATACATCAGCTCGAACGGCGAAAACGGCGTTGAACCGCCAGCTTGGGTTGCCGACCTGAAGGCGGCTCTGGATACTTATCAGTCCAGCGCACCCGGCTCGGATGCATCGGTTTCCGCCGCGCAGAAGATGGTTGAAATCATGACCGGAGAGCTGCTGTTCCTGGGCACTGTGAACGCCCCAGCGCCGATCTATCACTCGAACAATCTGCAGAACTTCACCGAGTTCAAAACGCAGTCTTACGAGTTCTATCGGACCTATCCCTACCGCCCCGCCCAGTGGTGGCTGAGCGAGTAAGGGTCAGACGACAAGAAGGTGGGCGCCTGCGCCCGCCTTCACGCATCCTGCGGGGACAGACATGTTGCAATTCGGTCGATTTGCCGCCACCCGGGCGGTCATGGCGTTGGTCACTTTGGTCATCGTTTCGCTGATCGTTTTTTCATTGATGGAGCTGGTGCCCGGAGACTGTGCCGAGCGCTATTTGGCGTATAAGAACACCCAAGGTTCCGCGATCACCGTCGCAGATGTTGCAGCCGAACGTGCCCGGTTGGGGCTGGATCAACCGTTCCTGACCCGTTGGGCCACGTGGTTGTCGGGGGCGTTTCGTGGTGATTTCGGCGAAAGCTGCATTCTGCGCGTGAACATCGCCCAGCTTCTGGGCGACAAGTTCTGGCTGTCGCTGTGGATCTGCCTTGGCGCTTTGACGCTGGCTTATGCCATTGCCATCCCTGTGGGTATCATTTCCGCTGCCTCGCGTAGTGCGGTGCTGAACAATTCGCTGCGGATTGTCAGCTATCTGGGTCTGGCGATGCCGAACTTTCTGCTGGCCCTGATGGTGATGCTGGTTTCGACCGTCTATTTCGGCGAGACGCTGACGGGCTTGTTTTCACCCGAATACAAAGAAGCGCCTTGGTCATGGGGCAAGTTTCTGGACTTGCTGAAACACGCTTGGCTGCCAATCTTCATTCTTGGCTGGTCGGCCACCGCCTTTGCGCTGCAAACCGTTCGCGCGTTGATGTCGGATGAGATCGGCAAGCTATACGTTACGGCCGCTGCCGCGCGGGGCATTTATGGCCGTCGCCTGCTATGGCGCTATCCGGCCCGTCATGCGCTGGGGCCGATCGTCAACAGCCTTGGCTTTGACCTGAACCGGATTTTCAACGAACTCCCCATTGTGGCGCTGATCCTGACATTGACCGAAGCCGGGGCGCTGTTGTTGGAAGCGCTGGCACGGTCCAACGACCAGCAACTTGCTGGGGCCATCATCTTTCTGCTGACCGCCTCCATCGTGACGTTGAACTTCTTCACAGACATTCTGCTTGCGGCCATCGATCCGCGCGTCCGCAAAAGTATTCTCAGGTGACAAGATGACCGCGACATCCACCAACCAAAAGGCGAAAGAAGCCTATTTCACCGCCTCGCAGCGTCAACTGATCTGGGCAAGGTTCAAGAAACAGCGCGCGGCCATGATTGCGGCCACTGTTCTGGTTGTGCTGATCCTGTCGGGTATCTTCGCCCCGTTCCTTTCGCCATATGATCCCACAGCAGCGGGGCGCGACAAAGACTATCTGAACGGCGCCCCGCAGATCCCGAAATTCTGCGACAAGAATGGATGCTCGATCCGCCCGTTCTTGCACGGGGTGACCCGCGAACGCTCGCTCGCGACAAACTTCCGCTGGGTCGAGAAGGTGAACGAGGATGAACGCAGGTACATCCAGTTCTTTGTGCGGGGCGATAAATATAAACTGTTTGGCTTCATACCCGGCGATATCCACCTGTTTGGCGCCGATGAGGGCTATGTTCATCTGTTCGGAACCGACAGTGCCGGCAAGGATATTTTCAGCCGCACGCTGCATGCGGTTTGGACGTCGCTGCAGGTTGGAACGCTGGGGGTCATGATCTCATTCGTACTGGCGCTCGCGATCGGCGGGGTCGCCGGATACTACGGTGGAATGGTGGATAGCGTGATCCAGATGATCACCGACGCGATCCGAACGGTTCCGGCTATACCCCTTTTCATGGCAATTGCTGCCTTTATCCCGCCGGAATGGTCGGCGGAGACAAGGTTTTTTGTGATAACGGCGATATTGGGATTGGTGGGCTGGCCCACGCTGGCACGACGGGTGCGCACCCACCTGCTGACGGAGCGCAATCAGGAATACGTGCTGGCGGCCCAGCTATGCGGTGCGTCTCCGGGTCATGTGATCCGGCGCCATCTGTTGCCCAGCTTTACCAGCTATATCATCGTCGATCTGGTTATCTCGTTTCCCTACATGGTACTCAGCGAAACGGCGCTCAGCTTTATTGGGCTTGGGCTGAAAGACCCGGTCAACTCACTGGGTGTGATGCTGCAGAACGTGACCAAGGCAGATGTTCTGCTGAACTACCAATGGTACTTTATCCCGGTCATCTTTTTCGTCGTTCTGGTGATGTCATTTGTGTTCGTGGGCGATGGCCTGCGTGATGCGGCCGATCCATACTCGGAGACCCGCAAATGAGCTTGATCGATGTCAACAACCTGACCGTCCAATTCAAAACCGACGAAGGGCTGATAACGGCAGTTGAGGATGTATCGTTCTCGCTGGCTCCGGGTGAGATCATGGGGTTGGTTGGCGAAAGCGGTTCCGGTAAATCGGTGACGGCCAAATCGCTGATGAAATTGAATCCGGCAAACACCGTTTATTCTGCTGAAAGCGGCATCACGCTGCATCTCGACAGTGGACCCGTCGACGTGATGGCGCTGAATCGGCCCCGCGATATGGAGGTCGTGCGCGGCGGCGCAATCAGCATGATCTTTCAGGAACCGATGGCCAGTTTTGCCCCTGCCCTGACCATTGGCAAGCAAATGGTAGAACAGCTTTTGGTTCATTCCGATATGAACAAAAAACAGGCCAAAGAGCTGTCGATCGAGATGCTTGATCGGGTTGGCATCTCTGACCCGTCGACCCGCATCAACCAATATGCGTTCGAGATGTCGGGCGGCATGCGCCAGCGGGCGATGATCGCCATGGCGCTTTCAACCAGACCCAAGCTGCTGATCGCGGATGAGCCAACTACCGCTCTGGACGTGACGATCCAGGCGCAGGTCATCGATCTGATGAAAGACTTGGTATCCGAGTTTGGCATGGGCATCATTTTCATCACCCATGATCTGGGTGTTGTGGCGCAAACCGCCGACAAGGTGGCGGTGATGTATCTGGGCAAGATGATTGAACAAGGTCCGGTGCGTGACGTGATCCGCAACCCGTATCACCCCTACACGCAGGGCCTGATCGATGCGCTGCCGCAGCTTGATGATCTGGACAAACCTCTGACTCCGGTGCCGGGAGATATCCCCTCACCTCTGGAGCGGCCCGAAGGCTGCGTGTTCCACACCCGGTGCGGCAAGATCGTTGGCGATATCTGCCGCACAACCCCACCCGATTGGGCGCAGACCGGAGAAAATCACCGCACGGCATGTTATCTTTGTCACGAGGGCCAACACGCATGAGCGGCGATAACCTGATCGAAACCCACGACCTGTCGGTCGGCTTTCCAGTGGGTGGAAAAGTATTCAACAAGCGCATATTGAAGGCGGTGAACAAGGTTTCGTTGTCGATCCCGCGTGGTTCATTCTTCGGTGTTGTAGGCGAAAGCGGATCGGGCAAAACCACATTTGGCCGTGCCCTGCTGAATGCAGCGCCGATCACCGAAGGCACGGCGCAGTATGACGATGGCGAGGTCAGCTATGATTTGGGCGCTTTGGAGGGTGCGGATCTGAAAGAATACCGCCGCCGTGCGCAGCTGATCTTTCAGGACCCCTATGCCGCCCTGTCCCCACGGATGACCGTGCGCGATATCATTGCCGAACCGCTCGAGGTCATGGGCCTATGCAAATCACGCGAGGAAATCGACGAACGCGTACGCGAGATCGCCAGCCTGTGCCGGTTGAATCTTGAGCATTTGCGCCGCTTCCCTCATGCCTTCTCAGGCGGTCAGCGTCAGCGTATCTCGATTGCCCGTGCACTGGTCTCACGCCCGCGCTTTGTGGTGGCGGATGAAAGCGTCGCTGCGCTGGATGTTTCGATTCAGGCGGATATCCTGAACCTGCTGAAATTACTTCAGGACGAGATGGGGCTGACCTATCTGTTCATAAGCCACGATCTTTCGGTCGTGGCGCACACCTGTGATCATGTGGCGGTGATGTATCTGGGCCAGATCATGGAATCCGCGCCTACCCGTCGGTTGTTCCAAGCTCCGCGCCACCCCTATACCAAGGCCCTGTTTTCAGCGATCCCTTCGCTTGATCCCGACGATCGCGGCAAGGCACAAAAACTGGTGGGTGAGATCCCCTCGCCCACCGATCGGCCGACCGGGTGCCAGTTCCATACCCGCTGCCCCTTTGCCACCGATCTGTGCATTCGCGAGGAACCAAAGATGGAAACCTGCGAGAATGATCACTCAGTGACCTGCCATCGCTGGCGCGAGCTTCAATTGGCAGAATAAGGTGGCGTTACGGTGTGCTGACTTGCGCCTGCCCTGTTTCGGTCAGGACGATCTCGGTGGCGCCGTCTGTGTTGCGCTCGCTGGGCGGCACCAGAACATCGATGCCGGGTCGATCGGGGCCGAAGGTGTTGCTGACCCGGCGGACCGAACTGAGAATGGCCAGTAGCGCCGGAGAGGTCGCCGCCACGAAATGCGAAGACCCTGCATCGCTGTTGAACGCGGTCGTGTCGACTACGCTGATCGGGTATTCGGCCAGTTCGTCGACCGAGCTGATATTGCCCAATCTTTTGCTATCTGCTGTGCCGCGCAGACGGGCTGACAGGTTCAGGATCTTGTCCTTCTTGGACACCATCACCAGAAACGGGTCGGGCGGCTTCTTGATGGCATTCATCTGGGAGCGGAACAGATCGACATCCAGATCGGGCGAAATCAGGATGACCCCTTCCAGATTTCGGTGTGACCAGCCAGGTTCGCGCAGTTCAGCCTGGCGCATCATTTCCATCGATAGGGCACCGCCCATTGAATGCGCGAGCAGGATGACCCGTTTCACGCCCATGGACTTGAGTGTTCGAATTGTCTGCTCCAACCCGTCACGGGCAAACAGCATACTGTCCAGATCATAGGCATAGCCAGTACCCCGCGCCTGGCTGGGCCATGAATAGATCAGCGTGGTTCCAGGAATACCGATATCATGGCTCAGCTGAGCGGCGCGAAAGGCGGTTTCGGTTTGCGTCGCGTTATAGCCGTGGACAAAGATCACCACGTCATCCACACCGCGCAGCCGGGATTTCAGATCTTGTGGACCTGAAAACTCGGTGACATCGGCCACAACGAACTGTTTGTTCGGGTTTGGGTTCGAGTATGAGAACTCAAGCGCACCCGGCGTGTGCGACGGCGGGATCGAAACGGTCATCTCAAGATACCGCAACGCCTCGGCTCGGTTGGCGCCATAGCTGCCATCTGGTTCGCGCGCGCGGGTGGTTGCGGCAAAGACCGTGGCGGGGGTGCCGACTTTCAGGGCTTCGGGTGTGATCTCGGTAACGGACCGATCTACACAGGCACTCAGCCCCAACAAGGTTACAAAGATGATCAGATAGCGCAGCACGGTCTGCCCTTACACGGTTACAGCACTACGCTATCTCATTCCCAACTCGCGTCCAGCCCGACGGCACAGGCAACCGGCAAAAACCGGCTGGCCGCTGTTACAAAACGTAACGGCTGAGGTCGGTGGATTTGGTCAGCTCACCCAGATTGTCGTTCACGAAACCTGCATCAACGGTGATTTCAGCGCCTGCCTGATCGGGTGCGGTAAACGAAAGTTCTTCGAACACCCGCTCCATCACCGTGTAAAGACGCCGCGCGCCGATATTCTCGATGCTTTGGTTCACATCCGCTGCGATCCGTGCCAGCGCCGCGATGCCGTCGTCGGTAAAGCTGACCGTGACCTCTTCGGTGCCCATCAGGGCGGTGTATTGGCGCGTCAGAGCGTTGTCGGTCTCGGTCAGGATACGCACGAAATCTTCTTCGGTCAGGGCGCGCAGTTCCACGCGGATCGGCAGACGACCCTGTAATTCCGGCAAAAGGTCCGAGGGCTTGGCGATGTGGAAGGCACCGGATGCGATGAACAGGATGTGGTCGGTTTTTACCGGACCATGTTTGGTGCTGACAGTAGTGCCTTCGATCAATGGCAGCAGGTCGCGCTGCACCCCCTCGCGGCTGACGTCACCACCGCGTGCTTCGGCCCGCGCGCAGACCTTATCGATCTCATCCAGAAACACGATGCCATTCTGTTCGACCGACTCCAACGCTACGCGGTTGACGGTTTCATCATCCAACAGCTTGTCAGCCTCTTCTCCGATCAGAGCTTCATAGCTGTCGGCCACGGTCATACGCTTCTTGACGGTGCGCCCGCCAAAGGCCTTGCCGAATATATCGCCCAGATTCATCATCCCCATCTGGCCACCCGGCTGACCCGGAATGTCGAACATCGGCATCGGGTTCGGCGTGTCGGACAATTCCAGTTCGATCTCGGTATCGTCCAGCTCACCGGCTTTCAGCTTCTTGCGGAACATCTCGCGCGTGGCTTCACGGGCGTCAGTGCCTGCGATGGCCTCGATCACGCGATCCTCGGCGGCCTGATGGGCGCGGGTTTTGACATCCTCACGCATATATTCGCGGGTTTGCAGGATTGCCGCATCAGCCAAATCGCGCACGATCTGTTCCACGTCACGACCAACATAGCCAACCTCGGTAAACTTCGTAGCCTCGACCTTGATGAAGGGCGCGCGCGCCAGTTTCGCCAAACGGCGGCTGATCTCGGTTTTGCCAACTCCGGTGGGGCCGATCATTAGGATGTTTTTTGGATAGACCTCATCGCGGATATCATCCGGCAATTGCTTGCGCCGCCAACGGTTGCGCAGCGCCACAGCAACAGCGCGCTTGGCATCTTTTTGCCCGATGATAAATCGGTCCAGTTCCGAGACAATCTCGCGCGGGGTCAGGTTGGTCATATCAGGTTCAATCCGTTTGTTTCAGCGGAACCTAATCATAAGGCGCGAAAACACAAGCCGATCACAGAAACATCACGACAATACACAGAGTGCACACGGAAATTCGTGATGATGTGAATCGTCACAAAGCACCTGGATGATCCATAACCGCAGGGCATGCATTTCTGCCTGCAAAGTTATAACGGAGAACCAAACAATGATGACTCGTCGTTCGCTTTTTGTGAATGCAGCCGCGGCCGGTGCGGCGGTAACGCTGGTTGGCGCAAATACAGCGCTGGCCGGAGGCGCCAAGAAAAAAGGCCAATTCGAAGGCCGCTCGAACCATATCACAACAGGTTCGGTAAAATTGGTCAAAGATGGCGAGCGCTACATCGTTGAACTGGGCGAGGACTTTTCCTTGGACAACGGTCCCGACCCGCGCGTGGCCTTTGGTAAAGACGGCACACACGCCCCCGACAGCAAACTGGGCGCGTTGCTACACCTGACCGGCAAGCAATCCTATGCCGTTCCGCCGACAATGGATGTCTCGGGATATAATGAAGTCTACATTTGGTGCGAGGTTGCGGGTGTCCCGCTGGGCGTTGCTTCGCTGAAGTAATCAAATGAGCAGAGGTCGGCGCACCCGACCTCTGTCACGCCATTAGGTAACAGCGCAACTGTCTGTTACACTTGCCCCAAGGTATTGGAACTGGGGGCGTTTTCATGACCAAGATTGCCAAGATCACCTTGCTGTTTGTGGTCTTTGTCGACCTGATCGGGCAAGGGCTGGTGTTTCCTATCATCAACTCTTTGATCATGGAAACAAAGTCGGGATTCCTGCCGGAAAGCACGGCCATGGGCACGAGGCATTTCTATTATGGTCTGGTGATCGGCTGCTTCTTTCTGTCTTGGTTTCTGGGTGTGGTCTATGTTTCGAAAGTCTCAGATTCCATCGGGCGCAAGAATGCCCTTCTGGTCTGTCTGACCGGAGCGCTGGCCGGCTACGCCCTGACCATCGCCGCGCTTTATCTCAACAGCCTGCTATTGCTGATTATCGGTCGGTCGATCACCGGGTTTACCGCAGGCAATCAGCCCATCGCTCAGGCGGCAATGATTGACGGCAGCACAGATGCAGCCGACCGAGATCGCAATATGGGCTACATCGTGACCGGTGTCAGCTTTGGCCTTGTGGGCGGCCCTATTATCGGCGCGGTCCTGTCCGATGCCGCTTTGTTGGGCAGCGCGGCAACGCTGAAGACGCCGTTCTACGGGGCGTTTGTGTTGGTCCTGATCGCCATCTTTCTCGTCACCATGTTCTTCAAGGACACCAGAACCGAGCGCGAACCCTTCGTCTTCCGTCCCCGTGACATCACCGACAGCCTGATTGCTGTGCGCGAGCACCCGCTGGTTCTGAAGATTATGCCAGTCTATGCGCTGTTCATGGTTGCCAATGTCACCTTCTATGTGTTCGTCGACAACTTTCTGACCAGCGCGTGGGGCTATGGCGTGATCGGAGGCAGCATGGCGATGGTGGTTATCGGCGTTGCGCTGGCCTTTTCCAGCACCTTCCTTGTGAAACCAGCGCAAGAGAGGTTCAGCAAGCACCAGATCATCTACACCTCTCTGGTTATTATGGTCATCTGCGGCTTTGGCTTCGCCTTCAGCCCAAGTGGCGTGCTGAGCTATGTGCCAGTCTTCTTCTTCTACTTCTTCTTCGGCGTATCTTATCCGACGCTGCTGGGCCTGTTCTCTTCCAGCGTTGCTGAAACCGATCAGGGCTGGGTCATGGGCGTGACCACAGCCGTATTCTGCCTTGCAGGCGGTATCATGTCCCTGATCGGAGGCGGATTGATGAGCATCGACATCCGCGTCCCCTACTACATCGTCATCGTGACCGCACTTATGGGCCTGATCGGGATGCATCTCAGGTGGAAGGGTAAAGAGATCAAAGCGCTACTGGCTTAAAGAACATACGCTGAAGCGGAAAGGGTTACCTACTCCTGCTCTTCCTCGATTACTTCTTCGTCAAGTTTGCGCTGGCTTTCCTGTAGTGGCGCGCGCTCGATCAGTGCCCAGATTTCCTTTTTGGTCTTCTTTGAAACAGCGCCTCGGGCTCCCAGCTCGATCAACAGCGAGCGCGTTTGATCTTCTGTACAACCTATTGTTCTGCTGAGCCGTTGCAGAGTTTTGAACTTGTATTTCGTATCCCTCAACATGGACTCAAGCAGCTTCTTGCGCGGCTCTTTCCATGTCTTGGCGTGCTTCCGGCTTCGATATTCATCAAGCACAATCGGCCCAACAATGCCGCCAATCAGCCCACCAAATATCGCTGCCAGAACTGCACTCATGATCCGATCGTCTCAACCGTCAGATTGCCATTGGTATAGACGCAGATATCCGCAGCAATTGCCATGGCTTCACGCGCCACATCTTCGGCCGGCTTATCGCTGTCCATCATCGCTCGGGCTGCGGCAAGGGCAAAGTTGCCTCCTGATCCGATGGCGGCGACGTTATGTTCGGGCTCAAGCACGTCCCCTGCCCCGGTGATGACCAGCAGATCCTTCCCGTCTGTCACAATCAGCATCGCCTCGAGCTTCTGCAGATACTTGTCGGTGCGCCAGTCCTTGGCGAGCTCGACCGAAGCGCGCGCCAGTTGGCCGGGCGTCGCCTCAAGCTTGGCTTCCAGACGTTCCAGCAGCGTGAACGCATCTGCCGTAGATCCGGCGAATCCGGCGACCACTTCGAAGCCGCCCGGTGACAGGCGGCGCACTTTTCGCGCAGTGCCCTTGATCACGGTTTGGCCAAGGCTGACCTGCCCGTCCCCGGCGACGACAACCTGCCCGCCCTTCTTGACGCCAATGATGGTGGTGCCGTGCCATCCGGGAAAATCGCTGTCTGCCATGAATGCCTCCGTTATCCGTGCTGCCATATATGGGCCGGGTACGGGTTCTGCGCAACCGGTTCTCAAACCGCTCAAAAGATATGCAGAAAACGCAAACCGGGGCTGTTGAGTCAGCATTTGTGAGACTCAGCCGCCGGAGTTACATGAGGCTCACAACCGACAACGGGTCGGCTGTTTCTGTTAAAAGGACTACGCACATGGCAAACGCAATCGCAAAAACCCATGCGCCGCGCGGAGCAGTCACCATCCTGCACGCAGTGGACGCATTCTCGCACGCATTCGAAAACGTTGTCGAATGGTACCAGTCTTACAAGACACGCAAAGAGCTGTCGGATCTGTCCGACGCGCAATTGGAAGACGTCGGCCTGACCCGCGCCGATATCGCCAAATTCTGATCCGCGATCAGATAAACCGCAAGCTGAGCCGCTCAAACGAGCGGCTTTTTCTTTGTCAGCTTTGTGTGAACTTTCCTGTCAGATCAGGCAGATAGGCCTCGATCGCTGCGGTGGCGACCACATGGCGCGTACTGGCCTCGGCGTCATCAACATTCAGCCCGCCTTTGACCGCCCGGACCGATGCGCGTCCACGCGGCAAATCAGCGGCAACTAGATCGCAATCGACCGCATCGGGCTGTTGAACACCGATCGTAAGCTCGACGCGCATTTCTTCATGGCTGATGCCCAGTTTGGAAAACAATGTGATCGACGAGTGATGCAGAGCATCCTGCACCGCGCGGCGCGCGGCTTTGGTATAATCCTGACCGTACAGGTCGTTCCCGGTTCCCATCTCAAGAATGATACGCTTCTCGGTCATTGCGCGGGCTCCATATCGAACGAGACGATGATCGCGGCATTCGCGATCACTGTGTGGCCATCGGTGTGGGGCTTGTCGATATCCAGCCCTCCATGCGTGACCGTGATATTTGGCTGCCCATAGGGAAACACAGCCTTCAGCACCTCGGTATCCACGCGATCCGGCTGCTGAACCCCAATCTCGGCGTCAATGATCATGGCTTCCTTCGGAAACCCGAACAGCTCGGCCATATTGACCGAGTTATGCCAGAGCGCATCCTTAAGCGCCCGCAGCGCTGCTTCGGTATAGTCTTCACGCCGCAACGACGTGCCCATCCCGAATTCCACCAATACCCGTGTTTTGGGCATGTCGCCTCCTTATTCCTGATGACCGGACAATCTGCATGAGTCCGTACGAATTGAAAGAACCAAAACAAGGAATTGCATCCGGCCAATCCACAAAACCCGAATGTTTGGAGTATGTCGCCCGATCAACTAGAATTCGGATTGTTTAAGCACGCGATCAAAGAAAGGCTTGTTTCCATGGCGATTTTTCGGCTCATGTCATCATTGATCATGTTTGGATTTCTCGGGGCTAATGTGTCCGCCGAAGAAATTGAGAGCAAAACGAAGTTCACAAACCTGATCGTTGGTAAAAAGCTGGTTCAGGGCGAGACTTGGGTGATCATTCACAAGAACGGGACGGTTGAGGGCAAAGGCCCGAATGGTGGCAGTATCAGCGGTACATGGGAGTGGAAAGACATGTATTACTGTCGGGAAATCGTAATCGTAGGCGAAGTGATGCCCCATGACTGTCAGGTGGTGTCTATCGAAGACAACGCCGTCACATTCACTCACAAAGATGGTGCCGGAGTATCGGTGAGTTGGACAATCGAATGAGTCTGACTTCGTGTCACATAAGGGTCTCAACGAAAAAAGGCGCCCAAAGCAGGACGCCTTTGTGATTTCGTGATTTAGCGAAACTCAGATCGACTCGTCGATCCAGCTTTGCAGTGCGGCTTTGGGGGCAGCGCCTGCGCGGTTGGAAACCACTTGGCCATCCTTGAAGATGAACAGCGCCGGAATGCCGCGAACACCCATCGCAGCCGCCGCGTTCGGGTTGCTGTCAACGTCCACTTTGGCAATCTTCACCTTGCCGCCATATTCGCTTGCCAGCTCTTCCAGGGCGGGGCCGATTTGCTTACAGGGGCCGCACCACTCGGCCCAGAAATCCACCACGACGGGGATATCGGAATTCTTGACTTCAGCGTCAAAGGTGTCGTCGGTAACGGCTACGGTCGACATGTCTGTCTCCTGACTCGGGAATGCTTGGGCTCAGAACCTAGGTGCGGCACCGGGCAAGGTCAAGATATAGGGTTTCGTCTCAGGGCGTCTGTCACCATATCGTGTGGCAGCCACATCAAACGCGCGGTTCGGGTCCACAGTATTGCGGTGCGGATCTTGTGGTCCGGATAGATTTGCGATAGCGCATGGGCATAGGCTCCCATCTGGCGCAACAGCCCCTCGGGGCAGGCTTCAGGCCGGTCCGGAACCGTGGCGTTTGATTTGAAATCAATCACATGGGCCTCAGTATCCGTGACAATCAGCCGGTCGATGACCCCATGTAGTCGTGTGCCATTCAGATCGGCCGTCACCGGAACCTCGGCCAGCGTTTCCGCGGCAAAGACAGGTTTCAGATGTTCGGCCGTCAGGACTGCGTTGGCCTCCGTCAGCAGCTCTTGCCGCTCCACCTCTTGTATATCGGCCAGAAGCCGCGTGCAAAGCTGTGGCCATTGATCACGCGCTACTGCTGGAAGGTGTTCCAGCAGCAAGTGCAGCTGTGTTCCACGCCGTTTCGCAGTCTCTTCATCTTGCCCCGCATCTCCGGGCAAGGCCTTCGCACCCCCTAGATCAGAGGGGCTGAGCGTTTCGGCTGGCGCGGGTACATTTGGCGCGGGGTGGTCGAAAAACGCAGGCAAATGCTGTTCGTTGTGCGGGATGCTGCCCTGTTCAACGGCGGGCAAAGCCTCCCAATCTCCATGCGCCAGTCGAAGGGTCTGGGTGCCGGGCAGCAACGTGGCCCCTGCCCGCGCCATCGCGGTCTCAACCATCTGATACCAGCTGTTGCCATCCTTACCCACATCCCCGGCAGCGGCCACAACCAGCCACTTTTCCGCCCGTGTTAGAGCCACATATAGCAGCCTCAACCGTTCATTTTCTTCGCGCGCTCGGGCGTCCTCGCGAGCTGTTGCAACCAGCGCGGGTGAGGCATCCGAGGGCACTTTCCACAGTGGTGTCTCGCCTGCCATCATGATCTCGGCATCGCGTGGCGGTTGGCGTTTACCGGTATCCGGCAGGATCACAATTGGTGCTTCCAACCCTTTTGATCCATGAACGGTCATCACCCGGATCATGTTGCCGACACCGCTCATCTGGCGCTTGATCTCCAGATCGTCGGTTTGCATCCAGACCAGAAATCCGGTGAGGCTGGGAATATCGGTGCGCTCATAAGCCAGCGCTTGTGACAAAAGCGCGTTGATGCCGTCTTCAGCTTCGGCCCCCAGACGACCCAGTAGTTTCCTGCGCCCATCATGGCGCGTCAGTATGCGCTCGATCAGGTCATATGGGCGTAAAAAGTCGGTTTGCCCGCGCAGATCGTTCAAAACGGCCAGCGTTTCGGGGAATTCCTCAGATCGATTGCGCAGCGCGGCCCAAAGGTAAGTTTCCTCTCGGCGATGGGCCAGATCGAAGAGCTGTTGTTCCGTCCAGCTGAACAGCGGAGATTTCAGCACTGTCGCCAGCGACAAGCTCTCCTCGGGCGTGGCCAGAAAGCTCAGCAAGGCGGCCAGGTCCTTAACCGCCAGTTCTGCGCCCACTTTCAGGCGGTCTGCTCCTGCGATGGGCAGGCCCTCGCTTTTGCAGGCGCGAATGATCTCGGCAAACAGGTCCGAGCGGCGCTGGACCAGGATCAAAAAGTCCCCGGGCCGAACTTTTCGCCGAACAAATTTTCCGGAAGTGTCACCATCGTCAGGGATCGTTGTGCCATCCCTGATCATATCTCTGATAGACCGCGCGATCTGTTCGGCCAAAATGACCGTGTGATGCCGTGCGCCGGGCCGGTCAACCGGGTCGGTCCAGTCGGCATCATCGTCGTCTTCGACTTTCTCGACAACAGGCCAAAGGTCTACGCGCCCCGGAAGATCAGCCTTGAACGCGCGGTGCAGCGCATCCTTGTGAAACCCTGCCTCGGCACGGTTTTCGAACAGAATATCAACCAGCCCAAGGATCGCACTGGACGAGCGGAAGGAATATTCCAGCGTCGAATCCAACAGTTTAGAGCCTGATTCCTGCAGTTTTCGCCCAAATTCGGCCTGCATCCGGTCAAAGGCCTGTGGATCGGCGCCCTGGAAGGAATAGATCGACTGTTTCTTGTCCCCGACCACAAAGATCGTCCGCTCGACCCCGGATCGAGCCCCCTCACCGCTGGTGAATTCCTGCGCCAACTTTTCGATCACATCCCACTGATCTGGGCTGGTGTCTTGTGCCTCGTCAACCAGAATATGGTCGATGCCACCGTCCAATCGATACAGAACCCATTCCGCTACTGCCGGATCGTTCAAAACCTGCCGGGCGCGCAGGATCAGATCGTCGAAATCCAGCCAGCCGCGCAGTTGCTTCCGCCGTTCGTATTCCGGCAGGAAGGCTGCAGCAAAGCGATGTAATACATGGGTTTTCTGTGCTGCAACCAGCGCCAGACGCTGTTCCCGCGCGGCCTCAACACGCAGCATCAAGGCCTCAAGCTGAGGCATCCGATCAGCCAGGGCACCTTCGCGGAGCGCTTTGGTTGGAAAGCTGCCGAGTTTGGCGGTAAAAGGTTCTTTCGCTGACTTTCCCGTCAAAAAAACACTTTCAAGAACTGGCAGACTGCTGAGTCTCGCCTCTGTGAAAGTAGCAAGTTTTTCAGCCGCTTTGGCATTGTTGCCCCCGCTTTCAGAAAGCGCGGGCAGGATGGATTGGGCCAACTCGACCTCACCGCCCAAGAACACGCTGTGCAGCAAAACCTGCTCATCAAACCCATCTGGAAGATCAAAGCGTCGCAAAAGCTCTGGCCATTGCAGCGCATATTCGAACTGGTTCCTCCGCTGCGCGGCAGCAGCGGTCAATTTTTCAAACCCCGTATCGGTGACAAACCGGGCCACATCCTCGATCAACGCTGCCTGAGGACCTTCGGCGAAATCCTCGATAATCTCTTCGCGCAACAACGCAGCAGCGCGATCTTCCATTTCAGCAAACTGAGGGCTGACCCCGGCCTCAAGCGGGAACCGTCGCAGCAGCGAGGCGCAGAACGAGTGAATCGTCTGGATCTTCAACCCGCCGGGCGTCTCGATGGCGCGCGCGAACAAAGTGCGTGCTTGCGCCAACCGATCGGGATCGATCACTCCGGGTACGCCGAGTTCGATCAGCTCGTCCTGAAGGGCATCGTTGTCCAGCATCGCCCATTTGCCCAGACGCTTGAACAATCGGTTCTGCATCTCGCTGGCGGCGGCTTTGGTATAAGTCAGGCACAGAATGTGCTGAGGTTGTACGCCGTCCAGCAAAAGCCGCGCCACCCGGTCGGTTAACACCCGTGTCTTTCCCGAGCCCGCATTGGCCGCCAACCAGGTCGAGGCATCCGGGCGCGCGGCCTGAACCTGCCGCTCGGTCGCGTCGTTGCGGGGGGTCATGTTAGATCCTCCGGAGCGGTTTCCGCAGAACGATCCCACTCGCCGAACCGGGCGAGTTGATCGTAATCCCCGATATCGGCGTCTTTGTGCAGCATTCGACGGGATGAAAACCCCTGATCAGGCTCTAAATAGGCCGAAATCAGTTCCTTAAGCTCGGCCAGAACCTTGTCGGTCGGCTCTTTCTGCAATGGTGCAGGCACCTCTTTGTAGGATCCCCCCATGCCGATGAAGATCGCCTGTGCAACGGGCAAAGGGTCGAACCCGTCGATTCCCCCTTGCTCGGCCATTGCGGCCTCGATCAGCAATTGCTTGTCGAATTTGGCCTGCTGACTTTCTGTTGGCGGGGTGCCGGTCTTGTAGTCGATGATCCGCAATGCGCCCTGCCCGCTTCGGTCGATCCGGTCGGCGCGTCCGACTATCGTGAAATCCAGCGGGGTCAGCTCTGTCCGCATTCCCACTTCAAAGGCCACCGGGCCACCATCAGAGCGGCGCTGAATTTCGGCAGATAGAAAACTGTCGGTAATCCGCTCCAGTCGTGCCAGCCACAGCTTCCGCGCCGTCGGCCATGCAACGTGATCCTCAAGCAAAGCCTCTGCCCGTTTCAGAAAATTCTCGCGGTTCAGCAATGCCGGATCCAGAACGCTGTCGCGCACGAATTGTTCCATTACTTCGTGGATCACAATGCCGCGCAACAGCGCGTCCGGCGCCTGGACCAGCGGGTCAAGCGGTTTCAGGCGCAGGACATGCCGGGCGTAGATGGCATAGGGATCGCGGATAAGCCGCTTGATCTCGGTCACCGATAGCCGCCTCGGGCGCGCAGCTACCGGCGGACGTGGGGATGGGCGAAGTGCAGGCGCAATCGGGGGCGCCTTTTCCAGAGCATCAGCCCACTCCAACCATTGCTGGCCCCGCGCGCGCATCGCAGCCAATGCGTCCGTTCCGCCCTGATTCGGCAGGCCCTCCATCAGATTGGTCATGCGGTTCAACCAACGGGACGGTACAGTTTCCGCATCATCCGACCGGATGGCGCGGGTCAAAACCACCTCGGGTGCACCTGCGGCTTGCTGGAAGTCATGCGCGGACAGGCCGATCCGGCGTTCTGGCAACAAAAGCCCGGCGTCATTGCGCATCTGGCGGTTCAGCCAGGGGTCGGGCGCCGCGGCCTCGGGCCAACTGCCTTCGTTGAGGCCACCCAAAATCAACAGATCAGCGCCTTGCACACGGGCTTCTAACGTGCCCCAGATCATCAGATGAGGGTGCGGCGCATCGCGATCGCGCACCTCTTCACCTGCCAGCAAAGCGCCCAACAGATCGGCGAAATCATGGGCGGTCATCGCACCGCCGTGAGGCGCTTCGTCTTCCAGAGAGGTAATTACGGCAAGCGCCTTCTGACCCGCATTCTTGTCCCACAATGTCCCCGGCTCGCCTGTCGTACCGGCCGAAATTGCTTCGGCTAGTGTGCGAAGCCGGGCAACCCAGTCAGAAAGAGGTCGCTCGCCCAGGCCGTGATTATCGCAGAAGGCATCAGTGACCCAGCGGATCCAGCCCTCAGGCGCATCGGTGCGGATGGCAAAGGCGGTCAGGCTGGCGCTGTCGGGAAAGGGCGGGCCATGGCGGCGGAGATCTAGTTCCAGATCGCGGGTATGCAGTAGGTGGCTCCCCCGATCGCCGCCATCATGGCACAGCGGATGTTTGAGCAGCGTCAGCAGTGCCTCACCATCCAGACGACGCGCAAACAAACCGGCGACATGGCGCAGAAACCGCCCGGGCGGAGACAGCTGCAGCGGCAGGCCCGCGCTGTCATCAGGTAATATGTTCCACCGGTCCAGCGCGGCGCTGACCTGACGCGTCAACATCCGGTCCGGCGTGATCAGGGCTGCCGTTTGTCCGGTCTCGACCGCCTGACGCAAGCGCAATGCAATCGCCAAGGCTTCAGCGCGAGGGGAAGACGCCTCGATCAATGTAACATCCTTGGTGGCACCGCTCAGATCGGGCAGGTTCGGGCCTTCTGTCATCCATGCGTCGGTTACCGGGGCAGGGCGTAAGGCAAGCGAAATCAGCTTGTTACGGGCGGGCGAAGGGGCTTCAGCCGCCGTCCATGGCCGGATTTGTTTCGGGCCAAGGCCAAGTTCCAGCATCAGTTTGCGAAAGCGATATTGCGGATGATCCTCTGACGTCAGCGCGTCATCCAGATTGCGCCAGACATGCTCGGGCTGGTCGAAATCATAACCCGGCAGCACCAGCGCCCCTTGCGGCAGGCGGGCGATTGCCTGCATCAGCATCAGTGTCGTCCCGCGCGACCCGGTGGAGCCCGCCAGTATGACCGGATGCTGGGGCGGGGCGACCTGCCAGCGTGCAATCAGGGCTTCGACCACACGTCGTTGCCGGGCCTGTGCGTCAAGCGCGTCCGCCCCGGACTCCATGAACTGGTCAGCGATCCCGATAAAGGCCTGTGCCCGCGCCCAGTGTCCGGACATGTCGCTGACATCTAGTTGCCGGATCGCCTCGGGTGAGACGCCTTCGCCCTGCATCTCATCGATCAGTGCGGCCAGACTGTCGGACAGATCGAACAATGAGGATCGCGCGGCCAGATCGGGTTGCTGGTCCAGCAGTTTGGCGATCAGCTGTGTCAGCTCAAGCCTTCGGCGCAAAGGAGGGATCGCGCGTGGGATCTGCGCCAGGTCTGCGCTTTCACCCAGATCGGTGACCAGCGATAATCGAGGCAGCAGGCACGGGGGGCCTTGATCAAACAGATCCCGGACCCGGCGCGCCATGCGACGGGTATTGATCACCAGCTGAACCCGGGCCAGCGCATCTGGCGGCTGACCAGCAATCCGCTGACGCAACCCATCGACCAACACCTTCGGGAAATCCGCACCCGGCGACACCGCGAAAACCCGGGGCAGGGTGCTGGGTTCAAACATTAGCAATCAACCCCTCGGCCAGCGCAATACCCTCGGGCCGCCCAACGTCGCACCAACGACCCGGGTAGCGCAACGCAAACAGGCGCTCTTGCTGTCGCATTTGATCCCACAATACGTTCAGCGAAAACACCTCGTCGCCGATATCACGCAAACCATCGGTTTTCAGGATTTGCGCTCCGCCGTAAACCAAACCGGCCCCGCGGGTGATCCGCTCCGAGCTGTCCTGCGTGAAATCACCCGGACCTGCATGGCCAAGAGTTTGTTCCACCGGAATGCACATTAGCAGCGCATCCATCTCATCTGGATTCCAGTGATTCTTTAGCAGATTCAGTGGGTTAGGTCCGACCCAGATCGCGTCACTGTTCAGGGTGAAAACCGGACCCGACCCAAGCAGCGGCAGCGCCGCGCGCAACCCTCCGCCCGTATCCAGAATGTTCGGCTCTTCCCGCGACAACGCCACGTCGCGGCCTGCTAGATGATCCGCCAGCTGATCCGCGTGATAATGCAAGTTGGCAACAATGTTCAAAGGACGCAATGCATCGAACAGATCCAATGTGTGATCGATCAAAGGCCGCCCGGCGACCTCGATCAGCGGCTTGGGCCGGTCTTTGGTCAGCGCGCCCATACGGGTACCAAAACCAGCGGCAAATACCATTGCAGCTTCGGGCGTGCCGGTCATTGCGATCTCAGCTTTGCAAGGTTTTTCGGGCTTGGTTCGGGCAGCGCATTGCGCAGCAGGTCAGCCACCGGAACCAACGCGGGATGTTCCAGATCGCGCATCAGATGTGCCCAGGCAGCCGGGATCAGGTCCACATAATGCGGCTTTCCATAATCCGTCGCCAGTCGGGCAAAACCGCCCAGAATCCTAAGGTTACGCTGCGCGCCCAGCACCGCGTAGGCTGTGCGGAAATCATGCCCATCGACGCCGGTTGCGGTGATATAGCGGTCGATCATCCGCATCTCGATTCCAACAGGGACCGTCCGGCGCACATCTTGCAGCAGCGACATCAGGTCATACGCAGGATGCCCCAGCATGGCACTTTGAAAATCCAGCAGGCCCACGCGCGCCAGACCGTCACGTTCGGGCAGCCAGATCAGGTTTTCCGCGTGATAGTCACGTTGCACAACCACACGCGTTCCGCCGGTTTCGCGGTGCAGGATATCGGCAAAGCGCAGTTCGAACCGGGCGCGCGCCTCTTCATCATGCGAGCTTTGAATGCCCTGCGCATATTTCGTGAACGAAAGCGCCGCAAGTTCGGTCATCAGGGCCGGGTCATAGCTGTCGAGCGAAATCGTGGGCGCCGCGTGAAGGTGTACAAGCACGTCGGTTGCCGCGTCATACAGGGTACGCTCAAGCGATGGATCATCCCGCAAAACGCGGGCAAACAGCGCGTCCCCAAGATCTTCGAGCAACAGAAAGCCGTATTGACTGTCCTCGGCGTGAATCTCGGGCGCGCTCAGTCCGATCGAGCGCAAATACTCCGACATACGCACAAAGGGTTCGACATCCTCACCCTTATCGGGCGGGGCGTCCATCAAAACTGCTGTCCGGCCCGTCGCTGGGTCGGTCAGCCGCTCGTATCGGCGGTTCGAGGCGTCACCCGCCAAAGGTGCGTGTTGAGCACCGTTCCAGGGGGTTTGCGCGATCAGGGCTTCAGCCAGAATGGCCCGGTTCGTCATTGGATCCTCTCCAGCATGGCGCTCCATTTCGGGTCTGACCAACTCAGCGCAAGGTGCCGCGTGTCCTGATCGTCGGGGTCGGTGGTGAATCGGATCAACAGGGCCGAGGCTGGTGTAAGCGGGCCCAGCTTTTCGGGCCACTCAACAAGGCAGATACTGGTTTCGAAGGCCTCGACCAGACCCAATTCTTCGATCTCTTCTACCGAAGTGAGCCGGTAGAGGTCAGAATGCCAGACCTCCCCAATTTCTGTTTCATAAACTTGAACCAGAGTGAATGTGGGCGAGGGTACATCCTCGGGAACAGACAGGGCCGATTGTATCAGAGACCGCGCAAAATGGGTTTTGCCACTGCCGATTGCACCTTCCAGCAAGATGGTATCACCAGCACGCAGCGCATTGCCCAATCGGGCAGCAAGATCAGCAGTGTCCTGAGGGGATTTTGAGGTCAATTCGAGCGGTGCAGTCATGGCGCCACAATGAACCTGCGCCCGGTTGGCTGCAACCCGGTTCAGGCGCTGATTTTTCGCATATCCGCCATGTTGTCGACCGCGTTATCCGTCGCGAAGCGCACGATCGTAGCCCCGTTTTGCATGGGGCTGACTGTGCAAGTCAGTTTCCCGCCTGATTTCAGGGTCAATTCGCCCGACCATTCGGCTCGGTTCTCACGCGCTGTGACGAATTCCCGAATTTCTCCGAGGATAGGTGAGGCGGCGCATTGGTCCTGCCACTGGCGGGTGATCTCAAGCACGGTCGCTGGTTCAAATCCGGTCTCGTTGCTGTCGCCCCATAGCTTTTGATAGGCGTAATTTGTCGTAGCTAAGATCCCGTCATCCGAGAAAACGGCGATGGGATCAGCCAGCTTGTCCAGGATGGATTGCATCAGATCCATCTCTGCGCGAAATCGCCGGGTCAGAGTGATTTCTGCGGTGATATCCTCAAACAAAAACGCCACGGCCCCGTCAGGGTGGGGTCTGCCGCTGACGGAATAAACCGAACCCGAGGGCAACGACCATGTTTCCTGATAGTTCCCGTCCCGGGCCGCTTCGAGCAGATCATTCATCTGACGCCGCCAACTGCGATAGTTCTTGGGTTCAGGCATCATATGCTGATCGCGCAGCCGATCGAAGAAGCTGGACAGGCTTGGACGTACGCTCAGAAAATCCGGGGGCAGGGTGGTCAGGTCGATGAGTGCGGGATTGAACAATGCCAATTGTCGATTGCGGTCGAATATGGCCAAGCCGATCGAAAGCTGCGCAAAGGTCTTTGTCATGGTTTGCACAAATTTGCGCTGGGCAATTTCCGCTTCGACAATCGCATTTATATCGACCGCATAACACAGCTGATCCCCATCGCGGGTCACACGCGTCAGATCGAACCAAAGCTTGGCGTCGCTGTCTTTGACCGGGATAGACACGCGGGTTTTCCAGCCCAACTGCGCCTCATCCGTGAGCGATGGAAACAGCGGATCTGTCAGATCTGCGTCTTGGCCGGAAATTTTGCGCACTAATGCCACGTAAGCTGCATTACACCATCTTACTTTGTTGCGATTATCAACGGACCATACTGGATAAGGGGCCTGCTCCATTGCCAATCGAATTGGATCGCTGGGGTCACGGCGCGGCGCACGCGAATTGCCCGTCAGATCGCGCAGTTGTACGCGGATAATGCCATCGATCCATTCGCACAAAATCTCGCGCTCAACTGTGCAATCAATGGCGGATACGGAAATGCTCCCTTGTGATCGAACACTTTCGGGTGTTTCGGGGAAGGCGGGGAAATCGCGCTGAAGCAGACGCCTAAGGTCTTCCCAGTTTCTGACGGATTCGTATCCCGCCAAGGCAACGTCCGAATGGCTGATCAATTGATCGCCATCGAATAGAAAGACTACGTCGAACAGCGCGCCGGGGGTTGATAGCCCGTAGTCACTTGCTCTGGCCTGTCGGTGCGGCAGCAGCCATAGTATTGCAAAGCAGGCCGAAACCACGCTGATTGTGGCCAGCACGATCCAATCGGCCATCGATCCTACGCCCTTGTCAAAAATCCCGAACCTGTATGAACAACAATAGTTAACAGGGTCTTAACTCAGATCTGGAACGGTTGATTTGCGCCGGACGGGACCGGTGTATCACCGGTTTGCGCATCAATCAGCTTGCGCGGCCAGACAACTTTGACAATTGCACCTTTGCGGTCAGGCTGATCGCTCAGGGTCTGATAGGGATCTGCTCCATTCGCGAAGTAAAGTTCAGCCCCGCTGCGTTCCAGCAAGGTCTTGGCAATGAACAGTCCCAATCCCATCCCCTCATATTCAGGTCGGCTGCTACGGTCGGCACGGCGGCGGCGCATGAAGGGATCGCCGATGCGTCCGATGATATGCGATGGATAACCCCGCCCATCATCCATGATTAAGACGCTAATCTGATCCGAGGTCCACTCGGCCTCGACCCAGACATTCGACTTGGCAAAATCCACCGCATTCTGGATCAGGTTACGCAAGCCGTGGATGATTTCGGGCTTGCGCAGGATTGAAGGCTGCTGAACATCACCATCGGCAACAGGCCCTTCGTCGAAATGCACCGCTTTGCCACGGTTGATATGCGGCTCGGCCGCCTCATGAATCACGGTAGACAAGGGCGCCTGCCGCAGGTGCAGATCATCTTTGCCAGCCCGTCCCATATCGCGCAGGATGTCCCTGCAGCGATCGGCCTGTTCACGGATCAGAGCGGCGTCTTCCTTTAACTCGGGCTTATCGTCCAGCTCTTCGATCAATTCAGAACTGGCCAGCTTGATCGTTGCCAGCGGCGTACCCAACTCGTGCGCCGCCGCAGCCACGACGCCGCCCAGATCGGTCAGCTTTTGCTCGCGCGCCAGTGCCATATGAGTGGCCGACAGCGCTTCGGACATCGACTGCACCTCGGAACTGATGCGATGGGAATAGGCACCAATGAAGACGATGGCGATGATGATCGCAGCCCAGTTTCCGAACAAAAGAACATCGGGGATATCCAGCACAAGGCCCAGATCGGTACGCAGTGGCAGATGGAACTGCGCCAGCAACGTTGTCAGGATCACCGCGACGCTGCCGATGATCAGGGTCGAGCGTGTGCTCATCACATTGGCCGAGATCGTCACCGGACCAAGTAACAGCAGCGCAAACGGGTTGTTCAGCCCCCCTGTCAGATACAGAAGAACCGACAGCTGCAGCAGGTCGAACAGCACCATCAAGAAATTCTCGAATTCCGACAGACGCTTGTTTTCCGGGAAGAGCAGGATGGCCGTCAGGTTGCCCATGACCGAAACGCCGATGGCGAAGTAGCACAAAGCCAGTTCAAGCTGAACGTGGTAGTATTTCTGAGCAACCGTGATCGCGGTGAACTGGCCGATAATCGCGACCCATCGCAGCAGGATCAGCGTGCGCAGCCTGATCCAGGTGCTGCGCTCCTGCCCACGCCAAAGACTGGTGTTGGAATCCGTCATCTGTCGATTATGTCCTATTGCGTCGGTCCGCCATGTTGATAGGTGTCCCGGCGGAAACGATCAACAACCCCTTTACGTATCAGGATACGCACCATGATCCGCCTTTATGCTATTCTTGCAACCGTTGTGCTGGCCGTAGGCCTGGGTGCCATGTGGCTGCTGACACGTGGCGGGGGTGACGATAAATACGCACAATGCCGATCATCCCAGATCGCGGGGGGGAGCGCGGCAATCGGCGGGCCGTTCGAATTGATCAACGCCAACGGCGAGACGGTGACCGACAAGGATGTGATCACCGAACCGACGCTGGTTTATTTTGGTTATACCTTCTGCCCGGATGTCTGCCCCTTTGACATGTCGCGCAATGTCGATGTGGTTGATTTGCTGGCAGAGCGTGGCCAGTCTGTGACGCCGATGTTCATATCCGTTGATCCCGACCGCGATACCCCTGAGGCGGTTGGCGATTTCGCCTTCAACCTGCATGAGCGCCTGATCGGCCTGACCGGAAGGCCCGAGCAGGTCAAAGCGGCGAGCAAAGCCTACAAGGCCTATTACAAGGCGCATGAAAAAAGTGATGAGTATTATCTGGTCGATCACTCAACCTTTACCTATCTGATGACGCCCGAGGATGGGTTCCTTGAATTCTTCAAGCGCGACGACACGGCCGAGCAGATGGCAGACCAGATTGGCTGCTTCCTTGACAAGGCCTGATCCAGAACAGCCGGTTTGACGTTTGAAATGGCGCTGCTATTACTCTTCATTAAGCCAATCGGCATGAAATAGCGGAAAGACCCACATATGGCAGACAGTTCCCAGCTTGAAATCGGCCCCGACAAATCGCTGCTGCTGGTCGATGATGACGAGCCGTTTCTGAGGCGTCTGGCCAAGGCTATGGAAAAACGCGGGTTCGAGGTTGAAACCGCAGGCTCAGTCGCCGCAGGCCGGGCCATTTCCACAGCACGCCCCCCTGCGTACGCCGTGGTTGATCTGCGGCTCGAGGACGGCAACGGGCTGGATGTGGTCGAAGTGCTGCGTGAAAAACGCCCCGACAGCCGTGTTGTGGTTCTGACCGGATACGGCGCGATTGCCACCGCTGTGGCCGCTGTCAAAATCGGTGCAACCGACTACTTGTCCAAGCCCGCCGATGCCACCGACATCACCAATGCGCTGCTGGCCAAGGGCGATGAACTACCTCCGCCACCGGAAAACCCCATGAGCGCCGACCGCGTCCGCTGGGAACATATCCAGCGCGTTTATGAGCTGTGCGACCGCAACGTCTCGGAAACTGCGCGCAGGCTGAACATGCACCGCAGAACGCTGCAGCGGATTCTGGCCAAGCGTAGTCCGCGGTAATTCAACTTTCTGGGAATTCTTGTACAACCCGCGCTTAATCGTAGCGTCATTGTGCGTCTTATAAGTGTTTAGAGGCCAGAAGGCAGAGTATCCAACCAGATCGATAACTCTAGGCAAGGGAACATCTTGATGGAATCTGTCACGCCCAATGCCTCGGGTATCCTCAATAACTATCTGCACGACAGGCATTTTCTGCAAACTGTTCATTTACCTGCATTCGACCCACCTGCACGCCCATTTGTGTATATGAAAAACCACAAATGCGCATGTTCAACGATTTTGGCTTCAATTCTGAACCAGTTAAACGCCGAGACCGGGGGTTCTGTGCAGATTGATATGAAAAGCATACATAACCCGCCGAAATCGCTGATCAGAACAGGTAGGAAAGCTCTGAATGTTCCAACAGCAATCGAAGCACTAAGGGATGATGCGCGGTTTCGCTTCTCGGTGGTTCGTCACCCAGTTGAACGCACGCTCAGTGCTTTTTTTGGCTATCTTCTGAAAACACCGGGCCAAAAGGAGAAGTTTCTACAGCATGTTGGCAGAGCGCCAGATAGCGACATTCATTTGTCCGACTTTCTCGACATTGTTGCACGCGACGAGAAGGCGCGTGATCTGAACCGACATTGGCGCCCTCAACGCAAAGAAATCAGTTATGATTTCATTGACTTTGATTTCGTTGGACGTGTCGATGAATTAAATTCCGCGCTGGATCATATTTCCTATGAGATATTTGGAAACCACATAGACATGCAGGATACGCGCAGTTCATTGGGTCATTCGTCTTCTTCCAAAGACGCCATTAAAGGTTTGACGAAGTCTGATCATTCAAACCTTGAAGCCGCGTTTTTCATGGACTTCGAAATGTTTGAGGACGCAAAGAAGCGGTTTGGCTAAAGCTACGTGCTTTGGATGGATCGGTATGAGCGTGTAAAATCGATCGGGCAAGTTGAAGTCTGAAGTTGCCTCAGCAGCAATAAGCCGTACTGGTCTATGACCTGTTTATGAGCGACGCACATGTATCAACTGTATACGTTTTGCGCATGTTTCTAGTAAAGTCTCATATGCTTGACCAACTTCCGGCAATGATAGTAGCTCATCCACCTTTGTCTGCAACCGGTCGCTCATGATCAGCATTCGGTCATCCAAAACGCCATTCTGATTGTATTTGTTCCAATACTGTTCGCGAAACCGGCTGTTCCGGTCAGGCGCATCAATGGGTTTCGTGCCCTGTCCGCGCTGGCGTTTGAGTTCGAAACTGTCTCGTGTTTTCACTGGGTAGTGAAAAACCGCCGCCCATTCGTGCGAGACCAAATGTTCGGGCGCGGCCCCAAAGGCATGGCGCCTGCGCACGCCCGAGCGATAAATGTCCTCATGCATTGGCTGCCCAGAGGCATTGACGAACTGCCCGCCATCACGCTGAAATCCCTTGAATAAATGCGGTCGGTGGATCCCGAACCCTCTTATCTTTTCCGAGGTTTTAAACAGGGTTTTATAGCGCCGATGCAGACGGTGATCGTTCTCGGCACGCCGCAGAAATCGCTGAGTGACAAGACCGGGCTCCCAGTGGTCATGATGCCCGTCTCCGAAGATCAGCCAGTTTATCGCCACCCCTTCGGCAATTCCTTCGCAGCGTTCGATCAGGTTCGTGACCCGATTGTCAGCGCCCGCGCAATATAGAAACTCATCACTATCGAGCCACATCAACCAGTCGGTATAGACAAGTGATGGGTGCAAATAAGCTTTGTCGGCGGCTGCGTGTTGCGGAATTTCGCCCGGCTTCAGGTCCTGCAGCACATGAGAGATGACCCCGTTCTTATCCAGCGCATCCAACAGCTCGGTTGTGCCGTCTGTCGAGTCATTGCTGTAGATCAGGATCGGATCAAACCCGGTCAGCAGATGATAGGCGATCCACTCAAGGACAAACGGCCCTTCATCCTTGGCGCAGGAGAACAGCCCGACATTCATACCGGCTCGATCTGTTGCAGGCGAAGTGGTCCGGTCATAATCAATGTTCGGTCTGGCACGACCTACCTTTTGAAGATGATATTGCGCTGGGTTTGAAAGACATTCTCGTATCCACGATCAGAAAGCGAGGCAAACAGGCCTTTGGCCTCATCGCCAAGATTTACGGTTTCCAGTTGAAGATAGCAGGGCAGGGCTGCGTCTTTGGCATCCTCAAGGAATGGCAGGAGGATATTCGGCTCATGCCCTTCGACGTCCAGCTTGGCAAAATCGGCGCCATGCAGATGGGTAAGCACAAGCAGCGTTCGGGTCTGCACCTCTATCGTGTCGTGTTTTGACGTATCTACGCCGACGGCATTATTCGCCAACCATGCCTCGCCAAGATTGGTGGCTGTGTCACCCCGGCTTTCTATACAAAGCGTTGCCTTTCCGGAAGTGCCAGACAGGGCGAATGTGTTCAGCTCAACATGGCTAAATCCATTGAGAGCGCAATTTTTCCTAAGGCGTTCGGCCAACGTCGGGTTGGGCTCAAACGCATGAATTTGTGATCCTGGGCCCAAGATCGACGCGAGAAAAAGCGAATACAGGCCAAAATTGGCCCCGATATCCAGAACTTTTAGCGTTTTTCCTTCAAAGCGCTCTTTCAGCCAATTCAATTCAAGCTCTTCCGGAGATCGGCCCTTTCGCCACAGTGTGAACTCGCTGAAATTGTCATGAGGATGCAGGTGTATCTTGCAGCCCCGATACATGATCATCTGTGGCAGCAGTGATCTGCGGATCAGATTGCGCACCCGGCCACGGCCCGTCAGATTATACGCCTCGCGCAAGCATGCGTTGGCGTATTCCATCTGTGCGTTGGACAACGAGATTTGGTTATCTGGATCGCTCACTTGAACCTGCGTCGGGCTATAGTCTTGTTTTGACAACAAATTAGCACATGCCAAAGCGCTGATCTACTGGCGTTCTAGATACCGTCCAGCAGCGCTTTGTGCCGCGCGGTATAGGCTTGCCGTACTTCAATCGGGGGGCGCAGTTTGATTTGCAGACCTTCCAAAATCGTTTTGTCCGGGCGGCCGAAGAACTTTGACGCCTCAGCCTCAGAGAACCCCGCGATCTGCGTGGCTTCCATCCACGCGCTGATCTTGTCTGCTTTCTTGATCTGGCGCTTGACCGTCTGTGGCACCGCAGCGGGCAGACCAAAGCGGATATGGATCGCCGCTGCCAGCCGATCATCCAAGGCACCATAATCCGGGCCAACAGCGGACTTCACCGGCGAAATCATGTCGCCGATCACGTATTCCGGCGCATCGTGTAACAGGGCCGCCAACCGCCACTTTGCCGGTGCATTTGGGGCGATACGGCCAAAAAGCTCTTCCACCAGCAGCGAATGCTCGGCCACGGAATAGGCGAAATCCCCGTTGGTTTGCCCGTTCCACCGCGCCACAAAGGCCAGACCATGGGCAATGTCTTCGATCTCGATATCAACCGGGGTCGGGTCCAGCAGATCCAGTCTGCGACCCGACAACATTCTTTGCCACGCTCTGGGTTGTGTTGCCATTTTGCCATGCCTTGTGAACTGGGACACGTTCAATTCGCGTTCTTGTGGTATGATGTATCTGTCTGGATCACATGCTGCCAACATTTTCTTGAGCATTCGTGCTTTGAACCTACACGATACGATCCCGACATAAAGGACTGAGGGGGGTGCTGACTCCTCCCAGTTGCGCCCTCTCGAAACGAAACACGTATCGAAAGGAGCTTGTTATGTTCAAGCGTTTAGTTGCAACCGCCCTGACCTTTGGAATGGCCGCCACTGCGCCGCCCGCTTTTGCCCAGAATTGTGCAGAACGCGAGCACGTGATTGCTAAACTGCAAGACAGTTACGCCGAGGAATTAGCCTTTGGTGGTCTGCAGAAATCACGCGGCACGCAGTCGGTCATGGAGGTTTGGACCTCGAAGGAAACGGGAAGCTATACCGTTTTGGTGACCCAGGCGAACGGCATCAGTTGTATTGTCGCCGTTGGCACGGATTTCTTTGAAGCAATACCAAAAATCAAAGTCGAGGGTACGCCAAGCTGATATTTTAGCACACGACTTCCCGTTTCTGGCCATCCACATTGCCACCTGCCCCAAGGAATGCTAGGGGCAGCCCGGATCAAGATTTACCGGAATGGAGCACCTGATGGCCGGGGACTATATCGTCAAAGACATTTCGCTGGCCGGGTTTGGCCGCAAGGAACTGGATATCGCTGAAACGGAAATGCCGGGATTGATGTCCCTGCGCGCGGAATACGGCGACAGCAAGCCCTTGAAAGGCGCCCGCATTGTGGGTTCGCTGCACATGACCATCCAGACTGCCGTACTGATTGAAACGCTGGTGGCGTTGGGCGCTGATGTGCGCTGGGCCTCATGCAACATCTTCTCAACTCAAGATCACGCAGCGGCGGCAATTGCCGAGGCGGGCATTCCGGTGTTTGCGATCAAAGGCCAGACGCTGGAAGAGCATTGGGATTATCTGGACAAATCCTTCCTGTTCGAAGACGGCCCCAACATGATCCTCGATGATGGCGGCGACGCGACGTTGTATATCCTGTTGGGTGCGCGTGCTGAAACCGGTGAAGACATCATCCCCGTTCCGGGGTCGGAAGAGGAAGAGGTCATCAAAAAGCAGATCGCCAAACGTATGGCAGCCTCACCTGGCTGGTTCACCAAAATGCGCGACCAAATCCAAGGCGTGTCCGAGGAAACCACAACCGGTGTGAACCGCTTGTATCAGCTGGTGAAAGACGGCCACCTGCCGTTCCCGGCGATCAATGTGAATGACTCGGTCACCAAGTCGAAATTTGACAACAAATATGGCTGCAAGGAATCGCTGGTCGACGGTATCCGCCGTGCCACCGACACCATGATGGCCGGGAAAGTTGCAGTTGTATGTGGTTATGGCGACGTGGGCAAAGGCTCGGCGGCCTCGCTGCGTGGTGCAGGTGCCCGTGTGAAAGTGACCGAGGTTGACCCGATCTGCGCCCTGCAAGCCGCGATGGACGGGTTTGAAGTCACCCTGCTGGAAGACGAAGTTGCCAGCGCGGATATCTTCATCACCACCACCGGCAACAAGGACGTGATCCGCATCGAGCATATGCGCGAGATGAAAGACATGGCCATCGTCGGTAACATTGGCCATTTCGACAACGAAATTCAGGTGGCCAGCCTGAAGAATCACAAATGGACCAACATCAAGGAACAGGTGGATATGATCGAGATGCCTTCGGGCAATCGTCTGATCCTGCTGTCCGAAGGTCGCTTGCTGAATCTTGGCAACGCCACAGGGCACCCCTCGTTCGTGATGTCGGCCTCCTTCACCAACCAGGTTCTGGCGCAGATCGAGCTGTTCACCAAAGGTGACCAGTACAAAAACGACGTCTACATCCTGCCCAAGCATCTGGACGAGAAAGTCGCTCGTCTGCATCTGGACCGCATCGGCGTAAAGCTGACCCAGATGGACAGCGATCAGGCGGCCTATATCGGGGTGAAACCCGAAGGTCCCTATAAGCCGGAACACTACCGCTACTGAGTGCGAAAGACGCATGACCAAGCCTTCCAGACGCCGCCGAATCTTGCTTTCGGCGGCGTCTTTTCTATTTGGCCTCTTAACGCTGTTGATCGTGTTGGGCGGTGGCGTTTGGTGGCTGCTTGCCCATCCCAACACGCCGGTGTCCCCGCACTGGAACCCGCTGCGTGATCTGACCGTGACGGCCCCGGTGACTCCGGTCACAGCCTACCAGTTGAACCGAGCACTGGCGGATGATGTCATGTGCCGCGCCGCTCTGGCTGAGGCTGGGGTGCAGTTTGAACCGATGGAAGATCTGGTCGTGGACGAGAACTGTGGGATTGCGGGGCGGGGCCGGTTGACCAACCTGGTGCAAGCACGGATCGCGGCGATCGAGACCCGGTGCGCCACCACCTTACGACTTGCCATGTGGGAACATCATGTGGTGCAGCCTGCTGCGCAGGCATTGTTGGGCACCACAGTGAGCCGATTGCGTCAGATCGGCAGCTATAATTGCCGCCTGATGCGCACTGTGCAGGGGCAAGACAATGGTTGGAGCAGTCACGCCACTGCGGACGCGATCGACATTGTTGGGCTGGACCTCTCTGATGGACGCAGCCTGAACCTGTTGTCGGACTGGGCTAGTGACGGCCCCGAGGCTGAGTTTCTGCACCAGATCGGGCGCGGAGCCTGTGATTGGTTCCGCGTGGTCCTTGGGCCCGATTTCAACCGTTTACATGCCGATCACTTTCACCTTCAGGGGCCCGGCTGGGGCTATTGCCGATAGCTCCTCAGCGCAGTGGCGGAATGAAATCACCACGGCCTTGCGGTGTGAAATCCAGAACATTCCACAGCGGCCAAGCCGCATCCACGTGCCGGGGATGCCAGTCGCTTGGTTCAAAGAATAGCTCGGAACTCCAGAAGTGATGAATGCCATCCGGGAGTCGCTGGAAGACATTCAGGATAGGAAGTTGATCGCCCCCTTCGGTCTCGGCCAGATAGTCGCTCTGGTAGCTCGTCCCCAGTGCAGAATAGAGCGGCAGCGCATTCCAACCCATCTCATCCTTGAGCGCCGAGAGTATTTCGGGCGTATTCTGCGCCACTACGGCAACCGAGGCGTTCTGTATGAGATGGTGGATCTGAGAGTTCAGCCCATCCAGAAACGCCGAACACATAGGGCAGGGGCGTTCCGCGTCGGGTCCGTACATCAGCGAATAGATGATCAGCGTATCCTTATCGCCAAACAGCGACGACATAGGCGCACCCTCGCCTGCCAGATCTCGGAACGCATAATCGTTAGGGGTTTTGCCTCCGGTTGGAAGAGAACGGCGCAAGGCCGCGACCTCTTCAACCTTTGCTCTCAGGTCCCGCTCGGCGGATAGAAGTGCATTACGAGCTGACCGATATTCGGTGGTTTCATTCGGTAACGTTACGTGCATGGGGACCTCCGGGAATCATAATTAACAAAAATGTTAAATAATAAATCTGAAAAAATCAAATCACCAAGTCCCGCGAAGTTCAGCCTAGGGGGAAACCTTGTGATTTTTCCCTTTTGGGAATTCCGCCGACAAGGCTAGTCTTCTGCGCATCGGTAAAAAGTTCCGTGACAATGGATTAAGGAGATTGGGACATGGGCAAACGCGACGAATTGATCGCCAAATACGCTGAAGATCTAAAAGGCAAATGCGGGATGGACCCCGATATGGACCTGCTGACCAAGGTCACCATCGGTTGTGGTCCGGCGATCTATGACGCGGATGCGTCGACAGTGGCGGCCAGCCAGGAAGGCGAGCTTGAGACGGTCAAGAACAACTTCCTGATTAAAAAGCTGGGCCTGTCGGATGGTCCCGAACTGATGGAAGGGATCAACAAGGCCATGGAGACCTATGGCATGTCCGAGCGTAACAAGTACCGCGCTGTCGTCTATTACATGCTGACCAAGCATTTCGGCAAAGAATCGGTCTATAGCTGATCCAGCCAAGAACCATTTCAGCACCCGTCGGTCTTACCGGCGGGTGTTTTGTATTTGATTGAAACTCTAAATACTTGGCGTTTGAAGCGCGGTTCTGAAATCGGCTAAGTTCAGGATATGACCAGGACGGTCAGAGCCAATAGATTTCCGTATGCGTGTGGTGAGCTTGGGAGCACGCGGGGTAGGGAAGGTTCTGCATCCGTCAGGACCTTCCCTTTTTAGTCAGCGTCTGTTTGGCCCAGCATGCAGATCACCTGCCATTCAGCGTCGCTAACCGGCTGCACCGACAGGCGCGAATTCTTGACCAGAACCATCTCACCCAACTGTTCATCCGCCTTGATCTGGTCCAGCGTGACCGGAACAGCAAAGGGCCGGACGGCCTTGATATCCACGCATTCCCAACGCTCGTCATCGGTGGTGCTGTCTGGATGGGCCTCGGCGCAGACCTCGACAATGCCAACAATCGCCTTGTCCTTCTGCGAGTGATAGAAGAACCCCCGGTCGCCAATCTGCATCTGGCGCATGAAATTGCGGGCCTGATAGTTGCGGACACCGTCCCATTCCTCGCCTGCGTCCCCTTTGCCGACCTGCTGATCCCAGCTCCAGGTCGAGGGTTCGGATTTGAACAGCCAATACGCCATCAGCCGATGACCTTTTTCCACGGGATCAATTCGACCGAGTCGAACAATCCGGCCAGCGCATAAGGATCGCTATCTGCCCAGGCCTGCGCGGCGGCCAGATCTTCAACCTCCAGAATGATCAGCGAGCCGATCATTGCATCGCCATCCAGCAAGGGTCCTGCCTGTGTCACCACACCTGTTTCTTCGATATAGGCCAGATGGGCCGCGCGATTATCCAGCCGGGTTTGCAGAGCGCCGGCTTTGTCCCGGGCGATGAGAGCGATGAGCATTTATTCCTCCTTGAGTGGGCGGCCCAGCAGGGCCTGAATCGCATCGGTGACACTGTAGGCACCACTGCTGAGTTTCGCCACCGTAGCGCTGATGGGCATGTCCAGCCCTTCGCTTGCGGCGATCTCTGACATTGCCTGTGCCGTGGCAACACCTTCGACAGTCGTTGCGGAGTCGAACGGCTTATTTAGACCCAAACACAGGCCAAAACGGTAATTTCGTGACAATTCGGATGAGCAGGTGAGTACCAGATCACCCAGTCCCGACAGCCCCATCAGCGTATCGGGCTGTGCCCCGCGTAAGGCCGCAAAGCGCTGCATCTCGGCAAATCCGCGCGTGATCAGCGCAGCGCGGGCGCTGTCACCCAGACCCGCACCAATGGCCGAGCCGCAGCCAATGGCCATCACATTCTTCAGGGCACCGCCCAGCTCGGCCCCGACCGTATCAGAGGTTCGATAAAGGCGTAGGTTGGCGGTTGTCAGCTCTTGTTGAAGGTTCTCACCAAGCGTTGCGTCGGCGCAGGCCAACGTCAGCGCTGTGGGCAAACCGCGCGCGATGTCGTCGGCAAAACTGGGTCCGGTCAAAAGGGCGGCGCGCGCGTTTGGAACGGCTTCGTTCATGAGCGCAATGGGCCCAAGCCCCGTGGTCAGTTCAATTCCTTTGCAGCAGGCCACCAGTACCTTGCCATTCAACTGCGCTGCATGCAGGGCCAGCGCATCGCGCAGTTTTTGCATCGGGACGGCAAGAAGCAATACCTCGGACTGAGTTGCCTGCCCGATTTCAGCGGTAACCGTAATATTGGAAGGCAGGGCAACACCCGGCAAGCGATGCGCATTCTCGCGCATTTGTTGTATTTGCTCTGCCTGATCGCCGTTTCGCGACCACAGCGTAACCGGCCCGTTCCCAGCCAATGAAATGGCCAGCGCAGTTCCAAATGCGCCTGATCCAAGGATGGATACGCTCATGCCTTGGCCCCCTTTTTACCACCACCCAACATCGCTGGGCTGGTTTGGTCCAAGGGCCAGCGGGGCCGTGCTATCAGGTCCAATCCGTCCCTTGCGCCATTCAGAAAACGCTCCAGCCCAGCGTAAGCTATCATCGCGGCATTATCGGTGCACAAAGCCAGTGGAGGGGCAGTGAATCGGGCGCCCAATTCAGCTGAAACGGTCTCTAATGCTGACCGAATGGCGGTGTTCGCAGCAACGCCTCCTGCAACGGCAATAACCGGCTCGGACGGCGACGACTCAAGATAAAGTGCTATCGCGCGGCGGGTTTTTTCAGCCAGAGTATCGACGATAGCCTGCTGAAACCCAGCACACAGATCGGCGCGGTCCTGTCGTGTCAATCCACCCTTTTCGATTACGACCTGATCGCGCATGCGCATCAATGCCGTCTTGAGCCCCGAGAAAGACAGATCACATCCCGGACGATCCAGCAGTGGGCGGGGAAAGCGGAACCGCTTGGCATCACCCGCGCGTGCTTCGGCCTCGACCGAGGGGCCGCCGGGTTGCGGCAGACCCAGCAGTCGGGCGGTCTTGTCAAAGGCTTCACCGGGGGCATCATCGATTGTCCCGCCCAGACGGGTGAATTGTTCCGGCCCATGGGCGATCAGGTATTGGCAGTGGCCGCCCGAGACCAGCAGCATCAGGTAGGGAAAGGCAATTCCGTCGGTCAGGCGTGGCGTCAGCGCGTGTCCGGCCAGATGGTTCACCCCGATCAAAGGCAATCCGGTGGCCGCGCTCAGCCCCTTTGCGCACATCACGCCGGACATTACGCCTCCAATCAGGCCTGGCCCAGCGGTCACGGCGATCGCGTCCAGATCATCAAAGCCAATCTCAGCCTGTGTTAGAGCCTGCTTGACGCAGATATCCAGCTTTTCCGCATGTGCACGCGCTGCGATTTCGGGCACGACACCGCCATAGGCGCTGTGCAGCTCGGTCTGGCCATGAACCACGGAGGACAGAATTTCGGCCTGCGCGCCTATGCCCTGCCGCACCACGGCGGCGGCAGTATCGTCGCAGCTGCTTTCCAGTCCGAGGACGGTAAGTGTTTGCACCATAGGCCTGATCCGTTGCATCATGATTGCCAAGCGGGGTATCACCCCGCGCGGATGCAAACAATCCCAAGGCCGAAGGCGCCTACCGTTGTATTTGTTGATGACTCGCCCTCGCGCCGCCTCGAACAGGTTCGTCGCGCAACTGCCAGACCGTATTCGGTCACAGGTCGAGGTTATCCATTCACCTTTGTTAAAGATCGAACCGCTAGCGGTTCCGGTTGAACCCGGTGACGCTGCCGGGTTGATCTTTTCCTCGGCCAATGGCGTGAACGCCGCCGCCAAGTTGAATGTGGATCGCAGCCTTCCCGCCTATTGCGTTGGTCCGGCGACTACGCAGGCCGCGAACGCAGCGGGTTGGGACGCACAGATGCTGGGCGCAACTGCTGAAGAACTGGTCGCCAATCTTCTGAAACGTAAGCCACACAGCCCGCTGTTGCACCTGCGTGGTGAACATAGCCGAGGCAACGTGGCTGAACGCCTGACCGAATCTGGCTTAACAACCCTCGAACAACCGATTTATCGGCAGCAGCTTCTGCCGCTGAGTGATGAGGCGTGTCTGGTCGCCACGGGTGATCAGCCGATTATCGCCCCGATCTTTTCCCCCCGCACAGCGCGACATTTTGCCGATCTCTGGTCTGGATCTGCTCCCTTGTGGCTGGCCGCAATCAGCGAGGCCACCGCAGAACCCCTTAAAACATTGTGTTTTGAGCGGATGAAGATCGCGCGTGAGCCGACACCGGACAAAATGCAGAAAGCCGTGAAAAAACTTGTGAAATACGTGATGCGGGTTGAGAGCGCGCCGGGTGCAGATTAACTTGGGTAAGTCTGTTGTTCATGTGTTTTGGGAATCGATAAGGGGATTAGGACGGTGGCTGATAAGAAGAAACCCGATCAGGAGCCGGTCGAAGACCCTAAAGTCGAAGAGGTGGCAGAGGCCACCGAGACCAAAAGTGATGCAGTCTCGGATGAGAAATCTGTTGACGCGGAGGAGACTGCAGACGAGGTGACTTCCGAAGCCGAAGCCGAAGCCGAAGCCGAAGCCGAAGCCGAAGCCGAAGCCGAAGCCGAAGCCGAAGCCGAAGCCGAAGCCGAAGCCGAAGC